>CAYYXS010000015.1:0-93669 GCA_964475635.1 uncultured Rhodocyclaceae bacterium
CTGGCCCGCACTCAGGGCGCACAGACGCGATATCTGGGAACGCGGCCGATCTGATCGGCGTCGATGGCATTGGAGCAAGACAGGGGGGGATAACCATGAAGGAAAGCGAAAAAGCTATTCTGCTGCTGGCCACCACTTTGGCCATGATCTGCGATTTTGCCGTGGCCGGGGACGAAAAGGCTGCCGCGATGTTTCGGGTGGCGGGGAACGCCGGATGCCTCGTCTGCCATGCTGTCGAGGCCGGAGCAAAAGGCCCGAATGGCCTGAAGCCGGTAGGCCCTGCCTGGACAGACGTAGCGGAGCGCTACAGGGGCGATCCAGGCGCGCAGGTGCGGCTCGTTTCCGAAGTGATGAAGGGCACTTCGCTCTATGACCGCCACTGGAAGGACAAAGCCAGCGGCGTCGCCATGCCGCCCAATGCGGTGGCGATCAGCGAGACCGATGCGCAGCGGCTGGTTGCCTGGATCCTCGAGCTGAAAAAATAAAGCAGCCCCGAACTCCGGACGCGGATGATCCGCGGCCTGCGATCCGGACCGGCTCAGCACCCTGCGCGATACCGGCGCAACCCCTGCAACCCCTGCCTGGATCGGAAGTCCTGCGTTGGCTTGATTCTTGCGATTGGGTTGCTGCGGAGAATCGAATCCCGTATTCCCGCTGTCGCAAGCGGTGGCATGTGTTTGTGCCGCCGCCAGGTTAGGCGATTCATTCATTTCAACAAAATTCAGGAGGCGTAACGTGACGATACTCTTTGCTCTCACACTTTCGATCGGTCTGCTCGCAGTCGTTGCAACCTGGGTATTCCTCGGCCCGCTCGCCGCATTGCAGGTCCAGATCTGGCAGGCGTTCATCGCCTGGGCTGCGTTCTATCACTGCGGCGGCAAGGGCGCCGGAATGAAGAACACCATGATCGGCATGATTTTCGGCGCCGTCGTGGGAGCGCTGTCGGTGATGCTGGCCGGCCAGCTCGGTGCGCTGGGCAGCTTTGCCGCACCGGTTGCCGTGGGCATCGGCGCCGGCGCCATCGTGCTGGCCGCGCATATCCCGCAGCTGAGCACGATTCCGGCGAGCGTGTATGGGTTTGCCTCGATCGCCGGACTGATTCTGCTCAAAGGCCTGTCGCCCGTCGATGCGCTGCTGCCGACGATCATCTCGATCCTGCTCGGCGCGATATTCGGCTGGCTCTCTGAGTCGCTAGGCGGCAAGATGGCCAAGGCTTAGCCCCGGGGCGGGTGCGGGGCCCGGTGTGCGGGCCTCGCGCCTGGCATGGTTCTTTCTACTGCAATAGGGCCACACGCGGTTGCGTCGAAAACGTTCGAAAACGAGACACGATGACCGCGCTGTTGCAGGCTGGATCAGGGTGCGGCTCACCCGGACGGATTTGCGGGACCGCACCTCCGATGGAGATTGTGTGCCCCCGCGGTGAAGCGGGGTTCGGCTCGGGAGAAGAAAATGGCGCTCGAACGAGAGCTGCTGAACAAGCTGTTGCAGGTTGCCGCACCGTGCGCGATCAGCGACATTCGCGTCGATGAACAACGCAGACGGGTCGATGTATGGATCGGCGTCAGGACGCCGCGCTCGTGGTTCGGCGGCAACGGCGGGGCGGCCGACGCGATTCGCGAAGCCGAATGGCGCCACGTCAATCTGGGCGGCTACCACTGCTACATCCACGCCCGGCTGCCGGCCGGCACGGAACTGGCGGAGCAGCCTTGGCTGGGCGACGACAAGCTGGGCTTTACCCGGGCCAAGGCGAAACAGATTTTTGCGCTGATGAGCGAAGGCGTGAGTTACGAGGGCATCTGCATGCTGCTCGACGTGCCGTTCAACGATCTGTGGAAGTTCAAGTTCGCGCTGGACAGCGGCAGCGCCACGCCGGGCTTGCTGGACAAGCCGGCCCGACCGCGCGGGCAGGGCGCGGCCGAGCGGGCTCTCCCCGCGGCGCCGTCGCGCGCGACGGCCGCGCCGGAGACCGCGGTGCCCGACGCGACCGATCCGGTCTGGCAGGAACTGGTCGAGGGCCGCCTGCCGGTCGACATCCGCGTGCTCAGCCTGCAGTTGCTGCTGACGCGCATGCGCTCGCAATTCGCCGCCATCCACGACAAGGACGTGCGGCTGCTCAAGCTGCGCGACCTGCATCGCTATGTCATCCGCAACGAACGCGTACTCGACTATGAACTCTCACAACTCCGCCGCCATTAGCGCCTTGCCGGACCGCCTCGGGGAGGACGGCTTCGGCGCGGGCTGCCTCATGTCGCCGGACCGCGTGGCGCAATTGATCCGCAGCGGGCGTTTTCTCAGCATCGCGGCGGACGAAAGCCTGTTGCGCCGGCTGCCGCGCGGCAACTGGATCGGCGGCACGATTCCCTATTTCATGGGGCAGGATGGCGGCGTCAGTTCGCGCGACGCGCTGTTCGTCACCGCCTTCCCGATGCTTGCTGCGCGGCCCTCGATCCGCTTCTACGATGCGGCGCAACTGCCGCGGGTCTGCGCCGACGCCCCGGAGAACGGCTTTTCGCTGGTCATCATTCCGGCCTTCTCGTCCCTGCACTCGCGCTTCGCCCACGACGCGCCGGGCTACGACGACATGTACGTCAAGCCGCTGGTCGGCTGGATCGCCGGCATCCACCTCGACGACCTGGCCACCGCCCGCCCGGCGGTGGTCAACGGCACGACCCTGGAGGCGGACTGCGAGCGGGCAATCGTCATGCATGTCGAGCTGCCGTCCAACCTGCGCGCGCGGATCGACATCATCAACCTCTTCCGCCAGGGAGACGGCGACCGCATCCGCTTCCCGGCCACCGGCTTTTCCGCCGACCGCTGCCTGATCAACGGGCAGCCGGCGAACTTCGCCGAGTACGTCGTCGCGCGCGGCATCGACACCCGGTTGCCGCTGGTGGCCGATTACAGCGGCGCCCTGGTCAATGTCAGTTTCAAGGGCGTCGACCGCGAGCGGCAACGGGTGGATTTCTATGCGCCGGTGTTCGACGAAATCGAGTATCGCGTCGCGGCGGAAGTGCCGGACTATGTGCGCGCGTTTCAATCGGCCATGCCGGATGCCGAGCGGCCGGTCGCGTTCTGCTGCAACTGCATCCTCAACTATCTCTACTCGGAGCTGGAGGGCAAGCAGACCGGCCGCATGCGCGGACCGATGACCTTCGGCGAGGTCGCCTATCAACTGGTCAACCAGACGCTGGTCTATCTGAGCATCGACGCCGACTGAGCCCGCCAGCCGCCGAAACAGACGGGACAGCGGTGTCATCGCGCCGCCCGAGCACCCCATTCTGAAGGGAAAACCGCTGTCGCTGGAGGCGATCGCCAAATACCCGATCATCACCTGCGACTTCGCTTTCACCGGTCGCAGCCAGATCAACAAGGCCTTCGCCGCGCGCGGGCTCGCGCCCAACGTCGTGCTGACGGCCATCGACGCCGACATCATCAAGACCTACGTCGCGCTGGGGCTCGGCATCGGCATCGTCGCCTACATGGCCTTCGATCCGGCGGCGGACAAGGGATTGCGGGCGGTGGATGCCGCCCACCTGTTCGAATCGGCGACGACGCGCATCGGCATCCGCAGGAACGCCTGGTTGCGCGGTTACGCCTATGGATTCATCGAACTCTTCGCGCCGCACCTGACGCGGAAGATGGTCATGGTGGCGCTGGCGGGGGAGGAGGGGAGCGATCCGGGGTTGTGAGCGAGCTTGAGCCTGCCCGTTCGTTCCTATAGAATATTCCCACATTCAGGAGGACATATGAAATCAGTCAGCGTACGGGAACTCAAGGACAACCCTTCCACCGCGCTCAAGATGGCGCAGGAGGATGTGGTGATCGTGACCAGCCGCCACCATCCCGAGGCTGTGCTGGTGCATCTGGACGACGAGAAGTTGCTCGACCAGCCCGGCGTGCGTACCGCGCTGGCGGTATCGCTCTTCAAGGACGACAGCCTGTCCCTCGGCCATGCCGCCCGCCTCGCCGGCATGGCGCTGGCCGACTTCATGCAACATGTTTCCCGCCTGGGCATCCCAGCCATCAAGGGCAACGCTGCCTCGCTGCGGGAAGACATGAAGGATCTCGACGCCTGGCTCGCTCGCACGGCGTGAAGCGTTCTGCCTCGATCGTCCTCGCCGACGCCAGCCCGCTCATTGCTCTGGGCATCGTCGGCGGCCTTGCCTGGGCGCATGCCCTGTTCGGCAAGGTGACGTTGACCGCCGCCGTGCATGAGGAGGTCGTGCCGGGCAGCGCCCGGCCGGGCGAGCGGGAAATCGCCGCTGCCATACGGCGCGGCTGGCTCAAGGTCATTCAGGAGCAGTGGGCGGAGCCCGCCTTCGCCGAACTCGACGAGGGCGAAGCCAGCACGCTGCGCGCGGCCGTCAATTTGCGCCGGCCCTGCCTCATTCTCATGGACGAAAAAGCCGGCCGTGCCGTGGCGCAGGAAATGGGGTTTGCCGTCACCGGCACCGCGGGGATCATCCTGGCGGCGAAGCGGCGCCGCCTGATTCCGGCGGTGAGGCCGGTGTTCGAAAAAATGCTGGAAAACGACTTCAGGCTTTCGGCGGAACTGATCCGGGCGGTACTCGACGAGGCCGGGGAAAAATGAAAGTCAGCCCCTGCAGCACGGCGAGGTTTCGCTCCCGAAGCGCCATGCCCATAATGCAGCGTCCATGGGGTACACGAGCTCATGAATACGCATACCTGCAACTACGACGCGGTCGGGGATACGCCTACGACGAGTTCGCCGACTGCACCTGCGACGAAAACTTGATTGATTTCGACCGGGAAACGAATCTCCACGGCATCGTACAAGTATGTGACGCAGGCGTTCAGCCCATGCGCACGATATAGCCCCCCGACTTCTCGTCCCGCTGCAGTTCCAGCAGTTTCCTCGCCTGCGCTTCCTCGAGCAGGTCGCTGAAGGACTTGAAGCCGTAATAGGATTCGCTGAAGCCGGGCTTGCGGCGCTTGAGGGCCTGCTTCACCATCGAGCCCCAGATCGGCTCGCCGGCGCCACGCTCGGCGATGAGGGCCTCGATGGTTTCCAGGGCGAGGTCGAGCGCTTCCTGCTTGCGGTCCTCCTCCTCGGCCGGCGCCTTGCTCTCCGGCTTCTGCGCGCCCTTGGCGGCGGCCGGCTTCGCCGGGCGCTTCTTGGCGGTGCGTTTCTTCGTCTCCTCCTCGCGCACCAGGTCGTCGTAGTAGATGAACTCGTCGCAGTTGGCCATGAGGAGGTCGGAGGTCGACTTCTTCACGCCGACGCCGATCACCAGTTTGTTGTTCTCGCGCAGCTTGGAGACCAGCGGCGAGAAATCCGAGTCGCCGCTGATGATGACGAAGGTGTCGACGTGCGCCTTGGTGTAGCAGAGGTCGAGGGCGTCCACCACCATGCGGATGTCGGCGGAGTTCTTGCCGGACTGGCGCACGTGGGGGATCTCGATCAGCTCGAAGGCGGCCTCGTGCATCGGCGCCTTGAAGTCCTTGTAGCGCGCCCAGTCGCAGTAGGCCTTCTTGACGACGATGCTGCCCTTCAGCAGCAGGCGCTCGAGCACTTTGCGGATGTCGAACTGGGCGTACTTGGCTTCCTGCACGCCGAGGGCGACGTTCTCGAAGTCGCAGAACAGCGCCATGTTCTTCGTTTCGCTTTGTGCTGCCATGAGAAATACCTCAGTGGTGGAGAATCTTGGAGAGAAATTGCTGGGCGCGCTCGGAGCGCGGGCTGCCGAAGAAGGCCTCTTTCTTGTCGTCTTCGACGATTCGACCTTGATCCATGAAGACGACGCGGTGGGCGACCTTGCGGGCGAAGCCCATCTCGTGCGTCACCACCATCATGGTCATGCCTTCCTGGGCGAGTTCGACCATGACATCGAGCACTTCGTTGATCATCTCCGGGTCGAGCGCCGAGGTCGGCTCGTCGAAGAGCATGCAGATCGGGTCCATGGACAACGCCCGGGCGATGGCGACGCGCTGCTGCTGGCCGCCGGAGAGCTGGCCGGGGAACTTGTCGGCCTGGGAACGCAGCCCTACGCGGTCGAGCAGCTTGAGGCCGCGCTCGCGCGCTTCGTCATTGCTGCGGCCAAGCACCTTGACCTGGGCAATGGAGAGGTTCTCCGTGATCGACATGTGCGGGAACAGCTCGAAGTGCTGGAACACCATGCCGACGCGGGCGCGCAGCTTGGGCAGGTCGGTCTTCGGGTTGCCGACGGAGATGCCATTCACCAGGATCTCGCCCTGCTGGAAGGGCTCCAGGCCGTTCACGCACTTGATGAGGGTCGACTTGCCCGAGCCCGACGGGCCGCAGACGACGATGACCTCGCCCTTCTCGACCTGGGTGGAGCATTCGGCCAGCACCTGGAACTCGCCGTACCACTTGCTGACGTTCTTCATTTCGATCATGGGCATGGTGCCGCCTCCGCCGGGCCGCCCCAAGGAGGCGGCAAGCCAACACATGGATGCCGCGCCTTGCGCAGCTGAACTACCGTCACCCCTTTCCTCGGGAAAGGGGATGGGGGAAAGGTTGTCATCTTATGATGGCGATGCGCTGCTGCAATTTCTTCACCAGCATCGACAGGCTGAAGCTGATGATGAAGTAGAGCACGGCGGCGACCAGGTAGGTCTCCACCGGCCGGTTGAAGTTCTTGCCGGCGACCTCGAAGCCCTTGAGCAGATCGTAGGCGCCGATGGCATACACCAGCGAGGTGTCCTGGAACAGGATGATGGTCTGGGTGAGCAGCACCGGCAGCATGTTGCGGAAGGCTTGCGGCAGCACGATCAGGCGCATGGTTTGGCCATAGCTCATACCGAGTGCGTAGCCGGCGGCGACCTGGCCTCTGGCAACGCTCTGGATGCCGGCGCGCATGATCTCCGAGTAGTAGGCCGCCTCGAACAGGGTGAAGGTGATGATGGCCGACATCTCGGCACCGAGCGGGCGGCCGATCAGCAGGGGGATCAGGAGAAAGAACCAGAGGATCACCATCACCAGCGGGACGCTGCGCATGGTGTTCACATAACCGGCGGCGGGCAGCGTCAGCCAGGGCTTGCTCGAAAGGCGCATCAAGGCCAGCAGCGTGCCGAGGACGATGCCGCCGATCATGGCGATCAGCGTGAGTTGCAACGAGAAGACGAAGCCCTTGAGCACATAGCCGGAGATGACCGCCGGAGTCAGGAAGGCGAAATCGAGATTCAACATCAGCGGCCGCCTCCGATCATGCCCGGCACGCGCACCCGCTGCTCGACGAAGTGCAGGACGCGGTTGATGGCGAAGGCGGTGATGAAATACAGGCCGGTAACGGCGAGGTAGATCTCGATGCCGCGCGCGGTCTCCTCCTGTGCCTGCAGAGCGAACAGGGTCAGCTCGGAGATGCTCACGGCGAAGGCCACCGCCGAGTTCTTGACGATGTTCATCGATTCGCTGGTGAGCGGCGGGATGACGATGCGGAAGGCCATCGGCAGCAGCACGTAGCGGTAGGTCTGCGGCAGGGTGAACCCCATCGCCAGCCCGGCCATGCGCTGCCCGCCCGTCAGCGACTGGATGCCGGCGCGCACCTGCTCCGAGATGCGCGCCGAGGTGAACAGTCCCAGGCCCAGCACCACCAGCAGGAAGCTCGGCACGTCGCGCAGCGGCGGGACGAGCGCCGGCACGACGTGGTACCAGAGGAAAATCTGCACCAGCAGGGGAATGTTGCGGAACAGCTCGGTCCAGGCGTTGCCGAGCAGCACCAGGCCGCGATGCGGCGTGGTGCGCAGGATGCCCATGAGCGAGCCGAGCACGAGCGCCACCAGCAGCGCCAGCAGCGACACCGAGATCGTCCAGCCCCAGGCCGAGAGCAGCCAGTCGAGATAGGTGACGTCACCAGCGCCACCGAAGCAGCGCGGCACGATCTCGCCGTCGATGGTGTCCTTGCAGAAGACCTGCCAGTCCCAGGTGGACATGCACTACCTTCCCCCCGCCCCCCTTCCCGAGGAAGGGGGTGACGGGCGTTCGCCGCTGCGCGGCTCCATGTTGATGGAAGCGCGCCTTACTTCTTCGCGTAGTCTTCCGCCGGCTTGTCGTTGGGGTTGGCCCAGGCCGCCTTCGTCGCCTCCGAGGCCGGCAGGCCGATCGGCTTGTTGCTCGGCGGGATCGGCTGCATGAACCACTTGTCGTAGATCTTCGCCATCTCGCCGGGCTTGATCAGCGCCTTCAGGCTGTCGTCCACCGCCTTCTTGAAGGCCGGATCGTCCTTGCGCAGCATGATGGCGATGGGCTCGACGGCCAGTACTTCCCCGACAATCTTGAAGTCGGCGGGGTTTTTCGATTTGGCGATGTTGCCGGCGAGGATCTGGCCGTCCATGACGAAGGCGTCGGCGCGTCCGCTTTCCAGCAGCAGGAAGCTGTCGGCGTGGTCCTTGCCGAACACCTCCTTGAAGTCCACGCCGGCGGCGCGCTCGTGTTTGCGCAGGAGTTGCACCGAGGTGGTGCCGGTGGTGGTGGCGACGTTTTTGCCGTTCAGCTGGGCGATCGAGGCGATGCCGGAATTGGCTTTGACGGCGATGCGCACTTCCTCGACGAAGGTGGTGACGGCGAAGGCGACGTCCTTCTGCCGTGCGGCGTTGTTGGTGGTCGAGCCGCACTCGATGTCAATCGTGCCGTTCTGCGTCAGCGGGATGCGGTTCTGCGAGGTCACCGGCTGGTACTTGATGTCGAGCTTGGCCAGGCCGAGCTGCTTCTGGATGTCGGCGAGCGCCCGCTGGCACAGCTCGACGTGGAAGCCGGCGAACTTGCCGTCGCCGACGGTGAAAGAGAGGCCGCCCGAAGATTCGCGCACGCCCATCGTGGCGGCGCCGCTGTCCTTGATCTTCTTCAGGGTGCCGCTGTCCTGCGCAAGGACGGGCAGGGCGGCGCACAGACCGGCGGACAAAGTCAGTGCCTGCAGCACGGCGATTTTCTTCATGGCAGCCTCCTCTTGTGGTTGTTGGAGCGGGCATTCTATGCCCGCATAAAATATTTGTCTAAACCGCCTCGCCTTCGGCTTCCTCCTCTTCCTGCTGCTGCAGCGCCCACATCTGGGCATAGGCGCCGCCGCGATCGAGCAGGCCCCTGTGCGTGCCGCGCTCGACGATGCGGCCTTGGTCGAGCACCAGGATTTCGTCGGCGTTCATCACGGTCGACAGGCGGTGGGCGATGACCAGGGTGGTGCGGCCGACGGCGATGCGCTCCAGTTCGTCCTGGATGGCTTTTTCCGACTGGGAGTCGAGTGCCGAGGTGGCTTCGTCGAAGATCAGGATCGGCGGGTTCTTCAGCAGGGCGCGGGCGATGGCGACGCGCTGCTTCTCGCCGCCGGAGAGCTTGAGGCCGCGCTCGCCGACGCGGGTCTCGTACCTGTCCGGCAGGGACTCGACGAAGTCGTGGATGTGGGCGGCCTGGGCGGCGGCGATGACGTCGGCGCGGTTCGCCTCGGGGCGGCCGTACTGGATGTTGTAATAGATCGAATCGTTGAACAGCACCGTGTCCTGCGGCACGATGCCGATCGCCGCGCGCAGGGAGGCCTGCGTCAGGCGGCGGATGTCCGTGCCGTTTACCTTCACCGCGCCGGACTGCGCGTCGTAGAAGCGGAACAGCAGCCGTGACAGCGTCGACTTGCCCGAGCCGGAATGGCCGACCACCGCCACGGTGCCGCCGGCGGGGATGGCGAAGTCGACATCGAACAGGATCTGCCGATTCGATTCGTAGGAGAAGCCGACGCGATCGAAGCGTACGGCGCAGGGGCCAGAGGGCAGCGGCACGGCGTCGGGCGCGTCGGCGATCTCGCGGTGCTCGGCCTTGAGGGCGAACATGCGCTCGATGTCGGTAAGCGCCTGGCGGATCTCGCGGTAGAGCACGCCGAGCCAGTTGAGCGGGATGTAGAGCTGGATCAGCAGGCCGTTCACCAGCACGATGTCGCCCACCGACATGGTGCCGTCGCTGACGCCGACCGAGGCGCGCCACATGATCAGGGTGACCGCCACGGCGATGATGCCGGCCTGGCCGAGATTGAGGAAGGACAGCGAGACCTGGCTTTTCACCTGCGCTGCCTCCCATTTGCGCAGCTGGCCGTCGTAGCGCCGCGCCTCGTAGTCCTCGTTGTTGAAGTACTTTACCGTTTCGTAGTTGAGCAGGCTGTCGATGGCGCGCGAATTGGCGGCCGAGTCGAACTCGTTGGCCTCGCGCCGCAGTGCCGTGCGCCAGTTGGTCACCATCACGGTGAAGGTGATGTAGATCGCCAGTGCGCCGGCGGTGATCCAGGCGAAGCTCGATTCGTAGCGGGAAGCCAGGATGCCGATCACCAGGCCGACCTCGACCAGAGTCGGCAGGATGCTGTAGATGGTGTAGCTGATCAGGGTGCCGATGGAGCGCGTGCCGCGCTCGATGTCGCGCGTCAGCCCCCCGGTCTGCCGCTCCAGGTGGAAGCGCAGCGAGAGGGCGTGCAGGTGGCGAAACACCTGCAGGGCGATGTTGCGCACCGCCTGCTGGGTGACGCGGGCGAAGACCAGCTCGCGCAATTCCGTGAACAGCGACATCGAGAAGCGCAGCAGGCCGTAGATGGCGAGCAGCGCCAGCGGCACCACCAGGGCCGCCCGCTCGGCGGTGAAGGCATCGACGATTTCCTTGAACACCAGCGGCACGCCGACGTTGGCCAGCTTGGCGGCCACCAGGCAGGCGAGCGCGAACAGCACCCGCCCCCGGTAGGCCCAGATGTAGGGGAACAGGGTGCGCAGGGTCTGCCAGTCGTGGCGGGGGCCGCTGGCGGGGGCGGGCAGGGGGGCGGCCGTGGCGGTGCGTCGCATCCCCGGATTCTAATGGAACGGCAGCGTTCGCTGTGAAAGCGGCCCGGCGAAACCCTACTCCTGCGCCGGGTTTGCCCCCGGCAGCGTGAAGTGGAACGTCGCGCCCTTGCCCGGCGCGGCCTCGGCCCAGACCCGGCCGCCATGGCGCCGGATCACCTGGTCCACGATGGTCAGGCCGAGGCCGGTGCCTTCGAATTCACGCCGGTCATGCAGCCGGACGAAGGGGCCGAACAGGTTTTTCGCGCTGGCCATGTCGAAACCGACGCCGTTGTCGCGGACAAAGTAGACCTGCTTCCCATTGTCCTCGCGGGATCCGAATCGAATGCTCGGTTTTTCCGCCTTGCTGGAATATTTCCAGGCGTTGCGCATCAGGTTGTCCAGCGCCAGACGCAGCAGGGCGGCATCGGCCCAGGCCTCGACTTCATCGGCAATCTGCCAGTCGGCGCGGCAATCCGCTTCGGTGTCGGCAATATCGGCTGCGACCTCGCGCGCCAGACGCGAGAGATCGACACGGGTGACCTGCAGCGCCTCCTGGCCGATGCGGGAAAGCGACAGCAGGTCGTCGATGATGCTCGTCATGCGGCCTATGGTTCCGCCGATGCGGGAAAACAGGGCACTGCCCGTTTCGGATAGCGGCTCCGGCAGGTCTTCGCGCAGCATGCCAAGATAGCCGCTGAGGGCGCGCAGCGGTGCGCGCAGATCGTGGGAGACGGAGGCGCTGAAGGCGGCCAGCTGGCGGTTGGCCGCTTCGAGCTCCGCCGTGCGGCGGGCCACGCGCTGCTCGAGCCCGGCGTTCAGGTGGCGGATTTCCTCCTCGGCCCGTTTGTACCGGGTGACGTCGATGAAGGCCGAGACGAAGCCGGCCGTGCGGCCCTCGATCGACAAGGGGCGTCCGATGATGTCGAGCACGGTTCCGTTCGGACGGGTGCGCGTGAAACGGTGGGGTTCGAAACGCCGCATCAGGGCGAGCCGCTCTTCGACCAAGGCTTCGGGGTCGCCCGGGCCGTATTCGCCGCGGTCGGCGTTGTAGCGGATCAGCTCGTCGTAGTGCCCGGCCTCGGCCAGATCCCCGGGCAGGTCCAGCAGCTTCAGGAAGGCCTCGTTGTACAGCACCAGCCCGAGCTTGTCGTCGACCACGCTGATGCCATGCGGCAGGTTGTCCAGCACCGCCCTCAGATAGGCGGCATAGCGCCTGGCTTCCCGCTCCGCGCGCTTGCGTTCGGAGATGTCGTTGCAGAGCACGATGAAGCCCCCGCCGGGCAGCGGCTGGCCGCGGATTTCCAGCGCGACTCCATCGGGGCGTGTGCGCTCGATGGCAAAGGGTTCGCGGCGCCGGAAACGGGCGAGGATGTCGTCGGCCTCCTGCTGTGGATGGTCGGCGCCGAAATCGCCGCGTTCGAGGTTATGGCGGATAAGCTTTTCCAGGCGTGCCTTTCCGGGCATCAGCAGCGCGTCCGGATAATCGAGGAGGCGCTTGAAGCGCTGGTTCCAGGCGATCACCTTGCCTTCGCCGTCTATCAGCGACACGCCGCTCGGCAGGAACTCGATGACCATTTGCAGATAGTCCGCGAGTTCGTGGTCGCTGGGCGGGTCCGCTGCTGCAGCCCTCGTTTCATCCAGTGACTTGCCTGAGGCTGAAATCATAACGGGTCCCGGTCAGGGGATTTTGATTCTGCAGACGATTCTGCGTGCGGCAACCGGCCGTTGTTCCCTCCCGGGAACCTCGCCGCTCCCTGGCAAGCGGTGCGGCAGGCGCGTCGCTTTGGCTGCGCGGGCGGAGCCACAATCATTCACATTTTAGACATCGAGGTTCGCGATTGCCGCCCGGAAATGCATATCAAATTAATCGATCAAATTGCCCCCGGACCTGATTGGGCGACGCCGCCCGACCGACGCTGCGGCACTTGACAGGGATCAAAATAAACGTATGATTCAAACAACCGTTTGAAACGAGCGTTCCCTTTTTATGGGTCAAGCCGAAGCCAAGCAGATGCAGGACACCCGCGAGCGCATCCTCGACGCCGCCGAGGCGCTGTTCGTCGAGCACGGCTTCGAAGCCACCACGATGCGCATGATCACCGGCCGCGCCGGAGTGAATCTCGCCTCGATCAATTACCACTTCGGCAGCAAGGAAGCCCTCGTCCAGGAAGTCTTCCGCCGCCGCCTGACCTGGCTCAACCGGGAGCGCCTGCGCGCCCTCGACCGCTACGAGGCCGAGGCGAAGGGCGCGGCGCTGAAACCCCACCAGATCGTCGAGGCCTTCTTCGGCGTTTCGCTGCGCATGGCGGCGGACACCGAGCACGGCGGCGCCACCTTCATGCGCCTGCTCGGCCGCACCTACACCGAGCCCTCGGCCTTCGTGCGCCAGTTCCTCGCCGACGAATACGCCGCCGTGGTGCCGCGCTTCAAGCAGGCGCTGTTCCGCTCGCTGCCCGATGTGCCACCGGAGGAGATCCTCTGGCGCTTCCATTTCATGCTCGGCGCCATGTCGTACGCCATTGCCGGCACCGACGCGCTGCAGCTGGTGGCCGAGCACGAGCTGGACGAGAAGGACCCCGGCGCCCTGGCGCGCCGCCTGATGCCCTTCCTGCTGGGCGGCCTGCGCGCACCATTGGCCGAGGCGCCGGTCAAAACCAGGGAAAAGGGGCCGCGCCGCGCCGCCTGACTTCAGTACGGCGGCATGGGCGCCGTTAACACTCGACAAGCAGCAAAACACGGCGGCGATTCCCGCCGGAGGAAGACAAAGGAGAACCGCATGGCCTGGACCTTATTGATCGCATTGCCGCTGACCGCCCTGGCGGCCTTGTTCGCCATCCGGCCGCTGCGCCGCTCAGTCATCACCCGCGCGCTCTTCGCCGCCTACCGCCGCATGCTGCCGCAGATGTCGCAGACCGAGCGCGAGGCGCTCGAGGCCGGCTCCGTCTGGTGGGAGGGCGAGCTGTTCCACGGCCGCCCCGACTGGCACAAGCTGCTCGCCTACCCGCAGCCGCAGCTCACGCCGGAGGAACAGGCCTTCCTCGACAACGAGACGGCCGAGCTGTGCCGGCTGTCCGACGACTGGACCTCCTCGCACCTCGACCACGATCTCTCGCCGCAGGCCTGGCAGTACATGAAGGAGAAGGGCTTCCTCGGCATGATCATCCCGAAGCAGTACGGCGGCCTCGGCTTCTCCGCCTACGGCCACTCGCAGGTGGTGACCAAGCTCTCCACGCGCTGCGCCGCCACGGCGGTGTCGGTGATGGTGCCCAACTCGCTCGGCCCGGCCGAACTGCTGCTGCACTACGGCACCGACGAGCAGAAGAGCCACTACCTGCCCAGGCTGGCGAAAGGCCTCGACATTCCCTGCTTCGCCCTGACCAACCCCTGGGCCGGCTCGGACGCCGCCGCCATCCCCGACCGCGGCGTCGTCTGCAAGGGCCTGTGGCAGGGCAGGGAAGTCGTCGGCATGCGCGTCACCTGGGACAAGCGCTACATCACCCTGGCGCCGGTCGCCACGGTGGTGGGGCTGGCCTTCCGCCTGTTCGATCCGGAGCGTCTGCTCGGCGACGCCGAAGACATCGGCATCACCTGCGCGCTGGTGCCGGCGAATCACCCCGGCGTCGAGACCGGCCGCCGCCACTTCCCGCTCAATGCCGCCTGGATGAACGGGCCGACGCGCGGCAGGGATGTCTTCATGCCGCTCGACTTCATCATCGGCGGCCCGGCCATGGCCGGCCAGGGCTGGCGCATGCTGATGGAGTGCCTCGCCGCCGGCCGCTCGATCTCCCTGCCCGGCTCCAACACCGGCATGCAGAAGCTGGCGGTGCGCACGGTGGGCGGCTATGCCCGCGTGCGCAACCAGTTCAAGACGCCGATCGGCCGCTTCGAGGGCATCCAGGAGCCGCTGGCGCGCATGGGCGGCAACCTGTATCTGTCCGACGCCGCCCGGGTGATGACCGCCGGCTCGATCGATCTGGGCGAGAAGCCTTCCGTCGTATCCGCCATCGTCAAGTACCACATCACCGAGCGCGCGCGCCAGTCGGTGAGCGACGGCATGGACATCCTCGGCGGCAAGGGCATCTGCCTCGGCCCGTCGAATTTCCTCGGCCGCGCCTATCAGCAGGTGCCGGTGGGCATCACCGTCGAGGGCGCCAACATCCTGACGCGCAGCCTGATCATCTTCGGCCAGGGCGCCATCCGCTGCCATCCCTACGTGCTGGCGGAGATGCAGGCGGCGCAGACGGGCGACCTCGTCGCCTTCGACCGCGCCCTCTTCGCGCATGTCGGCCACACCGTCGGCAACGGCCTGCGCGCCTTCCTCACCGGCCTCACCGGCTCGCACTTCGTCAAGGTGCCCGAAAACGTGGCGCCGCAGACGCGCCGCTACTACCAGCAGCTGACGCGCTTCTCTTCGGCCTTCGCCTTCCTCGCCGACGTCTCCATGCTGGTGATGGGCGGCGATCTCAAGCGCAAGGAGAAACTCTCGGCGCGCATGGGCGACATCCTCTCGCTGATGTATCTTGCCTCGGCGGTGCTCAAGCGCTACGAGGCGGAAGGCCGCCAGCAGGCCGATGCGCCGCTGATGCACTGGGCCATCTGGGACTCCATGTTCAAGGCGCAGAATGCCTTCGAGGGCGTCGTCTCCAACTTCCCCAGCCGCCTCGTGTCGACCTTCCTGCGCCGCACGATCTTCCCGCTCGGCCGGCCCTACGTCGTGCCCTCCGACCGCCTCGGCGGCCAGGTGGCCGATCTGCTCATCGCCCCGTCGGCGACGCGCGACCGCCTCACCGCCGGCATGTACGTCCCGCGCGACGAGACGGACCCGGTCGGCGTCATCGAACTGGCGCTGGAGGCCACGCTCGCCGCCGAGCCCGTGCACGCCAAGCTGCGCACCGCGCAGAAGGACGGCCGCCTGGCGGGCGGCAGCGCGCAGGCGCTGGAAAGTCAGGCGCTGCAGCACGGCGTCATCACGAGCGCCGAGCACGCCCTGCTCGTGCGCGCCCGCGAGCTGAGCGGCGAGGTCATCAAGGTGGATGACTTCCCCTTCGACCTCGGCCTGCAGCGGAGCGAACCGAAGCCCGCCCAGCACCGTGCGGCGGCCTGATTTGGTGGCGGTGAACGGTTTTACTGCTCACCGCACACCGCTCACCGCTAACGAGGAAAACCAATGAACGCCAAACCGGCCTACATCGTCGACGGCGCGCGCACGCCCTTCCTCAAGGCGCGCAACGCCCCCGGCCCCTTCTCGGCGGGCGATCTCGCCACCGCCGCCGGGCGGGCGCTGCTCATGCGCCAGCCCTTCGCCGCAGAGGAACTCGACGAAGTCATCCTCGGCTGCGCCGCGCCCTCGCCGGATGAAGTGAACATCGGCCGCGTCGCCGCGCTGCGCATGGGCTGCGGCCTCAAGGTGCCGGGCTGGACGGTGATGCGGAACTGCGCTTCCGGCATGCAGGCGCTCGACTCGGCCATCGCCAACATCGCTTCCGGCCGCTCGCAGCTCGTGCTGGCCGGCGGCGTCGATGCGCTCTCGCGCGCGCCGCTGCTCTATTCGGACAGGATGGTGCTGTGGTTCGCGCAGATGGCCCAGGCGAAGACCGCCGGGCAGAAGGCGGCGCTGTTCGCCAGGCTCAGGCCCGGCGCGCTGCTCTCGCCGGTGATCGGCCTCATGAAGGGCCTCACCGACCCGGTGGTGAACCTGCTGATGGGCCAGACGGCGGAGAACCTCGCCCACCGCTTCGGCATCACGCGCGGGCAGATGGACGAATTCTCGGTGCGCAGCCACCGGCGCGTCGCCGCCGGCCAGGATGCCGGCCACTACGGCGAGGTGGTGCCGCTGGTCGGCCAGGACGGGCAGGTTTTCGCCGCCGACGACGGCGTGCGGCGCGACGCCTCGATGGAAGGCCTGGCCAAGCTGAAGCCCTTCTTCGACAGGAAGTACGGCCGCGTCACGCCCGGCAACAGCTCGCAGATCACCGACGGCGGCGCCTGGCTGATCCTGGCATCCGAAGAAGCGCTCGATCGCCACAAGCTCGACCCGATCGGCCGCATCGTCGACAGCCAGTGGGCCGGCCTCGACCCGGCGCAGATGGGCCTGGGGCCGGTGCATGCCGCCACGCCGATCCTGCAGCGCCACGGCCTCGGCCTGAACGACCTCGACGCCTGGGAGATCAACGAGGCCTTCGCCGCCCAGGTGATCGGCTGCATCGAAGCCTGGAAGGATGCCGCCTACTGCAAGGAACAGCTCGGCCTCGACGCCCCGCTGGGCGCGCTCGACGAGGCGAAGCTCAACGTCGATGGCGGCGCCGTCGCGCTCGGCCATCCGGTCGGCGCCTCGGGCGCGCGCATCGTGCTGCACCTGCTGCAGGTGCTGCGCCGCACGCAGGGCAAGCGCGGCATCGCCACCATCTGCATCGGCGGCGGCCAGGGCGGCGCCATGCTGGTCGAAACGCTTTAATCGCACAAGAGCGCCCGAAGGCGCCTTTCGACAACCGGAGGAGGGGATAGCATGAGGATAGGCATAGTGGTGGATTCGGCCTGCGACCTGCCGAAGCCGTTCATCGAGGAACACAACATCGTCGTCATGCCGATTTCGGTGCGCGTCGGCGAGAAGGTTTTCGTGGATGAGCGCGATCCGGAGTCGACCTGGGCCTTCTACGCCAGCCACCTCGACACGCGCACGGAGGATCACGCCGAGTCGATTCCCTGGTCGCAGCAGCAGATCGAGGGCCTGTTCCTCGACCGGCTGGTGCTGGAGTACGACCATGTCTTCTGCCTCACCATCACCAGCGCGCGGAGCCTCATCTACGATCACGCCAACCAGGCCTCGCTCAACATCATCGGCCGCTACAAGGAACGCCGCCGCCAGGCCGGCCTGACCGGCCCGTTCAGCGTCGCCGTCATCAACAGCCGCACCATGTTCACCGGCCAGGCCGTGCAGGCCGCCGAGGTGGTGCGGCTGATCCGCGAAGGCGGCACGCCCTCACAGATCGGCGCGCGCATCCGCCAGCTGACCGAGGAGACCTACGCCTTTCTCATGCCGGCCGACCTGTTCCACGTCTACAAGCGCGCCTCCAAGCGCGGCGACAAGAGCATCAACTGGGGCAGCTACCATCTCGGCCAGATGCTCGATGTGAAGCCCATCCTCTGCTCGCACCGCGACCAGACCGGGCCGGTGGGCAAGGTGCGCGGCTTCGACACCGGCGTCGAGAAGCTGTTCCGCAATACGGCCGAGCGGATCGAGGGCGGGCTCAAGGCGCCGCAGGTATGCGTCAGCTATGGCGGCGACCCGGAAAAGGTGAAGAGCATGCCCGGCTATGCCGAGCTGGCGCGCGCAGCGCGCGAGCATGGCGTCGACATCATGACCTCGGTGATGAGCATGACGGCGGCGGTGAATGTCGGCTCCGGCGCGCTCTCGGTGGCCTATGCCGCGGGGCCGCACGCCTTCCACTGAGCATGAACAAAGAGATCCGCCTCGACTATCGCGCGCGCCCCTCGGCGCTGGCCTTCATGGCGCGCGCGCTGCAGCCTTCGCCGGGTCTTGCGCGCGGCGTGCCGGCCATCGCCGCGCGCTGGCGCCATCGCGCCGACGCGGCCGAGCTGGCGCGCTTCAACGCGCTTTCCGGCCTGCCCGAGAGCGGGGCCCTGCCGCTGCTCTTCCCGCACACCATCGCCTTCCCCCTGCACATGGCCATCCTCACCCAGCCGGCCTTTCCGGTGCCGATCTGGCGCGTGCTGCAGGTGAGGAACCGCATCCAGCAACACAGGCCGCTGGCGCGCGATGCCACGCTGGACATCATGGTGCGGGTGGCCAGCCACCGCATCCTGGAGAAGGGCGCCGAGTTCGACCTGCACGCGACTGTGGGCGACGGCCAGGCGGCTGCCTGGGAAAGCGTGAACACCTTCTACGTGCGCGGCCGCTTCGGCGCGCCGACGGCGGATGCGGTGCCCGAGGCGCCAAAAGTCAGTCTCCCCGAGACGGCGAGCTGGCGCATGCCGACCGGCGGCGGCTGGCAGTACGGCGGCCTGTCGGGCGACTACAACCCGCTGCACTGGTGGAGCCGCTATGCGCGCAAGCACGGCTTCGCCCAGGCTTTCTTCCACCCGCAGCGGGTGCTCGGCCAGTGCCTGGCGCGGCTGCCGCTGGCCGATGGACAGCCGCTGCGGCTGGAGACCTGGATCAAGGGGCCGGTGTTCTACGGTGCGCCGGTGGCGCTGCGCAGCGAAGGCGGCCCGGACGGCACGCGCTTCGCCCTGCACGTGCACGAGGACGAGCGGCCGGCCATCGTCGGCCATCTGCGTCCCGCCGAAGGCAGCATTTATGAGTAACGAGGAAACGATGAATGAAATGAAGCATTGGCGCATCGAGCGCGAACCCGGCGGCCTGGCCTGGCTGACCTTCGACAAGGCCGGCGAGTCGACCAACACCTTGTCGGCTGACGCGATGCGGGAACTCGGCCTGGCGCTGGACGAATTCGAGCGCGAGCCGCCCAGGGGCCTGGCGATCCGCTCCGGCAAGAGCGCCGGCTTCATCGCCGGCGCCGACATCGAGGAATTCACGAAACTCGCTTCGCCCGCCGATGCCAGGGCCCTGGTCGCGCGCGGCTGGGAGCTCTACAACCGTCTCGCCGCCGTGCGCTACCCGACGCTGGCGCTGATCCGCGGCCACTGCATGGGCGGCGGCACCGAACTGGCGCTGGCCTGCCGCTATCGCATCGCCGTGGACGAGCCGGGCACGCGCATCGCCCTGCCGGAAGTCATGCTCGGCATCGTGCCGGGCTGGGGCGGCATGGCTCGACTGCCGCAGGTCATCGGCCCGGCCGCCGCGCTCGACATGATGCTGACCGGCCGCGCCCTCGATGCCAAGAAAGCCAAACGCCTCGGCTTCGCCGACGAGTGTGTGCCGCCCCGCGTCATGGAGAACGCCGCGCGCCTGCTGGTGCTGTCGGGACAGCCCAAGCGCGCACTGCCCTTTCTGCAGAAGCTGATGAACGGCCCGCTCAAAGGCTTCGTCGCCGCGCAGGCGAGGAAGCAGGTCATGAAGCGCGCGCGGCCCGAGCACTATCCGGCGCCCTACGCCATCCTCGACATGTGGGCGAACCATGGCGGCAACGCGCTCGCCGTGCCGGCCGGCAAGCCGACCTCGCTGGAGGCCATCGCCGCCTCGCCGACGACGCAGAACCTGGTGCGCGTGTATTACCTGCAGGAACGCCTGAAGGGCTTCGGGAAAGACAGCGATTTCGCGCCGAAGCACCTGCATGTCATCGGCGCCGGCGTCATGGGCGGCGACATCGCCGCCTGGGGCGCGCTGCGCGGATTGACGGTGACGCTGCAGGACCAGAGCATCGAGCGCATCGCCCCGGCAATTGCGCGCGCCGCGGCGGCCTTCAGGAAGAAGCTGAGGGACGACGCGCAGGTGCGCTTCGCCCTCGACCGTCTGATTCCCGATCCGACCGGCCAGGGCGCGCGCCAGGCCGACGTGGTGATCGAGGCGATTTTCGAGAACCTGGAAGCCAAGCAGAAATTGTTCGCCGACATCGAGGCCATCGCCAAGCCGGATGCGGTGCTCGCCAGCAACACCTCGAGCCTCAAGCTGGAGGACATCGCCGCCGGCCTGAAGAACCCCTCGCGCCTGATCGGCATCCATTTCTTCAACCCGGTGGCGAAGATGCCGCTGGTGGAGGTGGTCGAGGGCAAGGATTCCGATCCGGCGGCCCTGAAACGGAGCATGGCCTTCGTGCGCAAGCTCGACAAGCTGGCGCTGCCGGTGAAGAGCGCGCCCGGCTTTCTGGTGAACGCCGTGCTGGCGCCCTACATGCAGGAGGCGATGCGCTGCGTGGACGAGGGGCTGTCGCCGGAAGCGGTGGACGAGGCGGCGCTGGCCTTCGGCATGCCGCTGGGGCCGATCGAGCTGGCCGACACGGTCGGCCTCGACATCGCGGTGGCCGCCGGACGGCAGCTGGCCGGCGCGGGCGCCGAGCCGCCGCGAAAGCTGATGGAACTGGTAAATGCCGGCCACCTCGGCCGCAAGACGGGACGCGGCTTCTACACCTATACTCAAGGCAGGCCGCAGAAGGGCGCGGCGGGACAGGTGCCGGCGGGGCTGGCCGAGAGGCTGCTGAAACCCTTCCTGGCAGCGGCGCAGCGCGCAGTCGAAGAGGGCGTGGTGACGGATGCGGATCTCGCCGACGCCGGCGTGATCTTCGGCACCGGCTTCGCACCCTTCCGCGGCGGACCGATGAACTACCTTACCGAGCTTCGAAAATGAGATTGACAACTTTTGGACTTGCACCGTCATTCCCGCGGAAGCGGGAATCCAGTGCCTTTGCTTCAACGCCACTGGATCCCCGCTTCCGCGGGGACGACAAACCTTTGCCAGCCATCTGCACGATGCTCAATGTGGAGCAGGCAGGATGAGCGAGAACCCGACCCGGCTGCCGGACAAGCAGCCCACCCTGCGCCTGATGCCGATGCCGGCCGACGTGAACCACTCCGGCGACATCTTCGGCGGCTACATCATGGCCAACGTCGACCTCGCCGGCGGCATCGCCGCCATGCGCCGCGCCAAGGGGCGGGTGGCCACCATCGCGGTGAACCAGTTCCTCTTCAAGCAGCCGGTGTCGGTGGGCGACGTGCTGTCCTTCTACACCGAGGTGATCAGGATCGGCCGCACCTCGATGACCATCAACGTCGAGGTGTATGCCATGCGCCGTCCGGCCGACCCGGTGGTGGTCAAGGTGACGGAAGCGCAGCTCACCTATGTCGCCGTCGATGCGAACGGCGGCAAGCGCGAGGTGCCGCCGGAGCTGTAATTTCATGGCGCTGTGATTGCTCCGTCATACCGGCGAAAGAACGTCACCCCGGAATGCTTGAATCCGGGGCCGGTATCCAGGGCAGCCGAACCGAACGCGCAAGCCTCATTCTGGATACCGGCATTCGCCGGTATGACGAGAGCCTAGCCAACGGAAAGTATGCTGAGTTTCATGGGTAATCAGCTTTTTTGGAGAAACCAAGTGAGCAATTTCATCGTAAGAAAAGTCGCCGTGCTCGGCGCCGGCGTCATGGGCGCGCAGATCGCCGCCCACTGCGCCAACGCCAATGTGCCGGTCGTGCTGTTCGACCTGCCGGCGAAGGAAGGCGACGCCAACGGCATCGTCAGGAAGGCCCTCGACGGCCTGAAGAAGCTCGAACCCTCGCCGCTCGCCACCAGGGATCGCGTCGCCTGCATCGACGCGGCCAACTACGAGCGTGACCTGGAACAGCTGCGCGGCTGCGACCTGATCATCGAGGCCATCGCCGAGAAGATGGAATGGAAGCACGACCTCTACAAGAAGGTCGCGCCCTTCGTCGCCGAACACGCCATCTTCG
This sequence comes from uncultured Rhodocyclaceae bacterium, assembly GCA_964475635.1. GTDB lineage: Bacteria > Pseudomonadota > Gammaproteobacteria > Burkholderiales > Rhodocyclaceae > Desulfobacillus. The sequence continues at coordinate 22,132 of CAYYXS010000015.1, forward strand.
CCAGCAACACCTCCGGCCTGTCGATCAATGCGCTGGCCGAGGCGCTGCCGGCGGGCCTCAAGCCGCGCTTCTGCGGCGTACACTTCTTCAACCCGCCGCGCTACATGCAGCTCGTCGAACTGATCGCCTGCAAGGGCACGGCGCCCGAACTGCTCGACAACCTGGAGACCTTCCTCGTCACCACCCTGGGCAAGGGCGTGGTGCGCGCGCTCGACACGCCGAACTTCGTCGCCAACCGCGTCGGCGTCTTCTCGATGCTCGCCGTGATGCACCACACCGCGCGCCTCGGGCTCGGTTTCGACGTGGTGGATGCCCTTACCGGTCCCGCCATCGGCCGGCCGAAGAGCGCCACCTACCGCACGGCGGACGTGGTCGGCCTCGACACCATGGCCCACGTCATCGGCACCATGCAGTCGACGCTGCCGGAAGACCCCTGGCACAAGCACTACGCCGTACCGGGGTGGCTGACTTTCCTGATCCAGAAGGGCGCGCTCGGCCAGAAGACGCGCGCCGGCATCTACAAAAAAGAGGGAAAGACGATCAACGTCATCGACCTGGCGAAGCAGGACTACCGGCCCAGCGCCGGCGAGGTCGATGTCGAGGTCGCCGCCCTCCTCAAGATCAGGAACCCGGCGGAGAAGTTCGACAAGCTGCGCGCGCATGCCTCGCCGCAGGCGCAGTTCCTCTGGGCCATCTTCCGCGACATCTTCCACTACTGCGCCGTCCACCTCGGGGCGATCGCAGACAACGCGCGCGATGTCGACTTCGCCATGCGCTGGGGCTTCGGCTGGAAGGAAGGCCCCTTCGAGACCTGGCAGGCCGCCGGCTGGCAGGCCATCGCCAACGCCGTGAAGGCCGACATCGAGGCCGGCCAGGCGATGAGCGCCGCGCCGCTGCCGGCCTGGGTGTTCGACGGACGCAAGGGCGTGCATGGCGCAACGGGCTCGTATTCGGCGAGTGCCAAATCAGACAAGCCGCGCTCGACGCTGCCGGTGTATGCGCGCCAGGTCTTCCCCGAGCGCGTGCTGGGCGAGACCGAGGAACGCGGCAGCACCGTCTTCGAGAACGATGCGGTGCGGATGTGGACGGCGCCGAACGACGCCGACATCGCGGTGCTGTCCTTCAGAAGCAAGGCCAACACCCTCGGCCCCGATGTGCTGGAAGGCATCATCGAGGCGGTGGCGCGTGCCGAGCGCGACTACAAGGGCCTGGTGATCTGGCAGGCGAAGCCGCCGTTCTCGGCCGGCGCCAACCTGGCGGCGCTGGCGCCGGCCCTGCAGGCGAAGGATTTCGCCGGGCTGGAGAAGGGCGTGGCCCGCTTCCAGCAGATGAGCCAGACGCTGAAGTACGCCCAGGTGCCGGTGGTCGCCGCGGTGAACGGCATGGCGCTGGGCGGCGGCTGCGAGGTCGTCATGCACGCCAGCCGCGCCGTGGCGGCGCTGGAGTCCTACATCGGCCTGGTCGAGGCCGGCGTCGGCCTCATCCCGGCCGGCGGCGGCTGCAAGGAGTTCGCCGTGCGCGCGTCCGATGCCGCGGCGCGCATCGCCGGCGGCGACATCTTCCTTTTCCTGCAGCCGCTGTTCCAGACCGTCGCCATGGCCAACGTCTCGAAGAGCGCGCTGGAGGCGCGCGAGCTGGGCTTCCTGCGCGAATCCGACCCGGTGGTGTTCAACGCCAACGAAGTGCTGCACGTGGCGCGGCAGACGGCGCGCGCGCTGGCCGAATCCGGCTGGCGGCCGAAGCTGCCGCCGCGTGGCGTGAAGGTGGCCGGCCGCAACGGCATCGCCACGCTGGAGATGATGCTGGTGAACATGAAGGAGGGCGGCATGATCTCCGCCCACGACTACCGCGTCGCGAAAGGCGCGGCCACCGCGCTGTGCGGCGGCGAGGTCGAGACCGGCGCGCTGGTGAACGAGGACTGGCTGCTCGCCGTCGAGCGCCACGAGTTCGTCGAGCTGCTGAAGACCGAGAAGACGCAACAGCGCATCGCCCACATGCTGGAAACCGGCAAGCCGCTGCGCAACTAAGGAGAACCGAAATGAGCAAACAGGTACAGGACGCCTACATCGTCGCCGCCACGCGCACCCCGGTCGGCAAGGTGCGCGGCGCGCTGAAGAACGTGCGCCCCGACGACATGCTGGCCCACGTCATCCGCAACGTCATGGCGCGCGCGCCCGGACTCGACCCGCAGCTCGTCGGCGACGTCATCGTCGGCTGCGCCATGCCGGAAGCCGAACAGGGCATGAACGTCGCCCGCATCGGTCTCCTGCTGGCCGGCCTGCCGCAGAGCGTGCCGGGCATGACCATCAACCGCTTCTGCTCCTCCGGCGTGCAGGCCGTGGCGCTCGCCGCCGACCGCATCCGCCTGGGCGAGGCCGAAGTCATGATCGCCGCCGGCACCGAGACCATGAGCATGATGCCGACCATGATGGGCAACAAGGTCTCGCTCAATCCGGCGGTGTTCGAGCGCGACGAGAACGTCGGCATCGCCTACGGCATGGGCCTCACCGCCGAGAAGGTGGCGGCGCAGTGGAAGGTCACGCGCGAGGACCAGGACGCCTTCGCCGTCGCCAGCCATCGCAAGGCCTGCGCCGCCATCGCCGCGGGCAGGTTCAGGGCGGAAATCTCGCCCTACACCGTGCGCGACCACCAGCCCGACTTCCGTAGCGGCGCGGTGAAGATCGTCGAGCGCGTGATGGAGCACGACGAGGGCCCGCGCCCCGATTCCTCGCTGGAGGGACTGGCCAAGCTGCGGCCGGTGTTCGCGGCGAAGGGCTCGGTCACTGCCGGCAACGCCTCGCAGATGTCGGACGGTGCCGGTGCCGTGCTGCTGGTCTCCGAGAAGATCCTCAAGCAATTCAGCTTGACGCCGATCGCGCGCTTCCGCGGCTTCGCGGTGGCCGGCGTGCCGCCGGAGATCATGGGCATCGGCCCGATCGAGGCGATTCCGCGCGTGCTGAAGCAGGCCGGCGTGAAGCAGGACGAGGTGGACTGGATCGAGCTGAACGAGGCCTTCGCCGCGCAGGCGCTGGCCGTCATGCGCACGATCGAGCTCGACCCGGCGAAGGTCAACCCGCTTGGCGGCGCCATCGCCCTGGGCCATCCGCTCGGCGCCACCGGCGCCATCCGCACCGCCACCGTGATGGCGGCGATGCAGCGCGGCGAGGCGAAGTTCGGCATGGTCACCATGTGCATCGGCACCGGCATGGGGGCGGCGGGATTGTTCGAGTCCGTGGTATAAATTCGATTGGCAGGGGAGGGGCGCTGCGGCGCCCTTCGCCGTTTCCGGGGGAGGCGAAAACATGCTGAAAAAAATCGCCATGGCCGTGCTGGCGCTTCTGGCCGTGCTTGCCGTCGCGATTGCGGCGAACACCCTGCGCCATGGCTCGCGCCAGATCGAGGTGACGCCGGTGCAGCCGCTGGCGCTCGACGAGAACGCCGCGGCGCAGCGCCTGGCCGCCGCCGTGCGCCTGCGCACGATTTCCTTCGACGGCCGCGAGGGCGCCGGCGCCGCGGAATTCCGCAAGCTGCATGCCCTGCTGGAGCAGTCCTTCCCGCGCGCCCATGCGACGCTGCAGCGCGAGTTCGTCAATGAACTGAGCCTGCTCTACACCTGGCCCGGCAGCGATCCGGCGGCCAAGCCGATCATGCTGATGGCGCACCAGGACGTCGTGCCCATCGCGCCCGGCACCGAGAAGGACTGGCAGGCCGATCCCTTCGGCGGCGAGATCCGCGACGGCTTCGTCTGGGGGCGCGGTGCCTGGGACGACAAGGCCAACCTGCTGGCCCTCTTCGAGGCCGTCGAGACGCTGGCTGCCGCCGGCTTTCGGCCGCGCCAGACCCTTTACATCGCCGCCGGCCACGACGAGGAGATCGGCGGCGGGCAGGGCGCCAAGGCCATCGCCGCGCTGCTGCAGACGCGCGGCGTGAAACTGGAATTCGTCGTCGACGAAGGGCTGCTCATCACCGAAGGCGTGCTGAAGGGGCTCGACCGCCCGGTGGCGCTGATCGGCACCGCCGAGAAAGGCTATCTCACCCTGGCGCTGCAGGCGAGCGCCGTGCCGGGCCACTCTTCCATGCCACCGCCGGAGACCGCCATCGGCATGCTGAGCGCGGCCCTGGCCCGCCTCGAAGACCGGCAGATGCCGGCGGCGATCCGCGGCGTCGCCGCCGAGATGTTCGACACCCTCGCGCCCGAGATGGGCGGCGCGAACCGCGTGCTGCTGTCCAACCTCTGGCTGTTCGGCCCGCTCGTCAGGAGCCAGCTGGAGAAGGGGGTTGCCACCAACGCCATGCTGCGCACCACCACCGCGCTCACCGTGGTGCAGGCCGGCAACAAGGAGAACGTGCTGCCCGGCAAGGCCGATGCCCTGGTGAATTTCCGCATCCTGCCGGGCGACAGCATCGAGGGCGTGACGGCGCATGTCCAGGCCGCGGCGGCCAGCGGGGCGATCTCGGTCGGGCGGGGCGGCCAGCAGGCCAGCGAGCCGTCGCCGATCTCGCCGTCCACGGCCCGCGGCTACCGGCTGATCAACCGCACGATCCGCGAACTGTTCCCCGGCACGGTGGTCGCCCCAGGCCTGATGATCGCCGCCACCGATTCGCGCCACATGGCGCCCATCGCCGATGCCATCTACCGCTTCTCGCCGGTGCGCGCGAAGAGCGAGGACCTGCCGCGCTTCCATGGCACCAACGAACGCATCGCGCTGGCCAACCACGCCGAGCTGATCCGTTTCTATCACCGGCTTCTGCTGAACGCCTCCAACGAGGAAACACGATGAACGAACAGGTCTTGCTGGACATCCGCGGCGCTGTCGCCACGCTCACCCTCAACCGCCCGCAGGCGCTCAACTCGCTCGGCCTGGCCATGGCTCAGGCGCTGCTGGCGCGCTGCGAGGAACTGCAGCGCGCCGAGGGCCTCAGGGCGGTCGTCGTCACCGGCGCCGGCGAGCATTTCATGGCTGGCGGCGACCTCAAGGAGTTCAATACCATGCTGGCCAGCCCGGCGGAGGAGCGAAGCCGCACCTTCCGGCGCCTGATCGGCGAATACGTGCATCCGGCCGTCGAAATCCTGCGCGGCCTGCCGCAGCCGGTCGTCGCCAAGGTGCGCGGCGCCTGCGCCGGCTTCGGCTTCTCGCTGATGGCCGGCTGCGACCTGGCGCTGGCCGCCGACAACGCCTACTTCACCACCGGCTATTCCCTGCTCGGCACCACCGCCGACGGCGGCAGCACCTGGTTCCTGCCGCGCCTGGTCGGCGCCAAGAAAGCGGCCGAACTGATGCTGCTGGCCGAGCGCATCGACGCCCAGCAGGCGCTGTCCCTCGGCCTGGTCAACCGCGTCGTGCCGGCGGTCGAACTCGATGCCGCCTGCGCGGCGCTGGCGGGCCGCCTCGCCGCCGGTCCGGCGCTGGCCCATGCCGGCACCAAGCGCCTCCTCGGCCAAGCGCTCGCCACGCCGCTGGGAGAACAGCTGCGCGCCGAGGGGGAATCCTTCGCCCGCTGCAGCGCCACGGCCGACTTCGCCGAGGGCGTCACCGCCTTCATCGAGAAGCGCAAGCCCTCGTTCAAGGGGAGCTGAGCACTGCCGCGCCGCATCTGCGGACGCCAGCCCTAATTGCCGCTGCCGAGGGAGAAGTAAAAGATCGCGCCGCCGCCGGGCCGGCCCTCCGCCCATGCGGTGCCGCCATGGCGCTGGGCGATCCGCAGTACTGTGGCGAGGCCGATGCCGTTTCCGGAGAATTCCGCCGGACTGTGCAATTTCTGGAAAGGCTGGAACAGCTTGTCCGCGAATTGCATGTCGAAGCCGACGCCGTTGTCGCGCATGAAGTACGTCCGGCCGGCGTTGCCCGGCGCGGCGCCGAACTCGATCTTCGGCTCGGCCGCGGTGCGCGAGAACTTGACCGCATTGCGCAGCAGGTTTTCGACCAGGATGCGCAGCAGCTGCGGGTCGCCTTCGGCAAACAGGTCGCCCGTCAGCGCAAGCTGCGGCGCAGCCGGCAGCGTTGCATCGGAGAGTTCGGCGTGGATCTCGCGCGCCATCGAACCGAGGTCGATGCGGGCGCGCCGCAGCTCGATGCGGGTGATGCGCCCGAGTTCGATCAGGTCGTCGATCAGATGGGCCATGCGCATGCTCGCAGCACGGATGCGCGCAAGGTGCGACTTGCCTGCATCGTCGAGCATGCCGCCGTATTCCTCGGCGAGGATCTGGGCGAAGCCTTCGATGCCGCGCAGCGGCGCGCGCAGGTCGTGCGAGACGGAATAGGAGAAGGCCTCCAGCTCCTTGTTCGAGGCGGTGAGCTCGGCGGTGCGCTGGCGCACCCGCTCCTCCAGCGTGTCGTTGAGACGGCGCACCTCGTCTTCCGCATGCTTGCGCGCGGTGAGGTTCGTCAGCATGGCGAGCACGCCGCGCAGGCTGCCCCCGCTCTCGAAGTCCGGAACGATCCAGACCTCGACCTGGCCGGCCGTGCCGTCGGGCATCGCCTGAGGGTGTTCGAAATGCTGCGCTTCGCCGGCGTAGGCGCCGTCCCAGTGCGGCCGGGTACGGGCGAGGAGTTCGGCGGGAAGGATTTCCCCGATGTGCCTGCCGTGCAGCGTATCGCCACGGCCGAACAGATCGCAGTAGTGCCGGTTGGCGAACCGGCAGCGGCCATCCGCGCCGAAATAGGCCAGGCCGGCCGGCACGTTCTCGACGATCAGGCGCAGCTTCTGCTCGCTCTCGCGGAGCACCCTTTCGGCATGGACCTGGGCGGTGATGTCCCGGCCGGTTCCGCGATAGCCGCGGAATTCGCCCGAATCGGCGAACAGCGGCTTGCCGCTGACCGAGAACCAGCGCCACTCGCCTGCCGGCGTGCATACCTCGTAGATGAAGTCGCGAAAGGGTTCGCGGCGCGCGCAGGCCGCGCGATGGGCGTTCCAGCCGTCTTCGCTTACGCCGCGGATTTGCAGCTCCCAGCGCGTTTGCCCGATCGCCTTCGAGGTGTCGTAGTGCGATGCGCCCGGCACCACGTTCGAGAAGTGCGTGAAGCGCAGTTCCGCATCCTGCTCCCAGAACCATTCCGACGACAGTTCGGCGATGTCGCGGTAGCGCCGCTCGCTTTCGCGCAAATCGGCTTGTGCGGTCCTCAGCGCGGTGATTTCGCGGCCGATGCCGCGATAGCCGAGAAAGGCGCCGTCCGCGCCGAAGCGCGGCTTGCCCGAAACGCTGACCCAGCGCGTTTTCCCGTCGTCGCCGACGATCCGGTATTCCAGGTCGCTGAACGGCTCGTGCCGCTCCAGTTGCGCGCGGTGCCGCGCCCACTGTTCCTCCGGAACGTCGACGATGTCCAGCTCCCATCGGCGCTTGCCGAGCACCTTGGCGATGTCGGCCCCGGTCTTGCCCACGTCGCCGCCGCCGAAGCGGATGAAGCGGAATTCGGCGTCCTGTTCCCAGAACCAGTCCGAGCCGAGCGCCGCCAGATCCCTGAAGCGCTCTTCCGACTCGATGACGCGCTGTTCCGCCCGCACGCGGTCGCTGACGTCGCGGCCGAAGCCGACGTAACCCGCGAAGCGCCCCGCGCCGTCGAAAACGGGCTGGCCGCTGACCTCGAAATAATGGATGCAGCCGTCCAGCGCACGGCGCGGCAGCATGAAGGAAAACGGCTTGTGCGCATCCAGCTGCTTCTGGTGCGCGTCCCAGAAGGCGGGCGGTGTGTCGGCCCAGGACATTTCGCGCCGGGTCTTGCCGATGCAGGGCGCGGGATCGAACTGGCCGGAGAGCCGCTTGCCGACACGGATGGAGATGAAGCGATGCGCCGCGTCGGTCCTCCAGAGCCAGTCGGAGGTGATTTCCAGGTACTCGTTCAGCTCGTCTTCCGTCGACGCGCGGGCGCTGCCGGCGGAAGTGGGTGCGTCCGATAGGGTACCTTGCTTCATCGCGTGCGATATCCAGTAGCCGCCCGTGGCAAGGCCGGCATTGCATCCCGGTCCGGCGTTGTACCGGTCCGGCACGCACCCTATCCTACGGCGGAAACGGCGGAAACTGAAGCGCCTCCGGTCCGAGAATCATCCGGCCGGCTTGCGGGTCTTTGCGGCTGCGGGTTTCGCCGCGGGCCTGCGCGCGGGCGCCTTCGCCTTGACGGGCGCCGCCGTCCTGGCCGGTTTCCGCATGGGCGCTTTCACGGCGGCTTTCGGCCTGCCGGGAGCGGATTGTTTCGCGGCTTTTGTCGCCGCTGCGGCGGACTTGTCGCGCCGCTTTGCCGCAGCCGGCGGGGCGTCCTCGGCCAGCTCGATGCCGAACACGTCGGCCAGCGCGGCATCGTCGAGCACCCTGGCGGACGCCTTGCCTTTCTTCGGCAGGCCGCTGCCGGCCCGGGCGACCAGTTCCCTGGCATCCACCTTGCGGAGGCCGAACAGCAGCTCCGGCTGCCGGTCGAGCCGCGCGCCGACGCCGTAGAGCACGGCGGCGACATGCTTGCACATCGCGGCCCAGTCCGGGCAGCTGCAAGAAAACTTGATTTCCTTCGGCGCCGGGAAGAGTCCGGTACCCGGCTTGCAGATGCGCTCCATCACGCCCTTGGAGAGCTTTCCCTGCAGCAGTTCCACCAGCGAGTCGATCGAGCCGGCGCAGTCGGCGCCAATGGCCCGCCATTGCCTGTCGGGCACCGCCGCCACGCTCACTTCGACCGTGTAGAGGCTGGAGCCCATCACCTGCGCCCGGACTTTGCCCGCCGCGATTTGCAGATCGATCACCGAGCCGTTGCGCACATAGGTGCGCCCGCGCGGCAGGCGGTTGTCGTAGTCGCTGTAGCGCTCCAGGTTGTCGCACCAGGCCTTGCCCCAGAAGGTCTTGGCGATGGCGCCACCATAGGGCGCGATGGGCGAGAGCGCCGCGCCGGCCTTCTTCGCCTTGGCGGCGGCCTTCTCCGCCTGCTTGCGACGCTCCGCCACCGAAACATACGGTTTCCAGCTCCAGAAGCCCATTTCAATTCTCCTCCGCGGCATGAATGTCGAGTTTCACCAGATCGAGCAGCTCGCGGTCGCTCATTTCGGTGAGCAGCAATTCCGCCCCGCCTTCCAGCACGCCCTGCACCAGCCGCTGCTTGGATTCGATCAGCCGGTCGATGCGATCCTCGACGGTGCCGCGGCAGACGAACTTGTGCACCAGCACGTTCCTGCGCTGGCCGATGCGGAAGGCGCGGTCGGTGGCCTGGTTCTCCACCGCCGGATTCCACCAGCGGTCGAAGTGGATCACGTGCGAGGCGGCGGTGAGGTTCAGGCCCGCGCCGCCGGCCTTGAGCGAGAGGACGAAGAACGGCGCCAGCTCGTCCTCCTGGAATCGCTTCACGAGTTCCCGGCGTTTGGCGACCGGGGTGCCGCCGTGCAGCACCAGCCCCTCGCGGCCGAAGACCGCGCCGAGAAACGCCGCCAGGGGTTCGGTCGTTTCGCGGAACTGGGTGAACACCAGCACCTTCTCCTGCTTGTCGGCGATGACCTCGGCCAGCTCGCGCAGGCGGGCGAACTTGCCGCTGTCCGCGGCGTTCCAGGCGGCGTCGCCGAGCCATTGCGAGGGGTGGTTGCAGATCTGCTTGAAGCGCATCAGGAAGGCCAGCACCACGCCGCGGCGCCCGATGCCTTCGGCCTCTTCCAGCGCGCGCGCCAGCTCCCTGACGGCGCGCTGGTACAGTGCCGCCTGCACCGGGCTGAGATGGCACCAGGCCTTCAGCTCGGTCTTGTCGGGCAGGTCGGCGATGACGCGCTTGTCGGTCTTCAGGCGGCGCAGGATATAGGGCCGCACCAGGGTGCGCAGGGGGCCGAAGTGCTCGTTCGCGGCGAGCCGTTTGGCGAATCCGGCGAAGACCTTTTCCGAGCCAAGCAGGCCGGGATGGGTGAAATCGAAAATCGACCACAGGTCGGACAGGCGGTTCTCCACCGGTGTGCCGGTGAGCGCGATGCGCGCGCCGGCCTGGAGCTTTTTCACCTGCCGCGTCTGCTTGGCGCCGGGATTCTTGATCGCCTGCGCCTCGTCGGCCACGACGATGCCCCAGCGCTGGCCGGCCAGCGCCGGCAGGCGCAGCAGCGTGCCGTAGCTGGTGACGACGAGGTCGATGTTGTCGAGCTTGCCGGCATCCAGCGCGCGCAGCTCGGCCGACGGCAGGGCCGAGGGATGCGCGATCAGCAGGCGCAGGCCGGGCGTGAAGCGTTCGGCCTCGGCGGCCCAGTTGGCCAGCAGCGAGGCCGGCGCCACCAGCAGATTCGGGCGTTGCGCGCCCCGCCGTTCGCGTTTCAGCACCAGCAGCAGCGCCAGCACCTGGAGCGTCTTGCCCAGCCCCATGTCGTCGGCCAGGCAGGCGCCCAGGCCGAGCCGCGTCAGCAGGTAAAGCCAGCGCACGCCGGCCTGCTGGTAGGGGCGCAGCTCGGCCTTGAGTTCCGGCCCCGGATCGACTTGCGCCAGCCCTTCCGGCTGGCGCAGGGCGCGCAGGGTCTCTGCGAGCCACGGCCCGGCGGCGACTTCCGCCCAGTCGGCCTCGCTGTCGCCGCCGGCGCCATCGAGCGAGGCGCCGGCCATCAGCCGCATGGCTTCGCCAAAAGGCAGTCCTTCTGCCGCAGCCTGCCCGATGGCCTGGAAGCGTTCCAGCAGGCGGCCGAGCTTCTTGCGATCCACCTCGATCCAGCGGCCGCGAATCAGCTGCAGGCCGTCGCCGCGCTTCAGGAGTTCGCGGATTTCGGCCGCAGTCAGGCGCTCGCCGTCGAGGCTGACCTCCATGCTGAAATCGAGCAGCGCATCCATGCCCAGCAGCGAGGGCGCTCCGGCGCCGAGGCTGGCCCTGACCTTCGGCCGGGGGGGGCGGCCCGTCGGCCAGTTGCCCGGCGCGCGCACGACGATGCCGGCGGCTTCGAACTTCGGCACGTCGCAGAGCAGGCGCCAGGCCTCGGCCGGCGTCCAGCGCAGCGGGTGATAGATCTCGCCCGCCTCGACCATTTCGCGCAGCCAGCCGCATTGTTCCGCGGCGCGCTGCACCGGCAGCAGCAGGGAGAGCAGTTGCGCCTTGCGCTTGCCGTCGGAAAACTCCGCCAGCGCCCGCGACAGCGGCAGGTGCTGCGCCTTGCCGTGCGCCGACAGGCGCGAGGTGTAGGTGGCGAGGAAAGCGAACGGAGCTTCGGCATCCTTGCGGTTTTCCGCCAGGTTGAAATGCACCCGGCCGACCAGGTTCCAGGCCGGATGGCGCGATTTGAGGAAGGCCTGAAGCGTCAGCTTCGAGTGCGCCAGCTCGTCGCGCAGGGCCGCGTCGAGTTCTGTCCAGAGTGCGGCCAACACGTCCGGCGTGAGGTATTCGGCGCCGCTCATGGGCGGCGCATCGGCGAGCAGCGCATCGAGCACGGCCTTGTCCGGCGCCGGGACGGCGAAATCCTCGCCTTCGGGGGTGGCGCAGAGCGCCGACACATAGCGCGCGGCGAAGTCCCGCCACCAGGCCAGCGCCGCCGGCAGCGCGCTGCCGACCTCGGCCGCGCCGAGCTGCAGCAGGCCATGCCCGGCGCCGGCCGCGAAGGCGGCGCCGAGGCGCTCATGGAGCCCGGACGGCAGGGGCGGGGCGGCGCCATCCGGCGTCAGCCGCAAATGGCCCAGCGGTGTCAGTAGTGGCTGGAGGGTTCCAGTGGCGGCAATCGACATCGCGGCATTTTAAGCCGGCGGCAGTCGGAGCGGTTCCTGCTGGCGGATCAGTCCATCACGGACCGGCCGAGCCATGCATGCTCCGGCGCCGCAGAAAGTCAGTCCTCGCAGGACGGCGAGAAAACCTTGTACGAAGTCAAAACGGCGCGGACATCTACCGCGCCGCCTTCATTATCGGTGCGCCTGTTGTCACTGACAGCGGGAACGGAACTTGACCCGTCGGCTGCCCTCCGCATGCGCGGGGGGCGTCTTGCAGTGCAAGTTCCCTCGACAAGCGCAAGTCGGGCGTACCGAACCAATAGCAGGCGCCAGCCGCGGTTTTCTCCTCCAGGCACCCCATCAGGCATTTGGCGGCCACTGGGCAGAAACCTGCGCGTTCCAGTCAGGGGGACGAAAACATCGCCTGCGGGCCCGCAATAACTTGCGTAACGCAAGTATAGATGCTATCGTAACGCAACTATATTCGGTTGAACCTGCCGGTCTTGCGCTGCAACCGCTCAATTTCGCGGTTGTCCTGGCGGCCGCTCTAAATGAGGAGAAACAGATGTCTGCGACACAGAAATTCGACACCATCGTCATTGGCGCCGGAGTTGCCGGCCTTGCGACGGCGGCCCTGCTGGCTAAGGATCACGGCAAGCGAGTACTTGTGCTCGAGCGCGCGCCGTTCATTGGGGGGCGCACGCTGTCCTACGTTGGCAAAGGCAAGACCGTCGTCGCCGACGGCGTAGAGATGGATGCGCGGGCGTTTCGCAAGTCGCTTGCCTATGCGCATTGCTCCCTGGGCAAGTGCGAGCCGCCGATCGAGGAGATTTTCGCCAAGGGGCTGCTCGACGGACGCACCTTCGAGGCAGGCGGTCACGGCCTGTTCTGGGGCAACAAGGGCCGGGTCGATTTTCTGATGAAGCACCTGGGTGTGAATCACAACCTGCCGCTGAACAAGGGCCTGGGCTTCGTCAAGTGGCAGGGCGAGGGCGAGCCGACCAGGCAGTTCCAGGTGCAGAAAAACCAGCCCTATCCGTGGATGAGCGAGGAAGGCTTCGCCGCCACCATGGAACAGCTGCGCCAGATGGGCATGTCCACCTTCGAGGACATGGCGCACCTGATGCGCAAGCCGCTGCAATCCTGGCTCGAAGAGCGGCATATGCATCCGGAGGCCTATGAATACATCAAGGTGCTGGCCGCCTCCCAAACGGCCCAAGCCGAGCCGGCGCTGACGCCGACCGGCGACTTCCTCGGCTACATGTCCATTGCCGGCCAGATCAAGATGAACCTCGTCTCCGGTTCCGTCGCCACTGCTGACGAGCCGGGCTGCATTGCCATACCGCAGCAGTTCGAGAAAGTGGTGCTGGCTCACGGCGGCGAAGTCTGGCGCAACACGCCAGTGAAGGAAGTGCTGATCGAAAACGGCCGCGTGCGCGGCGTGCGCATCAAGGGCGATGACAACGACTACGAAACGCAGCGCGTCATCCTCGCTGACAACGTGATTTGCACCATCCCTCCCAAGTACATCTTCCGCGTGCTGCCCAGGCAGTGGTTCCCCGCCGACTGGGTCGAGACGCTGGAGAAGCGCTTCTGGGGGGCGGGCCTGCTCACCGGCTGGTACGGCATGAAGCGGGCGCAGCTGCCGGATGCAGGCATCGAGGAAGGCAGCTTCGTTTACATGCCCGGCATCACCAAACCGGAGGAAGGTTTCATCGGCGTCGTCGACATGGTGATGTGCGACTTTACCGCCTGGGGCGGCGGCACCGCCAAGCGCGGGCCGCAAGGCAAACGCGAGTACCTGTTCTCGACGGCACTTACCGACGAGGAGATGCGCAATCCGGATCGCGTCAATCGCGTAATTCAGCTGTGCGAGGACTGGGCCAAGCGCACCTTCTCGAACTGGGACAAGGATTTCGAGTTCTGTCTGTGGACCCCTTCGCCCGAGGCCTACGGACTGTGGCGCCCGGTCGGCGAAGACCGCCCCGACGTCAAGTCTCCCTGGGTTGAGGGCCTGTACTTCGCCGGCGACCAGTATGGCCGCCGCCTGTGGGGCGGCGGCGTAGACGGCGCCTCGCTCTCGGCCGTGATGTGCATCGACCGGATGATGAAGACGAATTTCGAGGAGCAGATCATGCCCGCCTACCACCGTGGCATTCCGGAACTCCAGGCCTGAAACGCAGTGACGGCGCCGGCCGCCGTTCGTTCTGAGGGAGTAGTCAATGAGTCGTAATCGAGGAAAAACCGCCATAGTCGGCGTGGGCGAGATCCCAACCGGGCGCTACCCGGATCGGGGCGCGATCAGTTTTGCGCTCGACGCCGCGCGCCTGGCCATCGCCGACGCCGGCATCGACAAGAATGAGATCGACTTCGTTATTCCGACCACCGCGGTGTTCAGTTTCCAGTTCAGCAATGAACTGACCACCTGCCGGCTGGTTGAGGAACTTGGCCTGAAGTACGTCAGCGCCAACGCCACCGTATTCTCCGGCGGCTCATCGAGCAGCAACGCCCTGCGCATTGCGAGCGCACTGATCGAAACCGGCCGCGCCCGAAACATCCTGTTCGTCCACTGCGAGAAGCTCGGCACCGGCGTCAGCGCCCAGGGCGGCATCGACCTGTTCTCCACCGCCGGCATTTCCATGGAATGGGAAGTGCCCTACGGCCAGCACTATTCGACCGTCGCCGCGCTGGCCACACAGCGCTATAAACACGAGACGGGCACCACCGACGAAGAGCTCTCGGCGGTCTGTGTGTCCAATCGCAAGTGGGCGGAGCTGAATCCCAACGCCTTCTTCCGCAAGCCGCTCTCGTTGGACGAGGTCATGGCGTCGAAGATGCTGTCCACACCGCTGCGCGCCAAGCACTCGAACATGCTGTTCGACGGCGGCGCGGCCTTCGTCGTCACCTCGGCCGAGCGCGCGCGCGCGCTCACCGACCGGCCGGCCTATGTCCTCGGCGAGGGCGGCGCTGTCACCCACTTTGCCTATCACCAGGAGCCGGACCTGACCCGCTTCGGCTGGGCCAAGGCCGGCCGCGAGGCCTTCGCCGAGGCCGGCATCGCGCCGGGCGACATCGATGTCGCCGAGATCTACGACTCCTACCCGATCTACCAGCTGATTGCCATGGAGGAGATCGGGTTGTGCGCGCGCGGCGAAGCCGGCGCCATGCACTTGCGCGGCGACACCTGGCCGGGCGGGTGCCTGCCGACCACGACCGACGGCGGCATGCTGTCGAAGGGCCATATCGGCGCCGGCGGCTCGGTGTCGCTGCTGGTCGAGGCGGCGCGCCAGGTCATGGGGCGGGCCGGTGCGCGCCAGGTGCCGGATTGCCGCTTTGCCGTGGAAACGGCGGTCGGCGGCACCTACATGGATGCGCAGGTCACCATTCTTGGCAACGAGATTCCCTGAGGAGAACCTTCCATGAGCAAACCCCAAGCCCTCGCCAGACCGGTCCCCGTCGTCCAGCCCTGGGCGCGGCCGTTCTGGGATGCCGCGCGCGAGCACCGGCTGCTGCTGCAGCATTGCGCCGACTGCGACCAGCCCATCCACTATCCGCGCATCGCCTGCCCCCACTGCGGCTCGCCACGTCTTGACTGGCGTCCGGCGAGCGGCCGCGCCAGCGTCTATAGCTACACGGTGGTGGTAAGCAACGCCCCCTCGGCCTTCCTCGACGACATGCCCTATGTCGTGGCCGTGGTCGAGTTGGAGGAAGGCGTGCGCATGCTCAGCAACATCGTCGGCTGCGATGCCGATCGCCTGCGCTGCGACATGGCGGTCGAGGTCGTGTTCGAGAAACTCAACGACGAATTTACCCTGCCGAAGTTTCGGCCGGCGGATTGACAGGGAGGCAGGCATGTCACAACGGCGATACGGCGACGACTTCAAGATCGGCGACATCTATACGACGCCGCGCATTACCGTCACCGAAACCCACGTCGTCAACTGGGCGGGACTGACCGGCGACTTCTATCCGCTGCACATGGATAAGGTGTATGCCGAGAGTACGCAGTTCGGCGAGCGCCTGGTCCATGGCCCGATGATCTTCGCGCTGGCCGTCGGCCTGGTGGCGCAGGCGGGTTTCGGCGGCGACTCGGTGGTTGCCTGGCTCGGCGCCAACAACATGCGCATGCTGGCGCCGGTGCGCATCGGCGACACCGTCACCGTCCGCGTCGAGGTCAAGGAGCAGAAAGCCACGCGCGATCCCAGGAAAGGCGTGCAGACCTGGCTCTACAGCGTGCTCAACCAGCGCGGCGAGACCGTGATGAGCTTCGACTACACCATGATGTTCCATCAGCGCGGTACCGAGACCGCCTCATGAAACCGCTGACCGTCGGCCAGCTCTACGACCGTGCGGTGCGCCACGGCGGGCAGCGCACCGCCATCAGCGACGGCGAGCATCGCATAAGCTACGCCGAACTCGGCGACCAGGCTGCGCGCCTGGTCGGCGCCTTCAGCGCTCTCGGCCTCGGCCGCGGCGACCGCATCGCCTTCCTCATGGCCAACTGTGCCGAATACGTGGCCTGCGAATATGCCGTCGCCAAGCTTGGCGCGGCGCGCGTGCCGCTGGCGGTGCTGCTGGCGGACGACGACCTCGTCTACATGATGAACTTTGCGCGCTGCCGCACCCTGGTCTATCACGCCAGGCAGGCGCAGCGGGTGCGCGCCATGCTGCCGCGCCTGGAAAGCGTGGAGCACTGCATCTGCATTGCTGGCGGCGCAGACCAAGCCCTGCCCGACGGCCATCTGCGCCTGACCGATCTGCTGGAGCGGCACGCGCCCGAGAACCGCACCGTCGAGGTCGATCCCGAGGAGATCGCCGGCATCTATTTCACCGGCGGCACCACCGGCCGGCCCAAGGGCGTGATGCTGTCGCACCGCTCCTGGTTCTACACCTATTTCATGGAGATGCTCGATTTCGGCATCGCGCCGCGCGAGACCTTCGTCTTCGCCACACCGATGACCCACGCCGGCGGTTGCCTGATCCTGCCGGTGCTGCTGCGCCAGGGGCGTTGCATCGTGCTAGACCATTTCGACCCCGACCTGCTGCTCGGCACCATCGAGCGTGAGCGCGCCACGGCCACGCTGCTGGTGCCGACCATGATCTATCTGCTGCTCGATCATCCGCGCCGGGACTGCTACGACCGTTCCAGCCTGCGCAACGTGCTCTATGGCGCCTCGGCCATCGCCCCGGAACGGCTCAGGCAGGCCTTGCAGGTTTTCGGCCCGGTGTTTACCCAGTTCTTCGGCCAGACCGAGGCGCCGATGGCGCTCACCGCTTTGCCGCGCGAGGATCATGTCGTCGCCGATCCGGCGTGCGAAGCGGCGGTGCTCAGCTCGGCGGGCCGGCCGACCTATGCCGCCGAAATCCGTCTGGTCGACGATGACGGCCGGGACGTGCCGCCGGGCGAGGCCGGCGAGGTCATCGCGCGCGCCCCCAACATGATGTCGGGCTATCTGGACAACCCGCAAGCGACCGCCGCGGCGATCCGCGACGGCTGGCTCCACACCGGCGACATCGCGCGTCTCGACGCCGAGGGGCTGATGACCGTCGTCGACCGCAAAAAGGACATGATCGTCTCCGGCGGCTTCAACGTTTTCCCGCGCGAGATTGAGGACGTGCTGTACGCCCACCCGGCCGTGCGCCAGGCGGCAGTGATCGGCGTGCCGCACGAGAAGTGGGGCGAGGAAGTCAAGGCGCTGGTGGTGCTCCATGCCGGCGCTCTCGCCGGCGCCGAGGAACTCATCGAGTTCGTCAGGGCGCGCAAGGGCAGTCTTGTGGCGCCGAAGAGCATCGACTTCGTGGATGCGATTCCGCTGACCAATCTCGGCAAGGTCGACAAGAAGGCCATTCGCGCCCGCTACTGGGGCGGGCGCGCCCGCAACGTTTGAAAGAAACGGCATGAATTTCGACGAATCCGAAGAAACCACCCTGCTGCGCGACACGCTGCGCCGCTTCCTCGACAAGGAGATGCCGCGCGAACTGGCGCGCACGCTCGATCAAAGGGCCGCCCACGATCCGGCCATCTTTGCGCGGCTGTGCGCGCTCGGCATCGCTGGCCTGACGGTGCCCGAGGAATATGGCGGCAGCGGCATCGACATCCTGTCGGCTATCGTTGTCATCGAGGAACTGGCCAAGCGCGGCACCTCGCTGGCCGGCCCCTACATCCACTGCGCCTTCTACGGCTCGCTGAACATGGTCGAGAACGGGAACGAAGCGCAGAAGCGCGACTACCTGCCCCGCCTGGCACGCGGCGAAATGCTGTTCGCCTACGGTCTGTCCGAACCCGACGTCGGCGGCGACCTGGCCTCGGCGGCAGTGACCGCACGCCTCTCCAAGGACGGCACCATGGTGATCATCAACGGCACCAAGCGCTGGTGTACCGGCGCGCGCATCGCCGATGTCATCTATACCTTGGTGCGCAGCGGTCCGAAGGAGGACCGCTACCGCAATCTCTCCCTGGTGCTGGTGCCGACCTCGGCGCCGGGCATCTCCATCGTCGATATCGACCATGTCGGCCTGCGCTATGCGGAAACCACCGATGTCATCTTCGACGGAGTCGCGGTGCCGGCAGCCAACATCGTCGGAGGGCCGGAGCGCTGGAACCAGGGTTGGGAGATGCTGGTCGGGCGCGGCCTCGACGTCGAACGCCTCGAAATCACCGCCGTCGCGCTGGGCATCGCCACCGCCGCCGTCGAAGATGCCTGGCGCTATGCCCGGGAGCGCGAGCAGTTCGGCCGCAAGATCTGCGCGCATCAGGCGGTGCGCAACATGCTGGTCGAGGCGCGCACCAAGCTCGCCGCCTGCCGCCACATGCTCTACCAGGCTGCCTGGCTGGCGACGGCGGGGCGCGATTGCAGCGTGGAAAGTTCGATGGCCAAGCTCTTCGTCGCGGACAACGCTGTGGATATCGTGCTGACCTGCCAGCGCGTCATGGGTGCCTACGGCTGCGCCCGCGAGTACGACATGGAGCGCTACGTGCGCGATATCGTCTGCATGCCCATCGTTGGCGGCTCGTCGAACATGCAGAAAAACAACATTGCCAACCGCCTCGATCTACCCAGCCGGTGAGCCGCATGAGCGAAGCCTACATCTACGACGCCGTGCGCACGCCGCGCGGCAGGGGGCGCAAGGACGGCAGCCTGCACGGCGCCACGCCCGTGCATCTGGCCGCCACCGTACTGGCGGCGCTGCGCGACCGCAACCGGCTCGATACCGCCGCCGTCGACGACGTCATTCTCGGTTGCGTCGAGGCGGTCGGCGAGCAGGGCGCCAACATCGCGCGCATCGCTGCGCTGGTCGCCGGCTACGATCTGGCCGCGCCCGGTTTCCAGGTGAACCGGTTCTGCGCCTCGGGGCTGGAAGCCTGCAACATCGCCGCCGCGCAGATCATGGCCGGCCAGTCCGACCTCGTCGTCGGCGGCGGCGTCGAAAGCATGTCGCGGGTGCCGATGATGACCTCCGGCGGCGCCTGGGCGGTGGACCCGGACGTGGCGCGCAAGACCCGCTTCGTGCCCCAGGGCATCTCCGCCGACATCATCGCCACGCGCTGGGGCTACAGCCGCCGCGACGTGGACGCCTACGCCGTCGCAAGCCAGCGCCGCGCGGCGCTGGCGCGCGACGAGGGCCGCTTCGCCTGCGCGCTGGTGCCTGTGCTCGATGTCAACGGCTTCGCCATGATCGAGCACGACGAATGCATTCGTGCCGAAACCAGCATCGAGAGCCTTGCCGCGCTGAAACCCTCTTTCGCCGACCAGGGCGAGCAACTCGGCTTTGACGCCATCGCCATCCAGCGCTATCCGGACATGGAGCGCATCGAGCACGTCCATCATGCCGGAAACAGTTCGGGCATCGTCGATGGCGCCGCAGCGGTGCTGTTCGGCTCGCGCGCGGCGGGCGAGCGGCTCGGGCTCAAGCCCCGCGCCAGGGTGCGCGCCTTCGCCTCCATCGGCAGCGAGCCGACCATCATGCTCACGGGCCCCAGCCTGGCCGCCGAGAAGGCGCTCAAGCGCGTCGGCATGGGCGTCGGCGACGTCGATTTGTTCGAGGTCAATGAGGCTTTCGCGGCCGTGGTGCTGCGCTTCCTCGATGCCCTGAAGGTGCCGCCCGAGCGCGTGAACGTGAATGGCGGCGCCATCGCCCTGGGCCACCCGCTCGGGGCCACCGGCGCCATGCTGCTCGGCACCGTGCTCGACGAGCTGGAGCGCCGCGGCCTGGCCACCGGACTGGTGACACTGTGCGTTGGCGCAGGCATGGGCACTGCCACCTTGATTGAACGGGTATGAACATGACGGCGTCCATCATTCACTACACAGTCGATGCCGAAGGCATCGCCACCCTGGCCTTCGACTATCCCGGCCGCGCCATGAACGTGCTCAACCGCGCTTCGTTGGCCGAGTTCTTTGCGGCAGTGCGGCAGGCCATCGCGGATCCGGCGGCCAAGGCGATCCTGCTGGCCTCGGACAAGGACGACTTTATCGCCGGCGCCGATCTCGACATGGTGCTGGCGTTCGCCGACGCAGCCGATCTCAGAAGATCGACGCTGGAACTGCACCAGCACCTGCGCAGCCTGGAAACCTGCGGCAAGCCGGTGGCGGCGGCCATCAACGGCACCGCGCTGGGCGGCGGCTTCGAGCTGTGCCTGGCCTGCCACTATCGCGTCGCCGGCGACCGCGCACGCGCCCTGATCGGCCTGCCGGAGGCGACACTGGGTCTGCTGCCGGGCGGCGGCGGCACGCAGCGCGTGCCGCGGCTGATCGGCCTCCGCTCCGCGCTGCCCCTTTTGCTGGAAGGCCGGAAGCTGGCACCGGCGGAAGCGCTCAAGGCCGGCCTGGTGCATGCGGTGGTGGCCGCCGGCGGCGAACGCGAGGCGGCGCGAGCCTGGCTGCTCGGCCGCATCGGCCAGCAGACGCGGCAGCCGTGGGACGACAAGGGCTACAAGCTGCCCGGCGGCCCGGTGCAGTCGCCCTCCGGCTTCGAAACCTTTTACGCCGGGACTGCGATGACGCTGGCGAAGACGGCCGGCAACTATCCGGCGCCGCATCTCATCCTTTCCTGCGTCTATGAAGGCATGCAGACGGATTTCGATACCGGCTGCCGCACGGAGGCCGGCTATTTCGCCGCCGCCGCCCTCTCGCCCCAGGCGAAGGCCATGGTGCGCACCCTGTTCTTCCACATGAATAAGGTGAATACCCTGGCGCGGCGTCCGGCCGGCGTGCCGGCGCGCCGCTTCGATCGCGTCGGCGTGCTCGGTGCTGGCATGATGGGTGCCGGCATCGCCTATGCCCAGGCCATGGCCGGCATCGACACCGCGCTGCTCGATGTCACGCAGGAAGCGGCGGAGCGTGGCAAGGATTACACGCGCCGCCTGCTCGACGGCCGGATCGCCAAGGGGCGCATGACCGAAGCGGAACGCGATGCCGTGCTGGCGCGCATCCGCCCGACTGCGCGCTATGCCGATCTCGACGGCTGCGGCCTGGTGATCGAGGCGGTCTTCGAGGATCGCACAGTCAAGTCCGCTGTCACGCGCCAGGCCGAGGCGGTGCTTTCGCCCGAGGCGATCTTCGCCTCCAACACATCGACGCTGCCCATCACCGGGCTGGCTGCGGCCAGCGCGCGACCGCAGCGTTTCATAGGCATGCATTTCTTCTCGCCCGTGGACAAGATGCCGCTGGTGGAGGTCATCGTCGGCCGGCAGACTTCGCCGGAGACGCTCGCCCACTCCCTGGATTATGTGCGCGCACTGCGCAAGACGCCCATCGTGGTCAATGATGCGCGCGGCTTCTACACCAGCCGTGTGTTTTCCACCTATGTGCGCGAGGGCCTGATCATGCTGGCCGAAGGCGTGGCACCGGCGTTGATCGACAATGCCGGGCGCCTCGCCGGCATGCCAGTGGGCCCGCTGGCGATTGCCGATGAAATCGCGCTCGACCTGGCCGACCGCGTGAACCGCCAAACCGCTGCCGACCTCGGCGACGCCTATGTGCGCACGCGCGCCGAGGAGGTTATGGAAATCATGGTGCACCGCTGTGGCCGCGTCGGCAAAAAGGGCGGAGCGGGCTTCTACGACTATCCGCCCGACGGCCCTAAGCGATTGTGGCCGGGATTGGCGCAGCACTTCCCGTTGGCAGTGCGGCAGCCGACGCTGGAAGAAGTGCAGTGTCGCCTGATGTACATCCAATCCGTCGAGGCGGTGCGTTGCCTGGAAGAGGGCGTGATCGACAGCGGCTGCGATGCCGATGTCGGCGCATTGCTGGGTTGGGCCTTTCCCGCATGTCGCGGCGGCCCCATCGGCCAGATCCAGCAGATCGGGCTCGCGCGCTTCAAGGCGGCGTGCGAAGCGTTGGCGTCGGAACACGGCGCGCGTTTCGCGCCGCCGCCGCTGCTGAAAAAAATGGCTCAGGCCGGAGAGGCGTTCTACGATGCCTGATCGCATTCCTGCCTGCATGCAGGCGTCCGGCCGCGAGTGGTTCGGCCGCCTGCGCCTACCGGCCATCGTGGCGCCGATGTTTCTGCTCTCGGGACCCGACATGGTCGTCGCGGCGGCCCGGGCGGGGGTCGTGGGCGCCTTCCCAACCCTTAACGCCCGCACCGTCGCCGACCTCGAAGCCTGGCTCAAGGACATCACAGTGCGCATCGCTGCGCTCGGAGCCGACGGCGGCTGCCCCGGCACCTGGGCGGCCAACGTCGTCGCGCACAGCACCAATCGTCGCCTGGATCAGGATCTCGAACTCCTGTGCGAGTACAGGCCGCCCATCGTCATTACCGCCCTGGGCAGCCCGCGCCGCGTGATCGAGCGCGTGCATGCCTACGGCGGCCTGGTCATCGCCGACGTCAATTCGATCGCCTTCGCGCGCAAGGCGGCCGAGGTCGGGGTCGACGGCCTGCTGCTGGTCGCCAGCGGCGCCGGCGGACATACCGGCCAGTTGAGCGCCTTCGCTTTTGTCGAGACGGTGCGTTCCTTCTGGGACGGTCTTCTGGTGCTGGCCGGATCGATTTCCAGCGGACGCGCGCTCAAGGCCGCCCTGGCGCTCGGTGCCGACATGGCGAGCATCGGAACGCGCTTCATCGCCACGCACGAGAGCATGGCGCATCCCGAGTACAAGCGCATGGTGATCGATGCGGGCTTTGAGGACATTCTATGCACCAACTCGTTCACTGGCGCCTGGGCCAACATGCTGCGGCCTTCCATCGTCCGCGCCGGCCTCGATCCCGACAACCTGAAGCCTGCCGGACCGGTGGACGTGACCGCCGATCCGCACGCCGGCAACCGCGCCTGGCGCGACATCTGGTCGGCCGGCCACGGCGTTGGCCTGATAACGCGCGAACAGCCGCTGGCCGCGGTCGTTGACGAGCTGGAGCACGAGTTCGCCGCCCTGCGCTGAGGGCGGCATCCCGCAACCAAAAGGAGGAAACCATGATTCTGACGCCGGAAGAGACGATTCGCGATTTCACTGCGCGCGGCTGGTGGGGTGAGACGACGCTCGACGATCTGTTGCGGCAGGCCGCTGCCGCGCATCCCGGCCGCCTCGCCGTGGCCGACGCGCCCAACCGGGCGACGGTCGCGGACGGCCCCTCCCGCCGTCTCGACTATCAGGCGCTGGACGCCTGGGTCGACGCCGTCGCCGCTCGGCTGCTGGCGACCGGCATCGGCCGAGACGACATCGTGTTGGTGCAGATGCCGAACATCGTCGAGACCCTGCTGCTGCTGCTGGCCTGCGGCCGCATCGGCGCGGTTGCCTCGCCGGTCGCCGTGCAGTACCGTGAGCACGAACTCGACCACATCGTCGCCAAGCTGGCGCCGAAAGCCATCGCCACGGTGAGCCGCTGCGGCGAGTTCCGCATGGCCGAGATGGCGGCCGCCCTCCTCGGCCGCGCCGGCGGCGTGGCGCAACTGCTGGTGTGGGGCGCCGACGTTCCCGCCGGCGCCGTCGCCATGGATACGGTGACGCCGAGCGACGAGGCAGGCGCCCGCGTCGCTGCCTACCTGGCCGAGGGGCGACCTGGCGCCAACGACGTTTTCACCATCTGCTGGACTTCCGGCACCGAGTCGCGGCCCAAGGGCGTGCCGCGCAGCCACAACCACTGGATCGCCATCGGCAAGGTGGTTGCGGCGGCGCCGGCGCTGCGCGATGGCGAAGTTCTGATGGGCCCCTTCCCGATGATCAACATGGCTGCCATCGGAGGCGTGCTGGTGCCCTGGCTGCTCTGCGCTGGCACCGTGGTGCTGCATCATCCCTTCGACTTGGCGGTGTTCCTCGGCCAGATCCAGGCCGAGCGCGTGAACTACAACCTGGCGCCGCCGCCGGTGCTCAACATGCTGCTCAGGCAGAAGGAGCTGCTGGCGAAGTTCGACATCTCGTCGCTGCGCGCGGTCTGCTCGGGCTCGGCGCCGCTGGCGCCGTGGATGGTGCAGGGCTGGCAGGACGAGCACGGCATCGGCATTATCAACTACTTTGGTTCGAACGAGGGCGTCGCGCTAGCCAGCAGCGTCGCCGACGTGCCCAACGCCGCCGAGCGGGCCAGTTACTTTCCGCGCTACGGCGTTGCCGGCTTTGCCTGGGCGGCGGGCGATGCCGTGGCCTTCGAGACGCGCCTGCGCGACCCGGCGAGCGGCGAAATCGTTACCACGCCGGGGCGCGAGGGCGAACTGTGCATTCGCGGCAGCACCGTCTTCGACGGCTATTTCCGCGAGCCGGAAATGACCCGCGACGCGTTCGATGAAGATGGCTACTTCCGCACCGGCGACTTGTTCGCCATCGCAGGGCCCGGGCCGTCACCGCGCTACTACCAGTTCGTCGGCCGCTGCAAGGAGATCATCATCCGCGGCGGCCAGAACATTTCGCCGGCCGAGATGGACAACCTCGTCGCCGGACATCCCGCTGTCGCCGAGGCCGCCTGCGTCGGCCTGCCTGACGAGGCGATGGGCGAGCGACTGTGCGCCGTCGTCGTGCCGCGGCCGGGCGCCACCCTCACGCTTGACGAACTGACCGACTATCTCCAGCAGCAGCATGTCGCCATCTACAAATGGCCGGAGCGCCTGGTGGTCGTCAAGCAGCTGCCGCGCAATCCGGTCGGCAAGGTGGTGCGCGGCGATCTGCGCCGCGCCGCGCTCGCTGCCCTTATGGACTGACCCGATGGAGAGCGCCGCTGCATCCCGTCCCGGTACGCACCCCGTTGCGCCGCGCCATGCCTTCGACACCGCTGCGCTGGCCGCCTGGCTGTCGCAGCATGTCGACGACTTCGCCGGGCCGCTGGAAGTGCTGCAGTTCGCTGGAGGACAATCGAACCCGACCTTCCTGCTGACGACACCGGACGGCGAGTACGTGTTGCGCAAGCAGCCGTCCGGCGAGCTGTTGCCCTCGGCGCATGCCATCGACCGGGAGTACCGGGTGCTGCGCGCGCTCGCCGGCAGCAGCGTGCCGGTGCCGGCGGTGCGGGGCTACTGCGACGATGCGCGCATTGTCGGCACCCCGTTCTATCTGATGGATTACCAACCGGGCCGCATTTTCACCGATCCGCTTCTGCCCGGCCTGACGTCGGCCGAGCGAGCCGACGCCTACGACGCCATGAACGCTGCACTGGCGCGGCTGCATGCCTTCGACTGGCGTGAGGCCGGCCTCGCCGACTATGGCAAACCGGAGAATTTCGTCGCCCGCCAACTTGCGCGCTGGAGCAAGCAATACCTTGCGAGCCGCACCGACCACGTGCCGGCCATGGAGCGTCTGGGCGCGTGGCTTGCCGCGCACATCCCGGACGACGAGCAGGCGGCGATCGCCCACGGCGACTTTCGCCTGGGCAATCTGATCTACGGGGCGGACACGCTGCGAGTCGTCGCCGTGCTCGACTGGGAACTGTCCACCATCGGCCACCCGTTCAGCGATCTTGCCTTCAACTGCATGACCTACCATCTGCCGGCGGGCCATCCCATCTCGGCCGGCTTAGTTGGCGCCGATCTTGTTGCGCTGGGCATTCCCGGCGAGGATGCCTATCTCGATGCCTATGCGCGCCGCAGCGGCCTGGATCCGCGCCCGCATTGGCGCTTCTACATGGCGTTCAGCCTGTTTCGCACGGCCGCGATCCAGCAGGGCGTCTATGCCCGTGCGCTCCGGGGTAATGCCAGTTCGGCCGCTGCCTCCCGCTTCGGCGAGAGCTACCGGCTGGTGGCCGAGGCTGGCCTGCGGCTGACGTCGAAGGGTTCCCGCCATGATTGAACACGCAGAATACCGGCGGCGCGGCTGGTGGAGCGACGACACCGTATGGAGCCTGTTCGCAGCCAACGCGCGCCGCCATCCGGCGCGCCTCGCGGTGAGCGAACCGCCCAACCGGGCGGACATCATGCACGGCGCACCGCGCGAGCTTAGCTACGCCGAGCTGTCGGCCGAGGTTGACGTCCTAGCGCGGCGGCTTGCCGCATTGGGGGTCGGGCGCGGCGACGTCGTCGTCGTGCAACTGCCCAACGTCGTCGAATCCCTGGTCGTCTTCCTGGCGGCCGCGCGCCTGGGCTTCATCTTTTCTCCGGTGCCCGTGCAGTACCGCACGCACGAGTTACTCCATGTCGTCGCCAAGGCCAGTCCGAAGCTGCTGCTGAGCGCCGCCGTCATCGACGGCCATGACCATGCCGCCATGGCCGCCGGCGTGGCGTCGGAGTTCGGAGGGGTGCGCGTGCTGGCTTACGGCAAGCCGCTGCCGGAAGGCGTGACGGAAATCGATGCGCTGCCCGATCCGCAGCACAGCCTAGGCCCGCCGCCGGATGCGACAACGCGCTTGACGATCTGCTGGACTTCGGGCACTGAAGGCCAGCCCAAGGGCGTGGTGCGCGATCACCGGCGCTGGCTATGCCTGGCCCAGGCGGTAATGGATGCCGCAGGCCTGGCGGACGGCGCGACGCTGCTCAACCCGTTCCCGATGGCCAATATGGCGGCCTTCGTCGGCTTCGTCCTGCCTTGGCTGCACAGCGGCGGCACGCTGCTGCTGCATCACCCTTATGCCCTGCCGGTCTTCGTTGCGCAGTTGTCCTCGCGCTCCATCGATTTCACCGCCGCGCCGCCGGCGCTGCTCAATCTGCTGCTGCTGCGTGAGGATGTCGCGCGCCAGGCCAATCTTGGCGCGGTGCGCGTCATCGGCTGCGGCGGCGCGCCCTTGTCGCCGGCAATGGTGGCTGGCCTGCGGGCCCGCTTCGGCATCGACGTGGTGAATCTGTTCGGTTCAAGCGAAGGCGGTTCCCTGGTTTCGGGAGCGAACGACATTCCCGATCCGGAAACGCGCGCCGTCTGTTTCCCGCGCTGGGGCGTGCCCGGTTTTACCTGGACGTCGGCCATGGCCGAACGGGTGGAAACGCGCCTGGTGGATATCGACAGCGGCGAGCCGATCACAGAGGCCGGGCGCCCGGGCGAGTTGCGCTTTCGCGGGCCCGGCGTGTTCGCGGAATACTTCGAAGATCCGGCGGCAACCGCGCGCGCCTTCGATGCGGACGGCTTCTTCCGCAGCGGCGATCTTTTCGAGATCGCCGGCGAGCGCGGCCAGTACTACCGTTTCGTCGGGCGTTGCAAAGATATAGTGATCCGCGGCGGTGTCAATATCGCGCCCGAGGAGATCGAAGGACTGCTGGCGGCGCACCCGGATATCGCGGAAGTCGCCGTGGTCGGCTATCCCGATGCCGTGATGGGCGAGAAGCTCTGTGCCGTGATCGTTCCCAGGGGCCCGGAGCCGCCCTCGCTGGAGGCACTGCGCAGTTATCTGCGCGACGAGAAACGAGTGGCGGCGTTCAAGCTGCCCGAGCGCATCGAGCGGCTGGAAGCGCTGCCGCGCAACGCCATGGGAAAGGTGCTCAAGCGCGAGCTGCGCGTGCGTCTGGGCGCTGTGCCTGCGTAAGGCGGCCTTCGCCGCCTGGCTGCGCGAGGTCAGCCGGGACGTTCAGTGCGCGGCGCAGCGGCGAGAAAGGGCAGAGTCGCGCCGCGCCGTGCTTGCGACGCCTTCATTTCCCGGCGCGCGACCGTGCGCAGGTGCACCTCGTCGGGACCGTCGGCGATGCGCAGGATGCGGCCCCACATCCAGAGCGAGGCGAGCGGCGTGTCCGGACTCAGCCCCATCGCCCCATACACCTGCATGGCGCGATCGCAGACGGCGGTCTGCACGCTCGGCACCAGGGCCTTGATCATGGCGATCTCCTTTGCCGCCGCCTTGGCGCCATGACAATCAATTATCCAGGCGGTCTTGAGCACGAGCAGCCGCGCCTGATCGATTTCCATGCGCGAACGCGCAATCCAGTCTGAGACGTTCGCGTGCTGGTGGAGGAAGCGGCCGAAGGTCTTGCGCTCGGCGGCGCGTTCGCACATCAGATCGAGCGCCAGCTCGCATTGGCCGATCGAGCGCATGCAATGATGGATGCGTCCCGGCCCCAGGCGCGCCTGGGCGATGGCGAAGCCAGCGCCTTCCTCATGGATCAGGTTTTGCACCGGCACACGCACATTGCGAAAAACGAGCTCGCAGTGCCCCTCGGGCGTGGTGTGGTGCATGACCGGGATATTGCGCACGACATCGAGCCCGGGGGCGTCAAACGGCACGATGACCATGCTCTGGCGGCGGTGCGCCTCGGCCTCCGGCTCGGTGACTCCCATGACAATGGCGAAGGCGCAGTGCGGATGGGCGGCGCCGGAGATGAACCACTTGCGCCCGTTAATCACGTATTCGTCGCCGATGCAGCGGATGGAGGTCTGGATGTTCGTCGCGTCCGACGAGGCGACGTCCGGCTCGGTCATGGCAAAACAGGAACGGATGCGCCCTTCGAGCAGGGGCAGCAGCCATCGCCGGCGCTGCTCGGGCGTAGCGAACAGGTGAAGGATTTCCATATTCCCGGTATCCGGCGCGCTGCAGTTGAACACTTCCGATGCCCAGATCACCCGGCCCATGATTTCCGCCAGCGGGGCGTACTCGATATTGGACAGGGCCTGGCCAGGCTCCTCGCTGCCGAGCGCAGGAAGGAAGAGGTTCCACAAGCCCGCCTCGCGCGCCAGCGCCTTGAGGTCTTCCATGAACGGCGGATGCGGGTTGCCGGCGGCGGTGGTTTGCCCCCAGTCTGGAATCAGGGGCACGATGTAGCGCTCCATGAAATCGCCGATGCGGCCGCGCAGTTCCTCGACCTTGCTGCTGTATGAGAAGTCCATTGTGTCGTTTCCAGGTTGTGGTTGTTGCCGTCTTTCGCACGGGGCGTCTGGTATACTTTCGTAACGCAATTTATAGACGGTATTTAAAAAAATGGTCGCTCGACCCCAATCCCCCGCGGCGCGAGGAGCCGGCAAGGCGAAGCTGATACCCGCCAATTCGGTGGCGCGGGCACTGGTGCAGATCGGCGACCGCTGGTCGCTGCTGATCATCGCTTCCGCCTTTTGCGGTGTGCGGCGCTTCGACGAATGGCGCAAGGGCATTGGCATAGCCAGCAACATCCTGACGAACCGGTTGACCCGTCTGGTCGGTCTTGGCTGCTTCGAGAAAGTTCCTGCCGGGGAGGGCGGGCGCCACGTCTACCGATTGACCGAGATGGGACTGCGGCTGTTTCCGACGGCGCTGATGTTCTGGCGTTTCGACCGGCTCTGGTCGCAGAAGCATCCGCTCCAGGTCGATACGCTGGTGCACCTGACCTGCGGCAACGTGACGACGCCGTCGATCGTCTGCGGCCACTGCCGCAGCCCCGTGGCGGCCCGCGACGTGCGCTATGCCGACGGCCCCGGGGCGCGCATGGAGCGCATGCCGCCGCCCAAGAGCAGCCGGCGCTCCAACGTCATTCTCGACGACCGCGCGGCCATCAACGTGCTGTTCGGCAATTCCATCGACTACTTCGGAGACCGCTGGACGCAGCTGGTTCTCGCGTCGTTCTTCCTCGGCGAACGCCGCTATGAGGAGATCCGTATGCGCTGGCACATCGCCCCCAACATTCTGGCGGACCGCCTGCGCCTGCTGGTGGCCAACGGCATGCTGCAGCGACGCTTGTATCAGACCAATCCGGAGCGCAGCGAATACGTCCTGACACCCAAGGGCATGGACGCCTATCCGATCGTGCTGGCGCTGACCAAATGGGGCGACCGTTGGCTGGCGCCGAAGGGCGCGCGGCCACTGGTTCTGACGCACCTCCGCTGCGGCACGGAGCTGGACCCGATCGTCGTCTGCGATCGTTGTGGCGGGGAGCTTGATCCTCACGAGGTCAGTTTCAAAGTCAAGTAACAAGACCCTAGGCGGGCTCCTTGACGGTGATGCCGCCGTCCACCACGATCGTCTGGCCGGTGATGTAGGCCGACGCGCGCGAGGCGAGAAAGACTGCAACGCCGCTGATATCGTCGGGCGTGCCGATACGGCGCACCGGCGTGCCGTCCTCGACGTTCTTGAGCAGCTTCGGGTTTTCCCACAGGGCACGCGAGAAATCTGTCTTGATCAGGCCCGGCGCGATGCAGTTGGCGCGGATGCCGCGCGGCCCCCATTCGATGGCCAGGTTCCTGGCGAGCGAGAAGTCGGCCGCCTTGGAAATGCCATAGGCGGCGAGGGTGGCGCTGCCCTGATTGCCGCCGATGGACGACACGATGATGATCGAGCCGCTGCCGTTGGCGGCCATGGGGCGCGCCGCCATATTGCTGAGCAGAAAATTCGATTTGACGTTGCAGTTCATGACCTTGTCGTAGGCCTCCTCGGGCATTTCCGCCATCGACCCAAAGTACGGATTTACCGCGGCGTTGCAGACGAGGATGTCCAGGCGTCCCCAGGTGTTCAGGGTCCTGTCCACCAGCGAGGCCAGCTGCGTTTTGTCCGAGACGTTGCAGGGAACCGCGATCGCTTCGCCACCGGCCGAGCGGATTGCCTCGACCACGGTTTCGCAGGCCTCAGCCTTGCGGCTCGAAATCACGACTCGCGCGCCGGCGCGCGCCATCTCGACGGCGATGGCGCGGCCAATGCCCCGGCTCGATCCGGTGATGATTGCTACCTGGCCAGTCAGATCAAACATTGCTTCCTCCCGTTGAATTACGCCGCACCTGATGCGGTGCGCAAACGTTCCCGAAAGCTTAGCAAATAATAGTTGCGTTAGACAAGTGATACGGCAGTCAGGTGATTAACGATATCGCTGTTGTATTTACATAAATATAGAAAATACAAAAAGTTATAGATTGCAGTGGTGATTTGCGGCGAAGTCGTAGCGACCATTTCTTGCGCAGATAAGTCCGTTACGCTCACCATAGAAGGCTATTGTGTGCACCTGCAGCAGGCGTTCTAGTCCTTCGCGAGATACGCTTGCATTACGCAACTATCGATGCTAATCTGATTTAATGCTTGCGTAACGCAAGTATTCTGCGCTGGCCTGTTCGGATCATCGGGGCGATCGCGGGCCAGGTACCTAAAACAAAGAGGAGGAGATAAATGGAGGCGAGTCAAGCCGGCCGCATACGGATACTCCGCGTGCGACCACTTCGGATGTGGATGCGTACCCTGGCGCTGCTGGCAATGGCTGGGCCGGCGCAGGCCTTCGAGTTCGACACGGGGAATCCGGACCTGGCGATCCGCTGGGACAACACCCTGCGCTACACCCATGCGCGGCGTGTCCAGAGCCAGGACGCGACCATTTTGCGCAACCGGAACAACGACGACGGGGATCGCAATTTCAACAAGGGCACGATACTAAACCGGTTCGATCTGCTGAGCGAGCTGGATCTTACCTATCGCGGGGCCTATGGCTTTCGTCTCAGCGGGACGGCCTGGTACGACCCGAGCTATGGCGGTGGCTTCGACAACGCATCGCTAGCGACTTCCAACCATCTTGAGAACGGCGTAGCGGCCTTCGGCGTCAGTTCCTATGCCAGGCGCTACTATCACCGCAGCGGCGAAATTCTCGATGCCTTCGTGTTCGGCCAGGCGGACCTCGGCGCCATGAAGCTGAATGCAAAACTGGGGCGCCACACCGTCTTCTGGGGCGAAAGCCTGGGCTTCTCCGGCCTGCTGCATTCCATCGCCTATTCCCAGGGGCCAACCGACGTGGCCAAGGCGTTTGCGACACCCGGCGTGGAAGTGAAGGAACTGTTCCGGCCGATCAACAGCGTTTCGGCGCAGATCCAGGTGACCGACCGACTGTCGATTGCGGCACAGAAAATGCTCGACTGGGAGCCGGTGAGGCTGCCGGAAGGCGGCACGTACTTCGGCGTCAACGATGCTTCTCAATGGGGCGGCGAATCGGTCTTCGTGGGTCCGTTCAGGGTGCTGCGCGCCGACGATGTCGTCAGCGGGAACAAGCATCGCGACTTCGGGCTGTCGGCGCGCTGGAGCCCCGAGGTGCTGGACGGCACGCTGGGCTTCTACTACAGGAACTTCACCGACACCTTGCCCCAGGTCCTGGCGGACATGCGCGGCGCTCCCACCGCCTGGCGCTATCGCCTGGCCTACGCCGACGACATCGATCTATACGGTCTCAGCCTGTCGAAGAACATCGCCGGCATCAGCTTCGGCGCTGAGCTGTCCGTTCGCAAGAACATGCCGCTGGTCAGCGAAACGGCAGCTGTCGGAGCGATGGTCGCCGGGCCCTTCAATACAACGTATTTCCCCGTTCCGGGCGACGTGCCCGGGGCGCGCGGCAACACGCTGCACGGGGTGTTCAACATGATGGGCGTCGTCGGCAAAACGCCCGCTTTCGATTCGGCCAGTTGGACCGCCGAAATCGCCTACAGCAGCTGGATGAAGGTCACCCAGCGCGAAAGCCTGTTCAAAGGGCGCGACGGTTATAGCGCGATCGACCGGGTCAGCAAGAATGCCTGGCAGCTGGCCCTGGGCTTCGCGCCGACCTGGTTCCAGGTGTTCCCCGGCGTCGACTTGTCGATGCCGCTGAGCTGGAGCCGGGGAATCAAGGGCAATGCTGCGACCTTGCTGGCCGGCAGCGAAGACTCGGGAACCTACAGCATCGGCCTCGGCGCGGACGTCAGACAGAAGTACCGCTTCGACCTGAAGTACACGGCCTACTTCGGCAAGGATGCCCGCAATGCCACGAACACGGCCGATATCTTCAACGGCACGTATGCGCTCCTGCGCGATCGGGCAAATGTTTCACTGACCTTCAAAACCGCGTTTTAAACGGAAAAGACCATGGCGGGCACGCCGGCGCTTGGCGCCGGCGCCGAAAGGAGACTCAAAATGCAATTGAATACTGCGTTGATCACGGCAGCGATCAGTCTGGTAATGTCTCACGGGGCGTCTGCAGCCGTGACGCCGGAAGAGGCGAAGGCCCTCGGCACGGCACTTACGCCGATGGGGGCCGAAAGAGCCGGTAACCGCGACAACACCATCCCGCCTTGGCAAGGCGGCATGATGACGCCGCCGCCCTGCTACAATAAGGGCGAGGGGCGGCTGTGCGACCCCTTCAACACAGAGAAGCCGCTCTTCTCCATCAATGCCGCCAGCATGGCGAGCCATGCCGATAGGCTGTCCGAGGGGCAGAAGGCGCTGCTGAAGAAGTACCCGGGCTACCGGCTGGATGTCTATCCTTCCCATCGTACGGCTGCGTACCCGCAGTGGCTTTATGCCAGCACGGCAGGCAATGCCGTGCGGGCGAAGACCACGGATGGCGGGGTGGGAATGCTGAACGCCAGCGCAGGCGCTCCATTTCCGATACCCAAGGACGGCCATGAGGCCATGTGGAACCACCTGACGCGCTACCTCGGCCAAGCGCGCACCTCCATCTCCGATACCTACAACGTGGATGCGGCAGGCAACGTCACGCTTGCGGTCAGGACCCGCTCGCTGGAAGACTTCCCGTACTACGACGGCAAGAAGTCCGATCCGGAGGTGCTCTGGCGTCTGCGCCACAACTATGTCGCACCGGCACGGCAGGCCGGCTGGGGCATCATCCTGATCGATCACGTCAACGCAGCCACGAAGGGGCGGCGCGCCTGGCAGTACCTGCCGGGTCAGCGCCGAGTCAAACTCGCCCCGGACCTGGCTTTCGACACGCCCGCAACCCAGAACGCCGGCGCCGCCTTCTATGACGACGTGTTCATGTTCAATGGCTCCATGGAACGCTTCGACTTCAAGCTGCTCGGCAAGAAGGAGATGTACGTTCCCTACAACACCTACAAGTGGGGCTGGACCGCGGCGGTCAAGGACATCCTCACGCCCAATAC
Source organism: uncultured Rhodocyclaceae bacterium (assembly GCA_964475635.1). Lineage (GTDB taxonomy): Bacteria > Pseudomonadota > Gammaproteobacteria > Burkholderiales > Rhodocyclaceae > Desulfobacillus. The sequence goes on from CAYYXS010000015.1 coordinate 55,900, forward strand.
GGTCAACCCGGATGTCATGCGCTGGGAGCTGCACCGGGTCTGGGTGGTCGAGGCAACGCTCAAGCCGGGCGCCCGGCACGGCTACTCCAAGCGCCGCTTCTATCTGGACGAGGACACCTGGTATGCGCTGCTGAACGAGAGCTATGACGCCCGCGGCCAGATCTGGCGCAGCGCGGTGATGAGCCTGACGCCCAACTACGATGTGCTGGTGCCGGGCGGCAACACCCACGTCTACTATGATCTCGTCTCCGGGATGTATACGCACATCGGCACAGTCAATGACCACAAGATCGACTACATGGGGCCGCAGGCGGATACGGCCTTCGCGCCAGATGCGCTGGCGGGTGCGGGCATTCGCTGAGGGCGTCGGCGTGAGCCGCAAGGCTGCCGGGCGCCGTCTGCCGGCCAGCGGATTCGCGCTGGGGTTCGCCGCGGGGCTCCTCGCCGCGGCGCTGGTCATGCCTACCCGGGCGGCGGCTCAATATGTCGATGTCTTGGAGCGGCCTGCCGCGCCCTCGCCGCGGGCGGCGGTCGGGCTCTTCAACGGGCTGTCCCGGGCAGGCTCGCGCGTCGTCGCAGTGGGTCAGCGGGGCCATGTCCTCTACTCGGACGATCGGGGGCGCAACTGGCAGCAGGCACGCGTACCGGTAAGCTCGGATCTTACCGCGGTGCATTTCGCTACGGCGCGCCACGGGTGGGCAGTGGGACACGACGGCGTCGTTCTGCACAGCGACGACGCCGGCGCCAGTTGGGTCTTGCAGCTCGACGGTCGCAAGGCTGTTCGGCTCATGGGGGACTACTACCGATCCCATGCGCCTGCAGCGGGCCGGCCTGAGGTGGCCGGGAAGCTGGCCGCGGAGCTCGCTCAGTTCGCAGCCGACGGCCCGGACAAACCCTTTCTTGATGTCTGGTTCGAGAACGAGCGCAAAGGGTTTGTTGTCGGCGCATTCGGCCTGGCCTTCCGCACTGAGGATGGCGGCCGGAGCTGGCAGCCTTGGTACCACCGCATGGACAACCCGCGCGGGCTGCACATCTATGCCTTGAAGTCCGTGGCAGGCGACCTCTACGCAGTCGGCGAGCAGGGGTTGGTACTGAAGCTCGACATTGGGGCGCAGCGCTTCCGGGCGCTGGCGACACCCTACTCAGGCACGTTCTTCGGCGTGGCGGGCGGCGGCCGCAACGTCCTCGTCTTCGGGCTGCGCGGCAACGCCTATCGCAGCACGGACGGCGGCCTTATCTGGCGCAAGGCGGAGACCGGCGTCGTCGACAACATCACCGCGGGGACGTCCTCGCCAGATGGCGGCATCTATCTGGCGACGCAGACCGGGCGGCTGCTCGTCAGCCGCGACGAAGGCGCAAGCTTTGCTGCGGCTGTCGTGGAAGCGCCCGCCTCGGCCGCTGCCGTAGAGGTTGTCGACAGGGCAGCGATCGTTGCCGGCCGGCGCGGCGTGCGCACCGTCCACCTGCCATAAGCCTAGCTACCAGGAAGCGAATCATGATGCAGGGAGGCAGCGATATCGATCACATGCCGGTAGTGCCGGACTACAGCCGATTCAATGTCATGAGCGGCAACTGGCTGGAGCGCGCGATATTCAACAACCGGGCAGCCGTAGTCCTGACCTGTCTCGCCGTGACCTTGGCGCTGGCGTGGCTGGTGACGATGCAAGCGGGCATCAATGCCAACTTCGAGAAAATGCTGCCGCAGGCGCACCCCTACATCCAGAACTATCTGGCGCACAAGAAGGACCTGCGCGGCCTCGGCAATTCGATTCGTGTCGTGGTCGAGAATCCGAACGGCAGCATATTCGAGCCGGCCTATCTCGAGGCGCTGAAAAGGATTAACGACGAGGTCTATCTGACCCCCGGCGTGGACCGCGCCTGGATCAAGTCGATCTGGATGCCGGGCGTGCGCTGGACGGAAGTGACGGAGGAGGGATTCCGCGGCGGTCCGGTGATGCCGCCGGACTACGACGGCTCGGCCAGGAGCATCGAACAACTGCGTGCCAACGTTGCTCGTGCAGGCATATCCGGCGCACTCGTCGGTAACGATCAGCGCTCCAGCATGATTTTCGTCCCGCTTCTCGATCGCGATCCGCAGACGGGCAGCGACCTGGATTATGTGGACTTCGCCGCACGCATCGACGCCATCCGGACGCGCTATGACGACGGACAGGGTGGGGTGCGCATCCACGTGATCGGCTTTGCCACACTGGTCGGCGATCTCGTCGCCGGCCTGCGCGACGTTATGGGATTTTTCGGCGTGTCTGCTGCCATCGCCATGGTTGTGCTCTACCTCTATACGCGCTGCCTGCGCAGCACGCTGCTCGTCGTGGCCTGCTCGCTGGTCGCGGTGCTGTGGCAGCTGGGAATAGTCACTGCGCTCGGCCACAAGATCGATCCCTTTTCCATCCTCGTGCCATTCCTCGTCTTCGCCATCGGCGTTTCCCATGGTGCGCAGAAGATGAACGGCATCATGCAGGACATCGGCCGTGGCACCGACAAGCGGGTGGCGGCGCGCTATACGTTCCGCCGCCTGTTCCTCGCCGGCTTCACCGCCCTGCTGGCCGACGCCGTCGGTTTCGCGGTGCTGATGATTATCGACATCCCCGTGATCCGGGACTTGGTGCTGTCGGCGAGCATCGGTGTTGCAGTGCTGGTTATTACCAACCTGCTGCTGCTGCCGGTCTTGCTCTCCTACAGCGGCGTAAGCGCGCCCGCCGCCCAGCGCGCCTTGCGGCTCGAAGAGGGCGGCGAGGCCGGCCGCGGCCTCGGCGCGCTGTGGCCCTGGCTTGAACGCCTCACCGAGCGGCGCTGGGCGCAGGGCATCCTGGGCGTCGCCGCAGTCCTCTCCGCCGCCGGATTCGTTGTCAGCCTGCAACTCAAGGTCGGCGATCTCGAGCCCGGCGCGCCCGAACTGCGGCCCGATTCGCGCTACAACCGCGACAATGCCTACATAACCGCGAACTACGCGTTGTCCAGCGACGTTTTCGCCGTGATCGTCAAGACGCCGCCAGAGCGGTGCCTGGACTACAAGACCCTGCAGCAGGCCGACCGTCTGGCTTGGGAACTGGAACAGTTGCCCAGCGTCCAGGCCGCCACGTCGCTTGCCAGCGGCGTGCGGCAAATCACTGCCGGCACCTACGACGGCAATCCCAAGTTCCTCACGCTGCTGCGCAATCAGGAAGTCCTTACCAGTGCAGCACGGCAGGCCTCGGTGAACAATGCCGACCTCTACAACGCCGACTGCTCGGTGATGCCGGTGCTCGCCTACCTGAAGGACCACAAGGCCGAGAATCTCGATGCGGTGGTGAATGTCGCCGAGGCCTTCTCGCGCGCCAACGACGACGATGACGTCCGCTTTGCCCTCGCGGCAGGGTCGGCGGGCATAGAAGCCGCGACCAACCTCGTGGTGCGCAAGGAGAACCGCAGCATGCTCCTGTCTGTATACGCCGCTGTCGTTGTGCTATGCCTGATCGCCTTCCGCGGCTGGCAAGCGGTGGTCGTGGCCGTCGTGCCGCTGGCGGTGACGTCGATCCTTTGCGAAGCGCTGATGGTCGCTCTTGGAATCGGCGTCAAGGTTGCCACGCTGCCGGTCGTGGCGCTCGGCGTCGGCATCGGCGTCGACTATGCTTTGTATTTGCTGAGCGTCCAATTGGCGCACCAGCGCAACGGGCTGCCGCTGCGCGAGGCCTATCAGCGCTCGATCCAGTTTACCGGCCGGGTGGTAGGCCTTGTCGGCGTAACCCTCGCCGTCAGTGTGGTTACGTGGGCCTGGTCGCCGATCAAGTTCCAGGCGGACATGGGGATCCTGCTGACCTTCATGTTTGTCTTCAACATGATCGGCGCCCTGACGCTGGTGCCCGCGCTTTCGCATTTCCTGCTCCAAGAACGCAAGAGGTGAAAAGGGGCCGAGCGATGCCGGGAGGACGGCACTTGGTGCGTTTCGTCCGTGACGGCTATATCCCAGCCCGCTCCTCAACGAACCGGCCGAGCCATTCATGCAGGGCGATGCGCCCCAGCGACAGTCCGTTTGCGCCCGGCAGGAAATCAGTCGCAATCGACGGTGCGCTGGTTTCGTAGCCGGTCGGCGCGGCTATCACTTCGAGCTGCTCGGCGGCGAAGGCGGCCTGTGCGCGCCGCAGGTGCCAGGCGTGGGTGACCAGCAGCACGCGCTTGACGCCCGCCTCGCGCAGCAGCGGCGCGCTGAACTGCGCGTTTTCCCGCGTGTCGGCGGAGCGCTCCTCGATCCAGCGCACTTTGATGCCGAAGTCGCGCTCCAGCGCCTCTTTCATGCTGCGGGCCTCCGGCGTGTCGCCCCAGGGCGCGCCGCCGCTCGCCAGCAGCGGCAGGCCGGTGTCGCGCTGCAGGCGCGCGGCGTAGCGCAGGCGCTCCAGGGTTTGCCGGTTGATCGTGTCGCCGCCGTATTCGGGCGCGGCGAAGTAGCTGCCGCCGCCGAGCACGACGATGGCCTGCGCCTTTTTTGCCTGGGCAAGGTCGAGCGGCGGGATGTCTTCGAGCATGGCAAGCATGGGCCGCGTTACCGCCGGGGTGGCGAGCAGCCAGAGCGAGACGAGTCCCGTCCAGGCCAGCGCCTTGCCTGTGCGCGGCCAGCGGCGCGCGAGCAGCAGGCCGAGGGCGGCAAGCAGCAGCGGGCCGGCCGGCGGCAGCAGCAATGCGGTGAGCAGCTTCTTCAGCAGGAAGGGCATGCGAGCTTCGTCATTCCGGCGAACCCCATATCGTGGTATGGGGCAGGCGCCGGAATCCAGAGCAACCGCTGCACGATCGACAACCGCCATTCCTGGGCCCCGGCTTCCGCCGGGGCGACGGGCGTCGTCATTCCGGACGCGCGCAGCGCGAGCCGGAATCCAGGTGCTGGCGGAAAGCGCCGGATTCCCGCCTGCGCGGGAATGACGGGTTGTCTCAACCCGTCACCTTGCGCAGCAGCGCCCGGCTGACCATGCGCAGGCGCTGCCTGAGCGGGAAGCGCTTGAAGTTGGTCTTCACCACGCCGGCGGTGAAGGCGGTGCGCTTCGAGTAGTCGATGTTGACGTCCACCACCACCGGCCGGCCTTCGGCAGCGAGGCGGCGCGCTTCGCTCACCGTGCCGGCGATGGCGGCGTCGTTCTCCATGCGCAGGTAGGCCGCGCCGGTGGCCAGGGCGACGCCTTCCAGGTTCACCGAACCGAGCACGGCACAGGGCTTGCGGTTGTAGGGAATCTCCTGCGCCTGGGCGATCTGCGACAGCTCGCCGTCGTGGAAGACGAAGTAGGCGATGCCCAGCCCCTCCTTGGCCGCGGTGAGGATTTCCATGCAGGTCATCATGAAGGCGCCGTCGCCGACGATGGCGAACACCTCGCGCTGCGGCTGCGACAGCTTGGCGCCGACCGCCGCCGGCACGGCATAGCCCATGCAGTTGAAGTCGGTCGGCAGGATCAGGCAGCGCGAGGCATGCACGGGGAACAGCTCGGCGGTGAGGAAAGTGTGGTTGCCGTCGTCCACCGTGGCGATGGCCTCGTCGGGCATCTGCCTGCGCAGCTCGTCGAAGAAGCGCGCCGGATTGACGCGGCCCTTCGCATCGTGGGCATACCATTCTTCGCGGTAAGCCCGCTTGTCGCGGCGGATCTGTTCCTGCGGGCCGCTGCCGGCCGGCCGCGCCGCGCCGCGCGCGCGCAGGGCAAAAGTCAGTCTCCCCAGTACGGCGGCGGCGTCGCCTTCGAGCGCCACTTTCGCCGGGTAGTTCTGCTGGAAGACTTCTGGATCGATGTCGATGTGCACCAGGTTCTCCGGCACGAGCATGCCGAAGCTGCCGGTGGCGAGTTCGCCGAAGCGGGTGCCGACGGCGAGCAGGGCGTCGCAGCCGGCGAAGGCGTTGCGCGCGGCCGGCGCGGCGTGCGGGCCGAAGCTGTAGCCGGCGTGCAGCGGATGCGTCGCCGGAAACACCGACTGGCCCTGCAGCGTGGTGGCCGCCGGCGCCTGCAGGAATTCGGCGATGTCGATGAGCTGCGGCAGCGCGTCGACCGCACCCCAGCCGACGAACAGGCCGGGCCGCTGTGCCGCCAGCAGCAGCTCGGCGGCGCGCGCGATGTCGGCCTCGGCCGGAAGCTCCGGCGCGGCCGGCGGCACGTAGGCGGGCAGTTCGCCCACTTCCTCCGGGAAGAGCTGCAGGTTCACCGGCAGCTCGACGAACACCGGCCCGGGCACGCCCGAGACGGCGATGCGATACGCCTCGAAGAGCGTCGGCACGACGTCGGCGTGGCGCGTGACGAGGAAAGTGGCCTTGGTCAGCGGCTTCATGAAGGCGTGCTGGTCGATCTCGTGCAGCTGGTAGCGCTTGCCCAGGTCGGTGCGGATGCCGCCGGTGATCACCAGCATCGGCACGCCGGCCAGCAGCGCCTCGGCAATGCCGCTCGCCGCGTGGGTGAGGCCTGCCGCCGGCACGATGGCCAGGGTGCCGACGGTGCCGGAGACGCGGCTCACGGCGTCGGCGATGAAGGAGGCGCTGCCCTCGTGGGTGACGAGCACCGGCACGATCTGCTCCGACTTGTTCAGCTCGTCGTAGAACTCGGTGTTCTGCACGCCGGGGATGCCGAAGGTGTATTTCACGCCGAGTTGCTCGAGGGCATGCACGGCGAGCCAGGCCGCGGTTTTCTTCATGTCGTTCTCCCTGCCATGGATTGTCCGGCGATGCGGCCGGAGAGGACGCAGCCGCCGAGGAAGGCGCCTTCCAGCGCGCGCAGCCCGTGCATGCCGCCGCCGCCGAAGCCGGCCGCTTCGCCCGCCGCCCACAGGCGCGGGATCGGCTGGCCGGCCGCGTCGAGCACGCGGCCGGCGAGGTCGGTCTGGATGCCGCCGAGGCTCTTGCGGCTGATGATGTGCTCGCGGATGGCGATCAGCGGCAGCGCCCGGTGGTCGAGGATCTTCTGGAACTTGCAGGTGCGGATGCGATCGCCCTTCCATTGCCGCAGGCTGGCGATGCGCTTCAGCTGCTCGTCCTCGAAGTGCGCCGGACCGCGCCCGATCTGTGCGTCGTATCTGGTCAGCGCCTCGGCCAGCGCCTCCAGGTCGACCGCCCTGTCGCCCTGCAGGGCGTTCATCCTGTCCACCAGCGCCGGCAGGGTGTCGGCGACGACGACGTCTTCGCAGTTGTCGATCAGCTGGTTGACCAGCCAGCGGTTGCCGAAGAGCAGGTCGCGCAGGAAGGCCAGCTTCTTCTTGTCGCGGATGGAAGGGTTGAACTCGGCGCCGGAGACGGCCAGCTCCTTCAGCGCGATCTTGCGGTTGAGGATCTGCCAGGAATACTGACGCTCGGTGGCGCAGACCCGCGTCACCAGGTCGCGCGTGTCGAAGCCCGTCACCAGCGGCGGCGCGAAGCGCTTGCCCTGCCAATCCACCCAGATCGCCGAGCGCGGCGGCACCACCGAGAGGCCGTGGTCGGGCTTCCTCGGCTTCCAGTGGCGCACGCCGGCGGCGTAGTCCCACATCCTGTCGAGATGGGTGAGGTTGCCGCCGAACTTGCCGACGGCATCGTGCAGCAGCCCGTCGGCGTAGCGGTGCGAGCCGTTGAGGATGGTCGCCGGCGGCGTGCGCCAGTCGGCGTGCCAGTGCTGCCGCACCTTCTCCAGGCTGCCGTTGATGCCGCCGGCGGCGACGAGGATGGCCTCGCCGAAGGCCTCGAAGGGCTCGCCGCCGTCTTCCAGCGCGCCGCTGCAGCCGCTGATGCCGCCCATCAGCGTCGTGAAGCCCTCGACGCGGTGACCGAAGTGCACGGCCAGCCTGGCCGCGTTGCGGTGGTTGCGCAGCCGGGCGATCAGTTGCAGCGCCAGCTCGCGGCCGGTGCCCCAGACGATGTGAAAGCGCGCCACCGAATTGCCCGGCACGCGCAGGCCGCGCTCGATCCAGTGCGGCACCGGGAAGAATTCGATGCCGTTATTTTTCAGCCAGAGATAGACCTCGTCGTGGCAGCGCCCGGTGTAGGCTTCGGCCCAGCGCCGCGGCCAGTGGTCGTCCGGGCCGAACTCGGCGAAGGAACACCAGTCGGCGAAGGCGCGCGCCGGCGAATCCTCGATGCCGTTCTTCTTCTGCTCGCGGCTGCCGACGACGAAGATGCCGCCGAAGCTCTCTCTGGCCAGGCCGCCGAAGTTCTCCTCGCCGTCGCGGTCGAGGATCGTGACGCTCCTGCCGGCCTCCAGCAGTTCCAGCGCGGCGCAGATGCCGGCCAGGCCGCCGCCGACGACGACGACGTCGCTCTTGTAGGTGCGCATCGTGCTGTCTCCTCCTGAATTATTATTTTGTGGCGGGCGAAAGCATAGCCTATTCGCCCGGCGCTGGCATAATAGCCGCAACGAATAGCGGCGAACGCCATGCCCGACAGGAAATACGGCTTCGAAACCTTGTGCCTGCACGCGGGCAGCCAGCCCGACGCCGCCACCGGCGCGCGGGCGGTGCCGATCTACCAGACCACCTCCTTCGTCTTCGACTCGCCCGAGCACGCCGCCAGCCTGTTCAACCTGCAGACCTTCGGCAACGTCTACTCGCGGATCTCCAACCCGACGGTGGCGGTGCTGGAGGAGCGCGTCGCCGCGCTCGAGGGCGGCCGCGCCGCGCTCGCCGCCGCCAGCGGCCAGTCGGCGCAGATGGTGGCGCTGCTGACGCTGTGCGAGGCGGGCGACCACATCGTTTCGGCCAGCACCCTCTACGGCGGCACCTTCTCGCAGTTCGACTTCAATTTCCGCAAGCTCGGCATCGGGACGAGCTTCGTCGACCCCGACGAGCCGGAGAACTTCCGCCGCGCCATCGGGCCGAAGACGAAGTGTCTTTATGCCGAGACCATCGGCAATCCGCGCGGTAACGTGCTCGACATCGCCGCCGTGGCGGCCATCGCGCGCGAAGCCGGCCTGCCGCTGGTGATCGACAACACCTTCGCCTCGCCCTACCTGTGCCGGCCGATCGGGCATGGCGCCGACATCGTCGTGCACTCGGCCACCAAGTTCATCGGCGGCCACGGCACCACCATGGGCGGGCTGCTCGTCGAATCCGGCAAGTTCCCCTGGGACAATGGCAAGTTCCCGCAGATGACCGAGCCCTCGGCCGGCTACCACGGCGTGCGCTTCTACGAGACCTTCGGCGACTTCGGCTTCACCATGCGCGCCCGCTTCGAGACGCTGCGCACGCTGGGTCCGGCGCTCTCCCCGCTCAACGCCTGGCTGCTGCTGCAGGGGCTGGAGACCCTGCACGTGCGCATGGAGCGCCACGTCGCCAACGCCCAGGCGGTGGCGGAATTCCTCGCTGCGCATCCGCGCGTTGCCTGGGTGAACCACGCCGGCCTGGCGGACAGCCCCTACTACGCGCTGGCGTGCAAATACCTGCCGAAGGGCGCCGGCTCGATCTTCACCTTCGGCATCCGCGGTGGCCAGAAAGCCGGCGAGAAATTCATCGAGAGCGTGCAGTTTCTCTCGCATCTCGCCAACGTCGGCGATGCCAGGACGCTGGTGATCCATCCGGCGTCGACCACGCACCGCCAGCTCTCCGAGGAACAGCAGGCGAAGGCGGGCGTCTCGCCCGACATGATCCGCCTCTCCGTCGGGCTGGAAACGCTCGACGACATCTTGTGGGACATCGACCAGGCGCTCGAAAAAAGCGCCGCCTGAGAAAGAATCGCCATGGAGTTATTCGACAATATAGGTCTGAGGGAACTGGTGATCGGCGCAGCCGTTCTGCTCGGCATCTATTCCGGCGCCATCATGATCCGCCTGTCGCGCCTGCCGCAGAAGCAAGCGGAGGCGCCTGCCTGGGAAAAGGACCCGTCGGAGTTTGGCCAGCAGGTGATGAACAGCGGCATCGAAGCCGAGCTGGCCGAGTTGCGCGGCGAGATCGCCGCCCTCAAGGAGGAAGTCAGCCTGCTCAAGGCGGCGCGCCATGTCTCGCCGCAGTACGGCGAGGCAATGGCGCTGGCACAGCAGGGCATGGCCGCCCAGCAGGTTGCCGAGCGCTGCGGCATCTCGGTGGCGGAAGCCGAGATGGTCTGCGCCCTGAGCCGGGCCAAGGACGAATAGGGGAGGAGAGATGGCCGAGGCAGCGGACAACCATGCAGAGCTGAAGAAAAAACTGCTGCGCAGGATTGCCATCGCCGCCGTTGCCGCCGCGATGCTGCTGGGCGGTCTGGCGCTTTTCGAGAACTACCTCACCGAGGAAACCCGTCCTCCTGCTGCGCCCGCCTCCGTGGCCGTCGCTCCGGATGCCGAGAAGGCCGAGCCCCCGAAGGCCGAAGAAAAGCCGGTCGAGGGCAAGCAGGAAGAGCCCAGGGCGGCGGAGGCGAAGGCGGAGGAGCCCAAGGCGGAGCCCGAAAAAACCGAGACGCCCCTGGCGCCGCTCCCCGTGCCGGCTGCACCCCCGTCTTCGCGCGTCGTCATCAAGCCCGCAGCCTCGTCTGCGGCGCCGCAGAAGCCGGCCCAGGCCAGGGTCGAGAAGGGGGCGCCGGCCGCGCCCCCGCCAGCGGCCCGGCCGCTCGATCCGGCAACCGTCATTGCGCGCAGCTACCGCCTGCAGATGGGCGTGTTCGCCAGCGCCGGCAATGCCGAAGAGCTGCGCGTGAAACTGGAGCAGGCGGGAATCCCCGCCTACATCGAGTCGCGCGTCCAGGTCGGCCCCTTCAGGACGCAGAAGGAGGCCGAAGAGGCGCGGCGCAAGCTGAAGGAACTTGGCCTCGGCCCCGGCCTGCTGATCCCGCCGCAAAAACATTGAGAAAAGGAACCGCCATGAGCAGAAGAATCATCGCAACCGCCAGCGCACCCGCCGCCATCGGCCCCTATTCGCAGGCCGTGCAGGCCGGCAACACCGTCTATCTCTCCGGCCAGATCGGCCTCGACCCGGCCACCATGCAGATGGCGGAAGGCATCGATGCGCAGATCGCCCGCGTCTTCGAGAATCTCAAGGCCGTCGCCGAGGCCGCCGGCGGTTCGCTTGCCGACGCCGTCAAGGTCAACATCTACGTCACCGACCTGGCCAATTTCGCCAAGGTGAATGACGCCATGGCGCAGTGCTTCGGCCAGCCCTATCCGGCGCGCGCCACGGTGCAGGTGGCGGCGCTGCCGCGCGGCGCGCTGGTGGAGGTCGATGCGGTGCTCGTGCTGGGGTGAGCAAGGCTGCGGCGCTGTCCGGCGCCACGCCGACCACGGCGGCGAAGCTCGCCACGCTTGGCATCCGCACGCCGGCCGACCTCGCCCTGCACCTGCCGCTGCGCTACGAGGACGAGACCCGCCTCACCGCCATCGCCGACCTGCGGCCCGGCATCGCTGCCCAGGTCGAGGCCGAGATAACCGAATCCGCCGTGCAGTTCCGGCCGCGCCGCCAGCTGGTGGTGCGCGTGCAGGATGCCGGCGGCGGCGAACTGGTGCTGCGCTTCCTCAACTTCTACGGCAGCCAGTTGAAGCAGCTCGCCGCCGGGAGAAGGCTGCGCATCTTCGGTGAGCCGCGCGGCGGCTTCCTTGGCGACGAGATGGTGCATCCGCGCTACCGCCTGGTCGCCGAGGGCGAACCGCTGCCCGAAGCGATGACGCCGATCTACCCGTCCACCGCCGGCCTCTCGCAGCTGGCGCTGCGCAAATGCATCGACCTCGCACTGCAGGAGGCCGACCTCGGCGAGACCCTGCCCGACGCGCTGCGCCGCAGGTTTCACCTGGCGTCTTTCGCCGACAGCATCGAGCTGCTGCACCACCCGACGCCCGCCGTCTCGCTCGACGAGCTCACCGACCGCGCGCACCCGGCCTGGCGGCGCATCAAGTTCGACGAGCTGCTCGCCCAGCAGCTCAGCCTGCGCCGTGCGCATGAAGCGCGCCGCGCCAAGACCGCGCCGCCGCTGCCTGTGAAGGGCGTGCTGACGAAAAAGCTGCTCGCCGCGCTGCCCTTCCGGCTCACTGCCGCGCAGCAGCATGTCTGGGGCGAGATCGCGCACGACCTCGGCGAGCCGCATCCCATGCAGCGCCTGCTGCAGGGCGATGTCGGCAGCGGCAAGACCGTCGTCGCCGCGCTGGCCATGCTCGCCGCCGTCGAGAACGGCTTGCAGGCGGCGCTGATGGCGCCGACCGAGATCCTCGCCGAGCAGCACCGGCGCAAGCTCTCGCAATGGCTGGCGCCGCTCGGGCTGGAGATCGCCTGGCTCTCCGGCAGCCTGAAGAAGAAGGAGAAGAGCGCGATGGCCGAAGCCATTGCCACGGGACGCGCGCCGCTCGCCATCGGCACCCATGCGCTGATCGAGGAGGCGGTCGATTTCTCGAAGCTGGGCCTCGCCATCATCGACGAGCAGCACCGCTTCGGCGTGCGCCAGCGGCTGACTTTGCGCGAGAAGGGCGTCAACCCGCATCAGTTGATGATGTCGGCCACGCCCATCCCGCGCACCCTCGCCATGAGCTACTACGCCGACCTCGACGTCTCCGTCATCGACGCGCTGCCGCCGGGCCGGAAGCCGGTGCTCACCAAGCTGGTGTCGGAGGCGCGCCGCGACGAAGTCGTCGCCCGCATCCGCGACGCCTGCGCGCAGGGGCGGCAAGCCTACTGGGTTTGCCCGCTGATCGAGGAATCCGAGAAGCTACAGTTGCAGACCGCCGTCGACACCTTCGAGCGCCTGCGCGCCGAGCTGCCCGGAGTGAACGTCGGCCTGGTGCACGGCCGCCTCAAGGGCGGGGAGAAGGCCGCCGTGATGGGCGAGTTTGCTTCGGGAAAAGTGCAACTCCTGGTCGCCACGACGGTGATCGAGGTCGGCGTCGACGTCCCCAACGCCTCGCTCATGGCGATCGAGCACGCCGAGCGCTTCGGCCTTTCCCAATTGCACCAGCTGCGCGGCCGGGTGGGGCGCGGCGCAGACGATTCGGTGTGCATCCTGCTCTACGCCCATCCGCTCGGTGAGACGGCGCGCGCGCGCCTGAAAGTGATCTTCGAAAACGCCGACGGCTTCGAGATCGCCCGCCAGGATCTCTATCTGCGCGGCCCTGGCGAATTCCTCGGCAGTCGCCAGAGCGGCGTGCCGCTGCTGCGCTACGCCGACCTCGAAGCCGACGCCGAACTGCTCGACGCGGCGCGCGAGACGGCAGAATTGCTGCTGAAGGACTATCCAGACGCCGCCGACCGCCACGTCGAGCGCTGGCTGGGCGGGCGGCGGGAACTGCTCAAAGCCTGAGCGCCGTCTCGCGCAGACTGACTTTTTCCCGAACCGGGCTGTTGTCTTATGTCGCCTCGGGCTGCCCGGCCGAACTGCCCATGAACAGCCTGACGTACTCGTCGAAAATGAAAAGCCGATTGCGCCGGCCGCCGGTAAATTCACGCAGGATGCCGAGCTTGACGAAGTCCTGGACCAGGGTGGCGGCCGTGTTGGTTTGCGTGCCCAGAAACCGCGTCACGACCTTGATGCTGACGACCGGAGACTGGTATAGCCGTCGCATCAGTGCCTGCGCGTTCGCCTGGCGGCGCATGTGGAACGTGGGCAGTTTTTCGCGTTCGATACGCTCCTTCAGCGACAGGATGTCCCTGAAGACCTGGATCGAGGCCGCCGCCGTCTCGCAAACGCCGACCAGGAAGAAGTCCAGCCATGGGGAGAGCCTGGAGGTGGTGCGCACCGCCATCAGGTGGTCGTAGTACTCGCCCTTGTGGCGCTCGAAGAAGTCCGAGAGATACAGCGCGGGTTTTGCCAGCAAGCCGAAACCGACCAGATAGAGCACGATCATCAGCCGGCCCAGGCGGCCGTTGCCGTCGAGGAAGGGGTGGATGGTCTCGAACTGATAGTGGAGGAGCGCGATCCTGACCAGATGCGGAACATGGATCCGGTCGTTGTGCATGAAGTTTTCGAGGTCGCCCATCAGTTCCGGCACGTGTTCATGGTGCGGCGGGATGAACGTGGCGTGCTTCAGGCTGACGCCGATCCAGTTCTGGCTGGTGCGGAACTCGCCCGGCTGCTTGTGCTTGCCGCGCACGCCGTCGAGCAGGATGGCGTGCGTCTCCCGCAGCAGCCTGTTCGACAGCGGAAGGGTGCCGAGTTTTTCGATGGCGAAGTTGATCGCCCGGATATAGTTCTGCACCTCCTGCCAGTCGTTGCGCTTCTCGGGATCGATGTCCTGGGCGTCGACCAGGGCCTCCTCGATATTCGTCTGCGTGCCTTCGATCCGGCTGGAGGTCGTGGCCTCCTTGGCGACGTGCATGCGGATGAAAAAATCCACGTCCGGAATCAGTTGGGAATAGGCATTCAGCTCGCCGAGCAGCCGGTTGGCCTCTTCGAGCAGGGTCAGAATCCTCGGCTCGGTCAGCACCCATTCACGGTCGATCGGGTTCGGCAGGAAGCACCTGTACCGGTACTGTTGCGCTTCGCCGCCCGCCTGGAATTCGGAGATATTCATACGCTGGTTAGCCGCCGGCGCAAGTTGATACTGAACGCCACGCTATGTCAAATACACGAGCCATATTTGACACAAGGCGGATGGTATGTCAAATCGGCGCCGCTCCGGAGAGCCGGCAAAGAAGGACGGCTATTGTTGCAACCTGTTGCAAAATAAAGAAAAATTGAAAACTCATAGGCTTGGAAAGCAAATTTAGAATAACCCGGGCCAGAACCCGTAAAACGATTCGCCGCATTGAAGCGTTTTGGCCAAAGGATATTCATGCGCAACATGGCGGTGCTGCTGCTTTCGTTGGAGTGCTGGGGGGTTGCTCTCACCCACCGCCAGGCCGAGGAGGACGGAAAATTCGAGCCCCGCGGAAGCCTGTACCACCCGAAGCGGCGCCACGCCCTGCTACCCGGCGGATGATTCTCCCCCTGCCGGGGTAAGCATGTGATTCACGCTCGTTCAATGGATCGCGTGCGCGGCCGATCGCCGTCCTGCGCAGACTGACTTTTGCCCGAAATCGCTCACGCCGGCATGGCATCCCATAGCCGGCCTTTGTAAGTGCGGCCGTTGGTTTTCTTCGAGCGCTTCTGCCCGTCCGGACCCCAGGTGCCCCACTGCTTGAAGAAGAACGGCACACCGTATTTGTCGCACTGGCGCTTGACGCCGTCCACCCAAAGCCGCTGCATCGGCCGGGCCTTGCTGCCGGATTCGCCGCCTACGATGACCCAATGGATGCCGCGCAAATCGGGTTTGCCAAGGTCTTCCAGCAGCGGCTCGACGGAAAGAAAGCGCACCATGACATCGATGCCGCGCAGCAGCTTGATGCGGGGCAATCCGTGTTTCCTGTCTTCGACCGACACCCCCAGCCAGACGTTGGGCGGAATCATCTTGCCCCGGCAGTAATCGGCCATGCGCTCGGCGCGCTTGGTCAGCACCTGGAAGGTATGCTGGTGCGCCCGTTTCATCACGTCGAACACCCTGTCGATGTACTCGAACGGCACTTCCTCGTGAAACAGATCCGACATGGAGTTCACGAAGTAGATCGTCGGCCTGCGGCGCTCCAGCGGCTCGGCCAGCCGCTCCGGCATCAGCGACAGGCCGAAGCCGTTTTCATAACCGCGCATGCTCATCGCCTGGAGGCGCAAGGCCATCTTTTCCGCGTAGCAGTGCTTGCAGCCCGGGGATATCTTCGTGCACCCGACCGTCGGATTCCAGGTCTGCTCCGTCCATTCGATCTTGCTGGACATGCTCATCGCCCGGCTGCCTTCTCGTAGAATTCGAGGATATGCGGCGTCACGAAGCGCGACTCGGCGAGCCCCTTGCATACCCGCGCAAAAACCGCTCCATCCAATGCTTGCTGCGGGATAAACAGGCCTTGCTGCACACCATTCTCTATTTTCAGCGCCGGCTCGATGCGGGCGAAGCGGTAATTCATGTAACTCTCGTGCCGAATGAAGGGGTGGTCGCCGGGAAAGAGGCGGCAGGTCGGGTCGTGGGGCTCGCCAGGCCGGATCGTGGATACGGAAACCAGTAGTGTGTCCCGGGCGTTCCCGACGGGGTCGGTGAGGCAGATGAAGAGATGTTTCCGGTTCGGGTCGTCAGGCGGGCCGGAGGGGATCAACAGCGTCGCCCGCCTGACAACGAAAAACATCGTCAGAGGGCGGCGAATACGCGGTCGATGTTGCGCTGCTCTTCGATGCGCGCTGCTAGCGCTTCTGCTTCCTCATGCGTGCGGCCGAGGGCTTCGAAGATGCGCTGGAAGGAAATCGGCTTGGAAGAACCCTGGGGGTCGTCCCACTCCGGGCAATGATCGTGGGTGTAGTCCCGGATCTGATACTTGCTCATGCCGCCGAAGCGCTGCCACACCTTGGCGAGCACGTCGAGATCGGCCGGGCTCAGCTCGTCCAGCCGGTCATGGCCGGCGGGTCGCTGGCGCAGGGCAACCTCATGGTTTTCCCGGTCGCTGATCCAGGACTCCCAGCCATCCTCGGAGGATTCCAGATCGCCGTTGATGTAGTTCAGCGTCAGGGACAGGGCCGGGCCATGCGGCATGGCCACAACCTTATCGCCGGTCAGAGGGAAGCCGAATTCCGCCATGGCCTCACGGTCGGCGAGGTACATCAGCTTCATGAGCTTGAGGTGGGGCATGCGCCCGTTATGCTCCTGGCGCAGGAACCACGAGGCGATCTGGGCGGCTTTGCGTTCGTTGAACATGGGGGCGTCCTTGGGGGATGGAAACCTTACTTACTCGTTTGGCAGGGCAGCCTCGTGAGAAGCAACTTCCTCGGCAATCAGATCCGCCAGCCTGTCGCTATCCCGCTCAAGGAAGATTTCCTTCTCCACCGGAATCTTGCGCAGGATGCTGAGGGCGCTGTCGAACGCCGGCCGCAATTCGTCATGCTGCGGTTGTCCGACGAGCAGGTAGAGCCGGAATTTTTCCTCGGATGTGCGGACGCTGGTCATTTGTCCGAGCCAGCGGTGCGCCTTGTCCCGGATGCTGTCGGGTTCGGCCAGGTCGAAGGAAATGGGCTCAAGGCAATGCCAGACGCCGTTTTTCCAGGCGTAATCGAATTCCACCTCGTCGTCCTGGACGGCAATGGTTTTCGGCTCGAACCGGTGCAGGAGCCGGCGCTCTTCCAGATCGCGCTTGAAATGACGCCATACATCCTCTTCGGTGCGGCGTTTTCGCGGGGCAGGTTCGTCGTACCGGGTCACCATCCGCTCGAACAACCGCTCCAGGGTCTCGGCCGGGTCTGCGCAGCGACCGCTTCCTGCGGGCGACCATTGCAGCGAGCTGTCGTCCTTTGGCAGCACCGCCTGCGCGAGTTCCATGACGCTCTCCGGACTGGTCAGAGGCAATTCGCCGGCCAGTTGCGCACCGAGTTCTTCAAACCGGGCCTGGATGTAACGCATCAGCGATTTGAAATGCTCGCCATGCATGCCTGGAAAGACCCTGCTCAACCGCCCCTGGGTGGCGCGACAGAGGGCGCTGGCATATTTGGCTTCCGGCGCATACAGAGCCACGCCCACGTTGACGAATTCGCCCGTGGTCGTGTCGTGGACGTAGCGGAGCACCGTGTAGGTGTAGGAAAGCTGTTTCATTTCAATACCCTCGCAATCTCCGCGAGTGCGGGCTCGATATTATCCCTGACGTTTCCAATATAGACCAGCGCCTGTTTCGCCACCCCGCCGTCCGCACCCCACTCCTGCGGCAATGCGGCTTCATACTCCCTAAGCCGGGCATCGGTGATGGCTTCCCAGGCGCCTGCCAGCCGGTCGAGATGGCATTCGCCGCTCCGGAGCTGATCGAAGAACAGATGCCCGCCGTTGTGCCTGAAGAATTCCAGTGCGCCGGTTTCCCAGGGCGGTTGCCAGCCGATGATGCCCTCCGTGAGAAAGGCGAGTTCATGGTCGAAAATGGCAAAGCTGCTGCCATCGCACTGGCAGTTGGCGTTGTCCGGTCTGCGGTCGGCATTCTGGATCAGCGCGTCGAATGCAAATATCTCCAGCGCTGCACTGCGCAGGCTGCGCGGTATCGGCTTTCCGGGCGGCCAGGTGGCGAAGCCGGGCGGCAGCTTTTTCGAACCGAAGCCGACAGGAGAACTCCTCTGGGCGTTGCTGCGAACCTCCGCATCGGTCAGGCCGGCAACGAACTCCGGATCGAGCCGCACGAGGAAGGGTTCCGGAACCGGCAGGTCGAGATCGGCTGCGAGCAGGGCGGCGATCGCTTCGGCGACCAGATTGCCGACGCCGCGCTCGCAGCGGCCGGACAGCTTGGTGACCGCTTCCACCTCGTCGCCATTCTCACGCAGGCAGGTCAGCAGGATGGGTATCGTTTTGCCCGATTTCACGCGCCCATCGAAACGGGTGGCAGTAACGAGATCGAGCATCAGAGTTCTCCCTTGAAGGCGCGGTCGAGGAGGGCGGGGAGCAGGGCATCGAGCTCGGCGGCTGTTTCGGCCTGGTGGCGTTTCAGGGTGTCGACTTCGGCCTGGAGGGCGTCGAGTTCGGCGACGATGCGGCGTTGTTCGGCATGCGGAAGGTTGGGAACAGGCAACGGGGACAGAATCTGAAGGTTGATATTTTTCTGAGCACTCTGCGGAGCAACGGATTCCAAATGGGTGCGAATGTAAGCGAGGAAATGATAAAGGTACTCGCTGTCTGTCCCGGCGTTTGGGGTAACTCCTACGATGCTGTCTGGGACACAGCAATCAAAATCGAGTATTCCGACTGCCCCAATAGTTGCGGCGATACTGACGAGCACAGTGCCTTTCGGGAATTTCTTACTGATAGCAAGCCCATCGTCGTTGAGGGTCGCACTCCATGCACGGATATGCTTTCCGCTGGCCTCTATCTCGCCAATCTGAATCCAGGGATGATCTCCACCGAAAAACCTTGGATCGTTTCTCGGTCGGTGAGAAAACCTTCCACGCTCCAGGATGGCGGAGTCTGAAAGCGTCGACGTTCCTTTGGCGGCCGCCTTTTCAAAGGCTTTCGCTCTTGCACGATCAATCAACGCTTCGGTTTCTTCGGTTGATTGCTTACGCAGCGCGCGGGCCTCGTGGATTTGGGCGGCTAGTTCCTCGATGCGCGCCACGATGCGGCGCTGCTCGGCGAGGGGTGGCAGGGGGATTTCATAGCCCAGCACATGTGCAGGTCGAATTGCTGCGTAGTTCGTGGAACCCTGTGCTTCGACTTGATCTCGAAAGGCGTGCGTGCGGATGTAGTAGTCGAGATAGCGGCGTTCCAATTTGGCCGAGTCGAGCTCAAAGGGAAAGTAGTGACTGCTGACGACGGCACCGTCCAGTGCATCCGGCACAATGCCAAAACCGCCGACCTTCGCGTCGATCTCGGCGGCAAGAAATTCGCCCGAGCGGCAAACCTGCTGCTTCTTGGTCTTGATGAGCGAGCCTGGCACTTCGTCGCGTAGCACGATGCCCTGCGCGTGCAACTGCACCCGCGGCCGCCGATAGGTTTCCATGTCGTCGATAGTGATGAATTCCTTGCGGTGCCGAAGCACCTCACCTAGCCGCACCTTCGGCAAATGCCTGCTCATGCCCCGCTCTTCGCCAGCAGACCCTGAATCTTCCCGACGATCTCCGCGATGCGCCGCTCCTTGTCGAGGATGCTTGCCACAAGCTCCTCCGGCGGCAGATGGGTGACGTCTTCCTTCGCGCTCGGGTTCTTGCGGTCGAGGTTGCAGTTGTTGGCCAGCAGCTCTGCGGCGGGGACTTTCCAGGCGCGCGCATTTTCCTCGCGTTTCCCCCACCACGCCAGGCAGTCGTGGAATTCCTCGAACTGGATCGGCTGGGTCTTGGTGTAGTTCTTGCGCCCCTCGGGCAGCGGCTGTTCGTAGTACCACACGTCTTTGGTCGGGCCGGCTCGGTCGAAGAAGAGGAGGTTGGTGGGGATGGACGTGTAAGGCGCGAAGACGCCATTGGGCAGGCGCACGATGGTGTGCAGGTTGAACTCCTTGAGCAGTTCTTCCTTGATGCGGGCGCAGACGCCGTCGCCGAAGAGGGTGCCGTTGGGCACGACCACCGCCGCGCGCGCCGGGCGGCCCGCCTTGGTCGGCTGGCGGTGGAGCCGCCGCATGATGAGCTGGAGGAAGAGCAGCGCGGTTTCCGCCGTCTGCCGGTCCTCGGGGAAGTTGCCCTGGATGCCCTTCTCCTCCTCGCCGCCGAAGGGCGGGTTGGTGAGGATGACGTCCTGGCGTTCGGCCTCGCCGATCTCGGTGAGCTTGTAGCGCAAGGAATTGCCCGGGTCGATCCAGGGCCGCTCGATGCCGTGCAGCAGCAGGTTCATCTGGCAGAGCAGATAGGGCAGGGGCTTGGGCTCGAAACCGAAGAGCGATTCGTTCTGCAGCAGCTTGTGCTGCGGCACGGTTTTCACCTGCGCGAAAAGATGGCTGTAGGCTTCGACAAGGAAGCCGCCGGTGCCGGCGGCGGGGTCGAGCACGGTCTCGCCCAGGCGCGGGTCAGTGACCTCGACCATGAAGCGCACCGCGGCGCGCGGCGTGTAGAACTCGCCGGAGTCGCCCGCCGCGTCGCGCATCTCGCGCAGCAGGGATTCGTAGAGGCTGCCCAGGGTGTGCAACTCGTCGCTCGACGTGAAATGAATGGCGGAGACCTTGTTCACCACGTCGCGCAGCAGGTAGCCGCTGACCATGCGGTTCTGCACGCCGCGGAAGACGGTACTGATGACGTCGCGGCGATTGTCGCCGTTGGCGCTGGTGAGCGAACGCAGATGGGCGAAGAGGCCCTGGCCGCGTTTGCCGTCTGGGCCGACGGCCTCGTCCTGGCCGATGAAGGCGATGAGGTCGTCGCCGGTCATGCCCTGGGGATCGGCCGCCCAGTCGCGCCAGCGGTAGGGCGACTCCACAGCCGCGCGGAAGCGCTTGCCGGCGAGCACCGCCTCGTCTTCGCGCTGCAGTTCCAGATCGTCGAGGAACTTGAGGAACATGATCCAGGTGAGCATCGGCAGACGGTCGAGGTCGCCGTTCAGGCCCTTGTCCTTGCGCATGATGTCGCGCGCGGATTTCAGGAGGCTGCCGAGGGACTGGGCGGTGGTGAGCGGGGCAGCGGGTTGTTTCGTGGTTTTACGCGGCATAGAGTAGGTTTTGCAATTCGGTCACGGCGGCGCGCAGTCTATCTGCTCCACCGAAAATGTGGATGATTTCGCTGACATTCCCATGCGTGGATACCGGCGGCACCTTGAGCACGTCGGGGATGACGAACTGCGCTGCGCCGTGCTCGGCGTATTTCTCCAGCAGCTCGTCGAGGATGGCGCGGGCATCCGGGCCGAAGCGCTCGAAGAAATCCTTGCGCTCCGAGCGCAGGCGCTGGGCGCGCTCGCGCCGGGTGCGCAGCGGTGCGTTGAAGGCGAGATGGCAGAGCAGGTCGAAGGGGTCGGCTTCGGGCTGCTGGGCCTGGTCGGCCAGCTCGTCGAAGCTCACGCCGCGCTCGGCCAGGCGGCCGATGATCTCGGCGCGTTGTTCCGGGTCGGCCCAACGGGTGCGCAGCTCGGGCGCGGTAGGGCAGAGGGTGCGCAGCTTGACGGCGGCGTAGTCGGTGTAGCGCACGACGGAAAGCTGCTTGCCGTCGGGGTCGAGTTCGTAAACCAGATGCGCGGCGATCTCGACGCGGCCGCCGTCGAAGTAGAACTTGCGGCGGTCTTCGGCGGGCGGCTCGTTGACTTCCGGCACGGCGTCGCCGGGCTCCTGAGCGATGACATACTCGACCAGCGCCTTCGTTTCGCCGTTCGCCAGCAGCTCCTCCTCGGTGATGCGCGCCGGGTCGCCGTCGAAATCGGGGTCGGCGAACAGGCGCGTGGCCGAGCCGGTGTAGTCGACGATGTTGAACCAGAGCTTGCCGTAGTCGTCGCGCACGCGGGTGCCGCGGCCGATGATTTGCTTGAAATCGCTCAACGAGCCGACGACGCGGGCCAGCACCACGTTCTTGCAGGTGGGGGCGTCGACGCCGGTGGTGAGCAGTTGCGAGGTGGTGAGGATGACCGGCGCCTGCGTTTCCACGTCCTGGAAGCGGCCGAGGTGGCCGCGCCCGATGTCGCCTTCGTCGGCGGTGACGCGGCAGACGTAGTCGGGATGCTTCCGGACGAGATCGGCGTTGAGGTTGTTGAGCGCGCGGCGCATCTCGTCGGCGTGCTCCTGGTCGACGCAGAAGACGATGGTCTTGGCGTAGCGGTCGGTCTTCCTGAGGAATTCGGTCAGGTGGCGGGCGATGGCGTCGGTGCGGGCGCGCAGCGCGACGATGCGCTCGAAATCCTTGGTCTGGTATTCGTCGTCGGGGATGGCGCGTCCGTAGCGGTCCAGTTCGGCCTTGCTCGGGCGCCAGCCGGCGGCATCCCATTCGGTGATGACGCGGTGCACGCGGTAGGGCGCGAGGAAGCCGTCCTCGATGCCCTGGCGCAGGCTGTATTCGTAGATCGGGTTGCCGAAGTAGAGGTAGGTGTCGCGGTTGTCCTCGCGCAGCGGCGTGGCGGTCATGCCGAGCTGGTAGGCGGGCTCGAAGTACGCGAGGATTTCGCGCCAGTTGGAATCCTCGCGCGCGCTGCCGCGATGGCACTCGTCGACGATGACCAGATCGAAGAAGTCGGGCGGGAACTCGCGATACAGACCGGGGCGGCGCTCGTCCCGCGCCAGCGCCTGGTAGATGGCGAAATACATCTCGCGGCCCTTGACGGCCTCGCCGCCCTCGATCTTCCAGCGCGCCAGTCCGAAGGGGGCGAACATGCCGTCCTTGGGCTGGTCGACGAGGATGTTGCGGTCGGCGAGGTAGAGGATTTTCGGCCGGCGGTGCTCGGCGTTGCGGTTCCAGCGGGCATTCCAGAGTTTCCAGCAGATCTGGAAGGCGACGGCGGTTTTGCCGGTGCCGGTGGCCATGGTGAGCAACTGGCGGCGTTTCCCGCCCAGGATGCCTTCCACGGCGCGATTGACGGCGATCTCCTGGTAGTAGCGCTCGCCCTTGCCGACGGTATGGTTCATCGGCGTCAGGAGATGGGCGGCGGAGTCGTCGCTCAGCGCGCTGCCGGCGCGGTAGCGCGCCCAGAGTTCGGCCGGGGCCGGGTAGTTCGCGATGAGCGTTTCACGGCCGGTGAAACAGTCGAATTCGATGATGTCGTGGCCGTTGGTGGCGTAAGCGAACTTGAGGCCGAGCATCTCGGCGTAAGCCTTGGCCTGCTGCAAGCCCTCTCCTGCGGTTTTGTAGAGGGCCTTGGCCTCGATGACGGCGAGGGGGAAGTTGCGCTCGTAGCGCAGGAGGTAATCGACGCGGCGCGGCGGCTTGCGCATGAAGCCCTTGCCGACCGGCACGATGCGGCCGTCGGTGATGGAGCGCTGCTCGGCGATGGAATGCGGCTCGTCGTCCCAGCCAGCGGCCTGGAGCTGCGGAACGACGTATTTCCGGCAGGTGTCGGCTTCGCTCAGCGCCACGCGGCTATCCCTCCCCCTATGACGGCCGATTCTAGCACCCGCCTCCAGCGCGGGAAAAAGTCAGTCTGCGCAGGACGGCGCCGCCGCACGTGATTCAGAGCCGGCCCTGCCGGTGTAAAATCCGCCCATGTCCGAACTTACCCTGCGCCAGCGCCTCGACGCCTACGAACGCCTGATGCGGCTCGACAAGCCGCATCATGGCATCTTTTCATGCGGGTTTCAAGTTGCTCAATGCTAGTACTGGTAAGGCGCTAAGCTGCATTGGCTTGCACTCGATAGACACTCGTATTGCACTCATTTGTCACAGTGTTCTGTGACGCTATGGTGACACGCCTTTTTAATCATGGGCGTTAAGAATCTTGATTGTCACAGCAAACCATTGACATCTGTTTTATTGCCTAGTAGGCTAGGCGCAATTCTTACAGGTAGCCTTAACTACCTGTGCCGCGAGGGGATGTTGGTTAACCGAGCGGCTCCCGAGGCAAAGCCGTAGGCCCGGCTCCCTGCCAATAGTGGAATGTCTTAGGGACATGCGGAAGGGCTCAAGCGGGTAGAAACCCCCCGACGCTGGGAAATGGCCACGGCCAAAGAAGTACCAGATGAACGCCGGGAAGAAGTTGAACCGCCCAACGCAGAACCTTAGGCCTTTCGTGATTTAGCTTTCATGGCGACCGTGGACGCCGCCGGGGTAGCACTCCGGCCGAGGGCTAAGTCATGTCCACTCATACTGATCTCGCTGGCGATCCGGCAATCAAGGTCGATTTCCCGCCTGCTTTCGGGTACGACCATCTATCTCTCCTGCTTGGCCGTTCCGTAGCATCGCTGCAGGCTGATCGCTGCCGCAAGCCAACAACGCTTCCTCCCGCCTGTACTCCGCCAGGCACAAAATCCCCTCGCTGGCTGCTAACTGACGTGCTGGCTTGGCTGGCTCAGCATCGGGAGCAGGCTGGTAAGTCGTTACCGCGATCGAAGCCGGGACGGCTTACGAAGTCCGAAGAGGTCGCTGCACGACGCTCTGCCCTTGCGGGAGCGTCAACATGAGCCGCACGAGCCGCATTCCCCATCCGCCAGGCTCACGCTTTGTATCCCTGTACCACTGGGCGGTGCGTCGCTTTGGTATTGCCGGTGCGGCGGTGCTTGGCCTACTTGACTTCCTCGACCGGGCTCATGACACACCTGGCCAACCGCTGGCCAGCAGGGCGCGCATTATTGCCGAGCTTGAGGGGATCGTCGGCAAGCACATGGTTGATCAGGCGCTGAAAGACCTTATTGGCGCTGGCGTGATCCACCGCAATGAAGAGACCACGATGGGCCGGAGAAACTGGGAGACCAGAGTTGAATATTCACTGGACATCGCTGGACTGAAACAGCTCCTGGCAACTCCCGAAACCGGGAGTTCCGGCGAGTTACAAAACCGGGACTTCCGGGGACTCCCCAAACCGGGCCCGGATTCGGGACTGATTCCGGGAGTCCCCTATGGAGGTATAGAAGTAGAAGAAGATTTAAAGAAAGAAGCAGCAGCACGTGCGAACACGCACTGCTCAGTCGGCGCAGCCGATGCTGCTGCTGCCGGCCTGAATCAGAAGCGAAAGCACCCGAAGCGCACTGCCAGCAAAATCGAGTGCTGGTATCCGGACGAGGATAAGGCGGCTACCGAAATTGAGGCCCTATTTCCTGCTGAACAGATTGCCGCCGCCGTTGCCACCGTGAAGGGTCGTAACAATTCGGTAGGCAAACCAACATCGCCGGTACCGGCGCTTGTCGCCGAAGAGCTAGAGCGAGCCCAGCGCGCAGCCGAGATGGCGGAGCGTCGCGCCGCAGAAGAAGCCAAGCGCGACGCCGAGGTGCAGTCAATTCTTCCACCCGAAATTCAGCGACAACGCGCCGCCGCGCTCGCCGCCGCCTTGCGTACTGGTCGCATCAATGCCCAGGAGATCATCGCATGAGCGGTGAGGAGGAGTTATGCGCGCGCGGCACGTCGATCAACCGAAGCCATTTTTGGCCACGGCCTGGCGCAGTGAGGTCAAAAAGAGCCACGGTTGCAGGCGATGTAGTCGTTTTTGACCACGGCAGCGGTGCAAGGGGTGTGATCGTGGTCAAAAACGACTACGGGATGCCGCCGAAATCGAGGAATGAAGCTGTTTTTGACCTCGCATCGTTGCCGTTTTTGGCATCGCATTATCGGTGACACTGATGACATATTGCAGTGATGCTGGCAATTGGTTGGTAGCAAGGTATGACTGCGTATTACGCGCCTATGGCGCTCCATCCGCAGTCGAACCTTGCCCTGCGGGGCTGGCGGGACGCTTCGCTCCCCCGCCTGGTGGAATTTGGTGGTCGTGATGGGGGAATCGGCAAGCTACGAGCTGCGGCGGGTGATGGCGATCAGACTTACGCCAGCCGAGCGTGCGCGCGTGGAAATGAAGGCAGCAGAAGCCGGACTACCGCCGGCGACATTTGTGCGCCAGGCCGCACTCAACAGGGTCGTTTCCCCACCAGCGCAGATCCCCGAGGTCAATCGCGAGTCTTACTTGGAGCTGGCCAAGATGGGCGGCAACCTCAACCAGATCGCGCACCATCTCAACGCTGGCGTGGCCACCGGGGTCGACGAGGCTTTTGTCCGTCGCCTGGCCGATGTCGTCAAGAACCTGGCGCTGCGCGTCATCGAACTAGAGGGGAAAGCGCCGTGAAGGCGAAGGTTCGCCGGGGGAATGGCTTCCGAGGCCTCCTGGATTATGCTTTTGGCCCGGGCGAGAAGAACAAGCCCAACCGGGCACGGATCGCCGGGGGAAACATGGCCGGTCGAGATCCGCGCGAGCTGGCGCGTGAGTTCGCGTGTGGCCGGCGGCTCCGGCCGGATATCAAAAAGCCGGTCTGGCATTGCTCAATGGCGTTGCCTGCTGATGAGCTTACCGATGCATGGGAAGAAATTGCCGAGCAGCACCTGCGTAACATGGGCCTAGACGCCAGCAAGCACCAGTGGCTCGCGGTGAGGCATGACGACACCGACCATGACCATGTGCACCTCATCCTCAACCGGATCGCCCTGGATGGGACGGTGTGGCACGGTAAGAATGACGTGTTCCTGGCCATCGAATCGACGCAGCAGCTCGAAAAGGAATTCGGCCTGAAATTGACCCCGGGCCTGGAGGCCGAGCCCGACCAGCCCCGGAAAATCCGTGGCCAGGATGAGAAGGAAAAGCGCACCGGCAAGCCCTCGGTAAAGGTCAAGATGCAGAAGATCCTCAACCAGGCGATGAAGGCCGGGAGCTTCGAGGCGTTCGTGCAGGCCTGCGAGGCCCAGGGGATGGCGCTGCTGCCCAACGTGGCCAAGACGGGCCGGATGAACGGATTTTCGTTCTGCCTCGAAGGCGAAGTGATGAAGGCCTCGAACCTCGGATCGAGATACAAGTGGGCACGGCTGGCTGAGAAAACTGGTTTTGACCACGCGGCGCACCAGGCGATCATCGAGCGCCTGGCGGACACTGAGCGCGCAAGGCCGGAGGTCGAGGCCTCGATCGCGAAGGTGAGCGCTGGCGAGCCGCCAGCGAAATCCCCGCGCCGGCGGACGCTCGATCTGGTGTTCCTGGTCGATGACGATGGGGCCTACTGCTGGCGCAAGCGCGGTACCGTCGCATTTGAGGATCTGGGCGATCGGATCAGCATGCGCAGCACCAGCGAGACGGCGATCCGTGCAGCGCTGCAGCTCGCCCGTGAGAAGGGATGGACGGAAATCGAGGCCAAGGGCTCCGTGGAGTTCAGGAGAGCTACCTGGCTTGAAGCGCAGCGCCAGGGCGTTGAGGTTACTGGCTACGAACCGGATGGTGACGATTTGGCCCTTGTGGCCGAATTATCAAAGCCGAAGCCAGTGTGACGGTGTATGCTTATCAAATGCGAAATGGGGGTGCAGCGATGAACATGAGCCAACTTGATTTTCTGGCAGGTCAGCGTGCCGCGCGCCGTACTGCTGACGCGCAGGAACGGATCGACGACGATGCGATTGCTCAATGGCAGTCGTTTAGCAATCGACTGCAGGCGCGCCTCTCGGAGGTGCAAAGTGACACCATCCATATAAAAGCCCTGCTGGCGGCGCGAGACGCGCAGCAGCGAGCGCTGCGCGACATTTTGAGCGAGATTGCCCCGAATCACCCGATTCTCAAAAGGATTAAGGAGATCGGCGAAACTGCACAGGCCGCGAGTTATCGGGCGAGTGGGTATCAGATTGACCCAACGACCAACACGGTTCGGAAGATCTTAAATAAATAGGTATTTACGGATTCAGGATTCATCTAAAGCAAAGGGCCGCGTTCTGCGGCCTTTGCTTTTTAGTCGACCCGTGGGAAGTGCTCCCTCATCTCGTTTTCCTTCTGCGCCGAGGTCAATTCATCTGGCGCTTTGGGCGTCGACTTTGATTGCGGCTTCCCGCCGCCCTGTCCGACGCCACGTTCTGCGTGGCTGACGCCAGCAGCAAACACATGGC
Source organism: uncultured Rhodocyclaceae bacterium (assembly GCA_964475635.1). Lineage (GTDB taxonomy): Bacteria > Pseudomonadota > Gammaproteobacteria > Burkholderiales > Rhodocyclaceae > Desulfobacillus. The sequence continues at coordinate 83,699 of CAYYXS010000015.1, forward strand.
CAGCTTCCTTTTCTTTCTGATCCGGGCTGGCCGGGCCGCCCGAGACATGTGCGCCGATCCAGCGGGGCACGTTGTCGGGAATCCAGTGGATCAGCGAGAACACGGTATGCAGCACCGTGGTCATCATGATCACGTAGATGGCCACATAGGCGAAAAACGACACCAGACCCGTGGTCGAGTCCGCCTGGACGCCCGAGACCGCCGACATGAAGCCGGCATTCACCAGGCCGGTGACGGGCTGGGTCAGCAACATGGCCGTGATCAGGCCGAACAGCATCAGCGCCGGGCGCATGATGAGGGACAGGATCATCATGTAACCCTGTCCGCCCCGGCCGACCGCATCATCCCCGTCCGGGTGGATATGGGCGACCGCCCAGATCGGCGCGGCCAGTACCGCCTCGATTAGGAGGACGAACCAGTTGACGACCGACGCGATCCATGTGATGAATGGGATCATTGGCGCATACGTCGAGAGCGTGACCCCGAAGAAGAGCAGGCCGATGATCATAAATGTGAAGACGCCGGACAGGATGCCCAGAGCAGCGCCGGCATCGAAGGCTACGGCTCCGAGCAGCTTACCGGCTCCAGAACCCGATACGCCGGCCGCAGCGGCGAGGGTTCCCGCCAGCGCCCAGCCTGCCGTAACGATGGTGTCGCCGAAGCTCTTCATCTGGCTAATGTGATTGAGGTTGGAACCGGCAATCTCTTCCGTCATCTGATTGATCGCTCCCATGAACGGGGCCGAGATCAGCTTCTTGATGTATTCCCATGCGCCCTCGCCATCTTGCGGAGCGCGCACGTTGGTTTCCTGGTAGTAGACGTTCCTTACGCCCGCGATCCGGTTCTTGGCATACTCGTCCGCGACCGCCATCGCATCCTGGTAATTCTGCAGCGCCTCCCGAGTCTCACGTCCATCGACGATCGAGATCGGCTCGGATGAAGGCAGGCTGTTTAGCGTCGACTGCATGACATCGTTCATCTTGACGATGTGGTTGTACCAAGTGCCAGCGAATATCCAGCCGCTGCTCTCGGCTGTATGGAGGAAGTCCGCACGGGCCTTGTCGTTTGTGTTCTGCACTGCCAGTCGGGCGGCGTCGCGTAGTTCGGAGATGTAGTTCGCCGTCGCGGTGTCAATCGCGCCGACGGCGGGCTTCTGGCCGGCGACGATCTGCTGCGCCACCGGGTGCAACTCGGTGATCATGCTTTGCACAGCGCTCGCGTGCGCAGTCAGGATCGGAGCCTTGATGACGTTGGTGTTGGCGTTGCCCTCGGACGATTCCCATGATTCGTTCCAGGAAATCCCGCCGCATACGTCTGGGTTTATGTAGGTACCGTCAGTGTTGCCGCTGTCGTCCACGGCACGCCACTTGTAGTCCACAACGGTGTAGTGCGAATTCGCATAGTTACTCACGGCGTTGTAGATGCCAACGGCCGGAATCACATCCAGGAGATTGACGTTCCCCATATCCCCGGTGTTCGACATCGTGCGTGGCACCGCCATTGCCTGAATGCGGGTGCTACGGTTCGAGTCTGCGTACTGCTTGTTCATTGCGGCCGCGCAAACCTCGAAGCGGAGGATGTTGGCCGCCAGCGGCCTCGCATCCGGAAGGATCGGGTTGGCGATCATGCTGTCATTGGAGATCTGGTTGATCGCTGCCAACCAGATCGCATCGGCGATGCCGACACCTTGGAGGGCCAGCCACAGGACACCGATCTGGAGAGTGGAATACCCCGAGGCCAAGGGCAGTATCAGGGCGGTGCCGCCTACCGTGCGGATCGGTATCCAGATTTCCGACATCTTCTTGCCCAAAATCTCCCCGTCGTGCGCTGAATCGACGGTGCCCTTGATGGTCGTGTAGGCGACGAAGACCATGCCAAGAAAAAGGACGGCGGTATTGAACACCGCCATCATTTGGCCTAACACGTCGACAGCATCCAAGCCCCCGGTGGCTTCACCGGAAGAAGCTATGTTTACGATGTTGCCGAAAATCTCATGCAGGAAGTCTACCGACGTGTCGCCAGGCGGCGGTGTGAACTGATTGAGTCCGCTGCCGGTGGCGAGGGCAAGCGCCGGCGCAGCGAGCAGCAGAGCGAGCAAGATCCGTTTCATGGCCTGGTATCCTCGTTAATGGTGTTGTCGGCCGGCATGACTGGCCAGGGCCAAGCAAGCAACGTAAGTGCATCGAGAATGAACAGGCCGACGAAGGGCAAGCAAAGCAGCCGCCATGCGGCGCTGTGGCCAGTGGCATGGAGCCAGAGACCAAGCAGCACTATGCCGAACAGCACCGGATATGCCCACCAGCCTGGTCGCCGCATCCAGAGGCGATGCTGGCCAAAGGGAAAGAACAGCGCCGTGAATAGGAGCACGTAGCCGAAGGCCTTATGTGTGGCGCGGTCAATTACGGTGGTTTTCATTGGTGCATCCCCTTTCCTTTATTGGCCAGCTTTTGCTGCCGCTGCCCGAAGCTCGCGCTGGCGCTGTTCCGAATCCTGTTTGACTGCGATCGCGAGTTGCGTCGCCAGTACGGCCTCGATTCGCTCCATACGTCGGTATTCGGCGAGATCCATCCGGGCCTGCAGGGCGCGGATCTTCACGACCTCGCGCTGCAGGTTTTCGAGCGAAAACCCGGCGATCATCGAGTACCAACCAGGTGACTCGAAACGTCCCCGCACCTGGCTCTCCATCAGCTCCAGCTCGCTGACATCGGCCTTGTTCAGCATGGCGGCCGTCCCCAAGCCCTGAACCGGCGTGCGGGCCGCGATGGCGGCATTCAACGAATTGGCGGCGACTGATCCCCGGGCCTGCTCGACGTACTGACCGGCAACGAACATTTTCCCCTGCGCTGTCCTTTCCCAATCCATGGGGATGTTCTGTGTCGGCATCGGGTTGGCAACGTTATTGACGAACGCTCGCGCCGCATCAATCTGTGCGGGGGTGTAGCTCGCCGTGTTAAGCGCCGCATCGGCGCGCACATCAGCATTCTGCAACTGTGAATCGACCGCCGTGCAACGGCCGAGAGCTTCGTCTTGCGCCGAACAATACTTGGTTGCATGCTCGTCATAGAGTCTTCTCACAGCAGCCGACGTGTTCGGAGTGAACATTGTTCGCCGCGCGAAGTCGCGGTTCAGCTCGTTCAATGTTTCCTTCACCTCGCCGGCCGCTACCGTCGCGGAGGCACCGCCGGCGGTCTCAAAGCAAATCCGAGGCGACAATTCATATTTGACTTGGGCCTCGGCGCGCGCTCGCTCCATGAAGAATTGAGACTGAACAGCGGCATTGCCTTCCTCCATTGCTCTGATTGAGGCGGTTTGCCGCTGGATCTCCGCCATCACCTTGCCGAATCCGGTGGCGATCGTGATATTCAGGCGTTCGAGCCATGCGACAATGACCAGCTTGCTGCTCTCGATCGCGCCGGCGACCATAGCGCCAGCGGTCTCCGCGCCTGCCGCAGCGGCTGCGCCGTCGCCACAGCAGGCCCGGGCAGGAGCCGCACCCACCAGGAGCGCGATGGCGATGGATGCGGCCAGAATGGTTTTTTTCATGGGGGCTACCTCAGAAAGTTGATCTTCCTCACCTGGCGGGAGATCGCCAGGAAGCGACCCCGTGCCACGTGCAGCTCGTAGTCCAATTGGTGACGCAGCCATTCCTCGGCCGCACCACCGAGGCCTAGCGATAGGCGTAGCGCTAGGCTGGCGCTGATGCCGGCGTGACCATTCACGATGTCCGAGAAGTGCGTGCGGCTGATGCTCAGCGCCCGGGCTGCCTCGCTAATGCTGACACCCAGGATCTGCAACTTCAGTCGGATGATCTGGCCCGGGTGAACAACCTTGGTGACTGTTTTCACGGCGCTCGCTGTTGTCGTGGAGATGACGACAGGTTACGCCCGTGTTTTGCGGAAATCAAGCATAAGTAATTGATTTATAATAATAAATAATACGAGATAATAACAATTCATACCATTTCAGGCGGTCATTCACACGTTTTTGACCACGCTGGGAGCAGCGAAGCTGGTGGGAAGCCTGGGCTTACCAAAATGGCAGCACAAAGCGGGTTGGAGGTAACGCCGAAAGAGCAACTTGACGCCATATCTAGATATGGTTTAATGAGAGCAATGGCAGTAGAAATGAGGACAAGCGAGTGCCGAATCGCTATCGCACCAAAGGTGAGCAAGAGGGGACAAAACGCAGAATGGCCGCATGGCGAATCCGCCAGCGAGACCTTGGCCGCAAGCCACATGAGCTATGGCTTACCGATGACGAGTTTGTGAAGGTGAAGAGCTTTTTGGAAGCAATTCGCCAAACAAAAGCGGTTGCACCGCCGGCAGCCACCGGCAGCGCAACCTGACCACCAACCACACCTACATAGGAGGTGCAATCATGGCTATGTCAATCATACCTGCCCAATACGACGTTCCGCCCGTGGTTTCTCAGGACGAGCTGGAGGATTTGATCATCCAGGTCGAGCCCGGAATCGAGGATCGTCCCGACTGGTGGCTGAGAGCAACCGCTGCCCAGTTCCGCGCTGCCGTCGAAAAGCTCCTACTGGCCTACCGGCAATCGATCTATCTGGCGCAGCATGGGGCCTCGATGCTGCCGGCACAGCACTGGCTGTTGGCCGAGACGATCGCAGCCAACTACCGTCAAGCCTGGGCCTACGCGGAAGCTATGCCGAACGTCGTGCCGCCGGCGCTGGAGCTGTTCCTGGCCAACATGGACATCGATGGAGACGGGGGCGATGCCAGTGCCCGATATCACTAATCGGCTTGGCCTCTACTCGGCCGACCAGCTCGCGGCGGCGGGCTGTGGGTTCGCCTGTCGGATCTAGCCTTCGAGCTTGCCAGGCCTTGGCCCTCGGTTTGCCCGGGCGGTCGAGGGCAAGATCGACGAGCAGCCCGTCTCCTGGGCCTACCTAGACGATGGCGAGGACATTTACGGGCTCATCACCGCTGATCTGGCTCCGAGCGTCCCGGGGACGCCTCGGGAGGTGCTGGGCGACGACGGGATCTATCCTTGGCTGGATGACCAGATCGTGCGCTGGGGCCGCGACCTTACGCGGCAGCAACGCATCCTTGCGACCGCCTATGCTCGCAGATCGGGCTGCAAATTGGATCTGTCGGAATCGCGAGAAGGTCTATATCCTGGGGCATGCGCCGGATTGGTCGGCGTTGGGGCTGTGAAAGGTGAATATCTATGGGGCTTCTCGGCATCAGTAAAAAACAAGTCGGCATCGTCACCTGGCGCGGCCAGGAGATCCCGGTCACGGCAGACGTGAACCAACGTGGCCACGCCGTGGGCTTTGAGAAAGTCCAGATCGCGGACATGCCGCCGGCGCTGCGTGAAGCTGTGCGCCATTGGGCGACGGAGATCCGCATCGTCAAGATGGGGATGCCGCCGACTGGATGCGCTTACTACCTGGAGGACATCGAGGAATTCCTGGCATGGGAACAGGCGCAAGCCAAGAGAGAGGGCGAGGAATGAGAGAGGGCGAGGAATGAGCTGCCCGAGCTTTGAGGATCTGGATCATCCTGGCTATTCCGAGACGCTGGGAAGCCTGCGGGTTTTCTTTGACACTGAGTTCACCGGCATCGACCATCGCCATCCACGTCTGATTTCGAATCGGTCTAGTCTCAGAGGATGGCCGCGAGTTCTACGCGGAGCTGACCACCGATAGCCTTCAATACGATTGGGCGATGATCCAAGCGATTTTCTACAGTAACAAGACATGGCCGGCGAACCTTGATCGCAAGCCGCTGTTGCTGACGATGAATTACCTGAACGACTACGACGCCTTCACCGAGGCCGTGGAAAAGGCCTTCGCTGGCGGCCTGCGCCGGCATCACGCGCTCGATGACGCTAAGGCCAACCGGCTGGGCTGGATCGCCGCCGGCGGCGACATCGAGCAGCGAGTGCGATTCGCGATTTGAGGGAAGGGGCAGTATGACCACCACGTGGACAACAGGCTATGACAAGCCGAAAACCGTAGAGCTGGAACAGGTCGATACGCTGACCTTTGGAGGCCTCAGCGTGCCGGTATGGACAGTCATCGGCTACTCGTCGAACCTCAAGATCGTGCGTTACGACGATCTGCCTACGGATCTGGCCGAGGCCTTCGGGCGCTGGCAGTACGGAGCCAACATTCCATTCGCACGGGCGGCCTACTGGTACGACTTCGACATCTTCATGTCCCGAGGCGGCAGGCCGGACGACAGGGCGATCGTTGCGAAGTACCGCTGATCCAGCGGCAAAGGTGAAAGTTTATGGGGCGCATCTTCTTCGCCGGCGACACTCACGGCAATTTCGACCACATCATCCGGGCCGTGCGGCAGCACCGGCCGGCGGCCGTGGTCTTCCTGGGCGACCTGCAGCCGCAACGGACGCTCGACCAGGAGCTGCAGGCGATTCTCGACCTGACAGAGATCTGGTGGATCTACGGCAACCATGACACCGATAGCGATGCCGACTATGACTACCTATTCGGATCGGCGCTCGCCGACCGAAACCTGCATGGCCGCGTGATCGAGATCGCCGGCATGCGGATCGCCGGCCTGGGCGGCATCTTCCGGGGCCAGGTATGGATGCCACTAGGCGAGATCCGGCACGAAACGCCGGAGGCCTACACCGCGCGCTGTGGCAAGGGCAATCGCTGGCGTGGCGGCCTGCCGCGCAAGCATCGCAGCTCGATTTTTCCGGCCGACTATGCGCTCCTCGTCGGCGAACGCGCCGAGATCCTTGTTACTCACGAGGCACCGAGCAGCCATCCGCACGGTTTTGACGCCATCGACGAGCTGGCGCGCAGCTTGGGCGCGGCCAGACTCTTTCATGGCCACCATCACGACCGGCTCGACTACAGCGGGCACCGCGAGCGCCTGGGCTTCGAGGCCTTCGGCGTCGGGTTCTGCGGCATTACCGACCAGGACGGCAACGTGATCGTCGCCGGCGAGTTCGACGAGCTGCGCCAACATCGGCAGGGCAGTGTATAACCCGACCGCCAGTCGACGGCCGGGGATCTGCTACCTACCTACTCAGAACTTCCACGCCGCACCAGCCCTCAACACCGGCTTACCACCTGAGCCGGTTGTGGCCACGCCGGCATTGATGATCGCGCCCGACTGTAGCGCTTGCGCGAAGGCGATACCGAGGCCTCCCTGGCCGTTGTAGTAGCCGGTACCGACCGCAATGGCCCGCTCACCAGGCGCGAGCGCCGGCAGGGCAGGGGACGCAGCCACGGCAGCGATTGCGCGGCTGTATTCCTTGCGCAGACCGTTGATCGTTTGATCGGTATATCCGACCGCCGTTGCGGCGCTGTAACTGCCGAGCGGCGGCTGGGACACCGCCACCGTGTCGGTGCCTATAGCCACGTCGCCATAGCCCCAGGACAATGCCGCCGTACCGACGGACACCTGATTGACATACGGGGAGCTGGGCGCGATCAGCAGGATCGGCCCGCCGCCGCTGTAGGTTGTGCCGGCCAGCGCGTTGATGCCGATCGCGGTTGCACTGCCCGAGGCGGTTGCGCCGATGCCATATTCGGTGCTCTGCGAGTGAGCGAGGCCTGCGCCGAGAGCCAGGGAGACAGGCGAGGGTGGTTTTCCGAAAATTCAACGTCATCATTTTTGATCTCCAAATTGAACCGGGCAAAAAAAGACCGCCCGAGGCGGCCAGCGCGCGATGGCCCGTAAATCGCCGCGACGCCGGCTGACATTGGAGACCAGAGAGCTAGGGCATCCGTGCTCATCAAGGCAGTGCGCCTACTGAGGGGCTTCTACGCGCGCTAGAAGCGCCATTCCGGGCACACAGGGGGATCTGCTGCAGCCGAGGACTGCAATTTGCCGACCAAGTGGGGTAAGGCAGGGGGCCAGAAAGGGGAATTCGGCTTTCGACAACACCACAACAACAGCGCCAGGAGTCAGATCCCACCTTGTTCAGGCTCTAGGTCGCGTTATCCGGGGCCGATCATCCCCACCGGGCAGGCGACTACAGATTCAGCCTATTTGTTCGCTGCGATCGCGGAGCTGCTGGCCGCTTCGGACCATTCGCAACCGCTATCGAATGGCTCGATGCGCTGCCCGGTCTTCGATCCTCTTCTGCAGACCATCCGGCGGTTGCGCGGCGCGCAGGGTGCCGGTAGGCACGCCGTAAATGGCGACCGAGCCCGAAGGGCGACGGCGACAGGCTTTACGGCGCGTTGGCGGGCGTCGTTTGACCGCCTAACGCCCTGCCGATCCACGACCAGGGCAGACGCCTGCCCTGGGCCGCACGACGAGGGTAGAGCGCCGGCGAGATCCGGGATCGCCTTACCCACCGCCCCGGCGCTGCGCGCCGCCTGATGGACAAGTCCGCTCTTGCGTCGCGTAGGCACGCGGCGGACTTGCCCACAGGTGCGGGCCGTGGATAAGGCTGGCCGTTACCGTGTGCCAAACCCGGCTACATCTGATGATGTTGCCATCCGAATGTAATATGGGGTATCAAGGCGGCTTTCACGCGGTCAGCAATGCTGGTGGAGGTTCCTATGGCCTCCCAGGTGGGCGGGGATAGTGTCCCCCACTGGGGGTAGGATGAGCCTCCCGAAACATATGGAAAGCGGAACACACGTAGATCGGATCACACGGAACATAGGATAAGGGACTTGGGGGGCGCTACTGCCGCCCTCTCGTCGTTGCTTTCTGCCAAGGGGGCCGCGATACTCCCTCATCGAAGCGATTTTGGAAAGAACGAGCATGAACTCTGAAAAGAAACCTGTGACCACCGCTGCCAAAGAGGTGCTTCAGGAGAATCAAAAAAAGTGGGGGCTTGACCTGATGAAGGCGGGATGGACGCTACTGCCGAACACCATTTTCATGCGGCAGCGTGCGCTCGGTTTGGATTCCGTCGACATCAATATCCTGCTCGTGCTGTTGTCACATTGGTGGCAAGCTGACAACCTGCCCTTCCCGTCGAAAAAAACTATCGCTGCGGCTATCGGGTGCGACGAATCGACTGTGAGGCGCCGGATTAAGAAACTTGAGGCGGGCAAACTTATCCAGCGCATTATTCGCCCCGTCGAAAAAGACCGCCATAAGACCAACCAGTACGATTTTTCAGGATTGGTTCAAGCAGCTACGCCCTACGCTCAGGAAGAGATTCAGGCACGCGAGGCTACTCGCGAAGAGCGGGCGAGCAGGGTCAAACGGAAAGGCAAGCCGCGATTGAAGGTGGTGGACGCATGATCCGCTGGGCACCCTTTCAATACGATGGGACGATCTACGACCTTAGCCATCTTCATCCTCGCCAGGTGGTTTTCCGACAAGCGGCGGATGGGAAACCTGAACGCGAGTATGTTGTCCAGGTGATCTTTGGTCTGCACTGCTTTACCCGCAATCCGAAGGATGGCGAGCCGGCTCCCAACCCGGCGCTCTGGTACTCGGACTCGCGCGAATCTCGGATTTTCGACTTCGGCCGCTACGAACTATCAAAGCAATTGCCTGGCGTCATCGACCAGCTTTTTGATCGGAAGTGCTATCACTCCGGGAAGGGCAATTTCTTTGTGGTTGAGCTGGTAACCGTCGACGGGCAGAAAGCCGAATACGAAATTTACTTTGATGCGTCTCGGGCGTCCATCAAGGGGATCGTCAACCTCTATGTCCAAAGTGCCTACGTCCGAGACCAGAAGCATGCCGGGAATCGCCCCAAGAGGAAGCCAATTCGTTTCCAGATCATTCTGTTTAACATCATGAACGGTCGGTCGATCCGTATCCCGAAATGAGAAAGGCCCCGTTGCCGGGGCCTTTCCTTGAAGCTAATCGGACCTCTTGGGTATCCACACACTTGGGTGTGGGCCATTTCTGGCGGGGTTAGCGCACAGCTTTCGCTGCTCCGTTCATACGCTAGCAAACCCACTATAACCAGAATCCCGGCAGATTTCAAGTCTGTCGATGGGGGCGACCGGAGGCTCTATCCCAGCTTTTTTGCCAAGTCCTCGGCACGCGGATGAT
>CAYYXS010000016.1:0-88993 GCA_964475635.1 uncultured Rhodocyclaceae bacterium
ACGAAGCCAACCGCCAGCAGGGTCAGCAGGGAATATTTGGCGCTGGGCCGGCGCAAAAGACGCCAAAAACCCTTCGCGGCGAAATCATTGTCGGACATGGGATAGGCCTGTCTGAAAACAGATAAACATCCAGGGGCGCTGGGCCCCCGGATTGTCCTGCTGCAGGATGTTGCTTCTTAGTAGATGTCTTTCACCGTGTTGTAGACGTTGAACTTGCCGGTCGGGGTGATCATCTTCGGATCGGTGATCACCTTCTTGACCTTCAGGGTCTTGTCGTCATACACCACGATGGCGGACTGGTCGGTCTTGCCGCCCCAGAGCGAGATCCATACCTCGGTGCCGTCCTGGCTGAACTCCTGGTGCACCGCGCGGCGCAGCGCCTTGGTCACCGGCAGGCCGGAATCCTTGGCGACGTCGATCTTCACCGGCGGCTTGGACAGGTCGGTCAGGTCGAACACCAGGTTGGTTTCGGCATTCTCGCGTTCCGGGTTCATCGGCATGTCGGTCCACAGATGCTTCGACTTCGGATGCGTCTTGACGAACAGGTTGCCGGCGCCCGGGGTCTTCAGCTCCTGGACGACCTTCCAGTTGTGGCTCTTGTACTTGGCGTACTTGGGATCGGGATGCGGCGTCGAGATCAGGGAAATCACCGCATCGCCCAGGTGACCGGTCGCCCAAACGGGACCGAACTGCGGGTGGATGAAGTTGGCGCCGCGGCCCGGGTGCGGGATCTTCTTGGTGTCGACCAGGGCGGCCAGCTTGCCCGTCTTGGTGTCGACCGCCGCAACCTTGTGCGAGGCGTTCGCCGCGACGAGGAAGTAGCGCTTGGTGATGTCCCAGCCGCCGTCGTGCAGGAACTTGGCGGAATTGATCGTGGTGGTCTTCAGGTTGTTGATGTCGCTGTAGTCCACCAGCAGGATCATGCCGGTTTCCTTGACGTTGATGACCCACTCGGGCTTGATGTGCGAGGACACGATCGAGGCCACGCGCGGCTCGGGGTGGTATTCGCCGTCCACCGTCATGCCGCGGGTGGAAACCACCTTGAGCGGCTTCAGGGTGTCGCCTTCCATGACCGAGTACTGGGGCGGCCAGTAGGAGCCGCCGACCAGGTACTTGTCCTCGTAGCCCTTGAACTTCGAGGTGTCGACCGAGCGGGCGTCGGAGCCGATCTTGATGGTGGCCACCGTGGTGGGCTTCTCGAACCAGAGGTCGATCAGGGTCACCAGGCCGTCGCGGCCCACCGTATAAACATAGCGGCCCGAGGCGGAGAGGCGGGAGATATGCACCGCGTAACCGGTCTTCAGAATCTGCCAGATCTGCTTGGTGTCGCCGTCGATCAGGGCCAACTCGCCCGTGTCGCGCAGGGTCACCGCGAAGATGTTGTTCAGGTTGACCTTGCTCATCTGCTTCTTCGGCCGCTGATCGACCGGCACGATGAGCTTCCAGGAATCCTGCATGTCCTTCAAGCTGAACTCGGGCGGCACATCGGGCACGTTCTGGATATAGCGCGCCATGATGTTGATCTCTTCCTTGGTCAGGATGTCGTCGTAGTTCACCATGCCGCCTTCGGTGCCGAGGGCGATGATCTTCTCGAGACGGTTGGTGCCGAGCTTCATCGTGCCGCCCGAGGTCTCCTTGCCGTCCTTGTCCTTTTTGCTCCAGGCCGGCTCGAGGTTCTTGCCGGTGGCACCCTTGCGCAGCACGCCATGGCAGCCGGCGCAGCGCTCGAAATAGATTTTCTTGCCCGTCGCCTTCTCCTCGGCCGTCATGGCCGGCGGCGCCGCGTCCTGGGCGTAGGCGCTGGTAAGCACGCCGGCGAGCGCGAGCGGCAGGGCCGCCAGACACAGGACGCCGGATTTCGCATTACGTTTCTGCATGTGTTTTCTCCCTCAACGAAGAACCCAATTAATGGAAAGAGCCCAAAAAGATTGCGGTTTTTGTGCTGCCGCAAGATTCTGCCGAACAGACCTTCGCTTCCTTGATTTTTGTCAAACAGAGAACCAATCTTGGACAAAAGGCAAACTGTCAGACTACCCCCTTGGACGAAAAGGTCTATAGCCTGGATACGGGGAAAAAATAATTTGATGGCACCGGGAGGGGGGCAGGATGCCCGCAATGCGGGTGTCCTGGGCACCAGTCGTCGCTGCGCGGCGCGGCGTGTTGTGAGTCCGCTCGAACCGTGGTGCCGGGAGGGGGAGTCGAACCCCCACACTGTTTCCAGCGGCGGATTTTGAGTCCGCTGCGTCTACCAATTCCGCCATCCCGGCTTGGGATGTCCTGCTGTCGGCGGCGGATTTTGGCTCCGGCCGCCGCTTCGCGGCTTAACCTGCAAGCAGGTTAGCCTGCGCCGCAACAAGCTGCTTCGCAGCGTGTTGTGAGTCCGCTGCGCCTACCAATTCCGCCATCCCGGCTTGGGATGCGCCTTGCGGCGCCAGGAAGCGAACCCGCGTAGAATCACGGGCCGCGAAAGAGCCGGCATTATCCCGCATCCGGCGCTATTGAATCAAACTTTAATGCCCCTCTCCTTGGCCGACTTCGATTACGACCTGCCGGCGGAACTGATTGCCCAGTTCCCGCTGCCCGAGCGCACGGCCAGCCGCCTGCTGGTCGTCGAGGGTGCGCGGCTGGAAGACCGGCGCTTCGCCGGCCTGTCCGGCCTGTTGCGGGCAGGCGACCTCCTGGTCTTCAACGACACGCGCGTCCTCCATGCCCGCCTGCACGGCCTCAAGGACAGCGGCGGACGGATCGAGGTGCTGATCGAACGCCCCATCGGCCGCCACGAGGCGCTGGCCCAGGTCCGCGCCAGCCACGCGCCCTGGCCCGGCAGCCGCCTGCGGCTGGAGGGAAAGCTGGAAATCGAGGTGGTGGCGCGGCAGGGCGCTTTCTTCCTGCTGCGCTTTCCGGGGCCGGAGGACCTCGTTACCCTGCTCGAACGCCACGGCAAGCTGCCGTTGCCGCCCTACATCCAGCGTCTCGCCGACGACGCCGACGAGTCCCGCTACCAGACAGTCTATGCGCGAGAGCGCGGTTCGGTCGCCGCGCCGACGGCCGGCCTGCATTTCGACGAACCGCTCCTGGCGGGCCTGCGCGCACAAGGCATCGGCTTCGCCTGGCTCACCCTGCATGTCGGCGCCGGCACCTTCCAGCCGGTGCGGGTCGATGAACTGGCCCATCACCGCATGCACCGCGAGCACTATGTCATCCCGGCCGACACCGTCGCCGCGCTCGCCGCGGCCCGTGCGCGCGGCGGCCGGATCGTCGCAGTCGGCACCACCAGCCTGCGCGCCCTGGAGGCCGCCGCCCGGGAGGGCGGGATCGCGGCCGGCCCGGGCGAGACGGAGCTGTTCATCCTGCCCGGCTTCCGCTTCCGCACGGCGGATGCGCTGATCACCAATTTCCACCTGCCGAAGTCGACCCTGCTGATGCTGGTGTCGGCCTTCGGCGGCCTGGAGAACCTGCGCCGGGCCTATGCCCACGCGGTGGCGCAACGCTACCGCTTCTTCAGCTACGGCGATGCCATGTTCCTGCACAAAGACCATGAAATTTGAACTGCTCGCCACGGATGGCGCCGCCCGCCGCGGCCAACTGACCCTGGCCCACGGCGCCGTCGACACGCCGGCCTTCATGCCGGTAGGCACCTACGGCGCGGTGAAGGCCATGGCGCCCGACGAGGTGAAGGCGCTTGGCGCGCAGATCGTGCTCGGCAACACCTTCCACCTCTGGCTGCGCCCCGGCCTGGAAATCATCGCCGCCCACGGCGGCCTGCACCGCTTCATGGGCTGGGACGGGCCGATCCTCACCGATTCCGGCGGCTTCCAGGTCTTCAGCCTGGGCGCGCTGCGCAAGATCGGCGAGGAAGGCGTCAAGTTCGCCTCGCCCATCAACGGCGACCGCCTGTTCCTGACGCCGGAAGAGTCGATGCGCATCCAGCGCGTGCTGAACTCCGACGTCGTCATGATCTTCGACGAATGCACGCCCTATCCCGCCAGCCAAGCCGAGGCGGCGCAGTCGATGCGCCTCAGCCTGCGCTGGGCCGAACGCTCGAGGCGCGCGCATGAGGGAAACGCGAATGCCCTGTTCGGCATCGTCCAGGGCGGCATGTACGAGGACCTGCGCGACGAGTCGCTCGCCGGCCTGATGGACATCGGCTTCGACGGCTACGCCATCGGCGGCCTCTCGGTAGGCGAGCCGAAGGCCGACATGCGGCGCATCCTCGCCCATCTCGCACCGAGGCTGCCGCGAGAGCGACCGCGCTACCTGATGGGGGTGGGCACGCCGGAAGACCTGGTGAATGCCGTGCTGCAGGGCATCGACATGTTCGATTGCGTGCTGCCGACGCGCAACGCCCGCAACGGCTGGCTGTTTACCCGCCACGGCACGGTGAAGATCCGCAACGCCGTCCACGCCACGGATACGCGCCCGCTCGACGAAAGCTGCTCTTGCGCCACCTGCCGGAATTTCACGCGCGCCTATCTGCACCACCTGCAGCGGGTCAACGAGATCCTCGGCGCGCGGCTCAACACCCTGCACAACCTGTTCTACTACCAGCAGCTGATGGGCGAGCTGCGTGCGGCCATCGACGCCGGCCGCCTGCAGGACTACGTTGCCGAATTCCACGCGGCGCGCTCTGCCAAGCTGTTATAATTTCGCGTTTTTTTAACTCTCACGGAGACCAACGTGCTGATATCGAATGCTTGGGCGCAAGCCGCCCCTGCCGCCGGAGACGCCAGCGGCGGCCTCCTGGGCATGCTGCCCATCCTGCTCATGTTCGTCGTCCTGTGGTTCCTCATGATCCGGCCGCAGATGAAAAAGGCCAAGGAGCACAAGGCCATGGTCGAAGCCATGCAGAAGGGCGACGAGGTGCTCACCAACGGCGGCATCGCCGGCCGCATCACCAAGGTCGACGAGACCTACATCGGCCTGGAAATCGCCGAGAACGTCGTCATCCCGGTGCAGAAGAATGCCGTCACCGCCATTTTGCCGAAGGGCACCCTGAAAACCCTGTGAGCGGTGAAACGGTAAGCGGTGAGCGGGAAACCCGACCGCCCTTGCCGCTCACCGCTCACTGCTCACTGCTCACCCCCCCATGAACCGCTATCCGCTCTGGAAATACCTGCTGATCGCCTTCGCGCTGGTCCTAGGCCTGCTGTATACCCTGCCGAATTTCTTCGGCGAAGCGCCTGCGGTGCAGGTCTCCAGCATCAAGGCGACGGTGAAGGTGGACACCCGTCTGCTCGGCCGCGTAGAGGATACGCTGAAGGCCGCCGGCCTCGACCACCAGGGGCTGTTTGCCGACACGAACAGCGTGCGCGCCCGTTTCAGCGAGACCGAGACCCAGCTCAAGGCCAAGGACGCCATCGAAAAGGCGCTCAATCCGGATCCGGAAAACGCCAGCTACGTGGTGGCGCTCAACCTGCTGTCGCGCTCGCCGGCCTGGCTCACCTCGATGCACGCCCTGCCCATGTACCTCGGCCTGGATCTGCGCGGCGGCGTGCATTTCCTGCTGCAGGTCGACATGAAGGGCGCGCTGACCAAGCGGCTCGACGCCACCGCCGCCGACCTGCGCTCGCTGATGCGCGACAAGAATCTCCGCCACGGCGGCATCGCGCGCGAGCGCGACCAGCTCGCCATCCGCTTCCGTGACGCGGAGACGCGCAACAAGGCGCGCGCCGCCATCGAGAACGCCCAGCCCGACCTGCTCGTCGCAGAAACGCAGGACGGCGCCGATTTCAGGCTGACCGCCACCCTCAAGCCGGAGGCGCAAAAGCGCATCCAGGAATTCGCCCTCAAGCAGAACATCACCACCCTGCACAACCGCATCAACGAGCTCGGCGTGGCCGAGCCGGTGATCCAGCAGCAGGGCGCCGACCGCATCGTCGTGCAGCTGCCCGGCGTGCAGGACACGGCCAAGGCGAAGGACATCCTCGGCCGCACCGCCACCCTGGAAGTGCGCCTGGTGGACGACGAGAACAGCCAGAATCCGGCGGTGATGGAGGAGGCCGCGCGCGGCAGCCCGCCGGTCGGCACGGAATACTACGTCGAGCGCAGCGGCGCGCCGCTGCTGGTGAAGAAACAGGTGGTGCTCACCGGCGACCGCCTCACCGACGCCCAGCCCGGCTTCGACAGCCAGACCCACGAGCCGGCGGTGCACCTCACCCTCGACTCGGCCGGCGCGCGCATTTTCAAGGACGTCACGCGCGAGAGCGTCGGCAAGCGCATGGCCATCCTGCTCATCGAGAAGGGCCGGGGCGAAGTCATCACGGCGCCGGTGATCCGCACCGAGATCGGCGGCGGCCGCGTGCAGATCTCCGGCCGCATGAGCACCGTCGAAGCCAACGACACCGCCCTGCTGCTGCGCGCAGGCAGCCTGGCTGCGCCGATGGAAATCATCGAGGAGCGCACCATCGGCCCGAGCCTGGGCGCCGAGAACATCGAGCGCGGCTTCAACTCGACGCTCTACGGCTTCCTCGCCATCGCCGTGTTCATGGCCGTCTACTACCTGATGTTCGGCTTCATCTCGGTGCTGGCGCTGTCGACCAACCTGCTGCTGCTGATCGCCCTGCTCTCGATGCTGCAGGCGACGCTGACCCTGCCCGGCATCGCCGCCATCGCGCTGACGCTGGGCATGGCCATCGACGCCAACGTGCTGATCAACGAGCGCGTGCGCGAGGAGCTGCGCAACGGCGCCACGCCGCAGGCGGCCATCGCCGCCGGCTACGAGCGCGCCTTCGGCACCATCCTCGACTCCAATGTCACCTCGCTGATCGCCGGCCTGGCCCTGCTCATCTTCGGCTCCGGCCCAGTGCGCGGCTTCGCCGTGGTGCACTGCCTGGGCATCCTCACCTCGATGTTCAGTTCGGTCGTCGTTTCGCGCGGCATCGTCAACCTGATCTACGGCAGCCGGCGCAAGCTGGCCGGGCTGTCGATCGGCAACGTGGCCTGGAAGTAATCAAGGGGAACCCAGATGGAATTCTTCAAGATCCGCAAAGACATCCCCTTCATGCGCCATGCGCTGGTGTTCAACGTCATTTCGCTGATCACCTTCATCGCCGCGGTGTTCTTCCTCGCCACGCGCGGGCTGCACTTCAGCGTCGAGTTTACCGGCGGCACGCTGATCGAGGTGAGCTATGCGCAGGCCGCCGACACGCAGAAGATCCGCGACGCCCTCGCCCGCGCCGGCTTTACCGACACCCAGGTGGCCAACTTCGGCAGCAGCCGCGACGTGCTGATCCGCATGCCGCTCAAGCCCGGCCAGGATTCGGCGGCGCTGGGCGCCTCGGTAGTGGGCGCCCTTGAACAGGATGCCCCAGGCGCGCAGCTCAAGCGCGTCGAATTCGTCGGCCCGCAGGTGGGCAAGGAACTGGCCGAGAACGGCGCCATCGCTCTGCTGCTGGTGATCTTCGGCATCATCGTGTACCTGGCGCTGCGCTTCGAGTGGCGCTTCGCCGTCTCGGCCATCATCGCCAACCTGCACGACGTGGTGATCATCCTCGGCTTCTTCGCCTTCTTCCAGTGGGAGTTCTCGCTGCCGGTGCTGGCCGCCGTGCTGGCCGTGCTGGGCTATTCGGTGAATGAATCGGTCGTCGTCTTCGACCGCGTGCGCGAAAACTTTCGCAAGCTGCGCAAGGCCACGGTGCCGCAGGTCATCGACAACGCCATCACCGGCACCATCAGCCGCACCATCATCACCCACGGCTGCACCCAGCTCGCCGTGCTCTCCATGCTGGTCTTCGGCGGCGAGGTGCTGCACTACTTCGCCCTGGCGCTGACCATCGGCATCCTGTTCGGCATCTACTCCTCGGTGCTGGTGGCCAGCCCGCTGGTGATGTGGCTGGGCGTCTCGCGCGAGCAGTTCGTCAAGCCGCAGAAGCCGAAGGAAGAGGCGGTCGTCTAATCCCGTCATTCCCGCGGAAGCGGGAATCCAGGAACATGATTCCCCATGGCTCCCCGCTTACGCGGGGATGACGGCTTTCTCAGGTGAAAAAAACGTGCTTGACGCGCAGTGTGCGGCCGCCCTGCGCCAGTTCCAGCAGGCGGTCGATGTTGGGGTGCTTGCCCGGATTGGCGCGGGCGTCCTCGCTGTGCTCGGCGTAAAGATCGAGGCCGGCGCGCGCCGCTTCCGGGGTGATGGCGCCGTAGATTTGCGCCAGATGGTTGTAGAGCGCCAGGGAGCCGACCTGGCCGGGCTTGTGCTCGATGACGGCAACCTCTTCCTCGCCGTCGAGCAGGCGAATCGCCTCGACATGGGCCACGCCCGGCATCTTCTTCAGGTTGTCCGCAAAGGCCATATCAGATCCGCTTTGCAAGTTCGGCCGCCTTGCCGACATAGCTCCACGGCGTCATGGCGAGCAGGCGCTGCTTCTCGCCTTCCGGAATCTTCAGCCCCTGGATGAAGCCCTGCAGGGCCTCGCGCGCGATGCCCTTGCCGCGCGTAAGCTCCTTCAGCTGTTCGTAGGGATTCTCCACGCCATAGCGGCGCATCACCGTCTGCACCGGCTCGGCCAGCACCTCCCAGCAGTCCGCCAGGTCTTCGCGCAGGCGTGCCGGGTCGGCCTCCAGCTTGCCCAGGCCCTTCAGGCAGGAATCGTAGGCGAGCAGCGCATAGCCGAAAGCCACTCCCATGTTGCGCAGCACGGTGGAGTCGGTCAGGTCGCGCTGCAGGCGCGACACCGGCAGCTTGTCGGCCAGATGGCGCAACACGGCGTTGGCCAGACCCAGGTTGCCCTCCGAGTTCTCGAAGTCGATCGGATTGACCTTGTGCGGCATGGTGGAGGAGCCGATCTCGCCGGCCTTCAGCTTCTGCTTGAAGTAGCCAAGCGAGATGTACATCCAGACGTCGCGGTTCAGGTCGAGCAGGATGGTGTTGGCGCGGGCGACGGCGTCGAACAACTCGGCCATGGCGTCGTGCGGCTCGATCTGGATGGTGTAGGGATTGAACTCCAGGCCGAAGGATTCGACGAAGCGGCGCGCGAAACCCTCCCAGTCGAATCCCGGATAGGCCGCCAGGTGGGCGTTGTAGTTGCCCACCGCGCCGTTGAACTTGGCGGTCAGCTGCACCGCGGCGATGCGTGCGCGGGCGCGCTTCAGGCGCGCGGCGACGTTGGCCATCTCCTTGCCCAGGGTGGTCGGGCTGGCCGGCTGGCCGTGGGTGCGCGAGAGCATCGGCAGTTCGGCGTGCTGGTGCGCCAGCTCGACCAGGCGGGCAATGACAGCGTCCAGCGCCGGCAGCAGATTCGCCGCGCGCGCGTCCTTCAGCATCAGCGCGTGGGAGAGGTTGTTGATGTCCTCGGAGGTGCAGCCGAAGTGGATGAACTCCGAGACGGCCATCACTTCGGCGTTGTCGGACAGGCGCTCCTTCAGCCAGTACTCCATGGCCTTGACGTCGTGGTTGGTGCGCGCCTCGATGGCCTTGATGGCCTCGCCGTCGGCGGCGGAAAAGGCGGCCACCACCTCTTCCAGCTCCGTCCGCGTCTCGACCGAGAAGGCGGGAATCTCGCTGAAATGCGGTTCGGCGGCCAGCGCCTCGAGCCAGGCCACCTCGACGCGCACGCGGTTGCGGATCAGGCCGAATTCCGAAAAATGCGCGCGCAGGGCCTCGACCTTGCCGGCATAGCGGCCGTCGAGCGGGGAGAGGGCGGTCAGCGGGGTCAGGGTCATGGGCGTATCCGGCCGAATGGGGGAAATTTTATCATGCATGCGAGCATGGCCCGCTCGCCGGAGGCAACAAGGTCGCGGTCGCATCGGACGACGATGTTATAATTTAGCGACATTAAAAAAGCTGTTCGACAAATGAAACTGATCGGCTCCCTGACCAGCCCCTACGTGCGCAAGGCGCGCGTCGTCCTCGCAGAAAAAAAGATCGAGTACGAGTTCGTGCCTGACAATCCCTGGAATGCCGACAGCGGCGTGTCCAGGCTCAACCCGCTGGGCAAGGTGCCGGTGCTGGTGCTCGACGACGAGAGCACCCTGTTCGATTCGCGCGTCATCGTCGAGTACCTCGACAGCGTGACGCCCAACAACCGCCTGCTGCCCCCGCCGGGCCGCGAGCGCATCCGCATCAAGCGCTGGGAAGCGCTGGCCGACGGCGTGCTCGATGCGGCCGTGGCCGCCTTTCTCGAGGCGAAACGGCCGAAGAAGGAGCGCAGCGCCGCCTGGATCGAGCGCCAGCGCGAAAAAATCGATCGTGCCCTGGAAATGATGTCGGAAGAGCTGGGCGAGCAGCCATGGTGCAACGGCAACACTTTCTCGCTGGCCGACGTCGCCGTGGGATCGGCGCTGGGCTATCTCGATTTCCGCCTGCCCGACATCAAGTGGCGCGAGCGTCACGCCAACCTGGCGCGGCTGTTCGACGAACTGATGCAGCGCCCTTCCTTCGCCGAGACGGTGCCGCAGGGCTGAAAGCGAGTCGCCCCGGCAGGACGGCGGTCATTCAATAATCCCGCCGCCCAGGCACACCTTCGAATCGTAGAGCACCACGCTCTGGCCGGGCGTCACCGCCCATTGCGGCTGGGCGAAGATCACCTCCGAGCGCTCGGCGCTCACGCTGTCCACCTCGCAGGGCGCGTCCGGCTGGCGATAGCGCGTCTTGGCGGTATAGACCCAATGCGTGTGCGGCGGCTTGCCGTTGACCCAGGACAGGTCGATGGCCTTCAGCCGGTCCGAGAGCAGCGCCGGATGGTCGTGGCCCTGCACGACATAGAGGATGTTCCTTGCCAGGTCCTTGCCGGCGACGTACCAGGCGTCGGCATCGCCGTCCTTCCGACCGCCGATGCCGAGCCCCTTGCGCTGGCCCAGCGTGTGGTACATCAGGCCGTGGTGCCCGCCCACCCGCCTGTCGCCGTCGAGGGCGCGGATCTCGCCGGGGCTGCGCGGGATGTAGCGCTCGAGGAATTCCTTGAAGGGCCGCTCGCCGATGAAGCAGATGCCGGTCGAGTCCTTCTTGGCGAAGTTGGGCAGGCCGGCCTGCTCGGCCATTTTCCGCACCTCGCGCTTGTAGATCTGGCCGAGCGGGAACAGCGTCTTCGACAATTGCGCCTGATTGAGCCGATAGAGGAAGTAGCTCTGGTCCTTGGTGCCGTCCTCGGCCTTGAGCAACTGGAATTCCGTGCCCATCTCGGTCGCCGTCTCGCGCACCTGGGCGTAGTGGCCGGTGGCGATCTTCTCGGCGCCGAGCTGCAGGGCGTGGTCGAGGAAGGCCTTGAACTTGATTTCGGCGTTGCACAGCACGTCGGGGTTGGGCGTGCGCCCGGCGCGGTACTCGCGCAGGAACTCGGCGAAGACGCGCTCCTTGTACTCGGCGGAGAAGTTCACCACCTCGAGATCGACGCCGAGGATGTCGCACACCGCGGCGACGTCGATCAGGTCCTGGCGCGAGGAGCAGTATTCCTCGTCGTCATCGTCCTCCCAGTTCTTCATGAACAGGCCGACGACCTGCCAGCCCTGCTGCTTCAGCAGCATCGCCGCGACGGAGGAATCCACCCCGCCCGACATGCCGACCACAACGGTCTTGCTCATGTCTCGTAGTGAGTAATCAGATCAAGGCCGAAACGCCGGCCGGCGAGGTAGTCGCGCACGCACTGCATCACCAGCGGGCTGCGGTGGCGGGCATGCTCCGCCGCGATTTCCTCCGGCGTCAGCCAGAGGGCGCGCAGGATGCCGTGGTCGAGCGCCCGCTCCGCCTCCACTCCGAGCAGGCGGCCGCCGAAGGCAAACCTCAGATACGTGGCCTGACCGTCCGGCCGGCGCCACTGGTAGATGCCGATCAGGTATTCCGGCAGAAAGCGGTGCGCCGTCTCCTCCAGCGCCTCGCGCGCCACGGCATCGGCCAGCGACTCGCCCTCGTCGAGGTGCCCGGCCGGCTGGTTGAAGCGGATGCCGTCGTCGGTCTCCTCCTCGACCAGCAGGAAGCGGCCGTCGCGCTCGATCATGGCGGCGACGGTGACATTGGGTTTCCAGATGCGTTCCATGCCGCGATTTTACAGGCACCCGCATGCCTCGGCTCGTTTACGCCATTTTTATGCCGCCAGAGCTAAATTATTCCCGGTCTTGATGCCTGTCGGCGTAATGTGGCAACCAGCAAAGCGGGCACCGCAACGTCATGAACGCACCCGAAAGCATGAGCCGTCGCACGTCACTTCCGACCCTGACAGGGTGGCAGGATTACGCCTGGTCCGCGGCGGCCTGCCTCGCCACGACCCTGCTGGCCTCGCCATTGCACGACTTGCTGGATCTCGCCAACATCGTCATGCTCTTCATTCTGACGGTGGTCTGGGTGGCGGTCCGCCTCGGACGCGATCCGGCCGTCCTCGCTGCCTTTCTCAGCGTGGCCTCCTTCGATTTCTTCTTCGTGCCCCCGCGCTTCTCCTTCACCGTCAGCGACGCCCAGTACCTCCTGACCTTTGCCGTCATGCTCACCGTCGCCCTGGTCATCGGACAATTAACCGCCCGGCTCGGGCTCGAAGCCAGGACGGCAGCCGGGCGCGAACAGCAGACGCGCGCGCTCTACGAGATGGCGCGCGGCCTGTCCGGCGCCTTGACGACCGAACAGGTCGTCGACATCGCCGGCAGCTTCGTCGAGAACAGCCTCTCGGCCCGAATGGCGGTCTGTCTGCCCGACGAGGCCGGTGCACTGAAGGCGCTCGCCGGTCCCGCCGGCGGCTCGGCGGCCATCGAGGCATCGCTGGCCCGCATGGCCTTCGAGAAAGGCCTGCCGATCGGCCCTGCCAGGGCGGCCAGCGGGCAACTGGCGCTATACCTGCCGCTCAAGGCAGCGATGCACATACGCGGCGCGCTGGCCGTGGCACTGGCCAACCCGGCCGACGACCTGTCCGCCGACCAGCGCGGGATGCTCGATGCAGTCGCCTCCCTCGTCGCCATCGCCTGCGAACGCCTGCACTTCGTGGCCGTCGCCCAGGACGCCCTGCTGCGCGTCGAATCGGAGCGCCTGCGCAACTCCCTGCTCTCGGCCATTTCCCACGACCTGCGCACACCCCTGACGGCATTGGTCGGCCTCTCCGACACCCTGATGCTCACCGGAGACACCCTGCCGGCCAGCAAGCGGGAAACGGCCGAGGCGATCCGCGACGAGGCCCTGCGCATGAACAGCCTGGTGGGCAATCTGCTCGATATGGCGCGGCTGCAGGCCGGCATCGTGCAGTTGCGCAAGGAATGGCAGCCCGTCGAGGAAGTCGTCGGCAGCAGCCTGAAGCACATGGAGTCGCGGCTGCAGCACCACAACATCCGCACCGGCCTGGCGCCCGGCCTGCCGCTGCTGGAATTCGATGCCGTGCTGATCGAGCGGGTGTTGTGCAACCTCATCGACAACGCCGTGAAATACGCGCCGCCCGGCAGTGAGGTGGCGATAGAGGCAAAGGCCTGCGAAGCGGGCGTGGAGATCTCCGTCAGCGACAACGGGCCCGGCCTGGCGCCGGGCAGCGAAGCGGCGATATTCGACAAATTCATGCGCGGCCAGCCCGAGTCGGCAACGCCCGGCGTCGGTCTCGGCCTGGCCATCTGTCGTGCCATCGTCGAGGCCCACGGCGGCCGCATCCATGCCGAGAACCGCGCCGGAGGCGGCGCGCGTTTTGCCTTCACGCTGCCCGTCGGGGAGCCGCCGGCAGTCGACGACGCCCTCATCGCCCGGCTCGAGGGGGAAGTCCATGAGTGAGCTGATGCCCGTCGTCATCGTCGTGGAGGACGAAAGGCAGATCCGCCGCTTCGTGCGCTCGGCGCTGGAGGAGATCGGCTGCCGCGTGTTCGAGGCGGAAACAGCGGCGCAGGGCCTCGCCGAGGCCGGCACGCGCAAGCCGGCGCTGGTGGTGCTGGACCTCGGGCTGCCGGACCGGGAAGGCGTGGACTTCATCCGCGACCTGAGAGGCTGGTCCGGCGTGCCGGTCATCGTGCTGTCTGCGCGCGCCGAGGAACCCGACAAGATCGCCGCGCTGGATGCCGGCGCCGACGACTACCTGTCGAAGCCGTTCGGCGTCGGCGAACTGCTCGCCCGGGTCCGCGCCCTCCTGCGACGGCAGGCTGCCGGCGAAGGCTCGCCGGAATTCACTTTCGGCGACGTGCGCGTCGACCTGGCCCGCCGCACGGTGGATCGCGCCGGCCAGGCCGTCCACCTCACGCCGATCGAGTACCGCCTGCTCGCCCTCCTGCTCGCCAACACCGGCAAGGTGCTGACCCATCGTCAGTTGTTAAAGGAGGTATGGGGGCCGTCCTACGTCGACAGCAGCCACTACCTGCGCATCTACGTCGGCCACCTGCGCCAGAAGCTCGAGGCGGACCCGGCGCGGCCGCGCCACCTGCTGACGGAGACCGGCGTCGGTTACCGTTTCCAGCCCTGAGACAACCCCGACAAGGAAAGACAACGACATGAACGACAAGCAGGACAAGGGACGCGTCGCCGCGCTCTCGCTGGCCGCCCTCGGGGTGGTCTACGGCGACATCGGCACCAGCCCGCTGTATGCCATCAAGGAGGTGTTCGGCGGTGCGCACCATCCGGTGCCCATCACGCCGGACAACGTGCTCGGCATCCTGTCGCTGATCTTCTGGTCGCTCATCGTGGTGGTGTCGATCAAGTACGTCGCCCTCATCCTGCGCGCCGACAACAAGGGCGAGGGCGGCATCATGGCGCTGATGGCGCTGGTGCTCGGCCGCAAGAACCTGCCGCCGCGCCAGCGCGCAGCCGTCGTCCTGCTCGGCCTGTTCGGCGCGGCGCTGTTCTACGGCGACGGCGTCATCACGCCCGCCATTTCCGTTCTCTCCGCGGTGGAAGGGCTGGAGGTCGCCACCCCCGCCTTCAAGCCTTACATCCTTCCCATCACCATCGGCATCCTCGTCGGGCTTTTCGTCGTGCAAAGGCACGGCACCGCCCGGGTCGGCATCGCCTTCGGGCCGGTGACCGCGCTGTGGTTCGCCACCCTTGCCCTGCTCGGCATCCTGGAAATCCTGCGCGAACCGGCGGTGCTCGCCGCCCTCTGGCCAGGCTATGCCATCGGCTTCCTCGCCGCGCATCCCGCGCTGGGCTTCTTCTCCCTCGGCGCGGTATTTCTCGCCGTCACCGGGGCCGAGGCCCTGTACGCCGACATGGGGCACTTCGGCCGGCTGCCCATCCGCCTGGCCTGGTTCGGACTGGTGCTGCCTGCGCTGCTGCTGAACTACTTCGGCCAAGGCGCGCTGTTGCTGGCCAATCCGGCCGCCATCGAGAACCCCTTCTACCGGCTGGCGCCGGAGTGGGGGCTCTATCCCTTGGTGGCGCTGTCCGCGGCGGCGACGGTAATCGCCTCGCAGGCGGTCATCTCCGGCGCCTACTCCATCACGCAGCAGGCCATCCAGCTCGGCTATTCGCCGCGCATGGAGATCCACCACACATCAAGCGCGACGATGGGCCAGATCTACCTGCCGGGCCTCAACTGGGCGCTGCTGGCGGCGGTGATCGCCCTCGTGCTCGGTTTCCAGTCGTCGACCAATCTTGCCGCCGCCTACGGCATCGCCGTTACCGGCACCATGATCATCACCACCACGTTCGCTTACCTGGTGGCGCGTCACGAATGGGGCTGGAGGGCGACACGCGCCGTCTCCGTCTTCGGCCTCCTGCTTCTGGTGGACTTGGCGTTCCTGGCCGCCAATGCCGTGAAGATCCACGACGGCGGCTGGTTTCCGCTGGTCTTCGGCCTGGCGATCTTCACCCTGCTTGCCACGTGGAAGCGCGGCCGTGACCTCCTCGGCAGCCGGCTCGACACGCAGGCCCTGCAACTTCGCGAATTCGTCGCCGCCATCGAGCAGTCGGGCGAGGTCGCCACGGTGCGCGGCGCCTCGGTCTTCATGACGCCGCGGCCCGATTACGTGCCGCATGCCCTGTTGCACAACCTCAAGCACAACCAGGTGCTGCACGAACAGGTCGTGCTCGCCACCGTCACGGTGCTGCCGGTGCCACGCGTAGCCAACGCCCAGCGCGTGGTGGTCGAGCGGCTGAGCGCGCGCTTCCACAGCGTGCGCCTGTTCTTCGGCTTCACGGAGGAGGCTGACGTGCCGGCGGCGCTGGAATGGTGCGCAGAGCAGGGCCTGCAGCTCGATCCGGCCCGCACGTCCTATTTCCTTGGCCGGGAGACGCTGCTGCCCACGCTCGGTACGGCCATGGCCTCCTGGCGCCAGAAACTCTTCTCTGCGATGTTCCGCAATGCCGGCAGCGCCGCCGCCTACTTCAAGCTGCCGCCCAACAGGGTGGTGGAACTCGGCGCGCAGGTCGCCCTCTGACGCTCGCGCCCGCGCCATCTGTCTGAAATCAGCTAAAATTCGGCTTTCAGGCAAAGCTGGAGAATCACCATGTCCATGGCCGACCGCGACGGCTTCATCTGGCACGACGGCAAGCTCGTGCCCTGGCGCGAAGCGACGACCCACGTGCTCACCCACTCGCTGCATTACGGCCTGGCCGTGTTCGAGGGCCTGCGCGCCTACAAGACGGTCGACGGCACGGCGATCTTCCGCCTCAAGGAGCATACCGACCGGCTGTTCAACTCGGCGCACATCTACATGATGAAGATGCCGTACGACAAGGAGACGCTGATGGATGCGCACATGGAAGTGGTGCGCGCCAACCAGCTCGAGTCCTGCTACCTGCGGCCGATCGCCTTCTACGGCTCGGAGAAGATGGGCGTCTCGCCGAAAGGCGCCAGGGTGCATGTCTCCATCGCCGCCTGGCCGTGGGGCGCCTACCTTGGCGAGGACGGCCTCGCCAACGGCATCCGCGTCAAGACCTCTTCCTACGCGCGCCACCACGTCAACGTCTCGATGTGCCGCGCCAAGTATTCCGGCACCTATGCCAACTCGATCCTCGCCAACATGGAGGCCACCGAGCACGGCTACGACGAGGCGCTGCTGCTCGACGTGGACGGCTTCGTCGCCGAGGGCGCCGGCGAGAACCTGTTCGTCGTCAAGGACGGCCAGATCTACGAGCCGGAAATCGCCTCGGCCCTGGTCGGCATCACGCGCGCCACGGTAATCCAGCTGGCCAGGGAACTGGGCTACGAGGTGCGCGCCAAGCGCCTCACGCGCGACGACCTCTACATCGCCGACGAGGCCTTCTTCACCGGCACCGCCGCCGAGGTGACGCCGATCCGCGAGGTGGACAGCCGCCAGATCGGCGCCGGCCGCCGCGGCCCGGTCACCGAAAAGATCCAGAACCTGTTCTTCGACGTGGTAAACGGCAGGGTGCCGGCCCACAAAGACTGGCTGGCGAAAATTTGAGGACCCGCATGGCCGAGATCAAGGACACCGCCCGCAGCGTCGACGTCACCGCCCGCGACCTGCCACTGCACTGCCCGCGGCCCGGCGCGCCGCTGTGGGCGCGCCACCCGCGCGTCTTCCTCGATCCGCTGAAAAGCGGCGTTGCGGTCTGCCCGTATTGCGGCACGCGCTACACCTTCGCGGGAGAAGCGCCGAAGGGGCATCATTGAAGCAGTGAGTGGCGAGCGGCAAGCGGAAAATACCTCGCTGTTCCACCGCTTACCGCTTACCGCTCGCGGCTTTATGAAAATCCTCATCGTCGCCCCCTCCTGGATCGGCGACACCATCCTCGCGCAGCCGCTCTTCGCGCGGCTGCACGGAAAGCACCCCGGCCTCATCCTCGACGCCTTCGCGCCGGCCTGGGCGGCGCCGGTGCTCGCGCGCATGCGCCAGATCCGCCGCGTCATCCCCAATCCTTTCGCCCATGGCGAATTGAACCTGGCCGGGCGCTGGCGCGCCGGCCGGGCGCTCGCGGCCGAGGGCTACGACGCAGCAATCGTCCTGCCCAATTCCTGGAAGTCCGCCCTGCTGCCCCGTTTCGCCGGCATCCCGCAGCGCATCGGCTTCCGCGGCGAGGCGCGCGGACTGCTGCTCAACCGCATCCGCGGGCTCGATGCGGCGGCGCTGCCGCAGCTCGCACAACGCTATGCCCTGCTTGCCGAGGACGCCGGCGCGCAACAGCCCGCCCCGCTCGCCGCGCCGCATCTCGACGTGATTCCAGACAGCGTGCGCGCCACTCTGGCTGCGCTCGGACTATCCGCAGCGCCGGCGCCGATCGTCTTCTGCCCCGGCGCCGAATACGGCCCGGCCAAGCGCTGGCCGGCGCGCCACTTCGCCGCGCTGGCGCGCCGTCTTGCAGCGGCTGACTTTCCGGTCTGGCTGATCGGCTCGGCCAAGGACGCCGCCGTCGGCGCCGAGATCGAGGCGCTCTCCGGCGGCGCCGGCCGCAACCTGTGCGGCAGGACCGATCTTGCCCAGGCCAT
Organism: uncultured Rhodocyclaceae bacterium; assembly: GCA_964475635.1. Taxonomy (GTDB): domain Bacteria; phylum Pseudomonadota; class Gammaproteobacteria; order Burkholderiales; family Rhodocyclaceae; genus Desulfobacillus. The sequence goes on from CAYYXS010000016.1 coordinate 18,270, forward strand.
CGACCTGCTCTCCTGCGCGCGGCTGGTGGTCAGCAACGACTCCGGCCTGATGCACGTCGCCGCCGCACTCGATCGCCCGCTGGTGGCGCTGTACGGCTCGTCGAGCACCGCCTACACGCCGCCGCTGTCGCAGCGGGTGCGCCTCGTCAGCCTCGGCCTCGAATGCAGCCCCTGCTTCGAGCGCGAATGCCCGCTCGGGCATTTCAAGTGCCTCAACGGCCTCTTGCCCGATCGCGTTTTCGACGAAATCCACGGAGTTCTCCCATGACCATGCGCTTCTTCGCCACGCCGCAGGATGCGGAAGCGGCCTTCTACGACGCGCTGGAGCGCGCCGACCTCGACGCCATGATGGCCATCTGGGCCGAAGACGAGGAGGTCACCTGCACCCACCCGGGGGGCGAGCGGCTGACCGGCTTCGCCGCCGTGCGCGAGGGCTGGCGGCAGGTCTTCGCCGGCGGCCGGCGCGCCAGCGTGCGCCTGTCCGACAGCGTGCACCGCCAGGGCATCCTGCTCGCCCTGCACAGCGTGCACGAGCACTACTCGGTGCCGGGCGAGGAACTGCCGCGCCCCCCGGTGGTGGCCAGCAACGTCTACGTGCGCGGCGCCCAGGGCTGGCACCTGCTCTCGCGCCACGCCTCCAGCGCCCCGGCGGCGGTCGCTGCCGACATCTCGGCGACGCTGCATTGAAAATCATCAGCCGCGGATTCCGCGGCTGATATGCTTGTTTCTTCCATGACGCCCTACCGCGCCCCCGCCTGGCTGCCCGGCGGCCATGCGCAGACGATCTGGCCGGTGCTGCGCAAGGGCGCGCCGCCGCCCTACCGGCGCAGCCGCTGGGAGACGCCCGACGGCGACTTCATCGACGTCGACTGGCTCGACGCAGCCGAACAGGCAGGCGCTCCGCTGGTCGTGCTCTTCCACGGCCTCGAAGGCAGTTCCGCCAGCCACTACGCCGGCGCCCTGATGCACGCCCTGGCGGAGCGCGGCTGGGCCGGCGCGGTGCCGCACTTCCGCGGCTGCTCGGGCGAAGCCAACCGCCTGCCGCGCGCCTATCACTCGGGCGATTCGGCCGAGATCGACTGGGTCCTGCGCCGGATGCGCGCGTTTTTCCCGCAGCGCGCGCTGTTCGCCGCCGGCGTCTCGCTCGGCGGCAACGCGCTGCTGAAGTGGGCCGGCGAGCAGGAGGGCGCCGCGCGCGACGTCGTGCAGGCGGCCGCCGCGGTGTGCGCGCCGCTCGACCTCACCGCCGCCGGCAGGGCGCTGCAGCGCGGCTTCAACCGCGTCTACGCGAAGCGCTTCCTCGTCACGCTGAAGCCCGGCGCGCTGGCAAAGCTGGAGCGCTTTCCCGGCCTGTTCGACCGCAGCCGCATGCTCGCCTCGACAACGCTCTGCGATTTCGACGACGCCGTCACCGCTCCCGTGCACGGTTTCCGCGACGCCGCCGACTACTGGCTGCGCGCCAGCAGCAAGCCCTGGCTGCCCGGCGTGCGTGTGCCGGCGCTGGTGCTCAACGCGCTGAACGACCCCTTCCTGCCCGCCGCCGCGCTGCCGGGCCGGGAGCAGGTCTCGCTCTCGGTAACGCTCGATTACCCCCCGGGCGGCGGCCATGTCGGCTTCGTCTCCGGCCCGTTTCCCGGCCATCTCGGCTGGCTGCCGCAGCGGCTGCTGGCGTTTTTCGATCGCCAAGGATGATGGGATAATGGCGCAAACACCCGAGGTAACGCCATGCACATCCCCGCCCCCGAAATCTTCAAGGCCTACGACATCCGCGGCATCGTCGGCAAGACGCTGACGCGGGACTCGGTGTATTCGATCGGCCGCGCCATCGGCTCGGAAGCGCGCGACAGGAAAGTGAAGACCGTCGTCGTCGGCCGCGACGGCCGCCTGTCCGGCCCCGAGCTGTCGCGCGCCCTGATGGAGGGCCTCTGCGCCAGCGGCGTAGACGTCGCCGACATCGGCATGGTGCCCACCCCGCTCGGCTACTTCGCCGCGCATCATCTCAAGACCGGCAGCGCCGTGATGGTCACCGGCAGCCACAATCCGCCCGACTACAACGGCTTCAAGATCATGCTCGGCGGCGACACCCTGCACAGCGCGGCCATCGCCGCGCTGCGCACGCGCATCCTCGAAGGACGGCTCGCGCAGGGCCAGGGCAGGATCGCGCAGATCGACGTGCGCAAGGACTATCTCGAACGCGTCGTCTCCGACGTCAAGCTGTCGCGGCCGATGAAGATCGTGGTGGACTGCGGCAACGGCGTCGCCGGCGCCGTCGCGCCGGAGCTGTTCCGTCGCCTGGGCTGCGAACTGGTCGAGCTGTACTGCGAGGTCGACGGCACCTTCCCCAACCACCACCCCGACCCGTCCAAGCCCGAGAACCTGCAAGACGTCGTGCGCGCCCTGCAGGAGACCGACGCGGAACTTGGGCTGGCCTTCGACGGCGACGGCGACCGTCTCGGCGTGGTGACCAAGGACGGCGAGATCGTCTACCCCGACCGCCAGCTGATGCTGTTCGCCGCCGACGTGCTGGCGCGCAACCCGGGCGCCCAGATCATCTACGACGTGAAATGCTCGCGCAACCTGGCACGCTCGATCCGCCACCAGGGCGGCGTGCCGCTGATGTGGAACACCGGCCACGCCCTGATCAAGGCCAAGCTGCGCGAAACCGGCGCCCCGCTCGCCGGCGAGATGAGCGGCCACACCTTCTTCAAGGAGCGCTGGTACGGCTTCGACGACGGCCTCTACGCCGGCGCGCGCCTGCTCGAGATCGTCTCGCGCTGGACGGACGCCAACTGGCCGCTCAGGCATCTGCCGAATGCCCTCTCCACCCCGGAACTCAACCTGAAGATGCAGGAGGGCGAGCCGCATGCCCTCATCGCCGAGCTGCAGAAGACGGCGCGCTTCGAGGGCGCGCAGGAGGTCATCACCCTCGACGGCCTGCGCGTGGAATATCCGGACGGCTTCGGCCTGATGCGCGCCTCCAACACCACGCCGGTGCTGGTGCTGCGCTTCGAGGCCGACGACGCGGCGGCGCTCGAACGCATCAAGGCCGATTTCCGCCGCGTGCTGCACACGGCGCGGCCCGGCCTGCAGGCGGATATCTAGGGCCTAAAGTATCGCGCCCCGCGGCCGTAATCATTCGGTGTGAACCCGTCCAGCCAGGATATCTTCATCGGCCGCCAACCGATCCTCGACAGGGATCAGCAACTCCACGCCTACGAGCTGCTGTTCCGCCGCGGCGCGCAGAACAGCGCCGAGGTCACCGACGACCTCGCCGCCACGGCCACGGTGCTCAGCCACGTGTTTTCCGAACTCGGCCTGGAGGCGGCGCTCGGCCCCTACCTCGGTTTCGTCAACCTCGATGCGCGCATGCTGGCGAGCGATGCGATCGAGCTGCTGCCGCGCGAGAAGTTCGTGCTCGAAGTGCTGGAAACCGTCGACATCACCCCGGCGGTGGTCAGCCGCTGCCGCGAACTGAAGGACAAGGGCTACACCCTGGCCCTGGACGACTTCGTCACCTTCGAGGAGAAGCACAGGCCGCTGCTCGACCTGGCCGACATCGTCAAGGTGGACCTGATGGGCATGGACGCCGGGGCGCTGCACAGGACGGTCGCCGCCTTGCGGCCCTGGAAGGTCAGGCTGCTCGCCGAAAAGGTGGACGACGAGGCACAGGTCAAGGTCTGCCGCGACCTCGGCTTCGATCTGTTCCAGGGCTATTATTTCGCCAAGCCGACCGTCATCGCCGGCAAGAAGCTGTCGCATTCCGAGCTGGCCCTGATGCGGCTGCTCGGCCTGATCCTCGAAGACGCCGAGACGCCGCAACTCGAGGGCATCTTCAAGCAGGAGCCCGGCCTCTCGCTGAACCTGATGCGCCTGACCAACTCGGCCGCCTCGGGCCTGCGCCAGAAGATCACCTCGCTGCGCCACGCCATCACCGTGCTGGGCCGCCGCCAGCTGCAGCGCTGGCTGCAGCTGCTGCTCTACACCAATCCGTCCGGCGGCGGCGCCAACCCTCTGCTGCAGCTGGCCGCCACGCGCGGGCGCTTCATGGAGCTGCTGGCCGGCGACCTGATGGGTTCGGGCCGCGATTTCGAGGACCTGGCCTTCATGACCGGCATCATGTCGCTCATGCCGGCGCTGCTGCGCGTGCCGATCGGCGAGGTGATCGCCACCCTGAGCGTCGCGCCGGACGTGCGCGAAGCGCTGACGCAGCGCGCCGGCGTGCTCGGCACGATGCTGCTCCTGGCGGAGAAGCAGGAGGAGGGCGACATGGCGTCCTGCTTCGCCCTGACGGTGGAGTTGCCGGGGATCGACACGGATCGGGTGAATGCCGCCCTCGCCCAGGCGCTCGCCTGGGCCAACAACATAGGGCGCGAAGCGGCTAGCTGACGGCCTTCAGGATCAGCGGTTTCGCCGTCTCGGGAAGACTGACTTTTCCGGCGAGGACGAAGGCGCGCGCCTCCTGCGACATCTTCTGCCAGGTCTTGCGGATGATGTCGATCCACTTTGCCTCGTCGTAGTCGGGGTGCCGGGTGGCGAAGCCGGCCAGGTAGTGTTCGAGAAACACCAGGTCGGTGACATCCTCCAGCAACTGCGTCTCGGCATTCGACTTGATGCCCTTCTTGCCGACGGCGGCCTGCACGCGCGCGACGGTCTCCTCGCCGTAGCCGACCTCCCTGAGGATGCGCCCGGCCGTCTCGGCATGGAACCGGTACAGCCCCGTGCGCCACTGCAGGTAGCCCTGGCGGTCCAAGGGGTAGATCGAGCGCGGCGTCTTCCAGCGCTGGATGTGCTGGGCGCGCACCGCAAGCTGCACCGCTTCGGAGGCGTCCGGCGCGTAGCGCGCCAGCATGTCGCTCATGCGCCGGGCGTAGCGCAGCTCCTTGGGCTGCCCCTCGTCGAGGTTCGGATCTTCCGCGTTGGCGGCATCGAATGCCGCGATGGCCGCCTCGAAGCGTTTTTGATCTGCAATCATCGAGCCCTCCCCGCCAGCCAGTCGCGAATGGCCAGGCCGGTGCCGAAGTCCCAGGGGCGCAGCTTTTCCGGCGGGATCAGGCGATACTCGGCCAGCTCCTCGTTGAGCGCGATCTCGCCCGAGGCCGTGACGTGGTAGGCGAGAATCACCTCGTTCTTGCGCTGGAAGGGGTAGACGCCGATCAGGCTGGCGCCGAGGGCATCGAGGCCCAGTTCCTCCTTCACCTCGCGCGCCGCGCCTTCCTCCGGCGTCTCGTCGCGCTCCATGAAGCCGGTGACGAGGCCGAACATCTTCTCCGGCCAGGCGCGGTTGCGCGCCAGCACGACGAAGCCGTCGCGCTCGACCAGCGCCGCCAGCACCGGCAGCGGGTTGTCCCAGAACACGTAGCCGCAGGCATCGTCGCGGCAGGCCAGGCGCAGCCGGCCGGCAATATCGCGCTCGGCGAGCGGCGAAGCGCAGCGCGGGCAGTAGCGCATCAGAGCCTGTCTTCGACCCAGGCCAGCACCGAGGCAAGCGCCTGGCCGAGGTGCTCCGGCCGGGTGCCGCCGGCCTGCGCCATGTCGGGCCGGCCGCCGCCCTTGCCGCCGACCTGGCCGGCGACGAAGTTCACCAGTTCGCCGGCCTTCACCCTGCCGGTAAGTTCCGCGCTGACGCCGGCGATCAGCGAGGCCTTGCCGTCTGCGGCGGCGCCGAGCACGACGACGCAGGACTTCAGCCTGTCCTTGAGCTTGTCCAGCGTCTCGCGCAGCGCCTTGGCATCCGCCCCTTCCAGCACGGCGGCGAGCACCTTCACGCCCTTGACGTCGGCCGCCTGCGCGGCGAGATCGTCGCCCTGGCTGGCCGCCATTTTCGATTTCAGCCGCGCCAGTTCCTTCTCCAGCGCCCTGACGTGGTCGAGCACCTGGCCGACCTTCGCGGCGATCTCCTGCGGCTGCGCCTTGACGGCGGCGGCCACCTCGGTCAGTTCGCGCTCCTGCTGCTGGACGGCGTCCAGCGCGCCCTCGCCGGTCACCGCTTCGACGCGGCGAATGCCGGCGGCGACGCCGCCTTCCGAGAGGATCTTGAAGAAGCCGATGTCGCCGCTGCGCGCGACGTGGGTGCCGCCGCACAGCTCGCGCGAGCTGCCGATGTCGACCACCCGCACGCTGTCGCCGTACTTCTCGCCGAACAGGGCCATGGCGCCGGACTTCACGGCGTCGTCGAAGGCCATCGCCCGCGCGCAGGCCGCGGCGTTGGCGAGGATCTCGCGGTTGACGATGCGCTCGACCCGGCGCAGCTCGTCGTCCGTCATCGGCGCATGGTGGGCGAAGTCGAAGCGCGTGCGCTCGGCGTTCACCAGCGAGCCCTTCTGCTGGACGTGGGCGCCGAGCACCTCGCGCAGCGCCTTGTGCATTAGATGGGTGGCGGAATGGTTGCGCACCGTGGCGGCGCGCGTGGCCGTGTCCACCTTCGCCTGCACGGAGTTGCCGACCGTCAGGCATCCCATCCTGACGACACCCTGGTGGCCGAAGACGTCGGCCTGGATCTTCTGCGTGTCGTCGACCGCGAACACGCCGTGGGCCGATTCGAGCAGGCCGCGGTCGCCGACCTGGCCGCCGGATTCGGCATAGAACGGCGTGTGGTCGAGCACCGCCACGCCGGCCTCGCCCGCCTTCAGCTCGTTCACCGCTGCGCCTTCCTTGTAGAGGGCGACGATGCTGCCTTCATGCACCAGGGTGTCGTAGCCGTGGAAGGCGGTGGCCACGCCGGCGTAGTCCAGCGCCCCCTTCATGACGAACTTCGAGGCCGCGCGCGCCTGCTCGCGCTGGCGCGCCATGGCGGCGTCGAAGCCGGCCTGGTCGAGCGTGAAGCCGCGCTCGCGGCAGATGTCGGCGGTGAGGTCGAGCGGGAAGCCGAAGGTGTCGTAGAGCCTGAAGGCCGTTTCGCCGTCGAGGCGCTTCGAAGGGGACTTCAAGGCCTCTTCCAGCAGGGCCATGCCGTGCTCCAGCGTCTCGGCGAAGCGCTCTTCCTCTGCCTTCAGCACCTCGGCGACGCGCTCCGCCGCGGCCGGCAGCTCCGGATAGGCGCGGCCCATGGCGTGCGACAGGTCCGCCACCAGGCGGTGGAAGAAAGGCTGCTTCTGGCCGAGCTTGTAGCCGTGGCGGATGGCGCGGCGGACGATGCGGCGCAGCACATAGCCGCGGCCGTCCGAGCCGGGGATGACGCCGTCGACGACGAGGAAGGCACAGGCGCGGATGTGGTCGGCGATGACGCGCAGGCTGGGGTTGGACAGATCCTTCGCCCCGGTTTCCCTTGCGGCGGCGCGGATCAGCGCCTGGAACAGATCGATCTCGTAGTTGCTATGCACGTGCTGCAGCACGGCGGCGAGGCGCTCGAGGCCCATGCCGGTGTCCACGCTGGGCTTCGGCAGCGGGTGCAGCACGCCGGCCTCATCGCGGTTGAACTGCATGAACACCAGGTTCCAGATCTCGATGTAGCGGTCGCCGTCGGCATCCTCCGAGCCGGGCGGGCCGCCCTCTATCCCTGGGCCGTGGTCGTAGAAGATCTCGCTGCAGGGGCCGCAGGGGCCGGTGTCGGCCATCTGCCAGAAGTTGTCCGAGGTGAATTTCGCCGCGCCCGGCTTGTCGCCGATGCGGATGCAGCGGTCTTCCGGCACGCCGATTTCCTTCGTCCAGATCTCGTAGGCCTCGTCGTCCTCGTGGTAGACGGTGACCCACAACTTGTCCCTGGGGATGCCATAGACCCCGGTGATCAGCTCCCAGGCGTAGCGGATGGCGTCGCGCTTGAAGTAGTCGCCGAAGCTGAAGTTGCCGAGCATCTCGAAGAAGGTGTGGTGGCGCGCCGTGTAGCCGACGTTCTCCAGGTCGTTGTGCTTGCCGCCGGCGCGCACGCAGCGCTGCGAAGTGGTGGCGCGCGCGTAGGGCCGCTTGTCGTGGCCGAGGAAGACGTCCTTGAACTGCACCATGCCGGCGTTGGTGAACAAGAGCGTCGGGTCGTTGCCGGGCACCAGCGGGCTGGAGGCGACGATGGCGTGGCCTTTCGAGGCGAAGTAGTCGAGGAATTTCTGGCGGATTTCGGCGCTTTTCATGTCGGATGGAGCGGCAGGCGCGGCTGGGGGCTCAAAGAGCCGCAATTTTAGCATCGCAGGGAAAAGTCAGCCTCCGCAGGACGGCGAATCCGCTTTCGGCAGAGTGAAATGGAAGGTGGCGCCCTTGTCCGGCTCGCCTTCGGCCCAGACCCGCCCGCCGTGGCGCTGGACGACGCGGGCGACGATGGCGAGCCCGACGCCGGTGCCCTCGAAGACGGGGTCCCGGTGCAGGCGCTGGAAGACCTGGAACAGCTTGCCGGCGTACTGCATGTCGAAGCCGGCGCCGTTGTCGCGCACGAAGTAATGGATGTCGTCGCCTTCGACGCTGCCGCCGATCTCGATCGCCACGGCGCTCTTCTGCCGGCTGTACTTGATCGCATTCGAGAGCAGGTTGGCCCAGACCTGGCGCAGCAGGCCGCGGTCGGCCACCGCCGTCGGCAGGACGCCGACCCGCATCTGCAGTCCATGGCTGCTGCCGGCCTCGGGCATCTCGCCCAGTACCTCGCGCACCAGGCCGTTCATCTCGACCGGAGCCAGGCGCAGCTCGGCGCGGCCGATGCGCGAGAAGTCGAGCAGGTCGTCGATCAGCTCGCTCATGCGTATGGCGCCGCCGACGATGCGGCCGAGCAGCCGGTTGCCCTCGCCGTCCAGCTGCGCCGCGTAGTCCTCCTCGATGATCCTGGCGTAGCCGGCAATGGCGCGCAGGGGCGAGCGCAGATCGTGCGAAATGGAATAGCTGAAGCTCTCCAGCTCGCGCAAGGCGCCCTCCAGTTCCATCGTGCGCTGGCGCACGCGGTTCTCCAGGTCCACGTTCAGATTGTGAATCTCCTCCTCGGCGCGCCGCCGGTCGGTGACGTCGCGCACGGTGGAGATCATGCAGGGCTCGCCGCCCACCGTGATGACGGCCGACGAAATGAGGGCGTCGCGGACCTCTCCGGAGCGCGTGCGCAGCTCCCACGGGTAGTCCCTCACCAGGCCGCGGTGCCTGAGCTCCCCGATGAATGCCGGCCGTTTCTCCGGGTGCGCCCACAGCTCCAGTTCCAGCGTGGTCCGGCCCACCGCCTCCTCGACGGCGTAGCCGCACAGCTGCTCGATGCGCTCGTTGGTCTCCAGGATCATGCCGTCCTCGATGCGGAACACGGTGACCCAGTCCGGGCTGGCATGGAAGGCCTTGGAGAATTTTTCCTCGGACAGCCTCAGGGCGTTCTCGGCATGCCTCAGTTCGGTCACGTCGCGCGCGGTGCCGATGATGTGCGCCTCGCCCTCCAGCTCGATCGTGCTCGCGGTGATCTCCACTTCCCGCCGCTCTCCGCTGCGGCTGAGGAAGGCCGCGGGAAAATCGCGCACGCTGCCGCGCTCCTTCAACAGCCTCACGAAGCGCCCCCGGTCCCCGGGGTCGGCCCACATGTCGAGGTCGGCCACGGTCATCCGGCCGGCCGCCGTCGCCGCGGGAATGCCCAGCAGCTTCTCGAAACCCTCGTTGGCCTCGACGATGCGGCCGTCGCTCAGCCGGCTGATCATGCTGAAATTGGGGTTGGAGTGGAAGGCCTTGGAGAATCGCTCCTGCGTATTCCGCAGCGCCTCCTGCGAGCGCCGCAGCTCCGTGACGTCGTGCACCGTGCCGATCAGGTGCGGCTCGCCGGCATGGTCGAAGGTGGCCGCCGAAATCAGCACGTCGCGCCTCTCGCCGTCCTTGCGCACGAAGGTCGTCGCCAAGTCGTGCGCCATTCCGGTTGCCTCGATCCGGCGCACCATCTCCGCGCGATCGGACGGATCGGCCCAAAGATGCAGATCTTCCATCGTCGTCCGGCCGATCGCCTCGGCGAGGGCATAGCCGGTCAGCCGTTCGAAGCCTTCGTTGGCCTCGACGATGAGCCCGTCGCGCAGCCGGGTGATCAGGACGAGGTGCGGGTTCGAGTGGAAGGCGCGCGCGAATTTCTCTTCGGACTCCTTCAAGGTGTCCTCGCGTTGCCGCAAGTCCTCCAGCAGGCCCTTGAAGGCCTCGGCCAGTTCGCCGATCTCGTCATCCCTGGCCTCCAGGGCCTCCATGCGCGCTTCCGGCTGCTGCCGCAGCCGGCCCAGGCGCCCGGTGAGCCGCCTGAGCGGCGCCACCAGCCAGCCGGCCACGAACCAGGCCAGGATGCCGCCGAGGATCAAGGCGGCAAAGGTCACCGCCAGGATGCGCTGGCCCGCCCGTTGCAGGGGTTGATAGGCCTCGTCCGCCGGGTAGACGGCCGCCACGAACCAGCCGAGCGAGGGAATCTGCTTGACGCTGAACAGGGCTGGCCGGCCCAGGCGGTCGAGGTCCTCGAACGCACCCTCGAAGCCGCCGGCGGCCCGCAGGGTCGGCGGATCGGCGGGTTCCGGCGGGCCGTTGCCAGGCAAGCCCATGCTTTCCGGCTGCAGGACAATCTTGCGATCCCGCGTCGCCATATACAGATAGCCGCTGCCCCCCGGCCGGAGTTCGCGCAGGTGGCCGAAGATGCCCTGCCGGGTCAGCTCCAGATCGCAGGTGACGACCAGCCGCACCTCGCCTTCCTTGTTCACTCGCGGGACGGACAGGGCGATGGCGGGCATGCCGCCGATTCCGCTGGCCAGGGGCGAGGAGACGACAGGCTTCTTCTCGGCCAGCACGCGGCGGAAATAATCCCGCCCGGCCAGGCTGGCGATGGCATCGGGCGGCGGCGCAACATTGCGTGCCAGGATGCGTCCGTCAGGGGCCGTGGCCGCACAGCGGCCGATCCAGCCCAGCGGGCTCGGCAGCCGTTGGAAGAGGCGCCCGAGCTCCTCCGGGCGCTCCAGGGCGTCCGCCGGTATGGCGTCGGCGATCCCGATCGCGGTCTGCATCGCCGTGGCGACATCGCTCTCGGCCTTGCCGGCCATCCAGGCCACCAGCGCTGCCTGATGCCCGGCCACCTCCGTCCTGATATCCTCGCGCGCAAATGTCCAGGACAGCAACGCAGCCGCTGCCGCGATGAGCGCCATGGCGGCGGTGAGCGCCAGCGTCAGCCGGGTGCGGATGCTCGTTTTCATGGGGATGCCGCGTCTCGCCAAGGGTAAATGCGGAACAGGAATCTGGAGATGCCGTTCATGGCCGGACGCCCGGGCGCTGAATAAAGGTCTGGGTATCGGGGGAAGGCATCCGCCCTGCGGCGCCGGCTATCGCTCCGCCTCCGGGGCGATCAGGTCGAGCCGGTCGGTGAACACCGCCGCCACGCCCATGCGCAGAAACCGGGCCGCATCCTCGGCCTCGTTCACAGTGTAGAGCAGCAGCGGCACGCCCGCCGCCTGCGCTTCCGCCAGCAGCGGCGGGGCGAAATGCCGGCGGCTGCAGTGGAGGGAGACGCAGTCCAGGCGGCGGCAAATCTCTCGCCAGTCTGGCGGCGGCGCAACGAAGAGCAGTCCGCGCGGCAGTTCCGGCGCGGCGGCCCGCGCCGCCTCCAGCGCCTCGGTGGAAAACGAGGAGAGCAGCGGCGGCGGCAGGCCGTCCCACAGCGCGCGCGCTTGCAGGGCGACCTTGCGCCCGGTCTCGGCCTCACGGCCGCGGGAAGGCTTGATCTCGACGTTCGCCCACAGTCCCAGCGCCTGGCACAGCCCGGCAGCGTCGCCGAGGCGAGGCAGGGGCTCCCCGGCGAATTCCCCGCCGTGCCGGCTGCCCGCATCAAGCCTGGCCAGCTCGGCGTCGCTCGTCTCGTCGACGCGGCCGCGCCCGCTGGTGGTGCGTTCCAGGGTTTCGTCGTGGATGAGCACCGGCGTGCCGTCGGCGGAGAGCATGACGTCGAACTCGACGCCGCGGTAGCCGAGCGCTGCGGCCCGGCGCAGGCCGGCCAGGGTGTTCTCCGGCGCCAGGGCGCCGCCGCAGCGATGGGCGATCAGCCGCGGATGGGGCCAGCCCCTCATCTGCCCGCCTTGCCGTCGGCGGGCGCCGGCCGCAGCACGCCGTTGCCGCGCCTGACCGCCTGGTCGAGCGCTTCCTTGGCCGGCTTGAGGTTGGCCCAGACCGCTTCGAGCTCCTCGTTCAGGATGGCCCGCACGCGGGCCATGCCGATCACGGCCTTCGGCTTGGCCGCCGAGGCATATTTCCTGTCCGCCAGGCGCTGCACCGCCTGGCGCAGCGCTTCCTGCCCCGGGCCGTCCCCCGGCAAGGCGTCGGCCGCCGCCGGCGTCATCGGCAGATAGCCGCTCGCGCGCACCCACTGCTTCTGCACCTCGGGCCGCAGCAGGAAGGACACGAAGCGCGCCGCGGCATCGTATTCCGGCTTCTTCTTGCCGGCCAGCACCCACAGCGACGCCCCGTCGGGCAGCACCCGGCCGGGCGCCGCGCCGCGCACGTCGTCGTAATGCGGCAGGGCGGCGACGCCGAAATCGAAGGGCTTGCGCCGCGCCAGCTGCCGGTAAAGCGAGGTATCGCTCGTCAGCATGGCGCACTGGCCGGAGAGGAACTGCTCGTCGGCCTCGCGGCCCGACCCGAAGTAGCGAAAGTAAAAGCTCTTGTGCCAGCTGGCGAGCAGGGCCACATGCTTGACCTGCACCAGGCCGTTCAGGGCGAGGCCGCTCTTGCCGCTGCGTTCGCCGTGGGCGATCGGCTCGCCGTGCTGGGTGGACACGTTGTCCAGGTGCACCCAGGCCGGATTGGAGGAAGTAAACGGGCAGCGCCGGTCGACCTCGAAGACCTTGCCCGCCGTCTCCTGCACTTCCCACCAGGTGGCGGGCGGCTTCTGCGCGTCGAGCCTGGCCTTGCGGAAGGTGTCGCGGTTGTAGAACAGCACCGGCACGGAGAGCGCCAGCGGCAGGGCCTGGATGCGGCCGCGGTTGTCGTCCACGACATCGGCCACCACCGGGAAGAAGGCGGCCGGATCGAGCTTCGCCTTCGCGCGGGACATCACCTGATGCAGGGGCAGCATGCGCGGGTGGCCGTCGAAGAACTTCTGGTGCTCGTCGTCTTCCATCAGGACGAGGTGCGGCAGCTGTCTCGGGTCGGCCGCCATGCTCAGGTGCTGCAGCATGACCTTGTCGGTCCGGCTCCCGTCGTTGTAACGGCCGACCAGCTCGACCAGCAGGGCCGCCTCCTCGCCCGAGAGGGCATGGCGGAAGACGATCTCGACGGGGCCGGCCGGCGGCTTGGCCGCCTGCGCCGAGGCCGCCGCCGCGAAAATCAGGACAAACAGGATCCGGCGGAGCATGCGCAATCCAATCTCGATGGGGAACTCCGGTATATTACACGCTCGATTTTCGTTCATCATCGATCATGCCCGGCGCCCTCTCCCATCTGCGCATACTCGACCTCTCCCGCGTGCTGGCCGGCCCCTGGTGCACGCAGAATCTCGCCGACCTCGGCGCCGAGGTCATCAAGGTGGAGAAACCGGGCAGCGGCGACGACACGCGCGCCTGGGGCCCGCCCTGGCTGAAGGACGCCGCGGGCCGCGACACCGGCGAATCGGCCTACTATCTCTCCTGCAACCGCGGCAAGAAGTCGGTCGCGCTCGACATCGCGCATCCCGAGGGGCAGCGCCTCGTGCGGGAGCTGGCGCGGCATTGCGACGCGCTGGTGGAGAACTTCAAGGTGGGCGGGCTGGCCAGATACGGCCTCGACTGGGACAGCCTGCGCGAAATCAATCCGCGCCTGGTCTACTGCTCGATCACCGGCTTCGGCCAGGACGGGCCGTATGCGGCGCGGCCAGGCTACGACTTCATCGTGCAGGGCATGGGCGGCCTGATGAGCGTCACCGGCGAGCGCGAGGACGCCCCCGGCGGCGGGCCGCAGAAAGCCGGCGTGGCGGTGGCCGACCTGTTCACCGGCATGTACGCCACAGTCGCCGTGCTGGCGGCACTGACTTTCCGCGAGCGCACCGGGCAGGGCCAGCACATCGACCTGTCGCTGCTCGACGCGCAGGTGGCGATGCTCGCCAACCAGAACATGAACTTCCTCGCCACCGGGCTGGCGCCGGGGCTGCAGGGCAACGCCCATCCCAACATCGTGCCCTACCAGAGCTTCGCCAGCGCGGACGGCCATCTCATCCTCGCCATCGGCAACGATGCGCAATTCCGCCGCTTCTGCGCCCTGGCCGGCTGCGAAGGCCTCGCCGACGACGCGCGCTTCGCCACCAACCGCGACCGCGTCGCGCACCGCGCTGCCCTGATTCCCCTCCTCGAACCGCTGCTGCGCCTGCGCACGACCCGGGACTGGATCGCCGCGCTGGAGGAAGCCGGCGTGCCTTGCGGGCCGATCAACCGCCTGAACGAAGTCTTCGACGATCCGCAGGTGAAGCACCGCGGCCTGCGCATCGATCTGCCGCACCCGGCGGCCGGCAGCGTGCCCCTGGTGGCAAGCCCGCTGCGCCTGTCGGCCTGCCCCGCCGTCTACGCCGCCCCACCGCTGCTGGGCCAGCACACCGACGAGGTGCTGGGCGGCCTGCTCGGCCTCGCCAAGGCCGAGCGCGACCGGCTGCGCCATGACGGAGTGACCGGCTGCGCCATGACGGAGTGACCGGATAGGCGCCCCGTGCAGCATTTGCTTGCCGGGCCGGGATCGATCCAGTAACATGAAATATAGCTATAGGTAAGAATGATTCACACATAAGTTAAATCGACAGACCAGCGATCCCTGCCGGCATAGGAAGGACGGCGGCGGACAGGGCCCGGCAGAGAATGAACAAATACCAGCGCATCGTCTTCATCGTCGCGGCGATCGACATCGCCCTGATGATGCTGTTCCCGCCATTCCTCGACAACCCGCTGCGCCGCGGGACGCTGCCCGGCCTGGAAGGCTACTACTTCCTGCCCGCGGTCTACGAGGTCAAGCGCATCCACAGCCAGCTGCTGACGCTGCAGATCCTGTTCGTCCTCATCAATGCCCTCATCGCCTGGCTGGTCCTCGATCAGCCTGCAGCAGCAGGCAGGCAGCCGACGTTCCGCTACACGCGCGCGATCGTCCTGTTCCTGGCCGGCAACTTCGTCCTGCTGTTCGCCTTCCCGCCCTACGAGTCGTATTCCCTGCTGGCGAGGTTCGAGGCGCCGGGCTTCGACGGCTTCCACTTCGTGCTGGGCGACAAGCGCAATCGCAACTTCTTCATTCCCCTGCTCTACCTGGAAATCACGCTGGTCGTCGTGAATGCCCTGGCCGTCTGGCTGCTGTTCAACCGCCTGCTCCGCGGCGAGGTGTTTGCCCGGGAAACGATCCTCGAGCTGGCGCAGGCCCTGCCGCCCGAGCAACTGGCCGAAGTGTCGAAGACCCTTGGCTACAGGGCCGTGCACGCGGCGGACACGGAGGAGGCGGAACAGCACGAGACGCAGATGGGAAGCGGCCCGGACCGGCGCAGGCACCCGGATCCCCGCTACCGCGGCCCCGAACGCCGCAAGGGCGGCGACCGCCGCTACAGGATGCGCACCGCCTAGCGGAGCCGGCATGACGACGCTTTGCCATGCCGGGGACCAGCGGGCGCTGGCCGAATCGCTGCTCAGGCGGCAGCGCGGCGGGGAGTAAGCCCGCCGCCCGGCCGCTCAGTGCGCGAGCGGCTGCCAGCCCGGATGCTCGAAGTGGCTGCCGTATTTCTCCAGCGCGCCGAGCACCTTCACGGCGCCCGCCTCGCGCCTGACCTTCTTCGCCTTGCCTTGCATCGCCTCGACGCCCTCGACGAGGTCGGCGATGACCAGGTGCAGCTGTGCGTCGGCCTGCGGCTCCAGCTTGCAGTTGGCGACGATGCCGCCCACCTCGCCGTTCACCTTCTTCGCCAGCGCGCCGTACTGGGCGGCGGAGAACCTGTTCTCGTGGATGCCGCGCAGGGCGGCTTCCATGGCGCCGCGGATGTTCTCCATGCCCTTGCGCAGCGGCGCGTCGGTCGTCCACTTCCTGCCGTCGTTCAGCGACAGCTTGGCGGGTGCGTCGCCGTGCTCGTGCTTGTGGGCGTCGGCGGCGAAGCCGCCTGCGGCCAGGCCCAGCGCCAGGCCGGCGGCGGCCAACAGTTTCCAGATACCCTTCATTGCGTTCATGGTGTCTCCTGATAAGCAAATTGCCCGAATTGGCAATTGCAGTATCCCGGATGCACCTTAACGGCGCCTTAAAGCGGGCGGGCGGGGAAGCGCACCTCGACCAGCAGGCCCCGGCCGGCCGCGCCGCTGCCGAGGGACACCTCGGCCCGGTGCAGCTCGGCGATGCGCCGGACGATGGAGAGTCCCAGGCCGCTGCCCTCCTCGCCGCTGCCGAGGACGCGGTGGAAGCGCTCGAAGACGCGGCTGCGCTCGGCCTCGGCAATGCCCGGCCCGTTGTCCGCCACGCTGAGCCGGACGGTTCCAGGTTCGTTTCGCACCGCAACCTCCACCTCGCCGACGGCCGGCGTGTAGCGCACGGCATTGTCGAGCAGGTTGCGCAGCAGCACGGCCAACAGCACCGCATCGCCGACCATCGGCGCGGCCTCGCCCTGCGCCAGGCTCACGTCGACGCCCTTGGCGGCGGCGGCCGGCGCGATCTCGGCGACGCCCTGCTGCGCCAGCACCTGCAAGTCCACCGTTTGCCCAGGCGGCAGCGCCGTCTGCGGATCGAGCCGGACCAGCATCAGCAGCTGCTCGACCAGGCGCGCGGCGCGGTCGGCGCCGGCGACGACGTTGGCCAGCGCGCGGCCGCGCTCCGCCTCGCCCGCCGCGCCGAGGGCGACCTGCGCCTGCGTCTTCACGGCGGCAAGCGGCGTGCGCAGCTCGTGCGCGGCGTCGGCGGTGAAGCGCCGCTCCTGCTCCAGCGAATCCTGCAGGCGGCCGAACAGCGCATTCAGCGCGGCGACGAGGGGCGAGATCTCGCGCGGCGCGTGGCCGGCGTCGAGCGGCGCGAGGTTGTCCGGCGCGCGCCGCGCCACCTCGCGCGCGACGCCCGCCAGCGGTGCCAGCCCGGCGCCGACGGCCAGCCAGATCAGCAGCGCCAATGCGGGGAGGGCGAAATAAAGCGGGTGCAGGAGATGGCTGGCCACGCTGCCCGCCAGCTCCTCGCGCAGCTCGTAGCGCTCGCCGACCTGCACCAGATAATGGCGGCTCTCGTCCCAGCGGCTGAAGCTGCGCCAGCGCTTGCCGTCGATCGCCGCGTCGCCGTATCCCTCGGACTGACTTTGCAGCCGCGTTTCCGGCGCGCCGGACGAGCGCAGCAGCAGCCGGCCCTTGCGGTCCCAGACCTGGAAGGCGATCTTGCGCTCGTGTCGGTACTGGCGCGGCAGCGCGGTCTCGCGGTCGTCCTCGATCTCGTGCTCGAGCTGGGCGGCGATCAGACCGGCCGACTGGGCGAGATGCGCATCGAGCATCTCGCCGATCTCGCGGCGTGCGTCGAAGTAGGTGAACAGCGCGGTGGCCAGCCAGGCAGCCAGCACGATGCCCAGCAGCAGAACCAGCAGGCGGCGGCGCAGCGAAGACATCAGCCAGCCTCCTTCGGGATCATGTAGCCGACGCCGCGCACGGTGCGGATCAGCTCCGGCGACAGCTTGCGGCGCAGGTGGTGCACGAAGACCTCGACGGCGTTGCTCTCGATCTCCTCGCCCCAGCCGTAGAGCTTCTCCTCCAGCTGCGCCTTCGACAGCACGCGGCCGGCGTCGAGCAGCAGGGCGTGCAGCACGGCGTATTCGCGCGCCGACAGCTCCACCGGCCGGCCGGCCCAGCGCACGCTGCGCGCCGCCGGGTCGAGCCGCAGGACGCCGTGCGCCAGCACCGGCTCGGCCTGGCGCTTGCCGCGGCGGATCAGCGCGCGCAGCCGCGCCTGCAGCTCGCCCAGGTCGAAGGGCTTCACCAGATAGTCGTCGGCGCCGGCGTCCAGCCCGGCGATGCGGTCGGGCACCGTGTCGCGCGCGGTGAGGATCAGCACCGGCACGGCATTGCGCGCGGCGCGCGCGCGCGCCAGCACTTCCATGCCCGACAGGCGCGGCAGGCCGAGGTCGAGCACCACGGCGTCGTAGGCCTCGCCCGCCAGCGCCAGCTCGGCGGCGCGGCCGTCCTGCGCCCAGTCGACGGCGAAGCCGGCCTGCAGCAGGCCGGCGCGGATGCCGTCGCCGAGCAGGCGGTCGTCTTCGACGAGGAGGATGCGCATGCCGGGATGTTAGCGCGGATCGATTTGCCGTATTGCGGAGGCTGACTTTTGCTCAGCGCGCCAGCCACCAGGCGCCGACAGCCGCCCAGGCCAGGAGAAGCAGTGCCGCCCGCGCTCGCTGGCCGGCAATGGCCTCCTCGGGACGGCCCAGCTTGCGGCCTGTGACCATGGCCCACACCAGGTTCTCGCGATGGGCCAGGCAGCCGGCGACGACGCCGAGCACATGCACCCCGACCAGCGCCAGCATCAGGCCGGTGAGCGCCTCGTGCAGTTCCTCCGGCCATTCGCCGCCCGAGTCCTGGTAGGCGAGCCAGCCGCTGGCGCCGCTCGCCAGCGCCAGCGCCAGCAGCAGCACGACGGCCCAGCCGCCGGCAGGATTATGGCCGGCGCAATGCGGCGGCGAGAGACGCAGCAGACTCCACAGGTAGCCGGCAGCCTGACGCGGACCGCAGACAAAGCTGGAGAAGCGGGCATGCGTCGAGCCGATCAGGCCCCAGACCACGCGGTACAGGGCCACCGCCGTCACCGTGCCGCCGGCGAAGACATGCAGCAGGCGCCATTCCTCGCTGTCGCCGGTAATCCAGGCCAATGCGAAGCCGCCCGCCATCAGCCAATGACCGAGGCGCACCGGCAGGTCCCAGACCAATATCCTTTTCATTTCAACCCCGGCAGGACGATCTCGCGTTCGCCGTAGCTGCCCTGCTCGGCGCGCGTGTGGCAGGCGGCGCAATTCGCCGCGCTCTTCACCTGCGCCGCGCGCCAGAGCGTCTCCGGCACCTTGCGGTGCTCGCGGCGGAACCACTCGCTTCCGGTCAGGCGCGGCGGATCGCCCGCGCCGGCCAGGCGGCTGCGCGTCGCGGCGTTGCGCACCAGGAAATCCTCCAGCTCGCGCCGCGTCTTCCCGTCGAGGCTGGCGTTGTCGCCGTAGTGCCAGTCCAGCCGCGCCATGACGCGCTTCCAGTCCGGCGCCGTCAGCAGCGCCGGCGGAAAGGGCAGGTGGCAGCCGCCGCACTCGGCCTTGAAGGACGGCGGCGCATCGGCCGGCAGCGGCAGGCGATCGGCGCGCACCGGCAGGGACAGCGCCAGGCCGGCGCAGGCCAGCAGCAGCGCGGCTCTCACAGCCCCTCCGACACGAACAGGATGAAGTCGGCCTTCTCGGCGGCGCTGCATTCGCGGCCGAGCACCTCGCTGCAGTTGCGGCGGAACCACTTCTCCACCTTGGCCGGATCGCTGAAGCGGGCGGCCTCGGCGCGCGGCGCCAGCGGCTTGATGGCCTTGCCGGTGACGGCATGCTGGCCCGGACGGAAGGGCGAATCGGTATGGCAGGCACTGCAGGCCGGCATTTTCTCCGATGCGGCGAAGCGTTTGGCGTAGAACTCGGCGCCGCGCTGCGGGGAGGCCCTGAAGCCGGGCGCTAGGCGGGACGCCTCGCCGGCATAGGCCTCGGCCAGTTCGCGCGGCGTGGCGGCGAAGGCGGTCGCGGCGGCGGACAACAGAAACGGCAGGAGCATGGCTTGCTTCATGGTCGGTTCCCTTTCGCGATGAACATGGAACCGGACTCTGGGCCCGCGGGCTTAAGCCGCGCTTAACGGGTTTGATTTGCCTCAAGGCCGCCGCCGATCACCCTGATAATATTCATACCTAAATATTATCGCTTCATGATATTCCTTTTGAATTTCCACCTGCCGCGCTTGCGCAATCCATCGCAATTGTTTAAGCTTAAAATATTGTGGCGGAGAGCTCTATTCCCGGCTAGGGAGGAAAGGAACACCTGAAATGCGTATTGCGTGCATCGGCGGCGGACCGGCGGGGCTGTACCTCGCCATTCTCATGAAGAAGGCCGACCCGGCCCACGACATCACGGTCTACGAGCGCAACCGGCCGGACGACACCTTCGGCTGGGGCGTCGTCTTCTCCGACGCCACGCTGGGCAATTTCCAGGTCGCCGACCCGGAAAGCTACGCGGAGATCACGCGCAATTTCCACCACTGGGACGACTGCGACGTCTTCTTCAAGGGCCGCCGGATCACCTCCGGCGGCCACGGCTACTGCGGCATCGGCCGCCAGAAACTGCTCAACATCCTGCAGGCGCGCGCCGCCGCCCTCGGCGTGCGGCAGGTCTTCGAGGCGGAGATCGAGGACGACACCCGGCTGGAAGGCTACGACCTCATCGTTGCGTCGGACGGCGTGCACAGCAAGGTGCGCAACAAGTACGCCGAGCATTTCCAGCCCGACATCGACGTGCGCAAGTGCCGCTACATCTGGCTCGGCACCCATTTGAAGCTGAACGCCTTCACCTTCATCACCGAGCCTTCGGAATGGGGCTGGTTCCAGGTGCACGCCTACCAGTTCGACGGCGACACCAGCACCTTCATCGTCGAATGCCGCGAGGAGACCTGGCAGGCCGCCGGGCTCGACCGCCTCGACCAGGCCGGCTCGATCGCCTTCTGCGAGAAGCTGTTCGAGCGGCACCTCCAGGGCAACCGGCTGATGAGCAACGCCCGCCACCTGCGCGGCTCGGCCTGGCTCAACTTCAACCGCGTGCTGTGCCGGCAGTGGCACCACAAGAACATCGTGCTGATCGGCGACGCCGCGCACACGGCGCATTTCTCCATCGGCTCGGGCACCAAGCTGGCGATGGAGGACGCCATCGCCCTGGCGCGCACGCTGGCGGCCAACCCGGGCCGCGTCGAACATGCCCTGGCGCTCTACCAGGAGGAGCGCGAGATCGAGGCGCTCAAGCTGCAGAGCTCGGCGCGCAACCGCATGGAGTGGTTCGAGAACGTGGCGCGCTACGCCCACCTCGAGCCCGAGCAGTTCGCCTACACGCTGCTCACCGGCAGCCAGCGCATCGGCCACGAGAACCTGCGCCTGCGCGACCGGCATTACGTGGAAAGCGTCGAGCGCTGGTTCGCGCAGAAGAGCGGCCTGCCGGCCGAGCCGCGGCCGCCGATGTTCACGCCCTTCCGCCTGCGCGGCCTGACGCTGAAGAACCGCGTCGTCGTCTCGCCCATGGCGATGTACTCCTGCCGCGACGGCCTGCCGGACGATTTCCTGCTGGTGCACCTGGGCGGCCGCGCCCTGGGCGGCGCCGGCCTGGTGATGACCGAGATGACCTGCGTCGCGCCGGAGGCCCGCATCACGCCGGGCTGCGCGGGGCTGTGGAACGGGGAACAGGCGCAGGGCTGGAAGCGCATCGTCGACTTCGTGCATCGCAGCTCGGACGCCAGGATCGGCCTGCAGCTCGGCCACTCGGGGCCGAAAGGCTCGACCCAGCTCGGCTGGGAGGAAATGGACGAGCCGCTGCCCGCCGGCAACTGGCCATTGCTGGCCGCTTCCGCCGTGGCCTACGGCCCGCACAACCAGCTGCCGCGCGCCATGACGCGCGCCGACATGGACGCGGTGCGCGAGCAGTTCGTCGCCGCCGCGCGGCGCGGCGCGGCGGCGGGCTTCGACCTGCTCGAGCTGCACTGCGCCCACGGCTACCTGCTCTCCAGCTTCCTCTGCCCGCTCACCAACAAGCGCGCCGACGAGTATGGCGGCAACCTGGAGAACCGCCTGCGCTACCCGCTCGAGGTGTTCCGGGCACTGCGCGCCGCCTGGCCCGAGGACAGGCCGATGACGGTGCGCATCTCCGCCCACGACTGGGCGCCGGGCGGCAACACCGCGGATGATGCGGTGGCCATCGCGCGCGCCTTCAAGAACGCCGGCGCCGACATGATCGACGTCTCTTCCGGCCAGACCACGCGCGCCGCGCAGCCGGTCTACGGCCGCATGTACCAGACGCCGTTCGCCGACCAGATCAGGAACGAAACCGGCATCGCCACCATCGCGGTGGGCAACATCTTCGAGGCCGACCACGTCAATTCGATCATCGCCGCCGGGCGCGCCGACCTGTGCGCCATCGCCCGGCCGCACCTGGCCGACCCGGCCTGGACGCTGCACGCGGCGGCGCAACTCGGCTATGGCGAGGCCGCCTGGCCGAAGCAGTACCTTGCCGGCAAGGCCCAGCTCGAGCGCAACCTGGCGCGCGCGGCCCAGCTGGCGATACGGGCATGACATAGGGCAGTTTCCGGAACCAGCCGTCACCAGGAGGGGAGATTGAAATGAGCAAACCGAGCAAGGCCGCCGTCCAGAGGTCCGACCACGAAACGCGACTCACGGACGAGCACCACGAATCGCTGCGCCTGTGGCTGCGCATGCTGGCCTGCACCAACCTGGTCGAGACGTATGTCCGCAGCCAGCTGCGCGTGAAGTTCCAGACCACGCTGCCGCGCTTCGACCTGATGTCGCAGCTGGAGCGCAATCCCGAGGGCCTCAAGATGGGCGAGCTGTCGCGGCGCATGATGGTGACCGGCGGCAACGTCACCGGCATCACCGACCAGCTCGTCGCCGAAGGGCTGGTGGTGCGCGAGGACAACCCGAAGGACCGGCGCGCCTACATCGTCAAGCTGACCAAGGAGGGCCGCCGCGTCTTCCGCCAGTGGGCCGACGACCACGAGGACTGGATCATCAAGCTCTTCGAGGGCCTCGGCGAAAAGGAGCGCAACCAGCTCTACGATCTGCTGGCGCAGCTCAAGCAGCACGTCGCCGGGCTGCAGCCCGACAACTGATGGCCCGCACCGCCCACGCAGACACCTTCGCGCGCGACCATCTGCCGCCGCGGGACGAGTGGCCGGCGCTGATCTTCGAGCGGCCGGAGCTGCAGTACCCGCCGCGCCTGAACTGCGCCGTCGAGCTGCTCGACCGGATGGTCGCTTCCGGCCATGGCGAGCGGCCGGCGATCTGGGCGCCGGTGGATGGCAGGCCGCTCGCCTGCACCTACCGCCAGCTGCTGGCCCGCGCCAACCGCATCGCCCGCGCGCTCGTCGAGGATCTCGGCCTGGTGCCGGGCAACCGCGTGCTGCTGCGCGGGCCGAACAACCCGATGATGGCCGCCTGCTGGCTGGGCATCGTCAAGGCCGGCGGCATCGTCGTGGCCACCATGCCGCTGCTGCGCGCGAAGGAACTCACGCAGATCGCCGTCAAGGCGCGCGCAAGCCTTGCCCTGTGCGACGCGCGCCTGATCGAGGAGCTGGAACTGGCGCGGCCCGACTGCCCCGACCTGAAACGCGTCGTGCCTTTCGGCGATGGCACGCTCGATGCGCTGCTCGCCGGCAAGCCCGACACCTTCGCCAACGTCGACACCGCGGCCGAGGACGTGGCGCTGATCGCCTTCACCTCCGGCACCACCGGCCAGCCGAAGGGCACCATGCATTTCCATCGCGACGTGCTGGCGATGTGCGACGCCTTCCCGCGCTCGGTGCTGAAGCCCGGCCCGGACGACATCTTCTGCGGCACGCCGCCGCTCGCCTTCACCTTCGGCCTGGGCGGGCTGCTCTGCTTCCCGCTGCGTTTCGGCGCCTCGACGGTGCTGCTGGAGAAGCTGATGCCGGACACCCTGCTCGCCGCCATACGCGACTTCGAGGCGACGATCTGCTTCACCGCGCCGACCTTCTGGCGGCTGATGGCGCCGCTGGCCCGGAAGGACGGCGTCGGCCGCCTGAAGAAATGCGTCTCCGCCGGCGAGGCGCTGCCGGACGCCACGCGCCAGCTCTGGAAGCAGGCCACCGGCATCGAGATCGTCGACGGCATCGGCGCCACCGAGATGATCCACATCTTCATCTCCTCGCCGCCGGAGGAAGTGCGCCCCGGCGCCATCGGCCGCGTCGTGCCAGGCTACCGCGCGCGCATCGTCGACGACGCCGGCAATCCGCTGCCGCCGGGCGCGGTGGGACGGCTCGCCGTGCAGGGACCGACCGGCTGCCGCTACCTGGCCGATGCGCGGCAGGGCCAATACGTGCAGCACGGCTGGAACCTGACCGGCGACGCCTTCTCGATGGATGCCGACGGCTACTTCTATTACCAGGCGCGCACCGACGACATGATCGTCTCGGCCGGCTACAACATCGCCGGGCCGGAAGTGGAAAGCGCCCTGCTCGGGCACCCCGCGGTGGCCGAGTGCGGCGTGGTCGGCGTGCCGGACGAGGAGCGCGGCCAGATCGTCAAGGCCTTCGTCGTGCTGCGCGAGGGTTGCGCCGCCTCCGGGGCGCTGGCGCGCGAGCTGCAGGACTTCGTCAAGCAAGCCATCGCTCCCTACAAGTATCCGCGCGCCGTCGAGTTCGTCGCCGCCCTGCCGCGCACCGAGACCGGCAAGCTGCAGCGCTTCCGCCTGAGGCAGGCGCCGTGACGGAACAATGCCGCATCCTCGGCGACGCCTTTTACAGCGACACGCTGGTGCGCTTCTCGCACTGCGATCCGGCCGGCATCGTCTTCTACCCGCAGTACTTCATCATGTTCAACGGCCTGGTCGAGGACTGGTTCAACCAGGGGCTGGGCGTCGATTACGCAGGCTACATCACCGGGCACCGCCTCGGCTTTCCCATCGTCAAGCTGGAGTGCGACTTCGTCGCGCCCTCGAAGATCGGCGAGACCATCACCCTGGGACTGAGGCTGGGGCGGCTGGGCAGGAGTTCCGTGGAGATCGCCGTCGACTGCCGCCACCGGCAGGAGGAGCGCCTGCGCGCCCGCTTCGTGCTCGTCGCCATGGACCTCGATCGGCAGCTTGCGCAGCCGGTGCCCGACGATCTGCGCGCGCTGATGCAGGCGTTCCGGAACGGGGAATTCGACATCAATAACCACAGGAGAGAGACATGATCGAACTGTTCAATCCGACGGAGTGGACGCGGCCGAAGGGTTACTCGAACGGCGTCACGGCCCACGGCCAGATGATCTTCGTCGCCGGCCAGGTGGGCTGGGACGCCAACGAGGAGTTCCAGACCGACGACCTGGTCGGCCAGGTGCGGCAGGCGCTCGCCAACATCGTCGCCATCCTCGCCACGGCCGGCGCCGGGCCGGAGAACATCGTGCGCATGAACTGGTATCTCGCCGACAAGGTCGAGTACAACGCGCGCCTGGCCGAGATCGGCGCGGCCTACCGCGAAACCATCGGCCGCCATTTCCCCGCCATGACCGCGCTGCAGGTGTGCGGCTTCGTCGAGGAAGGCGCCAAGGTGGAGATCGAAGTCACGGCGATGCTGCCGGCCTAGGGCCTGTCGTACTGCTATGATGCGCCATCGCATGGGCATGGCCAAGGGGAGCGGGAATGGATTTGCGTTGCTTGGCGACGGGTCTGCTCTGCGCAGTTCTGGCGCCGTTTTCGGCCACCGTCCACGCGCTCGATGCCGTCACTTTGCAGCTGAAATGGACGCATGCCTTTCAGTTCGCCGGCTATTACGCCGCCAGGCACAAGGGCTACTACCGCGAGGCCGGGCTGGAGGTGCGCATCGCGGAGGCGCCGCCCGGCACCGATCCGGTCAGGGTCGTCCTCGACGGCGAGGCTGAGTTCGGCGTCGGCACCAGCGCCCTGCTGCTGCAGCGCAGGGCCGGCAAGCCGGTCGTCGCGCTGGCCGTCATTTTCCAGCATTCCCCCTACGCGCTGATCGCCCGCCAGCTGGGCCCGGCCCAGACCATCCACGACCTGGTCGGCAAGCGCGTCATGCTGGAACCGCAGGCCGACGAACTGCTCGCCTACCTCAAGGCGGAAGGCATCCCGCTCGACCTCGTCAGGCAGATCGCGCACAGCTACGACACGCAGGACCTGATCGGCGGGCGCACCGACGCCATCGCCGCCTATGTCACCCACCAGCCTTACTATCTCGACCGCGCCGGCGTGCCCTACCAGATCTACACGCCGCGCTCGGCGGGCATCGACTTCTACGGCGACAACCTGTTCACGACCGAAGGGCAGCTGAAGGACCATCCCGGGCGGGTCGAGGCCTTCCGCGCCGCCAGCCTGCGCGGCTGGCAATACGCCCTGGACCATCCGGAAGAGATCGTCGATCTCATCCTGGCCGAATATACGCAGCGCCACAGCCGCGAATACCTCCTGTTCGAGGCGAGGAAGATGCAGGCGCTGATCCGGCCCGAGCTGATCGAGGTCGGCTACATGTATGCCGGCCGCTGGCGGCACATGGCGGAGACCTATGCCGACATCGGCATGCTGCCGCGCGATTTCCCGCTCGACGGCTTCCTCTACGACCCCCATCCGAAGGTCGACCTGGGCTGGCTGTATCGCAGCCTGGCCATCGCCGTGGCGCTGCTCGCCGTGCTCGGCGCAATTGCGGCCTACGTACAGCGCAACAACCGGCGGCTGGCCCGCTCGCTGAGGCAGCGCGAGCTGGCCGAGACGGCCCTGCGCGAAAGCGAGGAGCGGCTGCGCATGCTCTCCCATGCGGTCGAGCAGAGCCCGGCGGCCACGGCGATCACCGACACCGAAGGCCGCTTCGTGTACGTCAACCCGAAATTCATCGAGATGTCCGGCTACGCCATGGACGAACTGATCGGCCGGACGCAGGCGGTGGTCAGGTCGCCCGCCACGCCGCCCGACACCTATGAGGAAATCCGCGGCAGCCTGCGCGCCGGCAGGCAGTGGCAAGGCGAGATGCAGAACCGCAGGAAGAACGGCGAGCTCTACTGGGGATACGAAAACGTCTCGCCCCTCAAGAACGAGCGCGGCGAGATCGTCCGCTTCGTCGCCGTCAGGGAGGACATCACCGAGCGCAGGCGCACCGAAGCGGCGCTGCGCGAGGAACTCGCCCGGCGCAGGGAGACCGAGCGCGAGCTGCGCGCCGCGCACGAGCGGCTGATGGTCGCGGACCGCATGGATTCCGTCGGGCGCCTGGCCGCCGGCGTCGCCCACGAGGTGCGCAATCCCCTCTCGATCATCCGCCTCGGCATCGACTACCTGAGCCGGCAGCACGCCAAGGAGGACGACGAGATGGCGATCCTCGGCGACATCCGCGCGGCGGCCGACCGCGCCGACGGCATCATCCAGGAGCTGCTGGATTTCTCCAGGCCGAAGCTGCTGCGGCTCAGCCCGGTCGCCATCGACAGGGTCATCGACGACGCCCTCCACCTGGTCAGGCACGAATTCATCATGCGCCACATCGCCGTCATCCGCGACTACGCCGTCCCGCTGCCGCCGGTGCTCGCCGACACGGACCGCATGGCGCAGGTGTTCATCAACCTGCTGACCAACGCGGCGCAGGCGATCGGGCGCGACGGCAGCATCGAGATCGCGACGTGGGCGCAGGCCCTCGGCGAGCGCGACCTCGAACAGGAGACCTCGGGCAGCTTCCGCCCGGGGGACCGGGTGGCGGCGATCGAGATCCGGGACACCGGCCCGGGCATTTCCGCGGAATTCCAGAAACGGCTGTTCGAGCCCTTCTTCACCACCAAACCGATGGGAGAAGGCACCGGCCTGGGGCTTGCCGTTTCGCGCAGCATTGTTATGATGCATGCCGGCTCGATAAGCATCTTCAACAGGCCCGGAGGAGGCGCCTCTGTGCGCCTGATGTTCCGGGTGCACATCGAAGGCGACGGCGGTGAATAAGAGAATACTCGTGGTGGACGACGAAGCGGCGCTCGCCAGGATGATCAAGCTGAACCTCGAACAGACCGGGCTGTACGAGGTCCGCACCGAAACCCGGGGCATCCGGGCCATCGACGCCATTCGCGAGTTCCAGCCCGACCTGGTGCTGCTGGACATCATGATGCCGGGCATGCTCGGCTCCGAGATCGCCGAGAACCTCCAGTCGGACCCCGAACTGCGCTCTACGAAATTCATCTTCCTCACGGCGGTCGTCACCGCCGACGAGGTGCGCCGCTCGGCCGAGCGCATTGGCGGCCACACCTTCGTCGCCAAGCCGGTCGGCGCGGACGACCTGTGCCGCGTCGTGGCAGAGCAGTTCGCCGCCTGAGACTGGGCGATGCTGCCGGCCTGAGGCGCACCGGCCCGCAAGGCGGGGGGTATCATCGGCACCGGCCGGCCTTGCGACGGCACCGGGGGAACGAATGGAAGCAGGTATCCGGGCGGAGAAGGCGCTCAAGCGGTATCAGATCCTGACAGTCGCGGCGTGGTCCGTGCTGATCGGCGGCTCGTTTGCCTGGAACTGGCAGCAGGAAAGCCGTTCGGTCATGGAGTCGGCCCGCGCCGAGGGGCGTTCCAATCTCGACCGCGACTCGGCCTACCGCTCATGGCTGGTGGAGCAGGGCGGCATCTACGTCAGACCAACGCCAAGGATCCCCCAGGATCCCTACCTGGTTCACCCTCGCAAGAACGTCGTCACGACCGAGGGCGATGCGCTCACGCTGCTCAACCCGGCCTTCGTCCTGCGCGAGGTACAGAAGAACCAGGCCGACCCGGCGCGCGGCCACTCCCGCGTCGTCGCGCTCCACCCGCTCAACCCGAAAAACGCCGCCGACGACTGGGAACGCGAAGGACTGGACGGGCTCTCCAGCGGAATCGAACGTTCGGAACGGGTCGAGGCGCCGGCGGGCCCGCAACTGCGCGCGATGCGTCCCTTCTTCGTTTCCTCACCCTGCCTGGCCTGCCATGCCGGCTTCAAGGCCGGCGACATAGCCGGCGCCATATCGACCGTCGTGCCGCTCGCACCCTATCTCGATATCAGCGGCCGCGCCAAGCGGGGCTTCGCCGTGTCGCACGGCCTGATCTGGCTGGCCGGGCTGACCGGCATCGTCTTCGCGTTCCGCCGCACGCGCCGCTATCTGGCGGCGGAACGCGAGTGGGCCGCATCCGTCGCCGGCCTGAACGCGGAACTGGAGCAGCGCGTCGCCGCCCGCACCGAGGAATTGACGCGCGCCCTGCGCGAGATCGAGTCGTTCTCCTATTCGGTCTCGCACGACCTGCGCGCGCCCCTGCGCGCCCTCAACGGCTATGCCCACCTGCTCAAGGAATCACAGGCGGAAAAACTCAGCCGGGAAGACCTGCATCTGCTCGATCGCATCGCCCACAACGCCGAGAAGATGGGCCAGCTCATCGACGACATCCTGGAATACTCCCGCACGGCGCGCCGGGCGATGTACCCCGTGCCGGTGGCCCTCGCGCCGCTGGTCGCCGAACTCGTCGCCGAGCAGGCCGAGCACTACCCTGCCGCCCGCTTCGACATTGCACCCCTGCCCAGCGTCGAGGGCGATCCCGTCATGCTGCGGCAGGTGTTCTCCAACTTGATCGGCAACGCCCTCAAGTTCTCCTCGGGTTGCGCCGAACCCCGCATTGGGATCGGCGCGGAAGCCACCGACGGCATGCTCCTCTGCCACGTGCGCGACAACGGCACCGGCTTCGACATGGCCTACGCCGAAAAGCTGTTCTCGCTCTTCCAGCGCCTGCACCGCGAGAGCGAATTCCCCGGCACCGGCGTCGGCCTGGCCATCGTCAAGCGCATTATCGAGCGTCATGGCGGCCGCATCTGGGCCGAAGCGGCCCCGGATGCAGGCGCCACCTTCCACTTCACCCTGCCCCTGCACCACCGATCCCCCTGACCCGGCGCGGCCGACCGGCCGGACAAGGCGGCGCGGGAAGGGGCATGTGTAAACGCCATTCCATGGGTATTGGCAGCCGGGGCGGCGGACTGCGCTATAATGCCTGCGGTTTGCCGTTCCGCCGGTTAGCGCCCGCAAGCCGCATCGGTCGATCCCGACCCCGCTTCAACCCCAATTCTCGTGTCCTGAACCGGTACGCTGGAAAGCGCAGGCCGAACAGGAATCGTCATGAAATTCGAAGACCTCGGGCTGATGCCCGAACTGCTCAGGGCGGTGGCCGACGCCGGCTACACCGAGCCCACCCCCATCCAGGCCCAGGCCATCCCCGTCGTGCTCGAAGGCAAGGACGTCATGGGCGGCGCCCAGACCGGCACCGGCAAGACCGCCGGCTTCGTCCTGCCGCTGCTGCAGCGCCTGGCGCGCCATGCCAGCACCAGCCCCTCGCCGGCGCGCCATCCGGTGCGCGCCCTGATCCTGACGCCGACGCGCGAGCTGGCCATGCAGGTGCACGAGAGCGTGCAGACCTACGGCAAGCACGTGCCGCTGCGCGACCTCGTCGTCTATGGCGGCGTGGACATCAGGCCGCAGACCGAGGCGCTGCGCAAAGGCGTCGAGATCGTCGTCGCCACGCCGGGGCGGCTGCTCGACCATGTGCAGCAGAAGAGCGTCGCCTTCAACTTCGTCGAGGTGCTGGTGCTGGACGAAGCCGACCGCATGCTCGACATGGGCTTCATCCCCGACATCAAGCGCATCCTCGCCATGCTGCCGAAAGAGCGCCAGAGCCTGCTCTTCTCGGCCACCTTCTCGGAAGAGATCAAGAAGCTCGCCGACTCGATGCTCAAGGCGCCGGTGCTGATCGAGGTGGCGCGCAGGAACGCCGTCACCGAGACGGTGACCCACCGCATGCATCCGGTGGACCAGGACAACAAGCGGCAGCTCCTCGCGCACCTGCTGAAGACCAGCAGCCTCTCGCAGGTGCTGGTCTTCGTCGGCACCAAGTTCGGCGCCAGCCGGCTGGCCCACTACCTGGAGAAGCAGGGCATCAACGCCACCGCCATCCACGGCGACAAGAGCCAGCAGCAGCGCACCGAGGCGCTGGAGGCCTTCAAGAGCGGCACGGCGCGCGTGCTCGTCGCCACCGACGTCGCCGCGCGCGGGCTCGACATCGACGATCTGCCGCATGTCATCAACTTCGAGCTGCCGCACGTGCCCGAAGATTATGTGCACCGCATCGGCCGCACCGGCCGCGCCGGCAAGGAGGGCGACGCCACCTCGCTGGTCTGCGCCGAGGAGCGCGGCAAGCTGGCCGAGATCGAGAAGCTGATCAAGCGCCCGATCGAACAGGTGGTGGTGCCCGGCTTCGAGCCGGGGTCGGAGTTCTCCGGGCCGCTCGAGCGCGGCCGCCGCGGCCGCGGCGCCAGGAAGGACGAGCCGCGCCAGGAACGCGAACCGCGCGAAAAGCGCGAGCGCCGCGAGCCGCGCCGCATCGAGCCGGCCAAGCCGAAGTATCCCAAGCTCGACTTCGACCCGAGCAAGCCCTACGAACCAAAAGTCAGCGCCCAGGACACGGCGGCGGAACCGAAGCGCTCGCACCACCGGCCCAAGCGCCCGGTGCCGGCGCTGCTGGGCGGGCTGCCGAAGCCGGAACCGGAGAAGTAGCAACCCCTGCCCCTGTCCCGCCCGCGGGAGAGGGGAGTCGAACGGAGGAGACCGATGGCGCAGTGGGTCGAAGGGCAGGTCGTCGAGCGCATCGACTGGACCGATCGCCTGCATTCGCTGCGCATCGAGGCGGCCATCGAGCCCTTCCGCGCCGGCCAGTTCACCAAGCTCGGCCTGGAGATCGACGGCGAGACCGTCGGCCGCCCCTACTCCCTCGTCAGCGCGCCGAACGAGCCCCTGCTCGAGTTCTATTTCTCGAACGTGCCGGAGGGCCCGCTCTCGCCGCGCCTGTCGCGCCTCGCGCCCGGCGACGCCGTGCTGGTGGCGCCGAGGGCCAACGGCTTCCTGGTCCTCGACGAGGTGCCGCCGGCGATCCACCTCTGGCTGCTCGCCACCGGCACCGGCCTCGGCCCCTTCCTGTCGATCCTCAACACAGCCGAGCCCTGGCAGCGCTTCCAGCGCGTGGTGCTGGTGCATGCCGCCCGCAGCGCGGCGGAACTCACCTACCGCCGCACCATCGCCCGCGTGCTCGAGGCCGAGCCGAAGCGCTTCACCTATATTCCCATGATCAGCCGCGAGCAGGCCGACTACGCGCTTGCCGGCCGCATCCCGCAGGCCATCGCCGACGGCCGGCTGGAGACGCGCGCCGGGCTGGCCCTCGACGCCGCCCTCGCCCACGTCATGCTCTGCGGCAACCCGGCCATGGTCGAGGACGCCACTGCCGCCCTCGCCGCCCGCGGCATGCGCAAGCACAGGCGCAGGGAGCCGGGGCAGATCAGCGTGGAAACCTATTGGTAGGGCCGGGCTGCGCGCGATCCTGCGCGGCGCCGGCTGCCGGTCAGGCGATATGAAGCTCCGCGTCGGTGCGGAGCACGGCACCCTCGGCAGCCGGCTCCTGCGGCAGCTCGAAGTAGAACGCCGCGCCCTGGCCAGGCGTTCCCTCCGCCTCGATGCGGCCGCCGTGCAGGTCGATGACGCGCTTCACCGTCGCCAGGCCGATGCCGGTGCCGGTGAAGCGGTCGGCGGCATGCAGGCGCTGGAAGGGCAGGAACAGCTTGCCGGCGTAGTCCATGTTGAAGCCGGCGCCGTTGTCGCGGATCGCCAGCATGTTCCTGTCGCCGCGCCGCACCCGCCCGAAGGCGATGCGCGCCGATTCGCATTCGGCCGTGAACTTCCAGGCGTTGCCGAGCAGGTTCTCCAGCGCGATGCGCAGCAGCCGCGGATCGCCGCTCACGACGATGCCCTCCTCCAGCCCGGTATCGACGCGGCGGCCGGGCTCCGCGGCCATCATCCCGCAGAGGATTTCGTGCGCCATGAGGCTCAGGTCGACAGCTGTCGCCATGACCTCCATCTGGCCGACGCGGCCGAGTTCGAGCAGGTCGTCGATGAGTTCGCCCATGCGCAAGGCGGCGGCCTGGATGCGCCGCAGGTAGTCCTTCAGCTCGTCGTCCAGGACGGCGGCGCCCTCCTCCTCGATGGCATGGGCGAAGCCGTGGATGGCACGCAGCGGCGTGCGCAGGTCGTGCGAGACGGAATGGCTGAAGGACTGCAGCTCGCGGTTGGCGGCCTCGATCTGGCGGGTGCGGTCGGCGACGCGGCGCTCCAGCTCGATGTTGAGCACGACCAGCGCCTGTTCGGCGTGCCTCCGCGCAGTGATGTCCTCCTTGACGGCGACAAAATGGGTGGTCTCTCCCGCCTCGTTGCGCACGGGGGATATCCGCGTGTTCTCCCAGAACAGCTCGCCGTTCTTCTTGCGGTTGTGCAGCTCGCCGCGCCAGACGCCGCCGGAAGCGACGGTCTGCCAGAGATGCCGATAGGTTTCCGGCAGGGTCTGGCCGGACTTCAGCAGGCTCGTCTTGCGCCCCACTGCCTCTTCGCAAGCATAGCCGGTGATCTCGCTGAAGACCGGATTGACGTACTCGATGACGCCGGCCACGTCGGTGATGACCACCGAGACCGGGCTGTGCTCGATCGCCTGGGCGAGCTTGCGCAGCTCGGCCTCCTTGCGGCGGATGTCGTCGAGATCGGCGGCAATGACGCCGATGTGGCGCTCGGTCTGCGCCGCCATGCCGTCGAATGCCTCGGCGAGGCGGCCGATCTCGTCGTGCGAGCGGAAGCCGCTGCGCGCAGCATACTCCCCGCCGGCGAAGCGCCGGGTGACGCCGGCCAGCTCGCGCAGCGGCAGGATCATGCGCCGGCGGATGTAGGCATAGGCGAAAGCCAGCATGGCGGCATCGAGCAGGGCGAGCCGGAGAATCTGGCTGCGCGCCTCCTCCTGCTGCAGCGTGATGCTGTTGCTCAGCGTCCAGGTGGCCCGATTCGCCTCCCCCAGCAGCTTCTCCGACCGGTCGGAGAGCCCGCGCAATGCGGCGGCGCGCTCGCCGGGTGCGGGCGGCAGGTCCAGGAAGCGGCGCACGGCGGCGCGATAGGTCGCCCATTCCGCCTTCACCGAAGAGAGCGCGCGCCGCGCCTCGTCGCCGGCTTCGAGGCCGGTGCGGCTCTGCGCCAGCAATTTCAGGTTCGCCTCGAATGCCCCGGCCAGGCGCGCAACCTCGGCCGCCGCGCCCCCGTCACGGGCCGCCTCGTGCAGGGCCAGCTGGATAGCCTGGCCCAGGTAGCGCAGGCTGCCGTAGAGGTTGATTTCCGTGGCGACGCCGTCGAGCTGCCGCATCGCCCGGTGCACCGCCAGCCCGCTGCCTGCGGCAACCAGTGCCAGGGCAGCGAACAGCAGGACGATCTTCCCGCTGATGCGCATCTGCCAGCCGCCGGACGGCCGGGGAAAGTCAGACATGAGACAGTCCTCCCAATGAATCGGCCGGCCATGGCCGCCATGGCAACGGCTCAAAGGCGGCCCCCGCTTCATGCTGCGGATTCGCGGCGGGCGCTTTTTCCGGTGCGGGCCCGCCGTGACGCGGCGGCTGACTTTTCGCGGGCTTCAGCCGCCTTCGCGCAAGGTCAATGCGCGACTTCCGCCAGCAGCGCCGGCAGCGCCTCGGCCAGCTGCGGCTTCTTCACGCAGTAATCCGCGCTGCGGCACCACAGCGCGCGGCAGAGGGCGCACTCTTCGTCGAGCGAGAGGCAGACCAGCTTCGTCCCGGGCAGCAGTCCCCGCAGCGCCGGGATCACCGACCTGCCGTCGCGGGTCCTCAGCTCGGTGTCGGCCAGCACCATTTCCGGCTGGATGGCGCGGGCGGCGCGCAGCCCCGCCTCCGCGCTGGCGGCAGTTGTCACGCTGCAGCCCTCCAGTTCGGCGATGCAATGCCGCACCGCCTCCAGAAAGGGTCGCGCCGAATCGATCACGAGCAGTCTCATATTCGCGGGTCCGGGAAAAACACGTTGGCATTGTGCCAAGCGCGGGACGGCCTCCATATCGGAATATTCCCGAAATGCCATCAGGAAATTCCTGATGGCCGCGGCGCCCCCCGCCGCGCTCCCGCGCGACTTCCTGGCGTATCATTTTGCTATTCCGACCGCCGGAACCGCGTCATGACGGATGCAGAGAAGCAACCGGCAGCGGGCAGGCCGCTGCGGACGATCATCGTCGAGGACACCCCCGACGACATCGTCCTGCTGCTGCGGGCGCTGCGCCGCGCCGGCTATGCGCCGGAACACCGGCTCGTGCAGACGGCGGAAGAACTGGACGCGGCGCTGCGCGCCGGCCCCTGCGACATCGTCCTGTCGGACTATACCCTGCCCGACTTCTCGGGCCTGCTGGCGCTGGGCCAGGTCGCCGCCTTCGACCCCGACATGCCCTTCATCATCGTCTCCGGCAACATCGGCGAGGACGTCGCCGTGGCGGCCATGAAGGCCGGCGCCCACGACTACCTGATCAAGGGCAAACTGGCGCGCCTCGGCGCCGCCATCGAGCGCGAGCTGCGCGAAGCCGTGATGCGCCGGGCCCGCCGGCGCGACGAGCTGGCGCTGTATCACGCGCGGCTGCGCCTGCAGGCCCTCTCCAACCGCATGCTGGTGATGCAGGAGGCCGAGCGCCGCCACATCGCCCGCGAGCTGCACGACGAGATCGGCCAGTCGCTCACCGCCATCAAGCTCAGCCTGGAGGCGCTTGCGCGCCGCACCGGAGACGAGGCGGCGCGCGACCTCGCCGCCGACATCGCCGGCGTCGCCGGCCAGGTGCTCGACCAGGTGCGCCGGCTCTCGCTCGACCTGCGTCCGCCGCAGCTCGACGACCTCGGCCTGCGCGCCGCACTGAACTGGCTGGTCAAGCGGCATACGCGCGAAGACGGCCCGAAAATCCTGCTGCAGGCGCCGGACAGCCTGCCGCGCCTGGGCAGCCAGGCCGAAACGGCCTGTTTCCGCATCGCCCAGGAGGCGCTGACGAATGCGTTGCGCCATTCGGGCGCCTCGTCGGTGCGCATCGAGCTCAAGGAGGAGGAAGGCCGGTTTCTCCTCGACCTCCAGGACGACGGGCACGGGTTCGACCTCTCCGCCGCCCGGGCCCGGGCACTGCAGGGCGACAGCCTCGGCCTGGTCGGCATGAGCGAGCGCGCCACCCTGGCCGGCGGCGAAATCCGCCTGGCCAGCCACATCGGCGAAGGCACCCGCCTGCGCGTCAGCTTCCCGCTGCCCGATGGCGGCAGCGGCGAACTGCCGCCACCCCCTTCCCCGGGAAGGGGAGCGGAGGAAAGGCCGTGAAGAAGCTGCGCCTGCTGCTCGCCGACGACCACACGCTGGTGCGGGCGGGCCTGCACGCCCTGCTCGACGGCATCGACGGCGTCAGCGTGGTGGCGGAAGCGGAAAACGGCGAGCAGGCCGTCGCCCTCGCCCTGGAGCACGCCCCGGACGTGGCCCTGCTCGACATCACGATGCCCGGCCTGAACGGCCTGCAGGCGGCCGAACGCATCCTGGCGCAATCGCCGCAGACCCGCGTCGTCATCCTCTCCATGCATGCCGCCGAGGAATACGTGAACCGCGCGCTGGCGCTGGGCGTCTCCGGCTATCTGCTGAAGGATGCCGCCACGCTCGACCTGCAGGCCGCGCTGGAGGCGGTGGCCGCCGGCCAGACCTACCTCTCGCCGCGCATCACCAGCCAGGTGCTCGAGTCGCGCCTGAAAGCCGGGGAGAACGCGCCGAAGCAAGGGCTCACGCCGCGCCAGACCGAAGTGCTGCGCCTGCTCGCCCAGGGCAGGAGCGTCAAGGAAATCGCCTACGACCTGCAGCTGTCGGCCAAGACGGTGGAGACCTACCGCGCCCAGATCATGGAGCGCCTCGGCCTGCACGACCTCGCCAGCCTGGTCCGCTACGCCATACGCACCGGCCTGATCGGCGCGGAATAGGCCGCCCGCATCGGGAATTTCCTGATGCCTTCTCGGGAAATCGCCGATGCCGGCCGCCCCGCCGCGGGAGGATGATGCCCTCATCGCCCACTTTCCGTTCCGCCATGAATATCCCGGTCATCGATCCAAGCCTGCCGTTCCTGCAGGCCGGCCGCAACTTCGTCGGCGCGCTGCCGGAATGCGGGTGCCGCATCGCCGCCTCGCTGCAGGATGCGTTGCGCCTGGAGGCGGCGCGGCAGGAGCGACGCGCATGAACGCGCCCGCCCCCGCCCCGCCGCGCCGGCTGCGGGTGCTGCTCGTCGAGGACAGCCCGGACGACGCGCTGCTGCTGATGCGCGCCCTCGGCAAGGGCGGCTTCGCGCCGGAGCACGCGCGCGTCGACACCGCCGCGGCGATGGGCGAGGCGCTCGCCGCCGGCGGCTGGGACCTCGTCATCTCCGACTTCTCGATGCCGGAGTTCAGCGCCATGGAAGCGCTCGAGATGACCAGGCGGCACGATCCGGACCTGCCCTTCCTGATCGTCTCGGGCAACATCGGCGAGGACGTCGCGGTCGGCGCCATGCGCGCCGGCGCCCAGGACTACCTGCTCAAGCACAACCTGAAGCGGCTGGCGCCGGCCGTCGCGCGCGAGCTGGACGAGACCGCCAGCCGGCGCAACCGCCGCGCCGCCGAGGCGGCCCTGCGCGAGAACCGCAACCGGCTGGACGGCATCCTGAACGCGCTCGGCGACATCGTCTGGTCGGTCGGCCTGCCGGCCTTGAAGCTCGAGTACCTGAATCCGGCTGCGGAAACGATCTACGGCTGTCCGCTCGACGAGATTCTTGGCAGCGCCGAGAACTGGCTGCAGATGGTGCATCCCGAGGACCGCGAGCGCATGCGCCACTACGTCGGCAACACCCTGGCGGGCGGCTCCAACAGCGCGGAATTCCGCATCGTGCGGCCGGACGGCGCGGTGCGCTGGCTGTTCGACCGCTCGCGCGTGGTCAGGAACGAGCAAGGACGCAAGCTGCGCATCGACGGCGTCGCCAGCGACATCACCCGGCACAAGGAAAGCCAGGAGCAGCTCTACCGCGCCGCCCACCACGATGCGCTGACCGGCCTGCCCAACCGCAAGCTGATGCTGGAGCGGCTGCGCCAGGGGATCGCGCGCCGCGGCCGCGAGGGCGGCGCGCTGGCGCTGATGCTGATCGACATCGACCGCTTCAAGACCATCAACGACAGCCTCGGCCACCAGGCCGGCGACGGCATGCTGTGCCAGGTCGCCGGACGCATCGTCGACTGCCTGCGCGAGGAAGACATCGTGGCCCGCCTCGGCGGCGACGAGTTCGTCGTCGTCCTGCCGGACGTCGCCGGCGAGGACGGCGCCGCCGCCGTGGCGCAGAAGCTGACGGCCGCCCTCGCGCCGCCGATGCAGGTGAGCGGGCACACCGTCCATTGCACGGCGAGCCTCGGCATCGTCATCTGCCCGCGCGACGGCGACGACGCCGAGTCGCTGATGAAGAACGCCGACACCGCCATGTACGCCGCCAAGCGGGCCGGCCGCAACGCCCACCGCTTCTACGCGGCGGAGATGAACGCCGCCGCGTCCCGGCTGCTCGAGCTGGAAAACGCGCTGCGCGGCGCGCTCGAACGCGGCGAATTTGAGTTGCATTACCAGCCCCAGTTCGACCTCGCCCGCGACGGCGCCCTTTCCGGCTTCGAGGCCCTGCTGCGCTGGCGCAATCCCGAGCGCGGCCTGGTGCCGCCGGCGGAATTCATTCCCCTCGCCGAGGAAACCGGCCTCATCGTGCCGATCGGCGAATGGGTGCTCGGCGAGGCCTGCCGCCAGGCCAAGGCCTGGACGGACCGCTACGATCCCGGCCTGCGCATGGCGGTGAACCTCTCGCCGCGGCAGTTCGCCCTGCCCGGCCTGGCGCAGGGCATCGCGGCGATCCTGGCGGAGAGCGGCCTGCCGGCGCGAAATCTCGAGATGGAACTGACCGAATCGATGATCATGCAGGATCCCGTCCAGGCCGGGCAGACCCTGGCCGAGCTGAAGGCCATGGGCGTCACGCTGGCGGTGGACGATTTCGGCACCGGCTACTCGAGCCTGGCCTACCTGAGGCGCTTCCCCATCGACATCCTCAAGATCGACAAATCCTTCGTCGGCGAGCTGATCACCAGCCCCGACGCCGCCGCCATCTGCGCCTCGATCATCGCCATGGCGCACTCGCTGCGCCTGAGGGTCGTCGCCGAGGGGATCGAGACCGAAGGCCAGCTCGGCTTCCTGGTCCAGCGCGGCTGCGACCTGGCGCAAGGCTATCTCACCGGCCGGCCCGCGCCGGCCGACGCTGCCGCCGGCCTGCTCGAGAGGGGCGGCAACACCATCCTGCGCACGCCCCCCGCCGGCGCGGAAGAGCGCACCCTGCTGCTGGTCGACGACGACGCGCTTGTCCTTGCCGCCCTGCAGCGGCTGTTCCGCCGGGACGGCTACCGCATCCTGGCCGCCGGCAATCCCGCCGCCGCCTTCGAGGTGCTGGCCGCCAACACGGTCGACGTCATCGTCTCGGACCAGCGCATGCCCGGCATGAGCGGCGCCGAATTCCTCGGCCACGTCAAGGAACTCTATCCCGACGTCGTGCGCATCATGCTCTCGGGCTACACCGAGCTGCAGTCGGTGATCGACTCCATCAATGCCGGCGCGATCTACCGCTTCCTCACCAAGCCGTGGGACGACGACCATCTGCGCAGCGCCATCCGCGAGGCGTTCAACCGGCGCGACCTGCAGCACGCGAACGCCCAGCTCAGCCGCCAGTACCGCGAAGCCAGCGCACGCCTGGCCGAGCTGGAGGCGGCGCAGCAGAAGCGGCAGGAGCGCCCCGCCCCGCGCGGCAAGGCAAAGGTCAGCCTGGTCAATACGGCGACCTAGACGGAGGAAGCGCGCATGCCTTACGACACCCCCCAGGCATTGTCCGCAGACGACGCGGCGCACCCGCGCGCGGCGATGCCGCCGGATGCGGAGGAAGTCCGGCGCCGGCTGCTGCAGACCGAAAAGCTGGCTGCCATCGGCCAGCTCGCCGCCGGCGTCGCGCACGAGATCAACAACCCGATCGGCTTCGTCCATTCGAACCTCGGCAGCCTCGACCGCTATGCGGAGGACCTGCTGTGCATCCTCGACGCCTACGAGCGCGCGACGGGGCCGGCGGGCGGGGCGGCGGCGCTGGCGGAAGTCGACGCCCTGCGCCGCCGGCTCGACCTCGATTTCCTGCGCGCGGACATGCGCAGCCTGCTTTCGGAAACGCGCGAGGGCACCGCCCGCGTCATGAGGATCGTGCAGGACCTGAAGGACCTCGCCCGTCCCGGCGCCGAGGACGAGTGGCAGCAGGCGGACCTGCACCGCGGGCTGGAATCGACGCTCAACATCGTCGGCAACGAGCTCCGCTACAAGGCCGAGGTGGTGCGGGAATACGGCGCGCTGCCGGAGATCGAATGCCTGCCGGCGCAGCTCAACCAGGTCTTCATGAACCTGCTGATGAACGCCGCGCAGGCCATCGAGCGGCAGGGCACCATCACCGTGCGCACCGCGGCCGGCCCATCGACGATCCGGGTCGAGATCGGCGACGACGGCTGCGGCATCCCGCCGGAGCATCTGCCGCACATCTTCGAGACCTTCTTCACCACCAAGCCGGCCGGGCGCGGCACCGGGCTCGGGCTGGCGCTGTCGCGCGACATCGTGCGCAAGCACGGCGGCCGCATCGAGGTGGACAGCGAGGTCGGTCGCGGCACGACCTTCCGCGTCATCCTGCCGCGCACGCGCGCGGCGCAGGCGGCCTGAAACGGGGGAGGGAAACGATGCCTGAACGGGAACGACCCGCACTGCTGCTGGTGGACGACGAGCCGCTGGTGCTGCGCGCGCTGGAGCGCCAGCTGCGCGGCATCCTGCGCAGCCCGCGCCCCGCCTACCGCATCGAGTCCTGCACGCGGCCGACGGAGGCGCTGCACCGCGCGAGCGAGTGCGATTTCGACATCGTCATCTCGGACTACCGCATGCCGGAGATGGACGGCGTCGCCTTCCTGTGCGCCTTCCGCGCCCTGCGGCCGACCGCCGCGCGCCTGATCCTGTCCGGCCAGGCCGACCTGGCCGGGCTGGCCGAGGCGATCAACTATGCCGGCATCACCCGCTTTCTCGCCAAACCGTGGGACGAGGCCGAGCTGGTGTTCGCCATCGAGAGCGCCCTCGCCGAGCGGCGCCTGCTGCTGGAGAACCGGCGCCTCGCCGACGAACTGCGCGCGGAGCGCGGCCGGCTGGCGCGGCAGGAGGCCGAACTGCGCCGGCTGGAACGCGAATGCCCCGGCATCACGCGCGTCCACTGGGGCCCGGCGGGCGAGGTCCTGCTCGACCCGGGCATCGCCACGGAAATCGACTTGAGGAGATGAGCATGGTCGTTCATGTCCTGCCCGCCGGGCCGACCGGCGTCAAAGGCGCGCGGCAGGCCGCCGTGGAGGACGCAGACCTTTCCGATCACGAATTGCGGCTGCTGCGCCGGATCGCCGGCAACTGGCCGCTCGCCGAGGTGATGGAGGACCTGTGCCGGACGCTGGAGTCCGTGTCGCCGCGGCCGCTGCATGCCGCGGTGATGCTCGCCGAGGGAGACCATGTGCGCTGCATCGCCGCGCCGGGCCTGCCGCCTGCATTCCGCATCGAGCGCACCGCCACCCGCCTGGAGGGCAGCGGCGCGGCCTGCGCCAGGTCGGTGCGCAGCGGACGGGAAGCCATCGTCGCCGATACGGCGGCGGCGGATGCGCCGCCGGAAATCGCCGCCCTGCGCAGGGACTGGGACGTCGGCGCCGTCTGGTCCTACCCCGTCGTGCAGGACGGCGAGACCCTC
The DNA here is from genome assembly GCA_964475635.1 of uncultured Rhodocyclaceae bacterium. Classification (GTDB taxonomy): domain Bacteria; phylum Pseudomonadota; class Gammaproteobacteria; order Burkholderiales; family Rhodocyclaceae; genus Desulfobacillus. Next base: position 59,590 of record CAYYXS010000016.1, read on the forward strand.
GGCGCCCTGGCGCTGCTGCCGCAGGCGCCGGGCGTGCCGGACGCCGCGGACGAGCGCGCGGTCGCGTTCGCCCTGCCACTGGCGCGGCTGGCGCTGGCCCGCGAGCGCAAGACCGAGGCGCTGCGCCTCTCGGAACAGCGCTTCCGGGATTTCGCCGAGCTGTCGGCCGACTGGTTCTGGGAGCAGGATGCCGACTACCGCTACACCGGCATGACGGGCGGCGTGTTCAACAAGGGCGGCTTCCGCGTCGCCGACGGCCTGGGCAGGACGCGCTGGGAGCTGCCCATCGAGGGCGTCGGCGAAGCGCAATGGGCCGAGCACCGCGCCCTGCTCGAACGCCGCGAAACCTTCCGCGACTTCATCTACGCCATCCGCATCGCCGGCGGTGCGCTGCGCTGGTACTCGGTGAGCGGCAAGCCGGTGTTCGGCGCGGACGGCGATTTCCTCGGCTACCGCGGCACGGGGCGCGACATCACGGCACAGGTCGGCGCCCGGGAAGAGCAGGAGAAAACCCAACGCTGGCTGGAACAGGCCGTGCGCGCCGCCAAACTCGGCCTGTGGGAGCGCGAGGGCGATCTCTGGACCTTCAATGCCAACTCGAACTGGAAGGGGCTGTTCGGCTATGCGGAAGACGAGATCGGCAACTCCATCGAGGACATCGACCGCCTGATCCATCCCGACGACCTGGCGCGCGTCCAGGACGTGGCCCGCGCCTATGCGGCAAACCCGCAGGGGGATTACGAGAACCACTTCCGCCTCCGGCACAAGGACGGCTCGTGGCGCTGGGTGCTCTCGCGCGGCAGCGTGCGGGCGGACCCCGTCACCGGGCGCCTGAGCTGGATGGGCTGCCACCTCGACATCACCGAGCAGAAGATGGCGGAACAGCGGATCGCCGACCTGGCCGCCACGCTGGAGACGCGCGTGCGGGCGCGCACGGCGGCGCTGGAGGAAGCCAGCCGCGAGCTGGACGCCTTCAATTACGCCGTGTCCCACGACCTGCGCACGCCGCTGCGCGCCATCGATGGCTTCAGCCAGATCCTGCTCGAGGACTACGCGGAGCGGCTCGACGCGACCGGGCGCGGCTACCTCCTGCGCATCGGCACCGCCGCGGCGCGCATGGGCGAGCTGATCGGGGCGCTCCACGACCTGGCGCGCGTGGGCCGCGCGCAGATGCTCCTGCGCCCGGTCGATCTCTCCGTCATGGCGCGCGAGCTCGCCGCCGAGCTGCGCCACGGCGCGCCGGAGCGCGAAATCGAGTTCGACATCGCCGAGACGCCGGCCGCCGAGGGCGACGCGCGCCTGCTGCGCATCGCCCTGCACAACCTGCTCGGCAACGCCTGGAAATACACCGCGAAAACAAGCCGGGCCCGCATCGCCTTCGGCGCCGGGACGGACGAGCTCGGCCGCTGCGTGTATTTCGTGCGCGACAACGGCGCCGGCTTCGACATGCGCTTCGCCGACAAGCTGTTCCGCATGTTCCACCGCCTGCATCGCGAAGAGGATTTCGGCGGGCAGGGCATCGGCCTGGGCATGGCGCAGCGCATCCTCGCCCGCCATGGCGGGCGCATCTGGGCCGAGGCCGCACCGGGGGCCGGCGCGACGTTCTTCTTCACGCTGTGGGACGAGCCCGGCCTGCGCAGCGAGGTGGAATAGGAAGATCCATGGCCGAGTTCAGCGAAATCCGGCAGACGCTGACGGTGAAGCTGGTCTATTACGGGCCGGCGCTGTCGGGCAAGACCACCAACCTGGCGCGCCTGCACGACCTCGTCGGGCCGCAACGCAAGGGCGATCTGCTGGTGATGGAGACGATGGGCGATCGCACGCTCTACTTCGACCTGCTGCCGCTCGGCCTCCGCGCCCCCTCCGGGCTCGAGGTGCGGCTCAAGCTGTTCACGGTGCCGGGCCAGGTCGCCCACGACGGCACGCGCAAGGCGGTCCTGTCGCGCGCCGACGGGGTGGTGTTCGTCGCCGACTCGCAGCGCGCGCAATCGATCAACAACGGCGAATCCTTCGACAATCTGGCGGCGAACGCCCGCCGCGTCGGCCTGGATTTCGAGCGCCTGCCGCTGGCGGTGCAGTTCAACAAGCGCGACCTGCCGGACATCCTCTCCGAGGAGGAAGTGCGCCTGCGCTGGGGCGCCGCGCCCTGGCCCCTGCTGTTCGCCTCGGCGCTCGACGGCCGCGGCGTGCGCGAGACCTTCGCCGCGCTGCTGGGCGAAACCTGGCCGGCCCTCGACGCCGAATTCGGCCTGGCCGGACGGCACGGCCTCGACGCCGCGGCCTTCGCCGCCGCCGCGCTGGGCAACACGACTGGAGACACGCCATGGGAAGCCCGGAACGCTTCGACCGCGACCTCGACCTGAAAACCCTCCTCGCCGGCATCCGGCCGACGCGGCTCGCCGCCGTGCTGCGCAGCCTGCTGGGCGAGCGCTTCAGCCTGTGCGACAGCCAGGGCACGGCGGTGCTGGACGGGGGCTGCGAGACGCCGTGCGAGGGAGGCATCCCGCTGCAGCACCAGCTCGCGCAGGTCGGCACGCTCGCGGCGCCGGAAGCCCCGCCGCAAAACCTGCAGGCCGCCGCAGAACTGCTCGAGGTGGTCTTCGATGCGCACGCGCGGCTGCGCATGGCGGCCGACCTGCACCTGCAGTCCGTGCACGAGGATTACGAGGCGCTGCAGGCCCAGCACGCGGCGCTCGCCGATTCCGAGGCCCGCTACCGCGCGCTGGCCGGGGAGCTGGAGGCGCGCGTGCAGGCCCAGGTGCTGACCATCGAACACGCGCGGCGCCAGCTCTACCAGGCCGAGAAGCTGGCCGCGGTCGGCCAGCTGGCCGCGGGCGTGGCGCACGAGATCAACAACCCGCTCGGCTTCATCCTCAGCAACCTCGCCACGGCGCGCGACTACCTGCGCATGCTCGCCAACCTCTCCGGCCTCGCCGGGCAGGCCGATGCGGCGGCATTGAAGGCATTCTGGCAGGCGCACGCGCTGGATGAGGTCTTGCGCGACTTCGCAGACCTGGTCGAGGAATCGGCCGAAGGCGCCGGGCGCATGGCCCGCATCGTCGCCGACCTGAAGGCGTTCTCCAGCGTGGATGCGGCCGGCGAGGAAATCGCGGACCTGAACGAAAACCTGCGCACGGTCGCCGGCATGGCGCGGCCGCGGCTGCCGGACGGCGCCACCCTGGCGCTGGAGCTGGCGCCGCTGCCGCCGCTGCGCTGCCATGCCGGCCGGCTCAACCAGGCCTTCCTCAGCTTGGTGATCAATGCCCTCCAGGCGGTGGGGCCCGGCGGGAACATCCGCATCGCGACGGCGGCCGTGCCGGAGGGCATCCGCATCGCCGTCGAGGACGACGGCGCCGGCATCCCGGAAAACCTGCTGGAGCGGGTGTTCGAGCCGTTCTTCACCACGCGCGAGGTCGGCGCCGGCACCGGGCTCGGCCTGACCGTGGCGCGCGACATCGTCATGGCGCACGGCGGGCGCATCCGGCTGGAGAACCTGCGCGGGGGCGGCGCACGCGCCGAGATCGTCCTGCCGGCGGAGGCGCGGCCATGAGCTACGCCAACCTGTTCACCGGCACGGCGCCGGCGCCCGAAACGCAGGCCCCGGCGCCGCGCTACCGCCTGCTGCTGGTCGACGACGAGCCGAACGTGCTGAGCGCCCTGCGCCGCGTCTTCCGCCAGGAAAGCTACGAGGTGGTCACCGCGGCGAGCGGCCCGGAGGCGCTCGGCCTGCTGCGCGAGGAGCCCTTCCACGTCGTCGTCAGCGACTTCATGATGCCGGTCATGAACGGCGGCGAGCTGCTGCGCCAGGCGCGCCAGCTGCGGCCGGAGACGATCCGCATCATGCTCACCGGCCACGCCGACGTGAACGCCGTGCTGGGGGCGATGAAGGCCGGCGCAGTCTACAAGTTCATCCTCAAGCCCTGGAACGACGACGATCTGCGCGTCACCGTCTCCCTCGCCCTCGAACAGTACGAGTTGCTCGAGCGGAACCGCGCGCTGCAGCGCGAGAACGCGGCCAAGTCGAAGGAACTGCTCGACCTGGCGCGCTTCTCGGCCAGCAACCGCAGCCAGATCGCCATCATGCTGAACAAGAAGAACCTGCTCAGCCCGGCCCAGGCGCAGGAGCTGTTCCGCCTGCAGCAGAGCCGGCGCGAGCCGGCGCTGAAGCTGGTCCTCGAGCGCGGCTGGGCCGAGGAGAAGGCGATCCACGACATCCTGCGGCGCGAGCTGCTGCTGGAGGAGGTGGCGCTCGACGAGCTGCGCGTCGACCCGGCGGTGGCGGCGCTGATCCCGCATGCGCTGTGCCTGCGCCAGTGGGTGGTGCCGCTGAAGCTGGAGGGGCGGCGGCTGCTGCTGGCCGTGGCCGATCCGCTCGACGCCGGCCTGCTCGACGAGCTGCGCTTCGTCACCGGCCTGGAGCTGACGCCGGTGCTGGCGCCGAGCCGGACCATCCTGGCCAAGATCGCCGAGGTGTATGGGATCGAGGAAAGCGCCGAGCTGGCCGACCTGGAAACCGTCGTCAGCATGAGCGACCCCTACGAGGGCATCGAGATCGTCATCGACGACGGCGGGGACGACTTCAGCCTGGAGGAACTGCTGCACGGCACCGAGGAGCCGCCGGCGATCCGCCTGGTGAACGCGGTGATCCTCGAGGCGATCCGCCAGGGCGCCTCCGACATCCATGTCCAGCCGCGCGCGAAGAACGTCATGGTGCGCTACCGCATCGACGGCATCCTGTTCGACAAGATCCAGATCCCGCACGCCCTGCACCAGTCCTTCGTCTCGCGCCTGAAGGTGATGTCCGAGCTGGACATCAGCGAGCGGCGGCGCCCCCAGGACGGGCGCATCACCGTGAAGACGCCGCTCAGGGTGGTGGACCTGCGCATCTCGACGCTGCCCACCATCAACGGCGAGAAGGTGGTGATGCGCCTCCTCGACCGCAACGCGGCGGTGCTCAGCCTGGAGGGCCTCGGCTTCCAGCCGGGCGTGCTGGCGCGCCTGCGCAACGCCGTGGACAAGCCGCAGGGCATCATCCTGGCCACCGGCCCCACCGGCAGCGGCAAGACGACGACGCTCTACAGCATGCTGCAGCACAACGCCACCTCGTCGAAGAACTACGTCACCATCGAGGATCCGGTCGAGTACTACCTCGACGCGGCGGGGCAGGTGCTGATCCGGGAGAAGATCGGCCTCACCTTTCCGGTGGTGCTGCGCTCGATCCTGCGCCAGGACCCGGACGTCATCCTGCTCGGCGAGATCCGCGATCTCGAAACGGCGGAAGTGGCCTTCCACGCCGCCCTCACCGGCCACCAGGTGTTCTCCACGCTGCACACCAACTCGGCCGTGGCGACGATCTCGCGCCTGCTCGACCTCGGCCTGAAGCCGTATGTCTTCGCCACCGCGCTGGAAGCCATCATCGCCCAGCGGCTCGTGCGGCGCATCTGTCCGCACTGCCGCGAGGCGGCGCCGGTCGACGCCGACCTGCTCGGGCGCCTCGGCGAGCCCTTCCGCCCCGGCCGGATCGCCACCTTCCACGGCCGCGGCTGCCGCGAATGCAACGACACCGGCTACAAGGGCCGCCTCGGCCTCTACGAGGTGCTGATCCCGGACGACGGCCTGCGCCACCTGATCGCCACCGGCGCCAGCGTGCTGGACGTCACCCAGGCGGCGCGCCAGGCCGGCGCCGCCAGCCTGCTCGACGATGCCGCCGCCAAGGTGGGGGAGGGTCTCACCACGGCCGAAGAGATATTGCGCGTGCTGGGGCCGCAGTAGGTGCGCAGCCGCCGTACTGCGCAGACTGACTTTTTCGTGGCCAGAACGACCGGGGCCGGCGAGGGGAGCGTGAACGACAGTGCGGCAGGACGGTTGGCTGCGCCGGGCAGGAAGCCCGCCTTCAGGCTGCGCCGCTTCTTCTCGATCGCAAGCCTGATCGGGGTAGTGGCGGTCGTCGTCGGTCTGCTGTTCTTCAACCGGCATCTTGCCTTGCGGGCCCTGATGCACCATGAGTCGCGGAACAACATCGCGCTCACCAAGGTCCTCTCGAACGCGCTCTGGCCCGGGTATTCGGCTTTCGTCGCGCAGGCGCACCTGATCGACAAGGCGCAGTTGCCGCAGCGCCCGGAGAACGAGCGGTTGCGCACCGAGGTGCTCGGGCAGATGAAGGGCCTGAATGTCGCCAAGGTGAAGATCTACGATCTCGATGGGCTAACCGTGTTCTCGACCGACCAGAAGCAGATCGGCGAAGACAAGGGCGGCAACTCCGGGTTCGTGAGCGCAAGAGCCGGCAGGACGGCGAGCGATATCGTATTCAAGCAACGATTCGATGCCTTCGAGCAAGTCATCGTCGACCGCAACCTGGTCTCTTCCTACATCCCCATCCGGAAAAGCGAGACCTCGCCCGTGGAGGGCGTGTTCGAGGTCTATTCCGATGTGAGCGATCTGGTGGCGGAGCTCGAGAAGACGCAGTGGGAAATTGCCTTCGCCGTGTTTGGCAGCCTATCGCTCCTTTATCTTTTTCTTGGCCTGGTGGTCAAGCGGGCCGACCGGATCATTACCGAACGCAGCGACGAGGAGCGCCGCGCGAACCAGGAAAAACTGCATCGCCTGGCGTTCCACGACCCGTTGACGGGACTGCCCAACCGGGCGAGGTTTACCGAGCGTCTCGACGATGCGATCGCGCAAGCGCGGCGGAGCGGCAGGATCTTTGCCGTTCTGTTCATCGACCTGGATCATTTCAAGTACATCAACGACTCGCTCGGTCACGTTGTCGGAGACCGGCTCCTGCAGGCGGTAGGCGCGCGCCTCACGCGATGCGTGCGCCAGACCGACACGGTGGCGCGCCTGGGCGGCGACGAGTTCATCGTGCTGCTGCCGGATATCGGCCGGATCGAACAGGCGGCCCGGCTGGCCGAGAAACTGTGCGCCGTCATCTCGGGCGAGCAGTACGACATCGAAGGCCGGGAACTCAGAATCAATCCGAGCATCGGCATCAGCATCTACCCGGACGATGGCGAAGACGCGATCGGGCTGATCAAGAATGCCGACGCGGCCATGTACCACGCCAAGGAAATGGGTCGCAACAACTATCAGTTCTACACCCGGGACATGAACGCAAAGGCGTTCGCCGTCCTGTCGATGGAGCACAGCCTGCGCCGGGCGCTCGAATGCTCGGAGTTCGTGCTCCACTACCAGCCCCAGATCGACCTCGAAGGCCGTGTCGTGGGGATGGAGGCGCTCGTTCGCTGGCAGCACCCGGAGCACGGGCTGGTGTCGCCGGGGCAGTTCATCCCCCTTGCCGAGGAGCGCGGCCTCATCGTGCCCATCGGGGACTGGATATTGCGGGAAGCGTGCCGGCAGAACCGGGCCTGGCAGGATGCCGGCTTGCCGAGAATCCCCGTTGCGGTCAATGTCTCCGCCTTGCAGTTTCGGCAGCCGGAGTTTCCCGGCAAGGTGGCGCAGGCGCTTGCGGACACCGGCCTTGCCCCGGACTGTCTCGAACTGGAGATCACCGAGAGCGTGATCATGCACGGCGCCGAAGAGGCGGTGAATACGATGCGCAGCCTGAAGGCGATGGGGTTGAAGCTGTCCATCGACGATTTCGGCACGGGCTATTCCAGCCTGAGCTATTTGAAGCAGTTTCCGATCGATCGCCTCAAGCTGGACCAGTCGTTCGTCCGCGGCATTCCTTCCAGCGCCGACGATGCGGCCATCGCCGCGGCCGTGCTCGGCATGGCGAAAGCCCTCAAGCTGAAGGTAATCGCCGAAGGCGTGGAAACGCGGGAGCAGCTGGCGTTTCTGCGGACGAGGGAATGCGACGAAATGCAGGGTTTCTACTTCAGCAGACCCCTGCCCGCAGAGGATTTCGTCCGGTTCGTCGCGGAGCGGGATGCCGCGCTTCGCTAGGCGACAACGGGGATCGCGCACCGCCGCCCGTCTTCCCGGAGCTATTCCGCCGCGCCTGTTTTTTCAATCAGCGACGGCGGCAGTGGCGTGCGCGGGCCGTCCGACGGCCAGCCGTTCTCGCGCGCCAGCGCCTGCAGGCGGGAAATGCGCTCCTCGCTGAGCGGGTGCTCGTCGGCGTAATTGACGGTTTCTTCGGGGGCGCGGTTCTCAAACCGCACGGGCGGGCTCTGGCACGGCCATCGGCTTGAGCGCCGTGCCGTAGGCGAAGGCCTCGACGGCAGGCAGGCCGCCGCGGTTGCCGCCGGCGATGTTGCTGCTCTCGATCTTGACGTTCACGATCAGGCGATAGCCCTGGCGGCGCGCCTCCTCCTTCATGCGCAGCACCGCTTCGCGCCGCGCCCGGTCGAGCAGGGTCTCGTAACTCTTCATGCGGCCGCCGATCAGGGTGCGCAGGCCGGCAACGAACTGCTTGAAGTAGTCGGAGCCCACCACGGCGGAACCGGACACCAGGCGCACCTGCTGCGGCAGATGCGCCGCCGGCGGGTACTTGGTGGCAAAGGCCAGCACCCTGGCCAGCTCCTGCTCGCGCTTGCGGATCGAGGCGAAATGGCGCGCCTCGGCGGCGCGGCCGGCGAAATAGCCGACCGCCAGCAGCGTCAGGAAGACGATCCAGTCGAGGAAGTCGAGCCAGGACACGCGGCTGCTACTCCAGGATCACCGCCGTGCCGTAGGCGAGGATTTCCGCCGCCCCCATGGTGATCGAGGTGGTGGTGTAGCGGACGTTGAGGATGGCGTTGGCGCCGACCGATTTCGCCTGCTGCACCATGCGCTCGGTGGCCTCCTCGCGCGCCTCCTGCAACAGCTCGGTGTAGCCTTTCAGCTCGCCGCCGACGATGTTCTTGAGACCGGCGAGGATATCCTTGCCGGCATGCTTGGCGCGCACCGTGCTGCCCTGCACCACGCCCAGGTGCGTCTTCACGCGCCGGCCGGGCAGGATTTCCAGGTTGGAGACCGTCAGGCCGGCGGATTGTTCGTCGAAAGGGTTCAAGCCCTCTCCCCGTCGGCCACCAGCGCCCCCAGCACCTCGTCGAGCATCTTGCGCGCGTCGCCGAAGAGCATGCGGTTGTTGTCCTTGTAGAAGAGCGGGTTGTCCACGCCGGCATAGCCCGAGGCCATGCTGCGCTTCATGACGATGGAGGTCTTCGCCTTCCACACTTCCAGCACCGGCATGCCGGCGATGGGGCTGGCCGGGTCTTCCTGCGCCGCCGGGTTCACGATGTCGTTGGCGCCGATCACCATGGCGACGTCGGTGTCGGGGAAATCGGCATTGATCTCGTCCATCTCCAGCACGATGTCGTAGGGCACCTTGGCTTCGGCCAGCAGCACGTTCATGTGGCCGGGCATGCGGCCGGCCACCGGATGGATGCCGAAGCGCACGTTGATGCCGCGCTCGCGCAGCTGGCGGGTGATCTCGTACACGGTATGCTGGGCCTGCGCCACCGCCATGCCGTAGCCCGGCACGATGATGACGTTCCTGGCCTCGCGCAGCAGCTCGGCCGTCTCCGCCGCGCTGATCGGGCTGACTTCCCCCGCCGGCTGCTCGCCGCCGGCCGCCGCCGGCGCGCCGCCGCCGGTGCCGAAGCCGCCGGCGATGACGCTGATGAAGTTGCGGTTCATGGCGCGGCACATGATGTAGGAGAGGATCGCGCCGCTGGAGCCGACCAGGGCGCCGGTGACGATCAGCAGGTCGTTCGACAGCATGAAGCCGGTGGCCGCCGCCGCCCAGCCGGAATAGCTGTTGAGCATCGACACCACCACCGGCATGTCGGCGCCGCCGATGGCCATCACCATGTGGATGCCGAACAGCAGCGCGATGACGGTCATCACGATCAGCGGCGTCATGCCGTCGGCGACCGAGTGGGCGTTCACGAACCCGCGGCCGAACCAGACGACGATCAGCAGGCCCAGCAGGTTGATCCAGTGGCGCCCCGGCAGCAGCATCGGCTTGCCGCCGATCCGGCCCGAGAGCTTGCCGAAGGCGATCACCGAGCCGGAGAACGTGACTGCGCCGATCAGGATGCCGACGTAGATCTCGACTTCGTGGATCGCCTTTTCGGCGCCTTCCATCTGCACCGAGGGATCGATGTAGTTGGCGAAGCCGACGAGACAGGCGGCGAGACCGACCAGGCTGTGCATCAGCGCCACCAGCTCGGGCATCTGGGTCATCTTGACGACGCGCGCGGCGTAGAGGCCGATGCCGCCGCCGGCGACCATGGCGCCGACGATCCAGCCGATGCCGCCGGCCGTGACGCGCGGGCCGAACACCGTCGCCAGCACGGCGAGGGCCATGCCGACGATGCCGTAGAGGTTGCCGCGCCGCGAGGTTTCCGGGTGCGACAGGCCGCCCAGGCTGAGGATGAAGAGGATGGTCGCTCCGATGTAGGAGACGGTAGCCAGACTTGCAGACATGTTTTCGTCTCCTTTACTTGCGGAACATTTCCAGCATGCGCCGCGTCACCGCGAAGCCGCCGAACATGTTGATCGCCGTCAGCGCGATGCCCAGGCCCGCCATGATCTGGATGAGGGCCTCGGGCCGCGTCACGCCCTCCGCCAGCGGCGGCGCGATCTGCACCAGCGCGCCGATGGCAATGATCGACGAGATGGCGTTGGTCACGCTCATCAGCGGCGTATGCAGGGCCGGCGTGACGTTCCACACCACCATGTAGCCGATGAAACAGGCCAGCACGAACACCGTGAAGTGGGCCAGGAAGGCCGGGGGGGCGCCGGCGCCGATCAGCCAGAACAGCAGCGCGCCGAAACCGAACAGGATGGCGACGCGGGTCGGCGAAGCCGGCGCGCCGGCGCCATGCCCATGAGCCGGCGGCGGCGGCGGCGGCATTGCCGCCCTGGGCGCCGGCGGAGCCGGCAGCTTGAGGGGCGGCGGCGGCCAGGTCACTTCGCCCTGCTTGATGACCGTCAGGCCGCGGATGGCGTCGTCGTCCATGTTGACGTTGAGGATGCCGTCCTTGGTCTTGCAGAGTTCTTCGGTCAGGCGCAGCAGATTGTTCGAATACAGCGTCGAGGATTGCTTGGCCAGGCGGCTGACCAGGTCGGTGTAGCCGACGATGGTCACGCCGTGCTTCACCACCACCTGACCGGGCTCGGTCAGTTCGCAGTTGCCGCCCTGTTCGGCCGCCATGTCGACGATGACGCTGCCCGGCTTCATGCTCTGCACCATCTCGGCGGTGATCAGCCGGGGCGCCGGCTTGCCGGGAATCAGGGCGGTGGTGATGATGATGTCCACCTCCCTCGCCTGCCTGGCGTACATCTCGCGCTGGGCCTGCTGGAACCCCTCGGACATCACCTTGGCGTAGCCGCCGCCGCCGGAACCTTCTTCCTCGTAATCGACCTTGACGAATTCGCCGCCCAGCGACACGACCTGGTCGGCCACTTCGGCGCGGGTGTCGTTGGCGCGCACGATCGCGCCCAGGCCGGCTGCGGTGCCGATCGCCGCGAGGCCCGCCACGCCGGCGCCGGCGATGAAGACCTTGGCCGGCGGAACCTTGCCCGCAGCGGTGATCTGGCCGTTGAAGAAGCGGCCGAAGGCATTGGCGGCCTCGATGACGGCGCGGTAGCCGGCGATGCCGGCCATGGAGGTCAGCGCGTCCATCTTCTGGGCGCGGGAGAGCATGCGCGGCAGCGAGTCGATGGCCAGCACCGTGGCCTTCCTGGCCGCCAGCTGCTGCATCAGTTCCGGGTTCTGCGCCGGCCAGATGAAGGAGATCAGGGTGCCGCCTTCGCGCATCAGGCCGACTTCCTCGGCGGAGGGCGCGCGCACCTTGAAGGCGATGTCGGCCTTCGCCCACAGCGCGGCGGCGCCGTCGACCACCTCGGCGCCGGCGGCGCGGTAGGTATCGTCGCTGAAATTGGCGGCCTCGCCGGCGCCGGACTGCACGGCGACGGCGAAACCCAGCTTGATGAGTTTCTCGACGACCTCGGGCACGGTGGCGACGCGCTTCTCGCCGGCAGCCGTTTCCTTGGGTACGCCTATGATCAGCGACATGGCACTTCCCCCCTTGTGGTGCTTGCTTGTTGTTGAATGGGCCGGGGCGGCGGCCGCCCGGCCTTGACGATAAGCGGCAATAATACTTAAATCGATTCAGCGTGGGTAGCTCGCAGCAATCCAATTTCTGATTACCAACGAGATTCAGCACGCTTTCTGGCCGCCCCCCACTCGTCATTCCGGCGAAAGCCGGAATCCAGGATGCGGCTTGCATGTCCGGAACGGCCGTTCTGGATACCGGCGCCTGCCCCGTACCACGATACGGGGTTCGCCGGTATGACGATGCGGGCGCCGAGCCTTGGCGGCAACGAGCAGACGCAAGTATGGCTGAGACTCATGGGTAATCAGGATCCAATTTGCCAGAGGTACGAAACATGAAAAAACCCCGCAAGCTGCGCTCGCAAAAGGTCGGCCTGGCGCCCGGCGCCCTGGTCCATGTCGGCGAGCGGCGCACGGCCAGGCCCGACATCACCCTGTTCGAATACGATGCCGCCAACCTCGCGGAAACCCGCTTTCCCTCGATTGCCGCCTCGCGCGAGCATGTGCGTGCGCCGGGCATGCTGTGGCTCAACGTGCATGGCCTGCACGAGCCGGACGTCATGGCGGAAATCGGCCGGCGCTTCGACCTGCATCCCCTGGTGCTGGAGGACATTCTCAACACCGACCAGCGGCCCAAGGTGGACGACTACGGCAACTACCTCTACCTCGTCGTCCGCGCCTTCGATTACGACGCGGCCGCCGGCACCGTCGGCTCCGACCAGGTCAGCATCGTGCTCGGGCCGGACTACGTGCTGACCTTCCAGGAGCGGCCGACCGGCAGCTTCGACCCGATCCGCGAACGGCTGCGCGGCGACAAGGGGCAGATCCGCCGGCTGGGCGCCGACTACCTTGCCTACTCGCTGCTCGACACCCTGGTCGACCGCTATTTCGCCGTGCTGGAGCAGCTCACCGAGCGCACCGAGGCGATCGAGGACCAGCTGCTCGTCAAGACCACGCCGGCCCTGCTCAAGGAAATCCACGCCATCAAGCGCGAGACGCTGGTGATGCGCCGTGCCGCCTGGCCGCTGCGCGAGGTGGTCAACAGCCTGACCCGCGCCGACCAGCGCTTCTTCAAGCCGGAAACCCAGCCCTATCTGCGCGACATCTACGATCACGTCGTGCATGTCATCGAGTCGCTGGAAGGCATCCGCGACCTCATCGCCGGCATGCTCGACATCTACCTCTCGGGCATTTCCAACCGGGTGAACATGGAAGTGCGCATCCTCACCGTGATTACCACCCTGTTCATGCCGGCCGCCCTCATCGCCGGCATCTTCGGCATGAACTTCCGGCACATGCCCCTGCTGGAGGATCACGGGGGATTCCTCATAGCCCTCAGCATGATGGCAACGATAGCTGTTGTAATGGGTGCGATTTTCTGGCGACGCAGGTGGCTGGGCTAGCGGTGTCATAAGCGCCAGTCGAAAAAAATATGATTGAAAGTACGTGCCAAAGGCAATTGCATTCGCATCTTTTTCGAATACAATTTTCCGCACAAGAAGCTCGCAGCTTCCAAGTATAAAAATTCCGCGGGTCAGAAGAACCGCATCGCCACTATGCGATGCGCAGTGGAGGATATTGCCTTGAAGCATTCGGTCGTCGCCAGCCTTGCGACCCGCCACGGTCTCCGGACATGAAGCGGGCCAGGAAGACGACGGAACTGCCTCCCCTTCCGGACTTGCCGGAAAAGGAATTGCGCGCCCTGCACGCCCTGTCGGAAGCCATCAACCGCGGCGACACGACCGATGCCGTCTATCCCGAGGCGATCGGCGCGCTGCGCTGGATCACGGGTGCGGAGCGCGCCGCCGTCCTGATGCTCGACCAGGGTGACGCCATGCGCTTCGTCGCCTGGGACGGCCTGTCCGACGCCTATCGCGCCGCGGTCGGGGGGCACAGTCCCTGGGCAGCCCGCGAGGCGCGCGCCGAACCGCTGGTCGTCCTCGATGCCGGGCGCGAGCCCGCGCTCGCCGCGCTGCTCCCGGCGCTCAAGAGCGAGGGCATCGCCTCGCTGGCCTTCGTGCCGATCGCCCACCAGGGCAGGCTGTATGGCATGTTCATGCTCTGTTTCGAGGCCCCCTTTGCACCGAGCGCCGAGCAGATGCGCTTCTCGCTGACCGCCGCCGAATACCTCGCCCTGGCCGTCTCGCGCCAACGCGCCCTGGAGGAAGTCCGGCAACTGAACGCCGGGCTCGAGGAGCGGGTGAGGCGGCGCACGCTGCAGCTGGAAAACGCCAACCGGGAAATGGAGGCCTTCTGCTATTCCGTCTCGCACGACCTGCGCGCGCCGCTGCGCGCGCTCGACGGCTTCGCGCGCATCCTGATCGAGGACGCCGGTCATGCGCTCGACGAAGTCGACCGCAGCAACCTGCACCGCATCATCTCGGCCAGCGAGCGCATGGGCAGGCTGATGGACGACCTGCTCAAGCTGTCGCGCATCGGCCGCGCCAGCATGCGGCTGGCTGCCGTCGACCTCGGCGCCCTGGCCGGCGCGATCGTCGAAGGCCTTGGCAAGACCGAGCCGCAGCGCAGCTTCTCCTGGCTGATCGACGACGGGCTGACCGTCCGCGCCGACACCGGCCTGATGCGCATCGCCCTGGAAAACCTGATCGGCAACGCCTGGAAGTACACCAGCAGGAACGCCAGCTCCTGCATCGAGTTCGGCAAGCTGGACGAGGCCGGGCGATCGGCCTACTTCGTGCGCGACAACGGGGCCGGCTTCGACATGCGTTACGCCGGCAAGCTGTTCTCGCCCTTCCAGCGGGTGCACTCGCCGGGCGAATACGAAGGCAACGGCATCGGCCTCGCCATCGTGCAGCGCATCCTGCTGCGGCACGGCGGGCGGGTATGGGCCGAATCCGAGCCGGGCCGCGGCTCCACCTTCTGGTTCACGCTTTGGGAGGGGGGAATCCCGGCCGACCTGCTGGGCCCGGCTTCTTTTCCTCCTTGCGCTCCGTCAGCTTGACGATGGCCAGGGAGCAGTTGTCGCCGTGGCCGCCGGCGCGGTCGCGCGCGCGCTGGATGAGAATTTCCGCCGCCGCGCGCGGCGCATGGGCCGTCAGCACGCCGCCCAGCTCGGCATCCGAGAAATAGGCCCACAGGCCGTCCGAGCAGAGCAGGAAGATGTCGCCCCCGGCCGGCGGGGCGGCCTCGCCGTATTCGATCATCGGTTCGCGCTCGGAGCCGAGGCAGCCCAGCAGAACGTTCTTCTGCGGGTGTCGCTCGGCCTGCTCCGGCGTCATGTAGCCCTGCCGCATCATCACGTTGACGTAGGAATGGTCGAAGCTGCGGCTGATCAGCTGGTCGCCGCGGAAATGGTAGATGCGCGAATCGCCGCAATGCGCCCATTCGATGCGGCCGGGCTGGAACAGGAGGACGCAGGCCGTGCTGTGCGGATCCTGCTCGCTGGTGAAGCGCGTCAGCTTGATGGCGACGTGCGACTCCTCGATGATCGAGCCGAGCAGCTGCTGCGGCGTCTCGTCGGCCGGGGCGTAGGTCTCGAAATTCTGCTTTGCCTTGAAGACGACCTGCTCGGCGGCCATGGCGCCGCCGGTATGCCCGCCCATGCCGTCGGCCAGCACGGCCATGAACATGCCCTTGCGGGTGGAATGGGGAAACAGGCCGACGCGGTCCTGCTGTTCCTTGCGGT
Organism: uncultured Rhodocyclaceae bacterium; assembly: GCA_964475635.1. Taxonomy (GTDB): domain Bacteria; phylum Pseudomonadota; class Gammaproteobacteria; order Burkholderiales; family Rhodocyclaceae; genus Desulfobacillus. The sequence goes on from CAYYXS010000016.1 coordinate 75,240, forward strand.
CGCCGATGTGCTGGGCAGTGCAGGTTTCTACGGATAGGGCCATGGCGATGCCGTTTCGACGGGTCTTTTGCGCGACTTTATCATCGTGGCACTATGATTGGGAATCGTTCGGGAGATTTCGATGCCATATCCGCGCAGGGGATTCAACCAGGTCCGCATCGGCGAGCGCTTCGAGAGCGCCATGACCACCTTCACCCGATTGCCCACGACACTCAGCAGGAGCTGGCGTATCTTCCCCCCTTTGCAAAAGGGGGGTAGGGGGGATTTAACGGCCGTCGGCGTACCTGCACCGCTGAAAATCCCCCCTCGCCCCCCTTTTCCAAAGGGGGGAACAGGGGCGGCTGCAGCTCCTGGCTCAAGCTGGGCGTCATTGGTCATCAAGAACCCGATTGCCCGCGGCGCTCTGCAGGAGAAATCCGCGGCTCAGCTTTTGGCCTTGCCCTTCTCCTCTTCCCGCAGCCGCAGCACGCGCCGCTGCACCTTGCCGGTGGTGGTCATCGGCAGGGCGTCGATGAACTCGATGGCCTTCGGATACTCGTAGGGCGCCAGGTACTGCCGCACGTGGGCCTGCAGTTCGGCTTCCAGCTCCGCGGAGGGCGGCGTGCCCGGCTGCAGCACGATGAAGGCCTTGACGAGGGTGCCGCGCGTCTCGTCGGGCGCGCCGATCACGGCGGCGTTGGCCACGGCCGGATGCTTGAGCAGACAGTTCTCGATCTCGGCCGGGCCGATGCGGTAGCCTGAGCTCTTGAACATGTCATCGGCGCGGCCCTGGTACCAGAGGTAACCGTCCTCGTCCGCCTTCGCCAGATCGCCGGTGCGGGCCCAGGCCGCCTCCCCCGCGCCGATGTATTTCTCTTCAGTCGCCTTCGGGTTCTTCCAGTACTCGATGAGGAACACCGGGTCGGCTTCGCCGTTGCAGGCGCGCTGCACGCAGACCTCGCCCACCTCGCCGGGCGGCAGGACCTTGCCGGCCTCGTCCACCACCGCCACCCGATGGCCGGGGTAGGGCCGCCCCATGGCGCCGGGCCTGGCCGGATAGGCCGCCGCACAGTTGCCGACGATGTAGTTCACCTCGGTCTGGCCGAACATCTCGTTGATCGTGAGGCCGAGCTTGTCGCGCGCCCAGGCGAAGACCGTCTCGCCGACCGGCTCGCCGGCGCTCATGATGCTGCGCAGGTTCAGATCGTAGCGCGCCTTCGGCTCCGGCACCGCCTTCATCATCATCTTCAGCGCGGTGGGGAAGAGGAAGGCGTTCCTCACGCCGTATTTCTCCATCAGCCAGAAGGCCTTCTCCGGATCGAAGCGGCCGCGGTAGCCGAGCAGGGGCTGGCCATAGGCCCAGGTCGGCAGCAGCACGTCGAACAGTCCGCCGGTCCATGCCCAGTCGGCCGGCGACCAGAACAGGTCGCCCGGCTTGGGGAAGAAGTCGTGCGAGCAGGCGAAGCCGGGCAGGTTGCCGAGCAGCGTGCGCTGTGCCATCAGCGCGCCCTTCGGGTTGCCCGTGGTGCCGCTGGTGTAGATGATCAGCGCCGGATCGTCGGCGGCGGTGTCCACGCACTGGAAGCGCCGCGAGGCGCGCGACAGCAGCAGATCCCAGTCGTGAGTGCCAGACTCTCGCGCCGCATTTTTCCCCTGTCCGACGCCGATGACATGGCGCAGATGCGGCAGCCTGTCCTTCACAGCCCACAGCTTGGGCAGGGTGGATTCATCGACGATGGCCACACAGGCTTCCGAGTCCGCCAGACGGTATTCCAGCGCATCGGAGCCGAACAGGTGCGACAGCGGCAGGGCGATGGCGTCCATCTGATAGCAGGCGACGTGAGCGATGCCGGTCTCCGGCCGCTGCGGCAGCAGGATGGCGACGCGGTCGCGGCGCATCACGCCGAGCGCGTGCAGCACGTTGGAGAGCCGGTTGGCGGCCATCTGGATGTCCCAGAAGGTCCAGGCCGATGTCGCGCCGGCCTCATCCTCGTAATACAGGGCGAAGCGGGAACGGTCCTCCGCCCAGCGCCCGCAGCACTCGCGCGCGATGTTGTAGCGAACGGGGGTTTCCCAGCGGAATGAGTCGTGCAACGCGTTGTAGTTTTTCGCTTTTTCGTCCAGCCGCATGATTTCCCCTCCTGTCGGCGAATTCTAACCGTTCGCGCCTGCCTGGCAATTGGGCGGAACTTCCGTCGCTTATTCTTCTCTCTAAACTTAAAGCAAAGTGCTACGTTAATAACGTATACAGGCAGGTTTGGAGACCTGTCGGAAATTTTCCTACAACACACGGCGCCACATCGCAGGACGCCGGGAAAGGAGAGAGACATGGACATCGTCGCCGAAGTCGCCTCGCGCTACGAGCGCACCCGCGAGGAGGAGTATTCCCTCCAGGAGTACCTGGAGATCTGCCGCAAGGATCCCACCGCCTACGCCACGGCCGCCGAACGCATGCTGACCGCCATCGGCGAGCCGGAAATGCTCGACACGCGGCAGAAACCGCGCCTGTCGCGCATCTTTGCCAACAAGGTGATCAGGGTCTATCCCTCCTTCCGCGAGTTCTACGGCCTGGAAGAGGCGATCGAGAACGTGGTGTCGTATTTCCGCCATGCTGCCCAGGGCCTGGAGGAAAAGAAGCAGATCCTCTACCTGCTGGGACCCGTCGGCGGCGGCAAGTCCTCCATCGCCGAGCGCCTGAAGCAGCTCTTCGAGCGGGTGCCCTTCTACGCGCTGAAAGGCTCGCCGGTCAACGAAACGCCGCTGGGCCTGTTCTCGCCCGAGGAGGATGCCGCCATCCTCGAAGAGAAGTACGCCATCCCGCGCCGCTACCTGACGGGCCTGCTCTCGCCCTGGGCGGTGAAGCGCCTGCACGAGTTCCACGGCGACATCTCGAAGTTCCGCGTCGTCAAGCGCCACCCCTCGGTGCTGCGCCAGATCGCCATCAGCAAGACCGAGCCGGGCGACGAGAACAACCAGGACATCTCCTCGCTCACCGGCAAGATCGACATCCGCAAGCTGGAGGAGTATGCCCAGAGCGACCCGGACGCCTACAGCTACTCGGGCGGGCTGTGCCTGGCCAACCGCGGCCTGCTCGAGTTCGTCGAGATGTTCAAGGCGCCGATCAAGGTGCTGCACCCGCTGCTCACCGCCACCCAGGAGGGCAACTACAAGGGCACCGAGGGCTTCGGCGCCATCCCCTTCGACGGCATCGTGCTGGCCCACTCCAACGAGTCGGAATGGCGCGCCTTCAAGAACAACCGCAACAACGAGGCCTTCCTCGACCGCATCTACATCGTCAAGGTGCCCTACTGCCTGCGCGTCTCCGAGGAGGTGCGCATCTACGATAAGCTGCTCGCCAATTCGGCCCTGTCGCAGGCGCCCTGCGCCCCCGGCACGATGAAGATGATGTCCCAGTTCGCCGTGCTCTCGCGCCTGGTCGAGCCGGAGAACTCCAGCCTGTATTCCAAGATGCAGGTCTATGACGGCGAGAACCTGAAGGACACCGACCCGAAGGCCAAGTCCTACCAGGAGTACCGCGACTTCGCCGGCCCGGACGAGGGCATGAGCGGCATCTCGACGCGCTGGGCCTTCAAGATCCTCTCCAAGGTGTTCAACTTCGACCACTCGGAAGTCGCCGCCAACCCGGTGCACCTGTTGTACACCCTGGAGCAGCAGGTGGAGAAGGAGCAGTTCCCGCCCGAGGTGGAGCAGCGCTACCTTGCCCACATCAAGGAATACCTGTCGCCGAAGTACGCCGAGTTCATCGGCAAGGAGATCCAGACCGCCTACCTGGAGTCGTATTCCGAGTACGGCCAGAACATCTTCGACCGCTACGTCATCTACGCCGACTACTGGATCCAGGACCAGGAGTTCCGCGACCCCGACACCGGCGAGGTGTTCGACCGCAAGGCCCTCAACGAGGAGCTGGAGAAAATCGAGAAGCCGGCCGGCATCTCCAACCCGAAGGACTTCAGGAACGAGATCGTCAACTTCGTGCTGCGCTCGCGCGCGCAGAACCACGGCAAGAACCCGGCCTGGACCAGCTTCGAGAAGATGCGCCAGGTGATCGAGAAGAAGATGTTCTCCAACACCGAGGAGCTGCTGCCGGTGATCTCCTTCAACGCCAAGGCCTCCGTCGAGGAGAACAAGAAGCACGAGGACTTCGTCAACCGCATGATGAGCAAGGGCTACACGCAGAAGCAGGTGCGCCTGCTCTGCGAGTGGTACCTGCGCGTGCGCAAGTCCTCCTGAGGCCGCCGGCATGGCCTACCTCATCGACCGCCGCATTGCCGGCCGGCACAAGTCGGCCGTCAATCGCGAGCGCTTCATGCGCCGCTTCCGCGGCCAGATCAAGGAGGCCGTCGACCGCGCCATCAAGCGCCGCTCGATCAGGCAGATCGATTCCGGCGAGAAGGTCTCGATCCCGGCGCGCGACATCTCCGAGCCGGTGTTCCGCCAGGGCCACGGCGGCGTCTGGGAGTCGGTGCATCCGGGCAACGAGGAATACCGCGCCGGCGACCGCATCCCGCGGCCGAAGGGCGGCGGCGCAGGCGGGGCCGGCGGAGCCGCCTCGAACGAAGGCGAGGGCGAGGACGACTTCGTCTTCGAGCTCTCGCGCGAGGAGTTCCTCGACTACTTCTTCGAGGACCTGGCCCTGCCCAACCTGGTCAAGACCCAGCTCGCCACCACGCGCGACTACAAGACGACGCGCGCCGGCTACAGCGTCGAGGGCACGCCGACCAACATCCACGTCGTGCGCTCGCTGCGCGGCGCCATCGGCCGGCGCATCGCGCTGGCCTCGCCGCTGGTGGACGAGCTGCGCGCGCTGCTCCTGGAGCGCGAGCGGCTGGAGGCCGAGCCGGTGCCGGACATGCTGCGCATCCGCGAGCTGCAGGAGCAGATCCACGCCCTGCGCACGCGCATCTACCGCATCCCCTACCTCGATCCCTTCGACCTGCGCTACCGCAACCGCGTGCGCGTGCCGCAGCCGGCGGCGCGCGCCGTGATGTTCTGCCTGCTGGACGTCTCCGGCTCGATGGACGAGAACAAGAAGGACATCGCCAAGCGCTTCTTCACCCTGCTCTACCTGTTCCTCACGCGCAACTACGACACGGTGGAGGTGGTCTTCATCCGCCACCACACGCAGGCCGAGGAAGTCGACGAGGAAACCTTCTTCAAGTCGCGCGAGACCGGCGGCACGGTGGTGTCCACGGCGCTGAAGCTGATGCTGGAGACCATCGGGCGCCGCTATCCCGTCGCCGAATGGAACATCTATGCCGCCCAGGCCTCCGACGGCGACAACTGGCACGACGACTCGCCGCAGTGCCGCCACCTGCTCGCCACCGAAATCGTGCCGCTGCTGCAGTATTACGCCTACGTCGAGATCGCCGAGGCCGAGCCGCAGAACCTCTGGCACGAGTACGAAGCCGTCGCCGAGCAGCACAAGCACCGCTTCGCCATGCAGCGCATCCGCGGCGTGGAGGAGATCTATCCCGTGTTCCGCGAGCTGTTCAAGAAGACCAATGCCTTCGCCTACTGAACCCGCCGCCGAAGCGAAGCCGAAGCCCGCCCGCGCCGGACGCAAGCTGCCCGCCGGGTCGGAATGGACCTTCGAGGCGCTGGAGCGCTACGAGCGCGCCATCGGCCGCATGGCGAAGGAGTTCGGCCTCGACACTTACCCGGTGCAACTGGAGATCATCACCTCCGAGCAGATGATGGACGCCTACGCCAGCGCCGGCATGCCGACCGGCTACCACCACTGGAGCTACGGCAAGCACTTCATCGCCACGGAAAAGCGCTACAAGCGCGGCGAGATGGGGCTCGCCTACGAGATCGTCATCAACTCCAACCCCTGCATCGCCTATCTGATGGAGGAGAACACCCTGACCATGCAGGCGCTGGTGATCGCCCACGCCGCCTACGGCCACAACGCCTTCTTCAAGGGCAACCACCTGTTCCGCCAGTGGACCGACGCGGCCACCATCATCGACTACCTGGTGTTCGCCAAGGAGTATCTCGCCGACTGCGAGCGGCGCCACGGCGTCGACGCCGTCGAGGACGTGCTGGATTCCTGCCACGCCCTGATGAACGTCGGCGTGGACCGCTACAAGCGGCCGCAGCGGCTCTCGCTCGCCCGCGAGCAGGAGCGCCAGCGCCAGCGCGAGGACTACCTGCAGGCCCAGGTGAACGAGCTGTGGCGCACCCTGCCGCAGCGCCCGGCCGAGCCCGAAGAGGCCGAGGCCGGGCGCTTCCCGCCCGAGCCGGAGGAGAACCTGCTCTACTTCATCGAGAAGTACGCGCCGCTGCTGGAGCCCTGGCAGCGCGAGGTGGTGCGCATCGTGCGCAAGATCGGCCAGTACTTCTACCCGCAGCGCCAGACCAAGGTGATGAACGAGGGCTGGGCCTGCTTCTGGCACTACACGCTGTTGAATGCGATGTACGACCGCCGGCAGCTCTCCGACGGCTTCATGATCGAGTTTCTGCAGTCGCACACCAACGTCGTGCAGCAGCCGCCGTTCACCAAACCCTGGTACTACGGCATCAATCCCTATGCCCTGGGCTACGGCATGATGAGCGAGCTGCGCCGCATCGCCGAGAAACCCGACGACGAGGACCGCGCCTGGTTCCCCGACCTCGCCGGGCGCGACTGGCGCGAGGTGCTCGACTTCGCCATGCGCAACTTCAAGGACGAGAGCTTCATCGCCCAGTACCTCTCGCCGCGCCTGATGCGCGAGCTGCGCCTGTTCGCCGTCGTCGACGACGAGAGCGAATCCGAGCTCACCGTCTCCGCCATCCACGACGAGGACGGCTACCGCCGCCTGCGCCAGGCGCTCTCCGAGCAGTACAACCTGTCCAATCTCGACCCCGACATCCAGGTCTGGTCGGTCAACACCCGCGGCGACCGCAGCCTGACGCTGCGCCACTACATGTACAAGAACCGCCCGCTCGGCGAGAGCGCCGACGAGATGCTGCGCCACGTCGCCCGCCTGTGGGGCTTCGACGTCTTCCTGGAGAGCATCAACGGCGAGGGCGGCGTCGCGCAGCAGCATTCCTGCCACATCGAGAAGCGGCACGGGCGGTAGGGGCTGGCCCTCTACCCCATCACCTCGTCCAGCAACTCGATCCAGTGCCGCACCGGCGTCGGCGTGCCTTCCTGCAGATGGGCGATGCAGCCGATGTTGGCGCTGGCGATGGCCTGGGGCGCGCCGGCCTGCAGGCAATTCAGCTTGTTGGTGCGCAGCCTGAGCGAGAGCTCCGGCTGCAGGATGGAGTAGGTGCCGGCCGAGCCGCAGCACAGATGCGCGTCGGCCACCGGCGCCAGCTCGAAGCCGGCCGCCTGCAGGAGATCCTCGACAACGCCGCGCACGCGCAGGCCGTGCTGCAGCGAGCAGGGGGAATGGAAGGCGATGCGTATCTTCTCCCTCGCCCCGCTCACGGGAAGAGAGTTGGGGTGAGGGGCACTGCGGCGGCTTGCCCCCTCACCCCCGCCCTCTCCCCCGATTCCGGGGGAGAGGGAGTTGATTTGCCCCCTCTCCCCGCTCGCGGGGAGAGGGCCGGGGTGAGGGGCGTTGTTCAACAAACGCATCAACGCCCCGCGCTCTCCCGCCACAATCTCGCCGATGTCGCGCGCCAGCAGCGTCACCCGCGCCGCCTTCCTTGCGTAGCCGGGATCGTCCGCGAGCAGATGGGCGTACTCGCGCACGTGGGCGCCGCAGCCCGAGGCCGTGATGACGATCGCCTCGGCGCCGGCCTCGATGGCCGGCCACCAGGCATCGATGTTGCGCCGCGCGTCGGCGCGCGCGCCCGCGTGGTCGTCGAGGTGCATGCGCACCGCGCCGCAGCAGCCGGCGCCTTCCGCTTCGAGGGCGGCGATGCCGAGCCGGTCGAGCAGGCGCGCCGCGGCGGCGTTGATGCCGGGCGCCATCGCCGGCTGCACGCAGCCGGCCAGCATCAGCATGCGGCGCGGGCGGTCTCGCCGTGTCACGGGGACTGACTTTTTCCCGGGCAGCACCTTGGCCTTCAGCGCTGCCGGCAGCAGCGGGCGGAACAACCGGCCGAGGCGGTAGGCCGGCCCGAACAGCCAGCCGCGCGTCAGGAACTCCCGCAAGGCGAAGCGCAGCAGCCGCTGGCCGAGCGGCCGCGCCACCCGCTGCGCCGTCACGGCACGGCCGATGTCGACCAGGCGGTGGTATTCGACGCCCGAGGGGCAGGTCGTCTCGCAGGCGCGGCAGGTCAGGCAGCGGTCGAGGTGCAGCTGGGTCTTCGCCGTCACCTCGCCCCCTTCCAGCAGCTGTTTCATGAGATAGATGCGCCCGCGCGGGCCGTCCAGCTCGTCGCCGAGCAACTGGTAGGTCGGGCAGGTGGCGGTGCAGAAGCCGCAATGCACGCACTTCCTCAGCACGGCGTCGGCCTCGCGCCCGGCCGGCGTATCGCGGATGAAATCGGCGAGGTGGGTCTGCATCAGAGATCGGGATAGAGCCGGCCGGGGTTGAACAGGCCTTGCGGATCGAAGGTGCGCTTCAGATTGCGATGGATCGCCATCAGCGGCGCCGGCAGCGGCTGGAAAGCGCCGGCCGTCCTGTCGCCGCCGCGGAACAGCGCGGCATGGCCGCCGGCGCGCGCCGCCGCCTCGCGCAGCGTCGCCGCCGGTGCCTCGCTCCTCAGCCAGCGCAGCGCGCCGCCCCATTCGATCAGCGGCGCGCCGGGCAGGGCCAGCGGCGCGGTCTTCGACGGCAGCGACAGGCGCCAGAGCGGCGCATCGCCGGCGAAGAACTCCGCCTGCTGCTCGCGCAGGCTGCGCCAGAAGGCCTCGGCATTCCCCACTTCCTCGCCGCCGATCTTCGCCCGCGCCGCCGCCACCGCCGCCTGCGCGCCGGAGAGGCGCAGCGTGAGCACGCCATCGTTCCAGCAGGTGGCGGAGACCGGCAGCGGCTGGCCGCCCCAGCGGTTCATCGTTTCGATGGCCCGCTCCTGCGGCAGTTCCAGCCGCAGCGTAGCTTCCGCGTGCGGCTTCGGCAGCACCTTGAGCGAGACCTCCAGCATCAGCCCGAGCGTGCCCAGCGCGCCCGCCATCAGGCGCGAGACGTCGTAGCCGGCGACGTTCTTCATCACCTGGCCGCCGAAATTCAGGACCTCCCCCTTGCCGTCGAGCAGCTTCACGCCGAGGACGAAATCGCGCACCGCGCCGGCCGTGGCGCGACGCGGGCCGGAGAGGCCCGCGGCTACGACCCCGCCAACGGTGGCCGCACTTCCACCCTCTCCCCAGCCCTCTCCCATCAAGGGAGAGGGGTGACTGAAGTGCGGCGGCTCGAAGGCCAGCATCTGGCCTTTTTCCGCCAGCGCCGCCTCGAGTTCCGCCAGCGGCGTGCCGCAGCGCGCCGTCACCACCAGCTCGGTCGGATCAAAGGCGACGAGGCCGGCGTGGCCGGTCGTGTCGAGCGGCTCGCCTGTGGGCGGATTGCCGTAGAAGTCCTTCGTGCCGCCGCCGCGGATGCGCAGCGGCGTCCGGTCCACCGCCGCGGCGAGCACGCGCTCGCGCAACTGTTCGGTCAGGTCATTCATCTTGTAGAGGCATTCGCCGGTATGACGCGCTGCCTGGTCTTCACTTGGCCGAACCCGTCAGCCGGTACTCGGAGCAGCGCCGCGGCGTAGGCAGCACCTTGCCCGGGTTGAGCAGACCGTGCTCGTCGAAGGCCGCCCTGAGGCCGCGGAAGGCGTCGAGTTCGCCGGGCGAGAACTGCGCGCACATCTGCACCACCTTCTCGATGCCGACGCCGTGCTCGCCGGTGATGGTGCCGCCGACTTCGACGGAGAGCTCCAGGATCTTACCGCCGAAGGCCGTGGCGCGGTCCACCTCGCCCTCGATGTTGGCGTCGAACATGATCAGCGGATGCAGATTGCCGTCGCCGGCATGGAAGACATTGGCGCAGCGCAGCTTGTATTCGTCCGCCAGCTCGGCAATGCGCGTCAGCACACGCGCCAGGTGCTTGCGCGGAATGGTGCCGTCCATGCACAGATAGTCCGGCGTGATGCGCCCCACCGCCGGGAACGCCGCCTTGCGCCCCGCCCAGAACTTGAGCCGCTCCGCTTCGTCGCGCGAGACGCGTATCTCGGTGGCGCCGCTCTTTTCCAGCACGGCGCAGATGGCGGCGATCTCCTCGGCCACCTCTTCCGGCGCGCCGTCGGACTCGGCCAGCAGGATGGCCTCGGCGGAGAGGTCGTAGCCGGCATGCACGTAAGCTTCGACCGCGGCGGTGGCCGGCCTGTCCATCATCTCCAGCCCGGCCGGGATGATGCCTGCGGCAATGATGTCGGCGACGGCATTGCCGGCCTTGATGACATCGTCGAAGGAGGCCATCGCCACTTGCGCCAGCAGCGGCTTCGGCGTCAGCCGCACCGTCGCCTCCAGCACCACGCCGAGCATGCCCTCGGAGCCGATCATCAGCGCCAGGAGATCGTAGCCGGCGGAGTCGAGCGCGCCGGAGCCGATCTCCGCCACCGTGCCGTCGATCAGCGCCACGCGCAAGGACAGCACGTTGTGCACCGTCAGGCCGTACTTCAGGCAGTGCACGCCGCCGGCATTCTCGGCGACGTTGCCGCCGATGGTGCAGGCGATCTGGCTGGACGGATCGGGCGCGTAGTACAAGCCATGGGGCGCCGCCGCTTCCGAGATGGCGAGGTTCCTCACCCCCGGCTGCACCCGCGCCGTGCGCGCAGCCGGGTCGATGGCGAGGATGCGCATGAACTTCGCCAGCGACAGGACGACGCCATGGCGGACCGGCGTCGCGCCGCCGGACAGCCCGGTGCCGGCGCCGCGCGCCACCAGCGGCACGCGCAGTTCGTGGCACAGCCGCAGGATGGCGACAACCTGGTCTTCCGTGCGCGGCAGCGCCACCAGCAAGGGCAGCTGACGGTAGGCGGTCAGGCCGTCGCACTCATAGGGTGCCAGGTCCTCCCGCTCGACCAGCAAGGAGTCAGCCGCCAGGATACGGCGCAGGCCGGCGACAAGGCGCGCGATCTCGGCCTCGCTTGGCTGGCGGCGGTCTTCGGGTGAGGACATGGGTTCTCCAATCTTTCACCCTCTCCCCGACCTTCTCCCATCGAGGGAGAGGGGGAACACCCGGGAGAGAGGGGCGTCTGCCGCATGCTAAATCCCCCGCGCCCGCGAATCAATTCGGGTTTACATCATCTCCCCCGCATGGCCCTGGCCGGGGCGGGCAGGGGGGCGAGGTTCCGGTTTGCCCCGAGAGCGGTATCATGAACGAGGCAGGATGGCAGAGGGGAATCCTCCCCCTCTGCCATCCTGCCTCGAAACCGCCATGGACCGCTACGCGCCGACCCTCAGCCGCAAGTTCGCCGCGCTCTTCGCGCTGCTGCTGCTGCTCGGCTTCGGCAACACCGCGGTGCTGCACCAGGCGCTGTCCGAGCACCGCGGCGCGGCGGCCACCATCAACGTCGCCGGCACGCTGCGCTGGCTGAGCCAGAGCGTCGCCCTGGAAGCGCAGCGCATCGCCGACGGCGCGGAACCGGACCGCGCCGCCGTCGAAGCCCGGCTGAACCAGGGCGACGAGGCGATCCGCGCGCTGCTGCAGGGCGGGATAAGCGCCGGCTTCCGCGTTGGCATGCTGCGGCCGGAGTACCAGGCGGCGATCGAAGGCATCAGCGGGCACTGGAGCGCGTACCGCAAACTGGTCGGCGGGATACTCGGCCGGCCCGATGCCGGCCGGCCCGACGCGGCGGAACTCCGGCGCGTCGGCGCCGAGGCCGCCGCGATCCTGGCGGCAGCGGACGAGGTCGTCGCCATCCTGACGCGGCATTTCAGCGAACTGGAGGCGGCGGCCATGTCGCGGCTCTACCTGCTCGGCGCCGTCGACCTGGCGGTGCTCGCCGCCGCCTTCCTGGCGATCCGCCGCAGCATCGTGCGCCCCCTGGCCGGGCTCGCCCGGGCGAGCGAGGAGATCGCCGCCGGGCGCTACACGGCGCGCTCGGGCTACCGTTCGCGCGACGAGGTCGGCCGCCTGGCCGTCGCCTTCGACAACATGGCCGGCGAGATGGAAAGCCATGTGCGCCAGATCGCCAGCGACTTGGCCGAGCGCGTGCACTACCAGGACGAGCTCGAACGGCAGGCCACTCACGATGCGCTCACCGGGCTGGCCAACCGCAACCTGCTCAACGACCGCCTGCAGCAGGCCATCGCCCGCGCCGAGCGCCTGCACAGCCTGATCGCCGTGCTGTTCATCGACCTCGACCACTTCAAGTACGTCAACGACAGCCTCGGCCATGCCGTCGGCGACGAGCTGCTGAAGGCCGTCGCGGCGACGATCTCCGGCAGCGTGCGCACCGAGGACACGGTGGCGCGCCTGGGCGGCGACGAATTCGTGCTGGTGATGGCCGACGCGCAGGAGGAGAGCGACGTGCTGATCGCCATGGCGCGCATGCTCGAAGCCGTCTCGCGCCAGTACGTCGTCGCCGGCCACGAGCTGCACATGAGCTGCAGCATCGGCGCCAGCCTCTACCCGCGCGACGGCGCGGACGCCGGCACGCTGCTGAAGAACGCCGACACCGCCATGTACCGCGCCAAGGAGGGCGGGCGCAACCGCGGCCAGTTCTACCTCGAGGAGATGAATGCGCGGCTGGGCGAGCGCCTGTCGCTGGAGAACATGCTGCGCCACGCCCTCGCCCGCGGGGAACTGCTGCTGCACTACCAGCCGCAGGTCGACCTGCGCAGCGGCGCCATCGTCGGCGCCGAGGCGCTGATCCGCTGGCAGCATCCCGAGCAGGGCCCGATGCGGCCCGACCAGTTCATTCCCATCGCGGAAGAAACCGGGCTCATCGTGCAGATCGGCGAGTGGGTGCTGGCGACGGCCTGCGCCCAGGCCGCCGCCTGGCGCGCTGCCGGGCTGCCGAGGATCCGGCTGGCGGTGAACATTTCCGCCCGCCAGTTCCGCCACAAGGGGCTGGGCGCCGCGATCCGGCGCGCGCTCGCAGCGCAGGGACTCGACCCCGGGAGCCTGGAACTGGAGCTCACCGAGAGCATGATCATGCAAGACCAGGAGGAGACCCTGCGCATGCTGAAGGAGCTGAAGGCGATCGGCCTGCGCATCGCCCTGGACGACTTCGGCACCGGCTATTCGAGCCTGAACTACCTCAAGCGCTTCCCCATCGACGTGCTGAAGATCGACCAGTCCTTCGTGCACGGCATCGCCCTCAACCGCAGCGACGCCGCCATCGCCCGCACGGTGATCAACCTCGCCCGCAACCTCTACCTGCACACCGTCGCCGAGGGCGTCGAGACCGCCGAGCAGGCCGACCTGCTGCATGCCTGGACCTGCGACGAGGCGCAGGGCTACCTCTTCAGCCGCCCCCTGCCGGCGGAGGAGTTCACTGCGCTGCTGGGGGCGCGGCGGCGCTATCCGGTGAAGGAATTCCAGAAGCCTTGAGGAGTTCCGCTTGCCCCCGGCATTCCCCCTACGCAGGATAGGGGAACCTGCCTAATTGCTTCCTGATTCCCAACGAGATTCAGCACGCTGCCTGGCCGCCCCCTTCGCGTCATTCCGGCGAAGGCCGGAATCCAGGGTGCGGCTTGCGGGTCCGGAACGGCCGCTCTGGATACCGGCGTTCGCCGGTATGACGATGCGGGCGCAATCAGATTCAGCACGCTGTCTGGCCGTCCCCTGCTCGTCATTCCGGCGAAAGCCGGAATCCAGGATGCGGCTTGCGGGCCCGGAACGGCCGCTCTGGATACCGGCGTTCGCCGGTATGACGATGCGGGCGCA
>CAYYXS010000017.1:0-88019 GCA_964475635.1 uncultured Rhodocyclaceae bacterium
CCATAGCCTGCCAGCGTTTCCGGCAGTCCGCTCGTCACCAACTGAGATTTTTAGGATGAACTTGATTACCAATGACGCTCAGCTTGAGTCAGGGGCGGCAGCCGCCCCTGTTCCCCCCTTTGAAAAAGGGGGGCGAGGGGGGATTTGTCAGCCGCTCGCGCACTGGCCACCGTCGAAAATCCCCCTTGTTCCCCCTTTTTCAAAGGGGGAGACCTGCCTCACGGCTCAAGCAAAAATGAACGGCACCGTTCACGCAATCTCGGTTGAGTTTCATTGAGAATCAAGAAAATGAATACCGGAAATGGAAATGCCGTGCGCCTGGGCTACGTCGCCGCCCTGGCGCTGCTGCTCGCCGCGCCCCTGGTGGTCTATCCGGTGCTGGTGATGAAGGTGCTGTGCTTCGCGCTGTTCGCCTGCGCCTTCAACCTGCTGCTGGGCTACACGGGGTTGCTCTCCTTCGGCCACGCCGCCTTCCTGGGCAGCGCCGCCTACGTCACGGGCCACGCCCTCAAGGCCTGGGGCTGGCCGACCGAGCTGGGGCTCGTCGCCGGCACGGCGGCGGCGGCCGCCCTGGGCTGGCTGTTCGGCGCGCTGGCGATCCGCCGCCAGGGCATCTATTTCGCCATGATCACCCTGGCGCTGGCGCAGATGGTGTTCTTCCTGTTCCTGCAGGCGCCCTTCACCGGCGGCGAGGACGGCCTGCAGGGCGTGCCGCGCGGCCGGCTGCTGGGGCTGGTGGACCTGGCCGACGACGACAATCTCTACTATTTCGTGGTGGCCCTGTGCGTGGCCGCCTTCTGGTTCATCCACCGCGCCATCCATTCGCCCTTCGGCCAGATCCTCAAGGCCATCCGCGAGAACGAGGCGCGCGCCGTCTCGCTGGGTTACGACGTGGCGAAGTACAAGCTGCTGGCCTTCGTCCTCTCGGCGGGCCTGGCAGGACTGGCCGGCGCGCTGAAGACGCTGGTGTTCAAGTTCGCCACCCTCACCGACGCCCACTGGCACGCTTCGGGCGAGGTGGTGCTGATGACGCTGCTGGGCGGGGTCGGCACGGCTTTCGGCCCGGTGGTGGGGGCGGGCGTGATCGTGACCCTGCAGAACGAGCTGGCCGACAAGGTGGGCTCGCTCGTCACCGTGATCATGGGGCTCATCTTCATCGCCTGCGTGCTCGCCTTCCGCCGCGGCATCGTCGGCGAACTGGCGGCCCTGCGCCGGCGCCTCGTCGGCGGGCCGCGCTGATCGCCCGCCGTCCTGCGAAGACTGACTTTCGGTCTGCTTATTACCAATGACGCTCAGCTTGAGTCAGGGGCTGCAGCCCGCCCCTGTTCCCCCCTTTGAAAAAGGGGGGCGAGGGGGGATTTGTCAGCCGCTCGCGCACTGGCCACCGTCGAAAATCCCCCTTGTTCCCCCTTTTTCAAAGGGGGAGACCGGCCTCACGGCTCAAGCAAAAATGAACGGCACCACTCACGCAATGTCGGCTGAGTTTCATGGGTAATCAGGTCGGTCTATGCGGAAGGCGCCGCCAGCGACAGTTCGGCGAGCAGCGCTTCCTGCGCCGAGAAGGGCGTTCATCCTGGCGATGATGCGCACGCGCTTGACGGCATATGTCGGTCAGATGCTGCTGGCAGGTTGCTGAAAAGCGCCAGGGATGCGTAGGTACGGCGATTACAATCCGCCGAAGCACAGATATTTGATCTGCAGGTATTCGTCGATTCCGTAGCGCGATCCTTCGCGCCCGATGCCTGATTCCTTCACGCCTCCGAAGGGCGCGACCTCGTTCGAGACGATGCCCTCGTTGATGCCGACCATGCCGTATTCGAGCTGCTCGGCCACGCGCCAGACGCGGCTGATGTCGCGCGAGTAGAAATACGAGGCCAGGCCGAAGCGCGTGTCATTCGCCATGCGTACGGCTTCCTCGTCGGTCCTGAAGCGGAACAAGGGTGCCACCGGGCCGAAGATTTCCTCTTGGGCCACGGCCATCTCGGGCGTCACCTCGGTCAGCACCGTCGGCGTGTAGAAATTGCCGCCCCGGACGTGCCGGCCGCCGCCGAGTATCGCCCTGGCGCCCTTGGCGAGGGCATCGGCGACCAGCCTGTCGACCTTGACCACGGCAGCCTCGTTGATCAGGGGCCCGATCTGCGTGCCTGGCGCAAGGCCGTCATCCACCTTCATGGCCGCCACGGCTTCGGCCAGCTTTCTGGCGAAAGCCTCGTAGACGCCGTCCTGCACCAGCATCCGGTTGGCGCAGACGCAGGTCTGACCGGCATTGCGGTATTTGGAAGCGAGCGCGCCGCGCACCGCGGCGTCCAGATCGGCATCGTCGAAGACGATGAACGGCGCATTGCCGCCCAATTCCAGCGAAACGCGCTTGACCGTGCCGGCGCACTGCGCCATCAGCCGCTTGCCGACCGGCGTCGAGCCGGTGAAGGAGAGCTTGCGGACAATTGGGCTCGACGTCAGGGTCTCGCCGACCACTGCCGGCCGCGCCGTGGTGACGATGTTCAGCACGCCGGCCGGAATGCCGGCGCGCGTCGCCAGCTCGGCCAGCGCCAGGGCGGAAAGCGGCGTCGCTTCCGCAGGCTTGACCACCGAGGTGCAGCCGGCGGCCAGGGCCGGGCCGACCTTGCGCGTGATCATGGCGATCGGGAAATTCCAGGGCGTGATCGCGGCGGTGACGCCGACCGGTTGCTTGATGACGATCAGGCGCTTGTCGCCTGTCGGCGCCGGTATCACGTCTCCGTAGACGCGCTTGCCCTCCTCGGCGAACCATTCGATGAAGGAGGCGCCGTAGGCCACCTCGCCGCGCGCCTCGGCCAGCGGCTTGCCCTGCTCCATTGTCATCAGCGTGGCGAGGTCTTCCTGGTGGGCTATGATCAGGTCGTGCCAGCGGCGCAACAGGACGGCGCGCTCCTTGGCAGTCTTCGCGCGCCACTCGGGCAGCGCACGGTCGGCGGCCTCGATGGCGCGCGTGGTCTCCGCCGCACCCAGGTCGGGAACGGCAGCGATCTCGACCCCGCTCGCGGGGTTGCGGATGGCATGGACGGCGCCGTCGTCGGCACAGACCCATTCACCGTCGATGAAGGCGTTCGTTTTCAGCAAGGAAGCGTCTTTGAGTTGCATGTTTGAGTTCCTTCAGTAAGTTGGCATCGGTCGGTCTTGCGGCTCAAGCCAGCATCACCCTCTCCGCAAGCCATATCAAGCCCATGCCGGCGATGCTCGCCGACAGGCCATGCGCAAGGTATGGCTTGGCGGTGTGCCGCGCTATCCAGGCAAGAGCAGGGGCCAGAAGCAGCACGACCAGCGCCTGGCCCAGTTCGACGCCGAGATTGAAACCCAGCAGTGCATGCGCCAGTGGCCAACCGCTGAGTTTCAACTCGGTCAGCGTCTCGGCAAAGGCAAGTCCATGCACCAGGCCGAAGGCGAATGTCAGCAAGTGGCGGCGCAAGGGTGCCTGCGCAGAGAACAAGTTTTCCAGCGCTACCCAGATGATCGAGACGGCAATGGCCGGTTCGACCCAGTTGCCCGAGACATGCGCCCAGCCCAGTGTCGCCGCAGCCAGGCTCAGGCTGTGCGCAGCGGTGAACGCAGTGACCGTGATCAGCAGGGCGCGCAGGCCCCGGCTGCCCAGCAGGAGGGCGGCAAGGAACAGCAGATGGTCCAGACCGCTCAGGATGTGCTCCATGCCCAGCCGCAGGAAGCCGCCCAGGCTGGATGGCGCTGCATGGCCAAAGTCGATGCGCGCCTCGGGGTGCTCGCGGTCCAGGATGTACTCGTGGCGACGGCCGGCGGCGCTTGCCTCGGCCTGACCGGCCGGGCTACCCAGCTGGCTGATGCTGGCGATGCTGCGATAGTGCTCGCCTAAGGACGTGCTCAGCGTGTCGCGCAGCACCAGCGTGCCGGGCGGGTGGGGGCACTGCCAGTCGAGCCGCAGCGCCACCCGCTCGTCCCCGTGGGCTTGCAGCCGCGTGCGCTTGATGCGGCAGGGCCGATCATCCACCGTCAGCGCCAGATGCGCCTGCAACAGCGCGCTTACCTGCTCCGCCGCACTGGCATCGCCAGCCGCGGCGCGCTGGACCGGCATCGCGGCGGCGCCGATCTCGGCCGGCGCCAGCGTCAGGTTGTAGCGGACCTCGCCGTCGCGCACTTCCACTTGCGCCAAGCCGGTGCTGCTTATATGGGCGATCGCTGGCAAACAAACTAGCCATTGTCCGAGCAGGAGGGTCAAACGGCGGACGAAGACCGGCAGGCTGCTCATCGGGCCACTCCTTGCAACGCAGGTGCCCAAGTCTCGGCCAGGTACGAGGGCATCAAATGCACGGCGGATCGGCCTTCGCTGCGGATGCGCACGTAATGCGCCAGGCCCATCGGGTTGGCGGCGCCGAAGGCGGCCTCGAAAATTTGGCCGTCCGCTGTCTGCAGTTCCACTTGCAGCGCCGGTGGCGTCAGGCCAAACTCGGGTGAGTCGGCCTCGAAGCCGCGCTCGGGGGGCGTGTTGTGCAGCAGGCGCAGGCCGGCATCAATGGCCGCGGCGGTGATCGCGTCGGTCGCGCCGCCGCCGTCTGCTTGCCAGCGGCCGTCGCCGCCGCGCCGGAAGCTGCGGCTGACCGGGCCGGCGGTCAGTCGCAGGCTACTCACTTGCTCCGTGGCGATGTGTCGCATCGTGCCGGCGGCCTGGTACTCGACCAGGCTTTGCTGCCGATCCGGGCTGCGCAGCGCCAGCGCACCCAGAAGCGCGAGTGCGGCCAATGCTGCGGCGGCCCAGGCCGCTTGGTTCAATGCCGCCGCCGCCACCACACCCCCACGCCAGCCAAGGCACACAGGCCTGGCAGGCCCAGCACGCACAACAGAAAGATGGCTTGCATCTGTGCGTTGGTCATCGCCACTGTCGGCAGCACTTCCACCGGCGGCTTCATCGCCGGGCCGCGCTGCTCGCCACGCAGCCAGGCGGTAAGCCCCAGAACCAGATCGGCGTTGGCCAGATAGGGGTAGAACGAGTTGCTGGCGAAGTCCGCATCGCCCACCACCGCCAGGCGGAAGGGTTGTCCGCTGCCGCCCAGCCGCCCCTCACTCGCTATGGCCAGCGGTCTCACTGCAGGCGTCTGCGCATCAATACGGTCGGATTCGCCGCGCGCCGTCAGCGTGGCTTGGGCGCTGCTGGCAAACAGCACGCTGGACTGGACGCCGGGCGCCGCAAGTACCTGGAGTGGCCGCGCCCCCGGAAAGAAACTCAGCGCCAGACCCGACGTGGCCGGGTGCGACGCGTACTTGTCCACGGCGACCATCTGCTCGTCGGTGAAATAGTGGCTGGCCGGATCGACCACGACACCTCCGCCGACGCGCACGCCAGCCCGCGCCAGCAGCGCGGCCAGTTCGTCGCCCACCCGGTAGTCGGGTTCCAGCAGCATGAGCAGGTTGCCGCCGCCTTCCAGGTAGCGCGCCAGCAATGCCACCTCAGGCGGCGTGAACGGCGTGCGCGGATTGGCCTCCACCAGCGCCGCGCAGTCGTCCGGTACGCCCCGGCCATCGCCCGAAGCGCTCTTGGCCAGCGGCAGCTTGCGCACCGCATAGCCCAATTTGTCCAGAGCGCGGCGCAGCCGGCCGATGCCGTGCTGCTCCATGTTGACCACCTGCATTCCGCCGGCATCGTGGTTGTGGGCGTTACTGCCCTCGAAGTGGGTGTGGAACTCGAAGTTGTCGATATCGTATTCGCCATGCCCGGTGAGAAAGCACACCGGCCGCGGATCCCTGCGCAGCAGGCGCAGCAGGCCCAGCGCCATCTCCCGATCTTCGGTGGTCACCACCTCGATGCGTCGGCCCTCGGCCGTCAGCAGTGCCGCGTTGTACATGCGCACGCCGAACTGGTTGGCCAGTGCGGGCTGCTGGTCGGGATCGATGGTGCGAACCTTCAGGCGCGGCGTCACCTTGCCCATGATTTCCACCATCTGCTTGGCAGCACGGCCGGCGGGATTTTGCGCCTGATAGAAGTAAACCAGCTCCACGTCCTGCTTTAGGCCCTGCAGGACCTGCAGCGTTTCCGGCGCGGGGGTAAACGCCTCCTCGTGGGTGACGTCGAAGTGTCGGTCGTTGCGGTATGCCACGACGTTGGCCAGCACCGCCACCGTCAGCGCGGCCAGCGCTCCCAGCACGCGCACAGCCACCCTCAGGCGTCCCCGGCCCAGCGGCGCGCGCAGACCGGCCGCAAACAGCACGCCCAGCGCCAGAACAACAATCCCGTTGATCGCGATCGGCATGGCGTTCACCTGTCCGCCAGCCGCCGGCTGGCCAGCCACAACGCCACCAAGGTGGCGCTGAGAAAGTACATCACATCCGACAGGAACACCGATCCGGTGACCAACGGCTTGAAGTGCCCGATCAGCGACAGGTTCAGCGCCAGCGGTTCCAGCGCGGCGGGCAGCATGGGCGCCACCGAGTCGGCAAACCACAGCATCAGGAACAGGCCCATCGACAGCGCCGCGGCGATGACCTGGTTCTCGGTCAGGCTGGAGGCCAGTACGCCGACGGCCACCAGCAGGCAGGCCAGCAGCGCCAGGGTGGCGTAGCCCATCAGGATCGGCCCCCAGTCGGGTTCGCCCACCCAGGCCAACACCAGCGCATACACGCTCGACAATGCATAGATCGCCAGCATTACCGCCAGCATCGCGACGAACTTGGACAGCACGATCCATATCTCGGCCACCGGCGCGGTGAGCAGCAGCTCCAGTGTGTCGTTGCGCCGTTCCTCGGCGAAGGCGCGCATCGTCAGCACGGGGACGAGCAGGATCGACAGCACATAAATCTGGTGAAAGATGTACTGCAGATTGGCTACTTTGGTCGCAAAGAGCGTGAGCGTGAAGGTGTAGCCCAGCACCAGCAGGAACACCGCTGCTACGGTGTAGGCGATCGGCGAGAGCAGCGCGGCACTGAGTTCCTTGCGGGTGAGAACGAGGAAGGCATTCATGGCATCGGATTGCTCAGGCCAGCGAAAGGAACCAGTCTTCGAGACCGGCATCGTCGGGATGCACGCGCCGCTCGCCTTTCAGGCGTCCGCCCAGCAGCACGGCTACGCGGTCGGCTGTCCTGGCCACCTCGGGCAGGATGTGCGAACTCATCAGGACGGTATAGCGGCCCGCCAGTGAGCGGATCAGCTGCCGCATCTCGATGATCTGACGTGGATCGAGTCCGTTGCCGGGCTCGTCGAGTATCAGCAGCTGCGGCTCGTGCAGCAGGGCTTGCGCGATGCACACCCGCTGTCGGTAGCCGCGCGACAAGGTGGGAATCGGCGCCTGCAGTTTGTCGGTCAGCGCCAGTTGCTCGGCTACGCGCGCCACGGCTTCGCTTGTCTGACATACCGGCACCTGGCGCAGCCGGGCCATAAAGGCGAGGAACTCGCCCACCCGCATGTGGCGGTACATCGGCGCGGACTCGGGCGCATAGCCGATGCACCGGCGCGCCAGCATCGGCTGGCGCTGCACATCGAAGCCGGCCACCTGCAGGCTGCCGGCGAAAGGGCTGAGAAAGCCGGCCAGCAGGCGGATCAGCGTGGTCTTGCCCGAGCCGTTGGGCCCGAGCAGGCAGACGATCTCGCCGGCGGCGATGTCGAGGCTGAAATCGGCCAGCGCCAGCACCGGGCCGTAGCGCTTGGTTACGCCGCGGAGCGAGACTGCGTAGGCGGGTGACGTGGTCATAGTGTTGATGAGGAAAACCCCGCGGCCACATGCCGGCCGCGGGTGGGAAGCGAAAGATCAGTTATAGAATTCAGGCGCCTGCTTGGTTGCCTTGAATACCTCCGGGTCGTGGCCATAGAAGATCTTGGCGTTCTCGGTATCCCTGATATGCCGGATGCGCTGGTAAGCCTTGTAGGCGTCGATCGGGTTCGACACGCCGGGAATCCCCGGGATCAGGTTCTTGTCGAGGTTTTCCTTCAGGTAGACCACGTCGCTGGTCATGATCACCGAGCCGGTCTTGGGCAGTCGCGCCACCGCGAACTGGCTGCCCTTGGTGTGGCCGGGGGCGCTGATGACGCGGAAGCTGCCATCGCCGAACAAGTCGAAGTCACCGTTGAGCTTCAGCACATTCTGGTTCTTGATGTCGGCGAAATCACCTGGAATGTAATAGACCGAGAAGCCGGTGTCCGGCATCAGCGCTGCCTGCAATTCCTGGTCCTGGACGATCAGCGTGGCATTGGGAAACTGGCCGATGTTGCCGCCGTGGTCGAGGTGCATGTGACCGACCACGACGTACTTGATGTCGCTGGTCTTCAAGCCGATCTTGGCCAACTGCGCCGGAATCGCATCATCCTTGGTCATCTTCAGGCCGAAGGCCTTGGCCAGCGGACCCCACCAGCCGGCGGCGTCGGTGATGGTCCTGTCGTTGTTGCCCGTGTCGAACATCACGTTGCCCTTGGGATGTTTGTACACGTAGAAACTGACCGGGGACCAATCGATGTTGCCCTGCGCCCCGGCCTGAAAGGCGGCCTTGGCAAAGCCGCCCAACGAGCCCGAAGTGAACACGTAGAGCTGTTGCGCGGCCGCGGGAACGGACAGCAGTGAGAACAGGGTGGCGCAGGCCGCCCAGTGTTTCCAGTACTTCGGCTTATTTGGCTTCATTTCATCTCCTCACTTCATTTGTTGAAAAAAGGGGGCTGGGACGCCCCCCGCGTTTCCACCCGCAAGGGTGTTCTTCTCCTCAGTACGCCGCCTGATACATCGCCAGCGCGTCCTCGTAATTGACGTCGCGCGGGTTGTTGACCAGCAGCCGCTGGATGTTCATGACGTCGAGCGCCAGCGTCGGCAGGTCTTCTTTGCCCACGCCGGCCTCACGCAGGGTCTGGGCGTAGGGCATCGCCGCGACGCGGGCGCGGATGGCGTCGACGAAGGAACGGGCCGCAGCGGCATCGTCGGCCGCGGCAAGTTCCGGCAGCACCGCACGGCCGAGCTCGGCATAAAGGGCTTGCGCCGACGGCAGGTTGAATTCCAGCACCGGGCCGAGCACCAGGGAATTGGTGAGCCCGTGAGGGAGGTGGTAATGGCCGCCGAGCGGGTAGGCCAGTGCGTGCACGGCAGCCACCGGCGCATTGGCGAAGGCCATGCCGGCGAAGAGGGAGCCCTGCAGCATCGCTTCGCGCACCGCCGCATCCTTGCCGTCGCTCACCGCCGCCGGCAGATTGGCGTAGAGCAGTTGCAGCGCCTTGAGCGCCAGCGCGTCGGAAAGCGGGTTCTTCTTGTGCCGGCTGGTGAACGCCTCGATGGCATGCACCATCGCATCGACGCCGGTCATGGCCGTCACCGCGGGCGGCAGGCCGAGGGTGAGCAGGCTGTCGAGCAGGGCCACGTCGGGATAGAGCAGCGGCGAGACAACGCCCTTCTTCTCATGGCTTGGCGTGGTGATGATCGAGATCGGCGTCACCTCCGATCCGGTGCCGGCGGTGGTGGGCACCTGGATCAGCGGCAGGCGCGGGCCGCGCGCCAGGCCGATGCCGTAGATCTTCGGCAGCGCCTGCGGCGTTTTCGCCAACAGCGCAACCAGCTTGGCGGTGTCGAGCGAGCTGCCGCCACCGAAGCCCACGACTCCGTCGGCTTCGGCACGGCAGGCGGCGCCGACGGCGGCCCTTACGCTGGCTTCAGGCGGGTCGGCAAGCACCTCGGAAAACACCGTGGCGGCAATGCCGGCATCGGCCAGCGAGGCGAGCGCGCCTTCGATCAGGCCGGCCTTGATCAGGCCGGCGTCGGTGACCAGGAACAGGCGGCGGATGCCGAGGCTGCCGGCAATCTCGCCGAGACGGCCGGCGCCGCCCTGTTCGCAGACGATTTTTGGAGCGGTTTCAAAGACGAATTGCGACATGGCATGTCCTTTCTCAAGTCGGGCCGATTCAGCCCGCGGTGACGACGCCGCGCTCGATGTGGAAGGCGAGGTCGGCGAGATCCTTGGAGTGGGTGTCGTCCGACTCGGACAGGATCACCGTCAGCCCTTCATGGCTCAGCGAGCCGATGACCTCGGCCAGCCGCCGCGACAGCACCGGCGCCACGCCTTCGAAGGGCTCGTCGAGCAGCAGCAGCTTGCGCCCGGGCATCAGTGCGCGAGCCAGCGCCACCAGCTTCTGCTGGCCGCCGGAGAGTTGCAGCGCGCGCCGCTCGCGGAATTCGCGCACCTCCGGAATCAGGCCGTAGATCCATTGCAGGCGCTCGGCGGCATCGGCGATGCCGTTGGCCCAGGCCGGCAGCAGCACGTTCTCTTCGACCGTCAGCGACGGGATCAGGCGCCGGTCTTCGGGCATGTAGCTGATGCCCAGACGCGCCAGCCGGTGCGGCGGCAACGCGGTCAGATCCTCGCCGTCGGAGGACAGCCTTCCGGCCCGGCTGGGCAGCAGGCCCATGATGGCGCGCATCAGCGTTGTCTTGCCGGCGCCGTTGCGGCCGATGAGCCCCGCCATGCGGCCCGCGGGAACCTGCAGCGTCACGTCGCGCAGGATGGGAATGCCCTCGATCGAGACGTTGAGGGACTGGATGTCTATGGCAGCGCTCATACGGCAGCTCCGATCAGTTCCGGGTGGATGTGATGGCCGATCACCAGTTCCTGCACCTTGGCGTCGCCGAGCACCTGGCGCGGCGTCCCGTCAGCGATGATTTCGCCGCTGTAGAAGGCCATGATGCGGGTCACGTAGCGGGCGACGATCTCCATGTCGTGTTCGACGAAGAGCACGGTGACACCGTACTTGCGCACCACCCCCATGACCGTGTCCATGAGCGGGTGCTTCTCCTCGACGCTGACGCCGCTGGTCGGCTCGTCGAGCAGCAGCATGCGCGGCTCGCTCACCAGCGCCATGGCGATATCGATGAGCTTGCGCGCGCCCTGCGGCACGGCGCTCACCACGGCATCGCGGTAACGGCCGACGCCGAAGTCCTCGAGGATCTGTTCGGCGTAGGCGCGCCGCTCGGGCATGTCGAGCGGGCGCAGAAAGGACGGCCGCGGCCCCTCAGCGGCGACGAGGGAGATCAGCGCGTTCTCGATGACGGTAAGCTGCGGAAAAAGCTGGGCCACCTGGAAGGAGCGCGCCATGCCGCGGCGGGTAATTTGGCGCGGGGCGAGGCCGAGCACCGAGCGGCCGTCGAACAGGATGTCGCCGCCCGACGGGGGGAGGTAGCCGGTAACCATGTTGATGAAGGTCGTCTTGCCGGCGCCGTTGGAGCCGATGACGCCGACGATTTCGCCGTGGTCGATGCGCACGTTGAGGTCCTTGGCCGCCACCACGGCGCCGAAGGTCCGCGTCAGGCCGCGGGTTTCGAGGATCGTACTCATGCGCTTGCCTCCTGTTTGCGGCGGCGGCTGATCAGGCTCCACAAGCCCTTGGGCAGGAAGAGAATGAGCGCCAGCAGGACGAGGCCGAGCGCCATCTGCCAGG
Organism: uncultured Rhodocyclaceae bacterium; assembly: GCA_964475635.1. Taxonomy (GTDB): domain Bacteria; phylum Pseudomonadota; class Gammaproteobacteria; order Burkholderiales; family Rhodocyclaceae; genus Desulfobacillus. The sequence continues at coordinate 11,399 of CAYYXS010000017.1, forward strand.
TATGCGGCGCCTCCTGGATGGCGAAGGTGCGGATCACCGAAAAGACGATGGCGCCGATGAAGGGCGCGGCGACATGCCCGGTGCCGCCGAGGATGGCGATGAAGACGAATTCGCCGGAGGTGGCCCAGAACGCCATGTCGGGATCGATGTGGCCGCTGGCGATTGCCGTCAGACCGCCGCCGAGCGCGGAAATGGCGGCGGCAAACACGTAGTTGGCGAACAGCAGCCAGCGCGGTGCGAGGCCCAGGTAGTCGACGCGGATCTCGTTCTCGCGGATCGCTTCCATGACGCGCCCCAGCCCGGATTCGAGGTAGCGGTGGAAGCCGATCGCCGCCGCGGCGGCGATGAAGACGGTGAGCAGGTAAATCGCCTGCTTGCTTGCGTCACCCGCCGGCACCCAGCCGAGGAAGCTCGGCGGCGCGACATTGAAGCCGTCGGTCGAACCGAGCGCGGTGGACTTGACGAGGATCCCGTAAAGAATCATCGACAGGGCCAGCGTCAGCATGGCGAAGAAGATTTCGCGGAAGCGCGTCAGCAAAAAGCCGCACACCAGCGCCATCAGCACCGCGGCGACCATCCCCAGCGCCAGCAGCAGGAAGGCATCCGAGATGCCGAGCGACTGGGCGCCGAGACCGACGCCATAGCCGCCGATGCAGTAGAACATCGCCTGGCCGAAGGACACCAGTCCGGCGCGCATCTGCAGCACGACGCCGAGCACCACCAGCGCCTTGGCCAGCGCCAGCGTAAGCAGAAAGGAGAGCCACGCCGGCATCACGAAGGCGCCGGCGGCAAACAGGGCTGCGATCGCCGAGACGATGGACACGGTCGACTTGAAACGGTTGTGGGAGGCCATTCAGATTCTCCTGACAAGGGTCTGGCCGAACAGCCCTTGCGGGCGGAAGGCAAGAACGAGGAACATCACGCCGTAGATCACGAACAGTTCCATCTCCGGCGCCAGGTGGACGGCGGCGGAACGGCTCAGCCCCACCAGCACGGCGCCCGCGGCGGCGCCGCCGATGCTGCCGAGGCCGCCGACGACGACGACCGCGAAGGCCAGGACGATCACCTCGACGCCGATGCCGGGCGTCACCGAAATCAGCGGCGCCGTCAGCGAACCTGCCAGGGCGCCGAGCACGGCGCCGATGGCGAAGGTGACGGCGAACATCGCGTTGACGTTCACGCCCATGGCGATGGCGACCTCGCGGTCGTGGATGACGGCGCGCAGCAGGCGTCCCCTGTTCGTGCGGTTGAGCGCGAACCAGGCCCCCAGCCCGATCGCCACCGTGACGGCGATCAGCGCGAAGTCGTAGGTGGCGAAGCGCAGCCCCGTGCCGACTTCGATCTGGCCGAGCAGGCGATAAGGCTGGTAGGCGAAGTAGGGATCCACCCCCCAGACGAGTTTGGTGACGTCCTCCAGGATGAGCAGCAGTGCGTAGGTGACGATCAGCATCAGGATCTCGTCCTTGCCGATCAGGAAGCGCAGCAGGCCGCGCTCGATGATCACGCCGACCAGGGTTCCGGCGACCAGGGCGCAGCCGGGAAGCAGCAGGTAGCTCAGGTAGGGATTGCCAGGTTCGCCGGAAAAGTACCAGCCGATCAATGAGGCCGCCGAATAGGCGCCGATGGCGTAGAAGCTGCCGTGCGCCATGTTGAGCACGCGCATCACGCCGTAGATGATCGTCAGGCCGGCGGCGACCAGAAACAGCCAGGAGGCGTAAATCGCCCCGTCGAACAGGATGGCCAACAGGCTTGTCATGGGAATATCCTCTAGAGGGAGACGGGGAACACCCCGTCTCCGTCAGTCTTCAGCGAACGCTCAGCACTTGGCGCCGGGGAAGCCGGCCTTGATCCAGTCGGCGGGCGCCGTGCCGTCGGGCGGCATCAGGCATTCGCCGGAATAGGTCTTGACCTTCGTCACCGCCGCCTTGCCGGTCTTGGCGTCGTAGTGGTACTCGCCGAACGAAACGCTCTGCACCGCCTGATGGCCCTTGGCGCGCGACATGTGGACCGTGCCGCTCGGTGCCTCGAAGGTGAGCCCGGTCAGCCCCTGAACAACCTGGTCGGGGGTAGGCATGGCGCCGACCTTGCCGGTCTTCTCGGCCGCTGCCTTGAGGCCGAGGATGGCCTGCGCCATCTTGTAGGCCGGATAGGTCGGGGATTCCTTGAACTGGGCGATGAAGGCCGGACGGAACCAGTCGTTCAGGGCGTTCTTCGGCGCAAAGGCGCCGTACGGGCCGCGCCCGCCGACGATCAGGCCATTGGGCGCCTGGCCCTTGAAGCGCTCGACGCCGGTCTCGCCGGTGGTGAGCACCGCGGTCCGGTTGTCGAACAGACCGCGCGCGCCGCCCTGCAGGATCAGCGCTTCCATGTCGCCGCCCCAGAAGCTGGAGTGGATGACGTCCGCATTGCTGACCGAGAGCGCCGAAATCTCGGCGCCGTACTGGCCCTGGCCCAGTTTCGGCCACTGTTCGGAGGCAATCTTGACTTCTGGCTTGATCTGCTTGAGCGCCAGGATGAAGTCGTTCCAGGAATCCTGGCCCCAGGCGTAGTTCTGCTGAATGCTGGCGACCGTCTTGATGTTCGGCCTGCTCTCGACGACGTAGCGTGCCGCCGCCACGTTGTCTACAACGGCATCGAGACCGGTGCGGAACAGGTATTTGGGCTCCTTGACGATCTCGAAGACGCGCGAGGTGCCGCAGTCGAAGAAGATCGTCGGTACCTTCAGCTCTTCGGCAACCGGTGCGATCGCCAGGCAGTCGCCGGAGGAAATATAGCCGATCACCGCATCGACTTTCTGACGCTGCACGAGGTTGCGGAACTCCTCGGTCTGCTTGGTCGCGCCGCCGGCCTCGTCGAGGATCACGGTCTCGATCTCGACGCCGTTGATGCCCTTCTTGTTGTAGGGCGCCGGCAGCTTGCCGGCATTGAGCGTATCCACCGTCAGCTTGGCCGCGTTGGCGGCCGGCACGCCGAAGGGTCCGGCGGCGGCGCCGGACAGAAAGGTGACGATGCCGATGCGGTACTTGCCGTTGTCGGCCGCGCCCGCGGCGCCGGCGGCAAAGGCCAGCGACAGGGCAATGGCGATGGGGCGGATATGGCGGCTTGGCTTGCGCGGTGGGTGTTGCATGGACTCCTCCTATAGGTTGGAACGGGGTGGTCGGCGAACGCCGGGAATGCCGTCCGTCGCGCCTGCCTTGGCACGGCGCGAACGGACGAGATCGAGCGGGGCTTGCAAGTCTTCTGCGCGATAGACCCTCCAGCGGCCGAGCATCAGCCGGGCCGGCGCGTAGGCGGTGTCGGCGACGACCTCGCCGATCGCCTGGGCCTGGACGATCTGGTGGGTTTCCGGATCGATGTGGGAGACGTAGCCTTCCGGATCCTCGGGCAGCGACAGGTGCATGCCCTCCAGGACACGGATCAGCTTCTCGTTGTCGGCCTGCAGCCCGGCGCCGGCCAGGGCCCGCCCGATGGCGATGATTCCGGCATAGGCGCCCTCGGCGGCATAGGTCGGATAGCGTCCCTCCAGCCGGTGGAAATCGTTCACGAACTTGCGGTTGCGCGCCGTCGGCGGCCAGTTGTTGTGGTGCCGCGCCGAGAGGATGAGACCGGCCGGCGCCCGCTCGCCGAGGGCGACGAGGACATCGTAGTTGCCGCCCGCGTCGAAGTTGGCGAGCATGGACTTGTCGAGCAGGCCGGCCGGCAGCGCCTGCTTCAGGAAGGCGATGAAGTCCCCGCCCCACAAAGCCGTGACGATGATGTCGGGCTGCGCCGCCTTGAGCCTGGCGATATAGGCCGTGTAGTCCGGTTCGTAGAGGCGCGGCCAGAGATGCGCCGTGACCTCGTAGCGCACGCCGAGCCGCGCCAGCGCCTGTTCGAGATCGCGCCAATTGACATGGCCGTAGTCGTAATCGGGGCCGATGAAGGCGAGGCGCTGCCAGCGGTTCCTCTTCTGTAACTCGGCGAGGTAGCGCGCGCCGGCGGCCATCGAGGTCCAGGTATCGTTGGAAACGCGAAAGTAGTAGCGGTGGTGGTCCTCCATGGTCAGGCGCGAGGAGGCATGATCGGTGCCGACCATGATGACCTTCTTCTTGCGCGCGACACGGCTCACCGCCTGCGCGACGCCGGAGCTGACGACGCCGCACAGGAAGCGCACGCGGTCTCGCTCGATGAACTGTTCGGCGATGCGCGTGCCTACCGAGGCTTTCGAGCGGTCGTCCTCCACCAGGATGCGCAGGCGCGGCACGCGTCCGACCTTGACCTCGTCGGCCAGGTCATCGAGCGCCAGTTTCATGGCGGCGATGCTGTCGCGGCCGTAGATCGAGGCGCGGCCGGCGAGCGGATACATGCAGCCGACAGTGGCATCGGCGCTCGCCGCCGAAGCGCCGAGTTCGATCCTCGCCTGCGCGGCGGGCAGCCATACCAGCAGCAGCAACAGAGTTGAACGGAACATACCTTCCTCCTGTGGTGGGTGAACGACAGCATTCATTGTCATCCTGAAAGGCATGTCCAGCCACCCGCCAACCCACTTAACGCAAAGGACGTGCCACGCTTTACAGCGTGCGGAAACCCGGGGGTTTAGGGGCGAAAAGCGCGAGAAACGCGTTGCGGGAAGGTGGGCGGCGAGCGGGAGCCGCTCAAGCGCGAGCGGGCCGCGTGCGATGTGAGCGGAACGCGCTCAGGACGTGCTGCACTTGCGGATCAAGGGGCATGGCGGGGTTCCTTGCTGCGTTCAGCAGCGCTCACGCAGCCAATCGACGATGCCCTTGCCGAGGATGCCCTGCGACTTGCCGCTCACGAACACGCCGACGTGCCCACCCGGCAGCGCGATTTCCGAGTAATCCTTGCTCCCCACCAGCGCCGCGAGCGCCTTGGAGCAGCTCGGCGGGATGATGTGGTCGTCAAGGGCATACACGTTCAAGATCGGCATGGTCAATCGTGAGAGATCGACAGGACGCCCGTCCAGCGTGAACCGGCCTTCGACCAGACGGTTTTCCTGGTAGAGATCGATCAGCCATTGCCTGGCTGCCTCGCCCGGGTGGTGGGGACGGTCCGCCAGCCATTTTTCCATGCGCAGGAAGTTCATCAGCTTGTCTTCGCTGTCGAAGACGTCGAGCATGTCTACATTGTATTTGGTCAGGCTTTTCAAGGGCGTGAGCATGGAGAACACCATGCCCATGAAGGCGCCGGGAAGATAGCCGAAGGCCTCGACGATGCGGTCGATATCCTCTGCGTCCAGGCTGCGCGTCCACACGTTGAGGAAGCCGCGCTCGATGTTGTCCTCCTGCACGTCCGCGTGGAAATCCACCGGGGTGATGGTGACGACGAGGTTTTTCACCTTCTCCGGATACAGCGCGGCATGACTGAGCGCGAACACTCCGCCCTCGCAGATGCCCAGAATATTGATCGCCTCGACGCCGTGGTGCGCACGAACGAAGTCGACGCAGTCGTTGAGATAGCCGTCGATATAGTCCTCCAGCGACAGCCAGCGGTCGGCTCGGCCCGGATTGCCCCAGTCGACCGCATAAACGTCCACTCCTTGCTTGAGCAGGTTGCCGATCAGCGAGCGGTCCTCCTGCAGGTCGGCCATGGTATAGCGGCCGATGAGCCCATAGACGACGAGAACCGGCAGCCGTACCGACGCTTCCCGTGTCGGCAGGTAGCGATAGAGCACGGTCTTGTCTCGGCGCAGCACGGCTTCCTTCGGCGTCGTGGCTATCTTCACGTCGTCGTCCTTGATGTGCGCCAGCATTTTCATGCCTTTGGCTACCCGCCGATTGCACTCGGCCATTTCCTTCAGAAACTGCTCGGTGGAGCACTGCAACATCGCGGCACACCCCTCAAACATTCCTTTGACGGGATACCCGCGCGCCCTGGTGCTCGGATGACTTCGCTTGCCGGCGCTTGAGTTCCCGCAACTCGCGCCGCAGCTCGTGCACGGTTTTGGCCAGATCGTCGACCTCGCCGCGGCCGGGAATCTGATGGATTTCGCAGAATTCCTCGGCGAGCTCGCGCAGCCGCAGCCGGTAATCCATGGCGGTGCGCAGCAAGCGCTTCTGGGCCTGCAGGAACTCATCCGAGCGCTGCACCTCCAGCAAGCGCTGGTTCGCCGTGGCGAACCACAGATCGAGTCCCTTCCGCCAACTGTCGACGACTGGCCCTCCCTCCCCATCCGGCTTGGCAATCTCCGCGAGAAAGCGCTGCTGGGCTTCCTGCCAGGCCTTGTCGATCAAGGCCCGATGGGCAGCCGCGGCGTTGTGCAGCTCCAGCCATGCGCCGTAACTGCGCAGCGACTTGCGGTCCCAGTCCCAGAGCAAGGCGAAACCGGGGCTTTCGTTCTTCAATAGGTCGCTCGCCTTTTCATAATTGAAACTCATCGCAGGTTCTTCCGTGTGGCAGTCGCTTGCACATTCAAGTCGGACTGGCCCATTGCCTCTCGCAAGCGGCATGCCATCCCTTGGCGGTTTTCGTCACGAAGGCGTTGGAATCGAAGCGCAGTGCGAACCCGAGCGGAATCCGCTCAGGAGTGAGCGGCGCCGGCGCACGATGATCGGAACGCGCTCAGCCGAGGCCGAGTCGTTTCAACCGGCGCTTGAAGGCATGGCGCGAAATGCCCAGACGATCCGCGGCGTGCCCCTTGTGGCCGCCGCAATCGCGCAAGGCGGCGAGAATCATCTCGCGCTCGGTGTCGGCCAAGGCGTCATTGATCGACCCGGTGTCGGATGCCGGGCGTTGATCGGTAACCTGCTCCATTCCCGCCGCCACCGCCGCTTCCGGCAAGGCTTTAGGGCAGGCAATCTCGGTGGGCAGTTCGGCGATATCGATTTCGCGCCCCGGAAAGAGAACGGTCAGGCGTTCGATGAGGTTTTTCAGTTCGCGCACGTTGCCCGGCCAGCGATACGATGCGAGCCGCTGGCGCGCCGCCGGGCCGAAGCCGATCGGCGGGACGCCTTCCTCCTGCGCGTACTGGCGCGCGAAATGTTCGGCGAGCAGCACGACGTCTCCGTTGCGCTGGCGCAGCGCCGGCATGCGCAGGCAGATGACGTTGAGTCGATAGTAGAGGTCCTCGCGGAAACGCCCGGCGGCGACTTCGGTGGCGAGTTCGCGGTTGGTTGCCGCGACGACTCGCACGTCCGCCGTTTGCGTGCGTGCTGCGCCGATGGGCCGGTATTGGCCGTTTTCGAGAAAATGCAAGAGCTTCGCCTGCAAGGCCAAAGGCAGTTCTCCGATCTCGTCCAGGAACAGCGTTCCCTTGTCTGCGAGCGCGACCAGCCCGGTGCGGCGCTGGTGGGCGCCGGTGTAGGCCCCCTTCTCGGCGCCGAAGAGTTCCGCCTCGATCAGCTGTTCTGGCAGCGAGGCGCAATTGACCTCGATGAACGGGCCGCCCGCGCGCGAACTGCCGGCGTGGATGGCGCGCGCCACCAGCGCCTTGCCGGTACCGGACTCGCCCAGGATAAGAACGCGCGACGCGCCGCTGCCGGCCACGCGCGCGATGGTGGCGTTGAGCTCACGCATCGCCATGCTGTCACCGAGCAGGCCTGAGTGGCGCAACACGGCATGACGGTGGAAGTCGAGTTCGCTGGCCATGCGGCTGCGCTCCAGCGTGATGCGCATGACGTGCAGCAACTCGTCGAGATCGAACGGCTTGGTGAGATAGTCTGCGGCGCCCATTTTTACGGCCCTGACCGCGGCGCGCGTATCCCCGTGCGCCGAAATCATGATCACCTGGGGCGCACCGTCCTGACGCTTGATCGCTTCGAGCACGTCAAGCCCGTTCATGTCGGGCAGGCGCAAATCGAGCAGCACCAGGTCTGGCTGGACCGCGACGAACTCGCGCAGCCCCGCCTGGCCGGTCAGCGCGCTATGTACTCGGTAGCCCTCTTGATCGAGGGCAAAGGTCAGCGAGCTGACGAGATTGGCCTCGTCGTCAATGATCAGGACGGTCTGCATGGCGCGTGGCTTCGGTAGGGAGCAGGACGCGGACGACGGTGCCCTGTCCGGGCGAACTGGCGACGCTCAGCCTCCCGCCATTCAACTCGCAGAGCTGGCGGGAGATGCTGAGCCCCAGGCCCACGCCCCTGGTCTTGGTGGTGACGAACGGTTCGGTAACGCGTTCGATCAATTCCGGCGGGATGCCGCAGCCCGTATCGCTCACCTCAAGAACAATCATGCCTGCGTCTTGATAGGCTCGCAGGACGACCGAGCCGCCCGCTGGCGTTGCCTGCACGGCATTGAGGGCGAGGTTGAGTACGATCTGCGTCAGTTGGTCGCGATCGGCCCAGGGTGCGAGCCCCGCATCGCCCTGACAGGAAATCTGCACGCCGCGCGCCGAAGCCTCGTTCTCGATCATTGCCAGAACACGTTTCGCAGTTTCGCCCACGGGCACGTGGCTGGGCTTCGGCTCGCGCGGCCGGCCGAAATCCACCAAGTCGCCGACCACGCGTGTCAGACGGTCGATTTCGCTTTCCATGTCGGTCAGCAAATGCCGCCGTCGCGGGTCCTGCTCACGCTTCGAGAGGGCTTGCACGGTCGTTTTCAATGCCGCCAGCGGATTGCGGATCTCGTGCGCTACGCCGGTGGCGAACTCGCCCAGTACTGCAAGCTTCTCGCTGCGCACGGATCGTTCCATGTAATCCCGGAGCTTCGCCGACATAGTGTTGATAGCCTCCGACACCGAAGCGATCTCGTCATGGCCGTGATCGACGATGCGATGTTCGAGGCGGCCGGCCGAGATCGCCTCGGTGCCTTGCAGCAGCACGTCGATGCGCTTGCGCAGGTGGCGCGACAGGCGGAAGAACAGCAGCACCACCAGGGCGGCGCCCAGCAGTACGGTGAACAGAAGAATCTTTCGCTCCCGGTCGAACAGCTGCAGAACACCCGCAGTTTCCACTTCGAGCAGCGGCTGCCAGCCAGGCAGCACCTCCGGCCCGAAGATGAGCTGCCCTTGAGCGCGCACCGGTTCGGCAACTGAGTTGAAATCGCCCGCAGGCGTGCGCAGCAGGGATTGCAGGGTGACGCCGGCGCCTGCTGCGCCGAGTTGCTCGGTCAGGGAGGCAAGCCGCACATGCAAAGCGATGTGGCCGGCCGGCTTATCGGTCAGCCTGCCAGGCAGCGGATGGCGCACCAGCAGCCAGCCTGAATCGCCGCTTACAGGTGGCATCGGGCCAATGATTTCGGTTTCGCCCAGCGCGGTTTTCGGCAACCGCGATGATTCAAACGGTCGATCCGCCCAGTAAGGTGGCCCGGAGGCGGCTTGACCTGGAATTGCCCGCACCAGCACGCCGGATGGATCGAAAAAAAGAATGCCATAGAGATCGGGAAGGTCTGATTCGATCTGCAAGAGTGTGTCGAACTGGGCATCGGTAACGCCAGTGCCGCGTTGAATCAAGCTGGCAATACCCGGATAGCTGGCCAGTGTCTCCACCTGGTAACGGCGCGCCTCCAGGAAGGCGCCAAGGCGGTTGGCAGTCGCAGTCAGGTGAGTCGTTATCCTCTCTCCAAGCATCTGTTCGAGCGCCAGGGCCGCAAAGCGGTCATACGTCAGTCCGATCACCAGCACCGGCAAGGCCGAGGCCAGTACGGACAGTACGAGGTAGCGTCGAACGATGCTCTTGCCGAAAGCCATGATTTCGGAGACGTAGCAATTTACTTGCCAGAATGGTAACGCGGAAGTTCGCCGTCCCGCAGGGACTGACTTTTATTTGGGTGGAATTGCGGCGGCTTCGCTTACGCCGCCGGCGCGGCGAGGGAGAGTTCGGCGAGCAGGGCTTCCTGCGCCGAAAAGCCTTTCTTGCGCGAGCGTTTGCGGCGGTAGCGGCCGTCCTCGTCCATCTCCCAGGCCTGGCTGTTGTCGGCCAGGTAGGGCATCAGGCCTTCCTTGAGGATGCGCCGCTTGAGCTTGGGCTCCAGCACCGGGAAGCACAGCTCGATGCGGCGGAAGAAGTTGCGCTCCATCCAGTCGGCGCTGGAGAGATACATCTTCTGCGCGCCGCCGGCGTAGAAATAGAACACCCGGCTGTGTTCGAGGAAGCGGCCGACCACCGAGCGCACGCGGATGTTGTCCGACAGGCCGGCGATGCCCGGGCGCAGGGCGCAGACGCCGCGGATGATCAGGTCGATGGCGACGCCGGCCTGCGAGGCGTCGTAGAGCGCCTCGATGATCTCCGGATCGAGCAGGGCGTTCATCTTGGCGATGATGCGCACGCGCTTGCCGGCGCGGGCGTTGTCGGCCTCGGCGCGGATGGCGGCGAGCAGGGCGGCGTGCAGGGTGAACGGCGCCAGCAGCAGATGGTTGAGCTTGCTCGCCTTGCCGAGGCCGGTGAGCTGCTTGAAGACTTCGTTGACGTCGGCGCAGAGGCTTTCGTTGCAGGTCAGCAGGCCGAAATCGGTGTACAGCCTGGCGGTGCGCGGGTGATAGTTGCCGGTGCCCAGGTGCACGTAGCGGCGCAGCACGCTGCCTACCTTGCCGCCTTCGCCTTCCTCGCGCCGCACCACCATCAGCATCTTGGCGTGGGTCTTGTAGCCGAACACGCCGTAGACGACGTGGGCGCCGACCTCCTCCAGGCGCGAGGCCCAGTTGATGTTGGCTTCCTCGTCGAAGCGCGCCATGAGTTCCACCACCACCGTCACTTCCTTGCCCTGGCGCGCGGCGCGCAGCAGGAGTTCCATGAGGATGGAGTCGGTGCCGGTGCGGTAGACCGTCATCTTGATGGCGACGACGGAGGGATCGTCCACCGCCTGCTCGAGGAATTCGACGACCGGGCTGAACGACTGGTAGGGGTGGTGCAGCAGCACGTCCTGCTTGCGGATGCTGGCGAAGACGTCGTAGTGCTTGGTCAGCACCTTGGGCAGGCCGGACTGGAAGGACGGGTATTTCAGGTCGGGGCGGTCGACCAGGTCGGGCACCTGCATCAGGCGCACCAGGTTCACGATGCCATGCACGCGGTAGAGATCGTCGTAGCCGAGCGCGAACTGCTGCAGCAGGAAGTCGGTCATGACCTCCGAGCAGTTGTCGGCGACTTCCAGGCGCACGGCGTCGCCGAAGTGGCGCTGCGGCAGTTCGCCCTGCAGGGCCAGGCGCAGGTTCTTGATTTCCTCCTCGTCCACCCACAGATCGCTGTTGCGCGTGGCGCGGAACTGGTAGCAGCCGAGCACGTTCATGCCGGCGAACAGCTCGCCGACGTGGGCGTGCAGCACCGAGGAGAGGAAGACGAAACCGTGCGGCACGCCGGCGATGGACTCGGGCAGGCGGATGACGCGCGGCAGCACGCGCGGCGCCTGCACGATGGCGGCGCCCGAGCTGCGGCCGAAGGCGTCCTTGCCCTCCAGCTCGACGGCGAAGTTGAGGCTCTTGTTGAGCACGCGCGGGAAGGGATGCGCCGGGTCGAGGCCGATCGGCGTCAGCACCGGCATCACCTCGCGGAAGAAATGGTTCCTGATCCACGCCGCCTGCGCCTCGTTCCAGGAACTGCGGCGCAGGAAGCGGATGCCCTGCTTGTCGAGGGCCGGCAGCATGACGTCGTTGAGCAGCGTGTACTGTTCGGCGACCAGGTCGTGGGCCTGTGCGGCTACGAGGCGGAAGACCTCCTGCGGCGTCAGGCCGTCGTTGCTGGGGGCGACGGCGCCGAGCTTGATCTGCTCCTTCAGACCGGCGACGCGGATCTCGAAGAACTCGTCGAGATTGCTGGAGACGATGCAGAGAAAGCGCAGGCGCTCGAGCAGCGGCACGCCGGCATCGGCCGCCTGGCCCAGCACGCGGCGGTTGAAGGCGAGCAGGGACAGTTCCCGGTTGAGGAAATGCTCGGAGGGATGGCGTCGTGCGGCCGACGGCTTGTTCATCGCTTCCAATTGAATCAGGAATCCCTAATATGTTCAAGCCGCAGTTTATGACGGACATGTGACAGCCGGATGACGGCAGGCGCGGGGTAGAATTTGTCCATGGCTTACGAACTTGTCGCCGCCGTCGATCTGGGCTCGAACAGCTTCCGCCTGCAGGTCGGCCGGGTGGTGGACGACCAGATCTATCCCCTCGACTCGCTCAAGGAGCCGGTGCGCCTGGCGGCCGGTCTCACCGCGCAGAAGACGCTCGACGGCCCCTCGCAGCTGCGCGCGCTGGAGGCGCTGGCCCGCTTCGGCGAGCGGTTGCGCGGCTTCGATGCCGGCGCCGTGCGCGCCGTGGCCACCAACGCCCTGCGCGTGGCGAAGAATGCGCCGCAGTTCCTCGCCCAGGCGGAAGCCGCGCTCGGCTTTCCCATCGAGATCATTGCCGGCCGCGAGGAGGCGCGCCTGATCTACCTCGGCGTCGCCCACACCCTGCCCAACCCGCGCACCCAGCAGCTGGTGGTCGACATCGGCGGCGGCTCGACCGAGTTCATCATCGGCCGCGACATCGAACCGATCGAGCTGGAATCGCTCTACATGGGCTGCGTCGGCTTCAGCCTGAAGCATTTCCCGCGCGGCCGCATCGAGAAAGCCGGCATGAAGGCTGCCGAGCTGGCGGCGCGCAAGGAATTGCAGGCCATCGCCGGCCAGTACCGCAGGACCGGCTGGGAGGAGGCGGTCGGCTCAAGCGGCACCGCCAAGGCGCTGGCCGACATACTGGAACTGAACGGCTTGTCCGGGGCGGGCGTGGCCGGCATCACGCGCGACGGGCTGGAGCGCCTGCGCGGCATCCTGCTGCATGCCGGCGACCTGGGGAGGCTGACTTTGCAGGGCCTGCGCGCCGACCGCATCCCGGTGCTCCCCGGGGGGCTGGCCATCATGCTGGCGGTGTTCAGGGAGTTCGGCCTGGAGCGGATGACGTTTTCCGAAGGGGCGCTGCGCCTGGGCGTGCTCTACGATCTGCTCGGCCGCTACCATCACCAGGACCTGCGCAACGCCACGGTGCGGCAGTTCATGCGCCGCTACCAGGTCGATGCCAGCCAGTCGGCACGGGTGGTCGCGACGGCGCGCGGCTTCCTGCTGCAGCTGCTGCCCGAGGCGGCAGCCGAAGAGCAACCCGATGCGCAGGTTCTCGAATGGGCGGCGGCGCTGCACGAGATCGGCATCTCGGTGGCGCATTCCAGCTATCACAAGCACAGCGCCTACATCCTCGCCAACGCCGACATGCCGGGCTTCTCGAAAATGGACCAGGCGCGCCTGTCGCGCATCGTGCTGGCCCACCGCGGCAAGCTGGAGCGAGTGCAGGAGATCATGCCGGACAGCCCGGACTGGCTGCTCGTCTTCAGCCTGCGCCTGGCCGTGCTGCTGCACCGCTCGCGCGACGACGCGGCGCTGCCGGCCGTCCTGGTGCGGCGCAGCGAACGGGGCTTCGGGCTCGGCGCGGACCCGAACTGGCTGGCGTCTTCGCCGCTGACTGCGGCGGCGCTGGAGGAGGAGGGCCGGCAGTGGTCGAGCCTGGGCATGGAATTCCGCATCAAGCCCGGGCGCGGCAAGTCCCAAGCTGCGGCATAATGCGTCGTCATGCCATCCGGCGGGTGGCGGGGGCGTTCAAAAGGAGGGGGACGAGGTGAGCGGCGCAAGCATGGCGCTTGAGACGGATGCCGAGGGCAGGCGCTGGCTGCGCCTTGCCGGCGAGTGGCGCCTGATGGTGCTGGCGCCGCAATTCGAAGCCATCAAGGCCGAGCTGGCGGCGCGCTCGGCCGAAGCCGGCGTGGGCTGGGATCTGCGCGGGATCGATTCGCTGGATTCGGTCGGCGCCATGATGCTGTGGCGCACCTGGGATCATCGCTTCCCCGAACGCCTCGTCCTGCGCGAGGACCTGGAACCGGTGTTCGAGCGGCTCTATGCGGCGGGCAAGAAGATCGAAGCCGGACCGGCGCCGCGTTCGCCCCTGGAATGGATCGTCACCGTCGGGAAGCTCAGCCTTCGCCTGTGGCGGCACCTGGTCGACTTCGTCGCGCTCATCGGACAGCTCCTGCTCGATTTCATCCATGTCGTGCGCGTTCCCGGCGAATTCCCCTGGCGCGAAAGCTCCGCCAACCTCTACAAGAGCGGCGTGCGCGCCATGCCGGTCACGGCGCTGGTCGGCTTCCTCATCGGCATCGTGCTGTCCTACCTGTCGGCGCTCCAGCTGAAGAACTTCGGCGCCGACATCTTCATCGTGAACATCCTCGGCATGGGCATCATCCGCGAGCTGGGGCCGGTGCTGGTGGCGGTGCTGGTGGCGGGCCGCTCCGGCTCGGCCATGACGGCGCAGCTCGGCGTGATGCGCGTCACCGAGGAGATCGACGCGCTGGCGACGATGGGCGTCTCGCGCAGCCTGCGCCTGATTTTTCCCAAGGTCGCCGCGCTGGCGCTGGCGATGCCGCTGCTGGTGCTGTGGACCAGCGCCATCGCCCTGATGGGCGGCATGGTCTCGGCGCAGTTCCAGCTGGACATCTCCTACGGCTTCTTCATCGACACCCTGCCCAAGGTAGTGCCGGTGGCCAACCTGTGGATCGCCCTGGCGAAGGGCGTGACCTTCGGCGTCATGGTGGCGCTGGTGGCCTGCCATTTCGGCCTGCGCGTGCGGCCGAACACCGAGAGCCTGTCTTCCAACACGACTGCCTCGGTGGTCAGTTCGATCACCGTGGTGATCCTGGTCGATGCGGTGTTCGCCATCGCCACGCGCAGCATCGGGATGCCGGTATGACCGCCCGCCTTTTGCAAAGGGGGGATGAAACATGACCGCCGTCATCGAAGTCGAGCACCTGTCCACGCGCTTCGGCGAGCATTGGGTGCACCGCGACCTGAGCCTCGACATCGAACAGGGCGAGGTGATGGCGCTGGTGGGCGGCTCGGGCAGCGGCAAGACGACGCTGCTGCGGCAGATGATCGGCCTGCTGCATCCCAGCAAGGGGCAGATCAGGCTCTTCGGCGAGCCGCTGTTCACCGGCAATGCGGAGCAGGAGCGCAACCTGCGCCGCCGCTTCGGCATGCTGTTCCAGTACGGCGCGCTGTATTCCGCCTTCACGGTGTTCCAGAACATCGCCTTCCCGCTGCGCGAGCTGGGCGTCGTCGACGAGGATCTGATCCACGATCTGGTCATGCTCAAGCTGTCGATGGTCGAGCTGCTGCCGCGCCACGCCTGGCTGATGCCCTCCGAGCTGTCCGGCGGCATGATCAAGCGCGTCGCCCTGGCGCGCGCCCTGTCGCTGGAGCCGGAGCTGCTGCTGCTCGACGAACCGACCGCCGGCCTCGACCCCGACCGCAGCGAGTCCTTCGTGCGGCTGATCCGCAGCCTGCAGCAGCAGCTCGGCCTCACCGTGGTGCTGGTGACGCACGACCTGGACACCCTGGCCGGGCTGGCGGCGCGCGTTGCCGTGCTGGCGGAACAGCGTATACTCGCGCTGGGATCGATTGACGACATCATGAAGATCGATCATCCATTCATCCGCAACTTCTTCTGCTGCGACCGCGCCCAGCGTGCGCTGCAGAGCCGCGTTTCAGGGGAGCTGGTGTAAAGATCATGGAAAGTCGGGCTCATGCGCTTGCCGCCGGAATTTTTACCCTGTTGCTCGTGCTGGCCTGCGTGCTGGCCGTGTTCTGGCTCTCGGACAAGCGCGAAGCCACCCGCGATTACGTGCTGGTGACGAAGAAGAACGTCACCGGACTCAACACCCAGGCCCAGGTGCGCTTCCGCGGCATCCGTGCCGGCAAGGTGCAGGACATCGAACTGGATCCGCAGGATCCGCGCAACATCCTCATCACCATCAGCATCGATGCCGACCTGCCGGTGACCAGGGGCACCACCGCGCAGCTGAATTACCAGGGCGTGACCGGGCTGGCCTCGATCCTGCTGGAGGACAGCGGCGAGGATCCGAAGCCGCTAGAGGAGAGCGACGGCAGGCCGCCGCGCATCGCCATCAAGCCCGGCTTCATGGATAACCTGGGGGAAAACGCGACGGAGCTGATGGCCCGCTTGCGTCAGGTTGCAGACCGCACCAGCGCGCTTCTGACGGACCAGAACGTCAAGCGCTTCGGCCAGACCCTGGCCCATGTCGAAAGCGCGGCGGCAGGGCTGTCCGACGGCTTGAAGGAGCTGCCCCAGGTGATGGCCTCGCTCAGAAGGACGCTCAGCGACGAGAACATGCAGCGGCTGAGCCGCACCCTGGCCCACATCGAGAAGGCCAGCGGCGAGGCAGCGCCGCTGGCGGCCGACCTGCGCACGCTTGTCAATGATTTCCAGGGAGCGGTCAGGAAACTGGATGCCCTGGCGGGCGACGCCGGCGGCCAGGTGGCGCAGACGACGCTGCCGAGGCTGAACGTCCTGCTGCAGGAACTGTCCGTCAATTCGCGCCAGATTGCGCGGCTGCTGGACCAGATCGAGGAGTCGCCCAACATGCTGGTCTTCGGCCGCGAGACGCGCCGCCCCGGGCCCGGCGAGGCGGGTTTTGCGGCGAACTAGGCCGGAAGGAAGCCATGAACAAATTTGCCCTGCTTGCCGTGTTTGCCCTCGCCGGATGCGGCGGCGGCGCGAAATCCCTCTCCGGCATCGCCAGCTACGACCTTGGCGCGGTGCAACCGGCGCCGAACAACCGCATCGTCGCCAGCCTGCGCGGCATCGATGTCTTCGCCGTGTCCTGGCTCGACTCCACGGCCATGCAGTACCGCCTGCTGTATGACGAAAGGAAATCCCCGAGGGAAGCGGCCAACCAGCGCCGGCAAAGCTACGCCGAAAGCCGCTGGGTGGCACCGCCGGCGGAGCTGGTCGGCCATGTGCTGAAGAAGCGCATGCTCTCCGGCGAGGCGGGCGGTGCCTGCCGCCTGCGGGTGGATCTCGACGAGTTCGTGCAGCTGTTCGATTCGGCCCAGGCCAGCCGTACCCAGCTGGATGCGCGGGTCCTGCTTCTGGCCCCCGGCGGCGGCGAAGTTCTGGCTCGGCGCAGCTTCAGCCTGTCCCGCCCGGCAGGCAGTGCGGATGCCGGCGGCGGCGTGATTGCCCTGGCAGGGAGCGTCGAGGCGCTTTCCACGGAACTGCACGACTGGCTGGGCGGGCTTGACCGCCCGTCCGCTGCGGGATTGAATATTGCCCAGCGCTGCCGCTGACCCGGTCTCCGGCAGATCAGGACAGGAGGAAACGCTTATGCCGGACAGTCCCTACACGGTCGGCCTCGACAGGAACGCCGCCAATTACGCGCCCCTGTCGCCGCTCTCCTTCATCGCGCGAACGGCGGATGTTTACCCGCAGCGCCGCTCGATCATCCACGGCGCGCGCCGCTACACCTGGGCGGAGACCTACGCCCGCTGCCGGCGTCTCGCCTCGGCGTTGGCCGCCCGCGGCATCGGCAAGAACGACACCGTCGCCGCGATGCTGTCCAACACGCCGGAAATGGCGGAATGCCATTTCGGCGTGCCGATGGCCGGCGCGGTGCTCAACACCCTCAACACCCGGCTCGACGCCGAGGCGATCGCCTTCATGCTCGATCACGGCGAGGCCAAGGCGCTGATCACCGACCGCGAGTTCTCTCCGACCGTTTCGAAGGCCCTGTCCCTGGCCAAGCGCGAGCTGCTGGTGATCGACGTGGACGATCCGGAATACGCCGGGCCGGGCGAGCGCCTCGGCAGCGTGGACTACGAGACTTTTCTCGCTTCAGGCGATCCCGCTTTCGCCTGGCAGGGGCCGGCCGACGAGTGGGACGCCATCTCGCTCAACTACACCTCGGGCACCACCGGCAATCCGAAGGGCGTGGTCTACCACCACCGCGGCGCCTATCTCAACGCCGTGTCGAACATCGTCTCCTGGGGCATGCCGCCGCACGCCGTCTATCTGTGGACCCTGCCGATGTTCCACTGCAACGGCTGGTGCTTCCCGTGGACCCTGGCGGCGAATGCCGGCACCAGCGTCTGCCTGCGCCGCGTCGAGGCGAAGGCCATCCTCGACGCCATCCGCGAACACGGGGTGACGCACTACTGCGGCGCGCCGATCGTGCATTCCATGCTGATCAATGCGCCGGCGGCGTGGCGCGAGGGCATTTCGCACAAGGTCAGTGCGCTGGTGGCGGCGGCGCCGCCGCCGGCCTCGATGATCGAGGGCATGAACACGATCGGCTTCGACATCACCCACGTCTATGGCCTGACCGAGACCTACGGCCCGGCTTCGGTCTGCGCCCGGCATGCCGAGTGGAGCGAGCTGCCGCTGGAGGAGCAGGTGCGCCTGAACGGCCGCCAGGGCGTGCGCTACCACCTGCAGGAGGGGCTCACGGTGATGGACCCGGAGACCATGGCGGAAGTGCCGCGCGACGGCGAGACCATGGGCGAGATCATGTTCCGCGGCAACATCACCATGAAGGGCTACCTGAAGAACCCGAAGGCGACGGAGGAGGCCTTCCGCGGCGGCTGGTACCACTCCGGCGACCTGGCCGTGCTGCAGCCCGACGGCTACGTCAAGATCAAGGATCGCTCCAAGGACGTCATCATCTCCGGCGGCGAGAACATCTCCTCGGTGGAGGTGGAGGACGTGCTCTACCGCCATGCCGCGGTGCTGGCGGCGGCGGTGGTGGCGACGCCCGATCCGAAGTGGGGCGAGGTGCCCTGCGCCTTCGTCGAGCTGAAGGAGGGCGTGCAGGCGACGGAGGCGGAGTTCATCGAATTCTGCCGCAGCCGCATGGCGCGCTACAAGGTGCCGAAGAAGGTGGTGTTCGGCCCGCTGCCGAAGACCTCCACCGGCAAGATCCAGAAATTCATCCTGCGCGAGAAGGCGAAATCGACGCAGGCCATCGAGTGAGGAGAAGGAAATGAGCGCCGTCATGCAGTCCGCCGAAGAACCCGTCCTGTTGCGCCGCGACGAAGGCGGCGTGGCCACCCTGACGCTGAACCGCCCAAACCAGTTCAATTCGCTGTCCGATGCGCTGCTCGACGCGCTGTCGGCAGCGCTCGACGCCATCGCCGCCGACAAGTCGGTGCGCGCGGTGGTGCTGGCCGGTGCCGGCAAGGCCTTTTGCGCCGGCCACGACCTGAAGGAGATGCGCGCGCAGCCGGACAAGGAATATCAGCAGGCGCTGTTCAGGAAGTGCGGAAAAATGATGTTGAAGCTCACCGGCCTGCCGCAGCCGGTGATCGCGCGCGTGCATGGCATGGCGGTGGCGGCCGGCTGCCAGCTGGTCGCGATGTGCGACCTGGCGGTGGCGGCGGAGGCGGTGAAGTTCGCCGTCTCCGGCGTGAACCTGGGCCTCTTCTGCAGTACGCCGGCGGTGCCGCTGGCGCGCAACCTGCCGCGCAAGCAGGCCTTCGAGATGCTGGTCACCGGCGAGTTCATGGATGCGCAGACGGCGCTCGCGCGCGGGCTGGTGAACCGCGTCGTGCCGGCGGGCGAGCTGGATGCCGAGGTGAAGAAGCTGACCGACTCGATCTGCGCCAAGTCGCCGGCAGCGGTGGCGCTGGGCAAGCAGGCCTTCTACCGCCAGATCGAGATGGGCCTGGACGCCGCCTACCAGCTGGCGGCCGAGACCATGGCCTGCAACATGATGGCCGAGGACGCGCAGGAGGGCATCGACGCCTTCATCGCCAAGCAGCCGATGCCGCAGTGGAAGGGACGGTAGCGGATTATTCCGCTCGGCAGGGCAGGCAGGGCCGGCGCGACATCGGTTTGCCCGCCGTCTTCGCAGAAACTTGCGAACGAGGAGGACGTCATGCTCGAACTCGCCACCCTGATCAACCGCCAGGCACGCTACCGCCCTGACGGCCTGGCCGTCGTCTTCGAGGAGGAGCGGCTCTCCTGGCGTGCGTTCGCCGCGCGCGTGGCGCGCTGCGCCAACCTGTTGCGCGGCCTCGGCATCGGCCCGGGCGACAAGGTGGCCACGCTGCTGCCGAACTGCCTTGAGCTGCTGGAACTGTACTGGGCGGTGCCCTCGATCGGCGCCGTGCTGGTGCCGCTCTCGCCCCTGCTGCTGCCGGCGGGCCTGGCCAGTCTGCTGAAGGATTCCGGCGCACGCTGCCTGGTGAGCAGCCCTGCGCTGGCGCCGGTGCTGGAGCGGATTCCCGAGGCGCTGGCGCCTCTGCTGCCCGGCCGCGTGCTGCTCACCGGCAAAAGTCAGTCGCCGCAATACGGCGCGCAGTTCGGCGATTACGCGGCGCTGGCCGCCGCCGCGGCCGACCGCTACACGCCGGCGGAAGTCCGGCCGGACGACCTGTTCAACATCATGTACACCTCCGGCACCACCGGCCTGCCGAAGGGCATCATGCACACCCATTTCATCCGCGCCATGTACTGCCTGATGCTGGGCGCGGCCTGGCGCATGACGCCGGAGTCGGTGGTGCTGCACAGCGGGGCCATCGTCTTCAACGGCGCCTTCGTTACCCTGATGCCGTGCTTCTACCTGGGCGGCACCTATATCCTGCAGCGCGCCTTCGAGCCGGGGCGCATGATCGAGACCATCGCGCGCGAGTGGGTCACCCACGTCATGCTGGTGCCGGCGCAGGTGGTGGCGCTCTTCAACGATCCCGCATACGCGCCGGAAAAGCTGGCCTCGCTGCAGTGCCTGGTTTCGCTCGGCGCACCGCTCATGCAGGAGTACAAGGAGCGGCTCAACCGCGACCTGCCGGGGCGCTTTCACGAGCTCTACGGCCTCACCGAGGGCTTCGTCACCATCCTCGACCGGGCCGACGCCGTGCGCAAGGCCGGCTCGGTCGGCCTGCCGATGCCCTTCAACCACATCCGCATCGTGCGCAAGGACGGTGCCGACGCCGCAGTGGGTGAGGTGGGCGAAATCGTCGGCCGCGGCCCGCTGCTGATGACCGGCTACTACCAGCGGCCCGATCTGACCGCCCAGGCGGTGCGCGACGGTTGGCTCTACAGCGGCGACATGGGCTATCTGGACGACGAGGGCTTCCTTTACCTGGTCGACCGCAAGAAGGACATGATCGATTCGGGCGGGGTCAAGGTCTATCCGCGCGACATCGAAGAGATCGCCGCCCGCCACCCGGCCGTGCGCGAGGCGGCGGTGTTCGGCGTGCCGGACGAAAAGTGGGGCGAGACGCCGCTTGCCGCCGTGCTGCTGCGCCAGCCGGGTGCGGTTTCTGCGGAGGACCTGCGCGACTGGATCAACGAACGGGTCGGCGCGCGCTACCAGCGCGTCTCGGCAGTGGCGATCCTGAACGACTTTCCGCGCAGCGCGGCCGGCAAGACGCTGAAGCGCGAACTGCGCGATCCCTACTGGGCCGGGCGGGAGAGAAAGATCTGAGGGATTTCCATTCTCGATGCATGTTGATAAATGCCTGTGCTTCACCGATAATCATCGGACGAATTGAATAAGGACATGGCACGGACGTGAGCGCTTCGCCGCACGCTTCGATGGCTGCCGATTGCATTCTGGAGACCAGGAGCCTCGTCAAGGAGTTCACGGGCTTCGTTGCCGTCAACGATGTCAGCCTGAAAGTCAGGCGCGGCCACATCCATGCCCTGATCGGGCCCAATGGCGCCGGCAAGACCACCTGCTTCAACCTGCTCACCAAGTTTCTCGAGCCGACGCGCGGCACCATCCGCTTCAACGGCATCGACATCACCGGCGAGAAGCCGGCGCAGATCGCCCGCCGCGGCATCGTCCGCTCCTTCCAGATATCCGCCGTCTTTCCGCACCTGAGCGTGCTGGAGAACGTGCGCATCGCCCTGCAGAGGAAGCTCGGCACTTCCTTCCACTTCTGGCGCTCCGACAGGAGCCTGGCTGCGCTTAACGGCCGCGCCCTGGAGCTGCTGTCCCAGGTCGGCCTGGAGTCGTTCGCCAACATGGTGACGGTGGAGCTGCCCTACGGCCGCAAGCGCGCCCTGGAGATCGCCACCACCCTGGCGCTGGAGCCGGAGCTGATGCTGCTCGACGAGCCGACCCAGGGCATGGGCCACGAGGACGTCGACCTCGTCAAGCAACTGATCAAGAAGGTCTCGGCCAATCGCACCGTGCTGATGGTCGAGCACAACATGGGCGTGGTGGCGGACATCTCCGACACCATCACCGTGCTGGCGCGCGGCGCCGTGCTGGCCGAAGGGCCCTATGCCGACGTGTCGAAGAACCCGGCGGTGATCGAAGCCTACATGGGCACGGCGCATTGATGACCCGGACGGAATACCTGCGCGTCACCGATCTGCACGCCTTCTACGGCGAGAGCCACATCCTGCACGGCATGGATTTCCGCGTGAACCGCGGCGAGTGCGTGACGCTGCTCGGGCGCAACGGCGCCGGGCGCACGACGACGCTGAAGGCCATCCTCGGCCTCACCGGCCGGCGCACCGGCTCGGTCATGTTGAACGGCCGCGAGACGATCGGCTGGGCGCCGCACCGCATCGCCCATCTCGGCGTCGGCTACTGCCCGGAGGAGCGCGGCATCTATGCCAGCCTGTCGACCGAGGAGAACCTGCTGCTGCCGCCCCAGGTCGGCAGCGGCGGCATGTCGGTCGAAGATATCTATGCCATGTTTCCCAACCTGCGCGAGCGGCGCCGCAGCCAGGGCTCGCGCCTGTCGGGCGGCGAGCAGCAGATGCTGGCCATGGCGCGCATCCTGCGCACCGGTGCGCACCTGCTGCTGCTCGACGAGATTTCGGAAGGGCTGGCGCCGGTCATCGTGCAGAAGCTGGGCGAGGTGATCCGCAGCCTGAAGGAGAAGGGCTTCACCATCGTCCTGGTGGAGCAGAATTTCCGCTTCGCCGCGCCGCTGGCCGACCGCATGTACATCGTCGAGCACGGCCGCATCGCGGCGGAGGTCGGCAGGGACGAACTGGAAGAGAAGCAGGCGTTGTTGCACGAATACCTCGGTGTTTAACTCACAAAGGAGAGAGGCATGAAACGCAAACTGATGGGCGCCCTCGTCGGCGCAGCGGTGGTCTCCATGGCAGCCGCTCCGGCGCTGGCGCAGAAAGGCGCCGTCAAGCTGTCCGGCGACATGGTGAAGATCGGCGTGCTGAGCGACATGTCGGGCGTCTATTCCGATCTCGGCGGCCAGGGCTCGGTGACCGCCGCGCAGATGGCCATCGACGACTTCAAGGCGCAGGCCAAGCCTTCCTGGAAGATCGAGCTGGTCTATGCCGACCACCAGAACAAGGCCGACGTCGGCTCCAACAAGGCGCGCGAGTGGTACGACACGCAGGGTGTAGACATGATCACCGACGCCCTCAACTCGGCGGTGGCGCTGGCGGTGTCGAAGGTGACGCTGGAGAAGAAGCGCGTGCTGATCGATACCGGCGCAGCGTCGACGCGGCTGACCAACGAGGACTGCTCGCCCAACACGGTGCATTACGTCTACGACACTTACGCGCTGGCCAACGGTCCGGGCAAGGCCGTCACCAAACAGGGCAAGGACAGCTGGTTCTTCCTCACCGCCGACTACGCCTTCGGCCACTCGCTGGAGAAGGACACCATGGATGCGGTGAAGGCCAGCGGCGGCAAGGTGATGGGCGCGGTGCGCCATCCGCTCAACGCTTCCGACTTTTCCTCCTTCCTGCTGCAGGCGCAGTCGTCGAAGGCGAAGGTGGTCGGCCTGGCCAACGCCGGCGGCGACACCATCAACTCGATCAAGGCCGCCAACGAGTTCGGCCTGACCAGGAGCCAGACCATCGTCGGCCTGCTCACCACCATCATCGACATCCACGCGCTGGGTCTGCCGACGACGCAGGGCATGATGTTCACCGAGGGTTTCTACTGGAACCTCAACAACGAGACGCGCGAGTGGAGCCGCAAGTTCTTCGGCAAGCACAAGAAGATGCCCTCGATGCTGCATGCCGGCACCTATTCGGCCGTGATGACCTACCTGAAGGCCGTGCAGGCGGCCGGCGCCGACGAGGCGGACGCCGTCATGAAGCAGCTCAAGGCGACGACCATCAACGACATGTTCGCCAAGGGCGGCAAGATCCGCGAGGACGGCCGCATGGTGCACGACATGTACCTGGTCGAGGTGAAGAAGCCGGGCGAGTCCAAGGAGCCGTGGGATTACTACAACATCAAGGCGGTGATCCCCGGCAACGAGGCCTTCCAGCCGCTGTCGCTGTCGCGCTGTCCGCTGGTGAAGAAGTGAACGGAGCCCCTCACCCTGACCCTCTCCCCGCAAGCGGGGAGAGGGGACCGCTCCCCCTCTCCCGCAGGGCGGGAGAGGGTTGGGGTGAGGGTGGGAATCCGGCATGACCGAAATCTTCGGCATCCCCCTCCAGGCCCTCATGGGCCAGCTCATGCTGGGCCTGGTGAGCGGCTCCTTCTACGCCATGTTGAGCCTGGGCCTGGCCGTCATCTTCGGCATGCTCAACATCATCAACTTCGCCCACGGCGCGCTCTACATGGCCGGGGCGATGCTGGCCTGGATGGGGCTGAACTACTTCGGCATCGGCTACTGGTGGTCGCTCGCCCTGGCGCCGCTGGGCGTCGGCGTCGTCGGCATCGTCATCGAGCGCAGCATGCTGCAGTGGCTCTACAAGCTGGACCACCTTTACGGCCTGCTGCTCACCTTCGGCCTGGCGTTGATCCTCGAAGGCCTGTTTCGCGACCTCTACGGCGTATCGGGCCTGCCGTATTCGATTCCGGAGGAGTTTGCCGGCGCCTACAACCTCGGCTTCATGTTCCTGCCCAAGTATCGCGCCTGGGTTATCCTGGCGTCGTTGCTGGTGTGCTTCGCCACCTGGTTCGTCATCGAGAAG
Source organism: uncultured Rhodocyclaceae bacterium (assembly GCA_964475635.1). Taxonomy (GTDB): domain Bacteria; phylum Pseudomonadota; class Gammaproteobacteria; order Burkholderiales; family Rhodocyclaceae; genus Desulfobacillus. The sequence continues at coordinate 35,988 of CAYYXS010000017.1, forward strand.
ACCCCACTCGGCGCCTATCTGCGCGCAGCGACGGAAAACCCCAAGTTGACCCAGGCCTTCGGCATCAACGTGCCGCTGATGGTGATGCTCACCTACGGTTTCGGCGTGGCGCTGGCCGGCTTCGCCGGCGTGCTGGCGGCGCCGGCCATGCAGGTCAGCCCGCTGATGGGCTCGAACCTGATCATCGTGGTGTTCGCCGTGGTGGTGATCGGCGGCATGGGTTCCATCCTCGGCTCCATCGTCACCGGCCTCGGTCTCGGCATCATCGAAGGACTGACCAAGGTGTTCTACCCGGAGGCCTCCTCGACGGTGGTCTTCATCATCATGGCCATTGTGCTGCTGGTGCGGCCGGCCGGCCTGTTCGGACGCGAAAAATGAGCAGACAGGCGATCGGCTACGGCTTCCTGCTGGCGCTGATGCTGGCGGCGCCGGCCGTGGTCTACCCGGTGCTGGTGATGAAGATCCTCTGCTTCGCGCTGTTCGCCTGCGCCTTCAATCTGCTGATCGGCTATACGGGGCTGCTCTCTTTCGGCCATGCCGTCTTCCTCGGCACGGCGGGCTATGTCGCGGGGCACAGCATCAAGGTGTGGGGTTTTCCGCCGGAGCTGGGGCTCATCGCCGCCGCGCTGGCCGCCGCCGCGCTGGGCTGGGTGATCGGCAGCCTGGCCATCCGCCGCTCCGGCATTTACTTCGCCATGATCACCCTGGCGCTGGCGCAGATGATGTACTTCTTCTTCCTGCAGGCGCCGTTCACCGGCGGCGAGGACGGCCTGCAGGATGTGCCGCGCGGCCGGCTGCTCGGCGTCATCGATCTCGCCGACGACTACAACCTCTACTACTTCGTCCTGGCGATCTTCGTCTTCGCCTTCTGGCTGATCCACCGCACCATCCACTCGCCTTTCGGTCAGGTGCTGAAGGCCATCCGCGAGAACGAGGCGCGGGCGATTTCCCTGGGCTACGACGTGGCGAAGTACAAGCTGCTGGCCTTCGTCCTCTCGGCCGGGCTGGCGGGGCTGGCCGGCGCCACCAAGACCCTGGTGTTCCGCTTCGCCACCCTGACCGACGCCCACTGGCACACCTCCGGCGAGGTGGTGCTGATGACGCTGCTCGGCGGCATGGGCACGGTGTTCGGCCCGGTGGTCGGCGCCGCCACCATCGTCACCCTGCAGAACGAGCTGGCCGACAAGGTCGGTTCCCTCGTCACCGTCATCATGGGCGCGATCTTCGTCGTCTGCGTGCTGGCCTTCCGCCGCGGCATCGTCGGCGAACTGGGGGCGTTGTACAGGAAGATGACCGGCGGCCGCTAACGGGCTATCCGGTCGGCGATCCAGCGTTTCATCCCGTCCATGTCGGCGTCGAACCTGCCGCAGCTCATCAGGCTCAGGCCGAAGACGTAGGCGTAGAGCAGCAGGCTGCGGCTGGAGGCTTCCAGCGGCGACATGCCGCGCGCCTCGAAGCCCATGCGGCCGAACTCCAGGCGGGCGGCATCGACTTCCTCCACCACCGCGGCGGCAGCCGCATCGCGCCGCGCCCAGTCGCGCATGGCCAGCTCGATCAGCGTGCCCTTGCGGTTGCGGTTGGCGCTGTAGACCTCGATGACATGGTAGGCGCGCGGCAACTCCTCGCCCGGATCGGCGCGGGTCTGTTTCTGGATGTCGCGGATGCGGCCTTCCTTCCAGACCGCCAGCATGGCGTCGAGCAGGTCGCGGCGGTCCTTGAAGTGCCAGTAGAAGCTGCCTTTGGTGACCTTCAGGCGTTTTGCCAGCACTTCGACGCGAATACCGTCCAGGCCCCTGTCGGCCAGGATGTCGAGGGCGGCCTTGACCCAGGCGTCACGGTCCAGTTGCTGCTTCTGCGGCTCGATCTTGCGCACGGTCTTCGGGCGTATTGAAAAAACAAGGGGCTTGCGCTAGGATACGCTTCCCATACGGTAGCGTATGGAAGAATTGTGCCGGCTGCAGCCGGTGGTGTCAAACCCTCCGGCCCGGTGCCATAATCCCCGCTGGAGAGGTGCTTTCGCTCAAACGCAAAGGAGAACAGGATTGAAGATCCTCGTACCGGTCAAGCGCGTGGTTGACTACAACGTCAAGGTGCGCGTCAAGGGCGACGGTTCCGGCGTGGACCTTGCCAATGTGAAAATGTCGATGAACCCCTTCGACGAGATCGCCGTCGAGGAAGCGGTGCGCCTGAAGGAAGCCGGCATCGCTACCGAGGTCATCGCGGTATCCTGCGGCATTGCCGCCTGCCAGGAGACCCTGCGCACGGCGCTGGCCATCGGCGCCGACCGCGCCATCCTGGTCGAGAGCGACGCCGAGTTGCAGCCGCTGGCGGTGGCCAAGCTGATGAAGGCCGTTGCCGCCAGGGAGAACCCGCAGCTCGTCATCTGCGGCAAGCAGGCCATCGACGACGACGCCAACCAGACCGGCCAGATGCTCGCCGCCCTGATGGGCTGGCCGCAGGCCACCTTCGCCTCCAAGGTCGTCATCGCCGACGGGAAAGCGACCGTCACCCGCGAGATCGACGGCGGCCTCGAAACCGTCGAACTGACGCTGCCCGCGGTGGTCACCACCGACCTGCGCCTGAACGAGCCGCGCTACGCCACCCTGCCCAACATCATGAAGGCCAAGAAGAAGCCGCTCGACACCCTGAAGCCGGCCGACCTCGGCGTCGACGTCGCGCCTCGCCTCGCCACGCTCAAGGTCGCCGAGCCGCCCAAGCGCGCCGGCGGCGCCAAGGTGGCGGACGTCAAGCAGCTGGTCGACAAACTCAAGAACGAAGCGAAGGTGATCTGATGAGCATCCTTGTCATTGCCGAACACGACAACGCGTCGCTCAAGGCCGCGACGCTGAACACCCTGTCCGCCGCGAAGCAGCTCGGCGGCGAAATCCATGTGCTGGTGGCCGGCAGCGGCTGCGCCGCCGCCGCGCAGGAAGCCGCGCAGATGGACGGCGTCGCCAAGGTGCGCGTCGCCGACGCCGCGCCCTACGCCGACCAGTTGCCGGAGAACCTGGCGGCGCTGGTGCACGCCAATGCCGCCGGCTACAGCCACATCCTGGCGCCGGCCTCGACCTTCGGCAAGAACCTGCTGCCGCGCGTGGCGGCGCTTCTTGACGTGGCGCAGATCTCCGACATCGTCGCCGTCGACTCGGCCGACACCTTCGTGCGTCCGATCTACGCCGGCAACGCGCTGGCGACGGTGAAAAGCGCCGACAGCGTGAAGGTCATCACCGTGCGCGGCACCGCCTTCGAGGCGGCCGGGCAGGGGGGTGCGGCTGCCGTAGAGCCGCTGGCAGCGGGCGCCGACCTCGGCGTGGCGAAGCTCATCGGCCGCGAGCTGACCAAGAGCGCGCGGCCCGAGCTGGGCGCGGCCAAGATCATCGTCTCCGGCGGACGCGGCCTGGGCAGCGGCGAGAACTATCAGAAGGTGCTCGAACCGCTCGCCGACAAACTGGGCGCCGCCCTGGGCGCCTCGCGTGCGGCGGTCGATGCCGGCTTCGTGCCGAACGACTACCAGGTCGGCCAGACCGGCAAGATCGTCGCGCCGGACCTCTACATCGCCGTCGGCATCTCGGGCGCCATCCAGCATCTGGCCGGCATGAAGGACAGCAAGGTGATCGTCGCCATCAACAAGGATCCAGAGGCGCCGATCTTCCAGGTGGCCGACTACGGCCTGGTGGCCGATCTGTTCCAGGCCGTGCCGGAGCTGGTGGCCGAACTGGGCTGATCCGCGGGCGCCTGCCATGCCCATTCCAGGCGGGGACTATCGGCGCAGCCCCCCGTCCGGGGCTGAAGCGGGACCTGCCCGTGCGGGCCGGTCCGCCGCGTTTTTCCTTCTTGCTCGGATCGTTCTCGCCTGCATGGCTGCGCCAGTTGCCGCAGCTATGGATGCGGCCGAGCCGGTGATGGTCATGTCCTGGCAACTTTCCCCCCCGGTCGCGACGGAAGAGGAACGCGATCTTTTGCGTCGCGAGTACCGTCTTGCCCAGGCTTCCGGCGACTTCTGGCTTGGCTTCGACAGACTGAATTCGCGCATTCAGAACGCTTCCGACATCCTGCAGCGCCTGCGCGGCTCAATCGAGGCCGCCATCGCTCCCGCCGACCGGCCTCCCGCGCCGCGCCCTGCAGCCGCGCCTGCCGAAAATGCCGGGATTGCAGCGACATCGCCGCCTGCCGGCTCGACGGAGGGCGGCGCCGGCATGCAATGGATTCTGGCGGCCGCCGCCGTACTGGGCGGACTGACTTTGGTTCTGTTGCGGCAGCATGGAGCAGCGAAGCGTGCGCAACGGCTGCAACCCGTTTTCGTCGAGGAGCAGCAGGCGGCCGCCGTGATGACGTCGCCGCCTGCGCCGCGGAGTTCCGAACCGCCACCTGCGCCGCGGAGTTCCGAACTGCCGCCGGCGCCCGTGCCTGCCCGGGAAGGCGGCGACTCCGCGCCGAGAACTTCTCCGGCCACGGAGCCGGCCGCGCCGGCCCCCGCGCTCAATCCCGACCGCGAGGAAATGGACCACGCGCTCGACCTCGCGGAGGTGATGCTGAGCTACGGCCGCAAGTCGGGAGCCATGCAGACACTGAAGGATTACCTGCAAGAGCACCCGGACGTTTCGGTGCGCCCCTGGCTGAAGCTTCTGGAGTTGTACCGCCAGACCGGCATGCGCGAGGATTTCGAGCGCGAAGCGGAGACGGTGCACCGGCATTTCAACGTCAAGGTGCCGGGATGGGACGAGGGCGTGTCCGGCGTGCCCCTGCGTTCCTTCTTCGAGGACGACGAGGGCGTCGAAATCCTCGGGTTAGAGCAGATTCCCCACATCCTGCAGAAGATTCAGGCAACATGGCCCGATGCGGCCTGCCAGGCATACCTGCAGAGCCTGCTGCTCGACAACCGCGGTGGCGGCAGGCAGGGCTTCCCCGTTTCGGTCGTCGCCGAAATCCTGCTGCTGGAAGACATCCTGACCGTCCGGCTTGCCGGTCAGACGTGATAATCATAGGAGAGTATATGAGCACCTATTCTGCCCCGTTGAACGACATGCACTTCGTGCTGCGAGAACTGGCCGGCGTCGCGCAGTTATCGCAATTGCCCGGTTTCGAGGAGGCGTCGGTTGACGTCATCGATGCCGTGCTGGAGGAAGCCGCCAGGTTTGCCGGCGAGGTGCTGGCGCCGCTGAATGCCTCCGGCGACCAGGAGGGGGCGGTGTGGAAGGACAGCGCCGTCGCCATGCCGCAGGGCTTCAAGGCGGCCTACGCGCGCTACGTCGAGGGCGGCTGGAACGGCATCGGCGCCGAACCCGAGTACGGCGGACAGGGCATGCCCTATACCGTGGTGGCCGCCGTCAACGAGATGTGGAAGGCCTCCAACATGGCCTTCTCGCTTTGCCCGCTGCTCACCACCGGCGCCATCGAGGCGATCGCCCTGTCCGGCTCGCCCGAGCAGAAGGCCGCCTACCTGCCGAAGATGATCGAGGGCACCTGGACCGGCACCATGAACCTGACCGAGCCGCAGGCCGGCTCCGATCTGGCGATGGTGCGTTCGCGCGCCGTGCCGCAGGGCGATGGCAGCTACAAGGTGTTCGGCCAGAAGATCTTCATCACCTACGGCGAGCACGACATGACCGAGAACATTATCCACCTCGTGCTGGCGCGCACGCCCGATGCGCCCGAGGGGGTCAAGGGCATTTCGCTCTTCGTCGTGCCGAAGTTCCTGCTCAACGCCGACGGCACCCCCGGCGCCCGCAACGACGTGCGCTGCGTCTCCATCGAGCACAAGCTGGGCATCCACGCCAGCCCGACCTGCGTCATGGCCTATGGCGACAACGGCGGCGCCACCGGCTACCTCGTCGGCAGGGAGAACGAGGGCCTCAAGTACATGTTCGTCATGATGAATGCGGCGCGCTTCGCCGTCGGGCTGGAGGGCGTGGCCATCGCCGAACGCGCCTACCAGCATGCCCTGCAGTACGCGAAGGACCGCCAGCAGGGGCGCGATCTGGTGGACGGTTCCGGGCCGGTGCCGATCATCCGCCATCCGGACGTGCGCCGCATGCTGATGCTGATGAAGTCGCAGACCGAGGCGATGCGCGCCCTGGCCTATGTCGTCGCTGCGGCGCGCGACGTCGCCGCGCGCCATCCCGATGCCGCCGAGCGACAACGCAACCAGGCCTTCGTCGAATTCATGATCCCCATCGTGAAAGGCTGGAGCACCGAGACCGGCATCGACGTCGCCTCGCTCGGCATCCAGATCCACGGCGGCATGGGCTACATCGAGGAAACGGGCGCCGCCCAGCACTGGCGCGACGCGCGCATCACCACCATTTACGAAGGCACCACCGGCATACAGGCGATGGACCTGATCGGGCGCAAGATCGTGCGCGACGGCGGCGCCACCCTCAAGTCCGTCATCGGCGCCATGCAGCAAACCGCGGCCGGGCTCGGCAAGGCGTCCGGCGAGGACTTCGCCGCCATCCAGGCCGGCTTTGCCCGCGCCGTGCAGGTCTTCGCCGATGCGGCACTCCATATCGGTGCCGGCGTGCAGAAGGACATGAAGGGCGTCTTCGCCGGGGCGGTGCCCTTCCTCAGGCTGGCCGGCATCGTCTGCGGCGGCTGGCAGATGGCGCGTGCGGCCCTTGCGGCGCAGGACATGCTGGCGGCCGGGCGCGGGGATGCAGGTTTCTGCAAGGCGAAGATCGCCACCGCACGCTTCTTTGCCGAACATCTTCTCTCCCAGGCGCCGGGCCTGGCCGCGACCGTGATCAAGGGCGGCTCGAGCGCCCTCGCCATACCGGAAGAATATTTGTAAACCCGCTGCGCAGCTGTCGTCGGTTGACGACAGTTGCGCACCCGTTCCCGACGTGCTATTTGTTACGCAAAGCTGCGAGAAAGAATTCGCGGCGGTTTCTGATGCCTTTGGGCTCGAAGGCCTCAAGAAAACGATCCGCCTGCCGTTAACGCAGACGGATCACTGAATCTGATAAGGGCAAACCCATCGAAAGATGGGGGCGCAAAACAACCGGTCTAAGGGACTTCCCGGCTCAGGGAGGTTCTATGGCAGCGGAGTTGCCGGATTGGGGTCGCAATGCATCGAGCCTTTCATTCTGTCAATGCCGTGCCGGGCGAATCCGTCCGGTATGCAGTCTCGCGCCATATCCCTTGCACCCCTTGTCTTGCGCTCGCGGCGACGCTGGCCCGATGGCCGTTGTCCCCATGACAACGGCCATGAATGCCGCTTGCCGCGCGGCGCGCGGCGCGCGGCGCGCGGCGCGCGGCACGGAAGCTACTGGAGGCGTGTATGGGTGCTAGTGCATTGAGCAACGTCGTCGATCTGAACGAGCGGCGGCAATGGAGCGCGGCGGAATCCAGCCGCATGCTGAGCGATTGCCGCGAACTGGCCATGAAACGCCTGACTGTTTCGTTGCGCGAGATGCTTGGCGACGTCGAGGAGGAACTCCTGCGCATGGCCGAGGCCAGTTACGACCGGGAGATGCGCAACCTGTATCAGGAGGTGCGCGGCAAGGCCAGGGCCAACTGGCCGAAGATCGAGGCCTCCTTCTCGCGCCATTTCGTCGATGTCTTCAACGACCGGATGCGCGGCGGCATGGATGCGGCGACGCGGCAGCTCGCCGCGTCGACGCAGGAGCTGCGGCTGGTTGAAGAGGACGATCTGGCCGAGAGCATCGCCCTGCAGGATCTGGCGACGCGGCTGCGCGAGCAGAACGAGGACGAGTTGTCGCTCCTCGGCGAGCGGGTTGCCGTGCTGCTGGGCAGGAGCGAGCTGGCCGACGAGGACAACCCGATCAGTCCGCGCGCCGTCTGCGATGCGCTGAAGCACGCTTGCGACGAGATCGAAGGCAGCGTCAAGCTCAAGCTCGTCCTGCTCAGGCAGATCGAGCAGCATGTCTCGCGGGCGCTGCATGCCGTCTATGCCGATCTGAACACCGAACTGGTGCGCTGCAACGTCCTGCCGGAACTGCGCAAGGCCTATCGCAAGCCGGTGAACCCCTCTTCGTCGCCCGCCCCCTCGGCTGCGCAGGCGGCGCCGGAGCGCAAGGCCGCCGACGGAGGCGACCTCCTCGCCGCCTTGCAGCAACTGGCGCAGGCGCCGCCGGCCGGATTGCCGCAGGGTGCCGTGTCGCAGGGACTGACTTCCCTGGCCTGCGGACCGGCGCCCGCCGACGGCAGGCAGGCCGTCTTCATCGATTCGCTGACGGAAATGCAGCGGCTCGAAACGCTGATGAAAGAGCATGGCCGTGCCGACGGCCTGCCCGACCTCGGCCAGGCGCTCGGCACCCTGAATGTCCTGCATCAGGTCAAGGCGAACGGCTTGGCACAGGGCGTCGGCCAGCTCGACGCCATCACCATCGACATTGTTGCCATGCTGTTCGACTTCATCTTTGACGACGCGAAGATCCCGGATGCCGTCAAGGCGCTGGTGGGCCGCCTGCAGATTCCCGTCCTCAAGGTGGCGATGCTCGACAAGACCTTCTTTTCGAGCAAGGCGCATCCGGCGCGCAGCCTGCTCGACGGCATCTCGCAGGCTGCCGTTGCCTGGGGACAGGCGGTGGACCTGGAGGACCCGCTCTTCAAGGAGATTGCCTTCATCGCCGAGCACATCCAGAGCGACTTCGACCGCGACGTGCAGATATTCACCGACGCGCTCAACCTGCTCAATGCGTTCATCGCCGATCGCGATGCCCAGGCGGAAAGCATCGCCGAGCGCTCGGCCGAGCTCATGCGCCGGCGCGAGACCGAGGAGATCGCCTGGGTCGTGGCCGGCGAGGCGGTGTCGCGGCGCCTCGCCGCGGAAGTGCCGCAGGGCATCCGGAGCTTCCTGCTCGACCACTGGCAGTACGTGCTGAAGGAGCTGTATATCCGCCATGGGGAGGAGCACCACGCCTATCTCAGCGCCGTGGCCATGGTGGACGACCTTGTCTGGAGCGTGTCGCCGAAGATGAGCAGCGACGAACGCAAGCAGCTGGTCAACACCCTGCCGGTGCTGCTGCGCGCGCTGCATGTCGGACTGGACATGATCGGCTTGGCGCAGGATCAGCGCATGGCTTTTTTCGACGAACTGGTGGCGCTGCATTCGGCGGCGGTCAAGGCCGGGTTGAACGGGGCCGAAGCGAATGCCGGGAACACGCCGCCCGCGCCGGCTGCGCCGCCGCCGGCATCCGCCGCTGCCGAGTACGTCGTCAATCCGGAGGGCGAGCTGTTCATCACCCGCATTACCGAGAACAACGTGCAGATCGAGGAAGTGGCGCTGGTCGGCGCGAAGTCCGCTTCGGCAACGGCCGGGGACATCCATCTGCAGCAGGTCGCCGCGCTCAGGCGGGGGGACTGGGTGGAGTTCCGCCAGGCCGAGGCCGGCCAGGCGCGCGCGCGGCTTTCGTGGGTCAGCCCGCAGCGCGGCATCTACCTGTTTACCAATCCGCGTTCGCCGCGGGCGACATCGATCTCGCGGGAGGCGCTGGCCTACCAGTTCAGGACCGGCATGGCGGCGCTCGTTGCCGACGCCCCGATGTTCGAGCGCGCAGTGAACGGCGTGCTCGTCAGCCTGAACATCGCCTGATCGCATGCTCGGCTAGGCCGGGCCTTCGCCGCGCAATGCCGTAAGGCGGCGAAGGAGATCACATATTGGGATAGACCGGGCCTTCGCCGCCTTGGGGCACCACCCAGACGATGTTCTGCGTCGGGTCCTTGATGTCGCAGGTCTTGCAATGCACGCAGTTCTGCGCGTTGATCTGCAGGCGCGGGTTGGCGCCGTCGGCGTCGCGCACAATCTCGTACACCCCGGCCGGGCAGTAGCGCTGCTCGGGCGCGTCGTAGAGGGCGAGGTTCACCCTGATCGGCACGCTCTCGTCCTTCAGCCGCAGGTGGCAAGGCTGGTTTTCCTCGTGGTTGGTGTTGGAGAGGAAGACCGAGGAGAGGCGGTCGAAGGTGATGACGCCGTCCGGCTTCGGATAGGCGATCGGCGGGCAGTCCGAAGCCTTCTTCAGCTTCAGGTGGTCGGCGCTGTGATGCAGGGTCCACGGCGCCTTGCCGCGGAATATCTGCTGGTCGATGCCGAACATCAATGAGCCCAGCCACAGCCCCTTGCTCATCCATGGCTTGAAGTTGCGCGCGCGGTGCAGCTCCTCGAACAGCCAGGACTCGCGGAACTTCTGCGGATAGGCGGTCAGTTCGTCGCCGCTGCGCCCTAGCGCGAGCGCCTCGGCCAGCGCCTCGGCGGCGAGCATGCCGCTCTTGATGGCGGCGTGCGAGCCCTTGATGCGGGCGGCGTTGAGGAAGCCGGCGTCGTCGCCGATCAGCGCGCCGCCGGGGAAGATCAGCTTCGGCAGCGCCTGCAGGCCGCCCGCCGTCAGCGCGCGCGCGCCGTAGGCGATGCGCTTGCCGCCCTCGAGGAAGGGCTTCACCAGCGGGTGCAGCTTGTAGCGCTGGAATTCCTCGAAGGGCGACAGGTGCGGGTTGCTGTAGGCGAGGCCCACCACATAGCCGATCGAGACCAGGTTGCCTTCGGCGTGGTAAGCGAAGCCGCCGCCGTAGGTGTCGGGCTGCATCGGCCAGCCGCCGGTGTGCATGACCAGGCCCTTGACGTGTTTCTCGGGCGGGATCTCCCACAGCTCCTTGATGCCGATGGCGTAGACCTGCGGGTCGGCGCCGTTGCGCAGCCTGAATTTCTCCTCCAGTTGCTTGCCGAGGTGGCCGCGGCAGCCTTCGGCGAACAGAGTGTACTTGCCGAGGAGTTCCATGCCCGGCTGGTAGGCGGAGGTGTGCTGGCCGTCGCGGCCGACGCCCATGTCGCCGGTGGCCACGCCCTTCACCGAACCGTCCTCGTTGTAGAGCACCTCGGCGCCGGCGAAGCCGGGATAGATCTCCACGCCGAGGGCCTCGGCCTGCTGCGCCAGCCAGCGGCAGACGTTGCCCAGGCTGACGATGTAGTTGCCGTGGTTGAGGAAGCAGCCCGGCAGGAGCGCATTGGGCACCCTGAAGCCGCCGGTCTCCGAGAAGATGACGAAGCGGTCCTCGCTGACCGGCGTGTCCAGCGGCGCGCTCTTGTCCTTCCAGTCGGGGATCAGCTCGTTCAGGGCGCGCGGGTCCATCACCGCGCCGGAGAGGATGTGCGCGCCGACCTCGGCGCCCTTCTCGATCAGGCAGACGTTGATGCCGGCGTCGAGCTGCTTCAGGCGTATCGCAGCGGCGAGGCCTGCCGGACCGCCGCCGACGATGACGACATCGAATTCCATGGATTCGCGTTGCATGCTGTTTCCCTTGTGTAGCCGCCCAGGGCCTGTTGTTGTATCGGTTGCGATGACCGGCCGCCATTATAATTCGAATCTATCCGCCAATTATTCGCAAACGATGGAACACAAGCGCAAGCTGATATACACCACGATCCTGCCCATCCGCTGGGGCGACATGGACGCCATGGGGCATGTCAATAACACCGTCTATTTCCGCTACATGGAACAGGCCCGCATAGAGTGGTTCGAGAAGCTCGGCTACGACACCGGGCAGAACGCCAGGGAAGGGCCGGTCATCGTCAACGCCAGCTGCACCTTCCTCCTGCCGCTCGTCTATCCTGGCAACGTGGAGGTGCGCATGTTCGTCGGCCAACCTGGGCGCAGCAGCCTGCCGACCCACTACGAATTGCGCCTGCAGGGGGACGAAAAGCTGTATTCGACGGGCGACGCCAAGATGGTCTGGATCAATCCCGGCAGCGGCCGCTCCATCCCGCTGCCCGACAATATGAGAGCCCTCACGGAAGAGTAATGGACATGAGCGACAGCAAGCCCCTCTGGAAGCCTTCGAAGGCGCGCATCGCCGCCGCCAACCTGAGCGCCTTCATGCGTTCGGCCACAAGGCGCTGGAATGTGGAGTTCGCCGATTACGACGCGCTGCACCGCTGGTCGGTGACGCATCCCGAGCAGTTCTGGACCGCGGTCTGGGACTTCGCCGGCGTGGTGGCGGACGCGCGCGGCGGGCGCGTCCTGGCCGACGCCGGCAAAATGCCGGGTGCAAAGTGGTTCCCCGATGCCCGCCTCAACTTCGCCGAGAACCTCCTGCGCAGCCATGACAGCGCGGACGCTCTCGTCTTCTGGGGCGAGGACAAGGTCAGGGGCCGCGCCAGCCACGCCGAGCTCTACCGGGCCGTGGCGCAGACTGCCTGGGCCCTGCGCGACATGGGCGTGGGGAAGGGAGACCGCGTCGCCGCCTACATGCCCAATGTCCCGGCCACCGTGGTGGCCATGCTGGCGGCGGCCTCCATAGGCGCCATCTTCTCCTCCGCCTCGCCGGACTTCGGCGTGCAGGGCGTGCTCGACCGCTTCGGCCAGATCGCGCCGAAGGTGCTGTTCGCCTGCGACGGCTATTTCTACAATGGCAAGGCGATCGACTGCCTCGGCAAGGTGGCCGAGATCGCCGCGCGCATGCCCTCCCTGGAGCGCGTGGTGGTCGTGCCCTATGCCGGCGGCGGGGACATGTCCGCCGTGAAGAACGGCCTGTCTTTGGCCGACTTTCTCGCCCCCTTTGCCGGCGAGCGCGAGATCCGCTTCGAGCGCCTGCCTTTCGACCACCCGCTCTACATCATGTATTCCTCCGGCACCACCGGCGTGCCGAAGTGCATCGTGCACAGCGCCGGCGGGACGCTGCTGCAGCATCTGAAGGAGCATCGCCTGCACAGCGACGTCAAGCCGGGCGACCGCCTGTTCTACTTCACCACCTGCGGCTGGATGATGTGGAACTGGCTGGTTTCCGGCCTCGCCTCGGGTGCGACCCTGCTGCTCTACGACGGCTCGCCCTTCGTCGGCCGCGGCAGCATCCTCTTCGACTATGCCGAGGCCGAGGGCATGACCCATTTCGGCACCTCGGCCAAGTTCATCGACGCCATCGCCAAGATCGACCTGGCGCCGGTGAAAACGCACAACCTTGATAAGCTGCGCGCCATCTTCTCCACCGGCAGCCCGCTGGTGCCCGAGGCCTTCAATTACGTGTACGACAACATCAAGCGCGACGTCCAGCTCGCCTCGATCTCCGGCGGCACCGACATCATTTCCTGCTTCGTGCTGGGCAATCCGATCGGCCCGGTGTGGCGCGGCGAGATCCAGTGCCGCGGCCTCGGCATGGCCGTCGAGGTGCTCGACGAGGCGGGCCGCCCGGTGCGCCAGGCCAAAGGCGAACTGGTCTGCCTCAAGCCCTTCCCCTCGATGCCGGTCGGCTTCTGGAACGATGCCGACGGCAGCAAGTACCGCGCCGCCTACTTCGACAAATACCCCGGCATCTGGTGCCACGGCGACTTCATGGAGGAGACTTCCCACGGCGGCTACATCATCTACGGCCGTTCCGACGCCACGCTCAATCCCGGCGGCGTGCGCATCGGCACCGCCGAGATCTACCGCCAGGTCGAGAAGCTCGACGAGGTGCTCGAATCCCTGGTCATCGGCCAGGACTGGGAGAAGGACACCCGCGTCGTGCTGTTCGTCAAGCTGCGCGAGGGGCTGACCCTCGACGACGCGCTGGCCAGGCGCATCAAGGACGTTATCCGCCAGAACACCACGCCGCGCCACGTGCCGGCGAAGATCCTCCAGGTCGGCGACATCCCGCGCACCAAGAGCAACAAGATCGTCGAGCTGGCGGTGCGCAACCTCGTGCACGGCGAGCCGGTGAAGAACGTCGAGGCGCTGGCCAATCCCGAGGCGCTCGACTGGTTCCGCAACCGGCCGGAGCTGTCATGCTGATCGATCGCGAAAAGTCCGCCCTGCTGGTGGTGGACATCCAGGAGCGCCTGCAGCCGCACATCCACGAGGGCGAGGCGGTGCTCGCCCACGCCGTCTGGCTGGTCAAGGTGGCGCAGCGCCTCGGCGTGCCGGTGATGGTCTCCGAGCAGTATCCGCAGGGCATCGGCCCGACGGTCGCCATGCTGCGGGAACTGACTTCTCCCGAATGCGTCGCCGAGAAACTGCATTTCTCCTGCGTCGCCGCGAAATGCCTCGAGCGCCTGCCCGGCGCCGGGCGGCAGCAGGTGGTGGTGGCCGGCACCGAGTCGCACGTCTGCGTGCTGCAGACCGTGCTCGGTCTGCTCGAACAGGGCAAGGCGGTGTTCGTCGTCGCCGAGGCCGTCGGCTCGCGCCGGCCCGCCGACAAGGAACTGGCGCTCGCCCGCATGCGCGCCCACGGCGCCGAGATCGTCTCCCGCGAGATGGTCGCCTTCGAGTGGCTGGGGCAGGCCGGCAGCGAGGAGTTCCGCGAGATCAGCCGCGCGTTCTTGCGCTGAGGCGGCGCGAATGCCGCCGTATTGCAGCGGCTGACTTTTCGCCAGGCCCGTTTCTCTTCGAGTTCTTCCGCCAGCGCCTCGAACGTCAGCGCCTTGCCGATCTGTTGGATCATGACCTCGCGGGCCGTCTCCAGTTCCGCCACCGTGACGGGAATGCGCGCCATGCCCTCGAACTGGGCTGCGAACGTTTCGGCCAGGGGCTTTCGGATCGGTTCCAGCACCTCGCCAATCGTGCGTCCGTGACTGGCAAGGTAAACCACGAATGCGCGGCGCAGATCGTCGCCGATGCCTTCGTTCGCCAGCAGCAACATCACGTCGAACAGATCGCGCGGGTGCTGCCGGTCGAGCGCGGCGACCAGCTTGCCGCCGTAGAGATCGGCAAGGGAGACGACCGGCATGACGACGAAGCGCCCGAAAGACGCTTCCACCGCCTGCGTGATGGAGCGCATATCCGGCGGATAGACCGAACCGCGCAGAACGGCATTCGGTTCGATCTTTACCTGCGCGGTGCCTGCCTGGACGACCAGCTTGGGCGCGTCGGGGCGGCGCGAGCGGATTACGCGCGCGCCGGCGATCATTTTCTGGGCGTTGTCGGCGATCCGGGCGAGCGCCGCTGCGATATCGGCGAGCGCTTCCGCCCGCGGTTTGAGCGGGAGATAGACAAGATCGATATCTACCGAGAGCCGGGGCAGATCCCGCACGAAAAGATTGATCGCCGTCCCGCCCTTGAGCGCAAAAGCCGGCTCTTGCGCGACGAGGGGCAGGATCTGCAGCAGCAGATCGACCTGGGCGAAGTAGGGCGAATCCTTCATGCCGGATCACCGGCATGATCGGCATCATCATCGTCACCATGGCCCGGCACGGTGATCATGAACTCCGCATCGAGCCGGCCGCCGCGCACGATCATGCGCTTGCCCTTGCCCAGATCGAGGCGGGCCTTGTCCAGCCGCCCATACCAGGGGTGCCCGGCCTCGCGCGCCAGGTAGAGGAAAGCGCGCTTCACCTTGATCGACGTGCAGGCCTCCAGCAGCGTCTGCAGCAGCGACGGCCGCAGGGTGGTGAGGCCTTCCATGATCAGGCGCGCTTCTTCAAAGGACACCCGATCGGGTAACCCGTCGATCAGTTCCAGGCTGGCCCGCTCAGGGGCCGAAACACGAAGGGCGAATGCGCCGAACGAATGCTCGGCCAGCCCGGGAGGCGCTTCGTCGTTGCCGAACAGGCTGGAGGGCAGCAGGCGAACGTCCGCGCCCCAGTCTTGATCGCGCATCCATTTAGGCAGGCGCTCGCCCGCTGCGCCGTAGAGGAACACCGTCCGGCGTGGCGCGAGGCGCAGAAAATGCGAATAGCCAAGCAATTCCAGCGCCGTGCGCCCGCCGGGGTGGATGGTCGCTTCCGGCTCCGCTTGGAGTGCGTAAACCGCGCCCTCCCAGCCGACCTTGTCCCCGCTTCTCGCGAAGGCGCCGCGCCCGACGGCAACCATCCAGTCGCTTTTGCGATAACGGGCGGCAAGGGACTGCGAGACCCCATGGCGTGCAAGCCAGCCCAACTGGGCGACTGTGCCTCGTGGCCAGGATTGGAGAAGCAGGTTTATTTTTTCAGACATTTCAATACCTGTGGTACTGAAAGAATGTAAAAATTAAACCATAAATAGATGAAACTGGCAATTGGTTTATTTTTAAATAGATATCAATACTGCCAGTATTCAGACAAGCTGAAAATCAAACCGGGGAGAAGATAGCCTACCGCTCCATTGACCGCCATGCTCGATGATCCGCGCCACCTCGCCATAACCGATGTTCAGCGGCTTGATGATCCTGACAGCGTGTTCGTTCTCCATGGCCATGGCAACAAACGGAAACTGCGCGTGATATTCAAGCCATCCGCTTGTGCCAGCGAGCACGACGACGACACTGGACCGTGTCCCGGCAGCCAGAAGGCAGGGATTGGCGTACCGTCCCGCTCCGCCCCTTTGCTGACGATGATCGTGGCAACGTGTGCTGCCCCTGTCCCGAGCTCGGACCTAACTGGAGCTGGCGAGCCTGTGGTGCTGAAGGAGGCGGAATCAGGGCACGGTTTTGTTTCCGGGACGTGCCACCGGCGAGCGGCGGGACATCGGCGCCCACGAGCCGAGGGACGCGCGCGTCAAGAATCGGCGGCTATCACTGGCAAATCCCGCGCATTTGCCCACTCTTGGCCGGGCCTTGCCGCAATGGCAGGCCCGATGCGGCCGAATCAGCGCCCGCCAGCACCGATCCGGCCTGCTGCCGGGGCAATTCCAAAAAGATATTTGCTACAGGCCGTCATCCCGGCGCCCCCGGGCCGGGCTCGTCCAACAAACGGATCAGATCGTGGCTTCGCACGATCTATCCTTATTCGTTAGGCGCCATGATTCGCTCCGAGTTGGCTGGCTTGGCCGATGCTGAGTCCCTCGCGGACAAACTTTGCCATTGGGTTCTCGCCAGACGGCACTAGTCCTTCAGCCTGCATGTCCGCATACCAATTGACCAGAGCCGTACTCATCCAGTCGGGACTCTTGTTCCATACTGGCGCCATGTGCTTTACCCAAAGCTCCAGTTCTCGAACGGTTACCGCCCTGCCCGGAGCCAGAATCTCAGCGGTTTGCACAAGTTGGGTTGCGAGGCCCTCATCGATAACTTCCTCTGGGTTGGACCAATGAGCATTTTCAAAGCAATCAGAGTAGAAACCGATCTGCTTAAGCGAATCGAGCAGTTTTGGGTGATTCGACTCTTGATCGACCATCGGCCGAAAATCCTCGAGCTTTCGCGCGCCTCCAGCGACTAGATCAGGAAGAATCCAGTTCAGATTCTTCTTTGTGTGGATTCTATATTCCTTCCAGAGCGACTTGATTTCCTCTGGGCGCGCGGTCAGGAAGCGCCGAAGGATTACAGCCTTTCCCGACTCTTCAATGGAAAGCGCAGCCATCGAGGCCGCAGACGCCCACCGATGATTGGACAGCAACAGACGAGCATCCCGCGCAAGCCTCCCGGCGTTTGCTGTCGCCAAATTCATTCCAGCCGCAACTTGAGCGGCATCTAGAGGACCAACATACGACGCAGGAAGATTGGCCATGTGCACTGGCGCCTAGACACAATGGCTTGAATTGAGGCAGCCCGCCTCCTTGGGTATCGTGGTTTGCGCGGGATAAGCCGCGTAGAGCCACATGATTGGCACGGTGGCGCAATCAGCTAAGGAAAGGAGACGGGCCATGGGTAAAAAGTCTAGCATTTTGTACGTTGGGTTGGACGTTCACAAGTCTAGCGCCATGCGGGACGGATAGCCGCCGTCCTGCGCGGACTGACTTTGTGTAGGATTCGCATTGTCGAGTTAGAGAGCCCGAGACGATCGAGTGACTGCCATGCCTGCCATGCTCGAACTGCGCGGCGTGAGGAAATCCTACGGCGCGCGGCAGGTGCTGGCCGGCGTCGACCTCGACCTCGCCGCCGGCGAGTACGTGGCGGTGATGGGCGAGTCCGGCGCCGGCAAGTCGACCCTGCTCAATCTCATCGCCGGGCTGGAGCCGGCCGACGCGGGCAGCATTCGCATCGAGGGGCGCGCGCTCGGCGACCTCGACGACGACGCGCTCTCGCTGCTGCGCCGCGCGCGCCTGGGCTTCGTCTTCCAGGCCTTCCATGTCCTGCCCTATCTCAGCGTGGCGCGCAACGTCGCGCTGCCGCTGCTGCTGAACGGCGTGCCGGCCGAAGAGAGTGCGCGCCGCGTGGCCGAACTGCTCGCCGCGGTCGGCCTGGCAGGGCGCGAGGAGAGCCTGCCGCGGGAGCTCTCCGGCGGCGAGACGCAGCGTGTGGCCATCGCGCGGGCGCTGGCGCACCGCCCGGGCCTGGTGCTCGCCGACGAGCCGACCGGCAACCTCGACAGCGCTGCCGCCGTCCAGGTGCTGCGGCTGCTGCGCGACTGCGTCGGGCGGCAGGGCGCGGCGGCCATCCTGGTGACGCATTCGGCCGCAGCGGCGGCCACCGCCGACCGCGTCCTGCGCCTCGGCGCCGACGGGCTGACCGCGGCGTAGCCTGCGCATGCCCCGCGCTTTTCTCGAATACCTGCGCATCGCCCGCGGCGGCGCGGCGGGGCGGCGCCTCGTCTCGATGTTCGCCATCGCCGTCGGTGTGGCGCTGGGCTATGCGGTGCAGCTTATCCATGCCGTCGCCGTGACGGAGATGGCGCAGGCGGCGCGCAGCCTGAGCGGCGCGGCGGACCTTGTCGTGCAGTCGGCCCACGGCGGGCTGGACGAGGCGCTCTACGGCATGCTCGGCGCGCGGCCCGAGGTGGCGGTGGCGAGCCCCGTCATCGAGGTCGAGGCGCGCCTGCCGGGACGGCGCGAGCGGCTGCGCCTGCTCGGCCTCGACGTGTTCCGCGCCGCCGAGCTGCAGCCGGCCTTCGTCGCGCGCGACGCGGCCGATCCGCTCGACGCGCTGCGGCCCGACCGCATCTTCCTCAACCCGGCGGCGGCCGACTGGCTCGGCGCCGGCATCGGCGACGGCATCGAGCTGCAGGCCGGCATCCGCAGCGTGCGGCTGCGCGTCGGCGGCATCGTCGCGCTGGCCGGGCCGCGCCTGGCGGCGATGGACATCGCCGCGGTGCAGGCGACGTTCGGCACGCCCGGCCGCATCGGCCGCATCGAGCTGCGCCTGGCGGCGGGGGCGGACCGCGCGGGCTTCGCGCGCGCCGTGGAAGCGGCATTGCCCGAGGGCGCCTGGGTCGAGCGGCCGGCGGCGCAGGCGGAGCGCAGCGCCGGCTTTACGCGCGCCTACCGCGTCAATCTCAACGTGCTGGCGCTGGTGGCGCTGTTCGCCGGCGGCCTGCTGGTGTTCTCGGCCCAGGCCCTGGCGGTGGTGCGGCGGCGCAGCCAGTACGCCCTGCTGCGCGCGCTGGGGCTCAGGCGGCGACAGCTGCTCGCGCTGATTCTCGCCGACGGCGCCGCGCTGGGCGCCCTCGGCAGCCTGGCCGGGCTGCTTCTTGGCCACGCCCTGGCCTACGGCCTGCTGGCCACCTTCGGCGCGGATTTTGGCGCGGCCTACTTCAAGGGACTGGCGCCGGCGCTGGCTTTCGAGCCGGCGGCCATGGCGGCCTTTTTTCTGCTCGGCAGCGGCGCGGCCGTCGCCGGCAGCCTGCTGCCGGCGCTGGAAGCGGCGCGCGCGGCGCCGGCGCGCGCGCTGCATGCCGGCGACGAGGAGCAGGCCTTCGCGCGCCTGCCGCGGCCGTGGGCGGGCCTGGCGCTGATGGCGGCGGGTGCGCTGCTCGCCCTGGCGCCGCCGCTCGGCGGCCTGCCCTGGTTCGGCTACACCGCCATCGCCCTGCTGCTGCTCGGTTGCATTGCGCTGCTGCCGCGCGCCGCCGCAGCGGCTTTCGCCGCGCTGCCGCTGCCCTCCAGGTTGCCGGCGCGGCTCGGCCTGCTGCAGTTGCGCGGCGCACCGGGGCAGGCCGCCGCCAGCCTGGCGCCGCTGGTGGCCGCCATCGCCCTGGCCACGGCGATGAGCATCATGGTTGCCTCCTTCCGCGGTTCGCTCATCGACTGGCTCGACCGCGTGCTGCCGGCCGACCTCTACCTGCGCGCAGGGGCGGCCGGCGACACCGGCTTCTTCACGCCCGAGGAGCAGGCGCGCATCGCCCGCTTGCCGGGCGTACGGCGCGCCGAGTTCCTGCGCAGCGACAGCGTGCCGGTGGCGCCCGAACGGCCGCGCCTGACGATCCTCGCCGGCGGCATCGACCGCACCGCACCCGAGCGCCATCTGCCGCTGGTCGAAACGGGTGGCGCCCTGGCTGCCGAAGAGTTGCCGCTGTGGGCGAGCGAGGTGGCCGCCGGCCTCCACGGCTGGCGCGTCAATGACCGCGTCGAGCTGGTGCTCGGCGGGCGCCGCGCGCGCTTTCGCGTGGCGGGCGTGTGGCGCGATTACGCGCGCACCCAGGGCGCGGCGGCGATCGAACGGCAGGCCTATGTGGCGATCACGGGGGATGTGCGCGCCAACGACGCCGCGCTGTGGCTGGCAGCCGGGGCGGACGCCGGCACGGTGCGCGCGCAGGCCGCCGCCGCGCTGCCCGGCGGCGTCGTCGAGGCGGTGCTGCCGGGCGAGCTGCGCCGCACTTCGCTGGCGCTGTTCGATCGCACCTTCGCTGCCACCTACGCCCTGGTCGGCGTGGCCGTGGCGGTCGGGCTGGCGGGCCTTTCGGCGAGCTTCGCCGCCCTGGTGCTGGCGCGCCGGCGCGAGTTCGGCATGCTGCGCCACCTCGGCCTGCGCCGCGGCGAGCTGCGCGCCATGCTGGCGGCGCAGGGCCTGCTGCTCGGCGCCGTCGCCCTGGCCATCGGCCTCGCCCTCGGCTGGCTGGTGAGCCTGATCCTGATCCATGTCGTCAACCGCCAGTCCTTCCACTGGAGCATGGACCTTGCGCCTCCCTGGGGCGGGCTGGCGTTGTTTGCCGCCGTCCTGCTGGGACTGACTTTTGTCACGACGGCGTTGGCCGGCCGGCTGGCGATGCGGCGTGAGGCGGTGCAGGCGGTGAGGGAGGACTGGTGAGGCGGCTCGCCCGGCTGATCCTGCTGCTGGCGGCCGCCTGCGCGCAGGCGCAGGACTACGCCGAGGTGCGGCCGGGCACGCCCTTCGTCTTCCCCGCCGACTACGGCAGCCATCCGGCCTTCCGCACCGAGTGGTGGTACGTCACGGCTTGGCTGCGCGACGAGGCCGGGCGCGAAGTCGGCGCCCAGCTCACCTTCTTTCGCAGCCGGCCTGGCGTGGCGGAAAGCGTGGCGAGCGCCTTCGCGCCGCAGCAGCTCATCTTCGCTCACGCCGCCCTGGCCGATCCTGCGCATGGCCGCCTGCGCCAGGACCAGCGCGCGGCGCGCGCCGGCTTCGGCCTGGCCGGCGCCGCCGAGGGCGACACCGACGTGCAGGCCGGCGGCTGGCGGCTGGCGCGCAGCGGAGCAGGCTATGCCGCGCACATCGCGGCGCGCGAGTTCAGTTTCGATCTTGACTTGCAGCCGACACAGCCGCTGCTGCTGCAGGGAGAGGCCGGCTACAGCCGCAAGGGGCCGCGGCCGCAACAGGCGAGCCGCTACTACAGCCTGCCGCAGCTCGCCGTCTCCGGCAGCCTGACTTTCGAGGGGCAGACGCGGCGCGTCACGGGGCGCGCCTGGTTCGACCACGAATGGTCGAGCGAGCTGCTCATGGACGGCGCCGTCGGCTGGGACTGGGTCGGCCTGAATCTCGACGACGGCGGCGCGCTGACCGCCTTCCGCCTGCGCGACCGCGACGGCGCCACGCTGTGGGCGGGCGGCAGCCTGCGCGATGCCGACGGGCGGCTGCGCGTCCTGCGGCCGGACGAGGTGCGCTTCGCGCCGCGGCGGCGCTGGCGCTCGCCGCGCAGCGGCGCCGACTATCCCGTCGCCATGACGGTGACTGCGGGCGATGCGACTATCGAGCTTGTGCCGCTGCTCGACGACCAGGAGATCGACGCGCGCGCCAGCACCGGCACGATCTACTGGGAGGGCGCAGTGCGTGCGCGCCGCGGCGTCGTCGAAATCGGGCGCGGCTACCTGGAACTGACCGGCTACTGGCGCCCGCTCAGGTTGTAGAAATCCGCGCCGCACACTTTATGCAGACATCGATTTGGTTCCGGCATAACGCCCGCTGGCGCGGGCATTAGCCGGGATCGTTTTAGCTCCGGCATAACGCCCGCTGACGCGGGCATTAGCCTTCTCTGAAACTTCGTTTTCGGCTATTATTTGGCTTTCCAGCCGTAGCCTGCAACATGACCAAGTACGTCTTCGTTACCGGCGGTGTCGTGTCCTCACTGGGCAAGGGCATCGCCGCCGCCTCGCTCGGCGCCATCCTCGAATCCCGCTCGATCCGCGTCACCCACCTCAAGCTCGATCCGTACATCAACGTCGATCCCGGCACGATGAGCCCGTTCCAGCACGGCGAGGTGTTCGTCACCGAGGACGGGGCGGAGACCGACCTCGACCTCGGCCACTACGAGCGCTTCACGCGCGCCCGGATGGGCAAGCGCAACAACTTCACCACCGGCCAGATCTACGAATCGGTGATCAAGAAGGAGCGCCGCGGCGACTACCTCGGCCGCACCGTGCAGGTCATCCCGCACATCACCGACGAGATCAAGATCCACATCAAGAACGGCGCGCAAGGAGCGGATGTCGCCATCGTCGAGGTGGGCGGCACGGTGGGCGACATCGAGTCGCTGCCGTTTCTGGAAGCGATCCGCCAGATGGGCATCGAGGAGGGCCGCCAGAACACCTGCTTCATCCACCTCACGCTGCTGCCGTGGATCCCCACCGCCGGCGAGCTGAAGACCAAGCCGACGCAGCACTCGGTCAAGGAGCTGCGCGAGATCGGCATCCAGCCGGACGTGCTGCTGTGCCGCGCCGACCGCCCGGTGCCCGACGACGAGCGGCGCAAGATCGCCCTGTTCACCAACGTCGCCCCCGAGGCGGTGATCTCGGTGGTCGATTCGGACAGCATCTACAAGATCCCGGCCATGCTGCACGATCAGATGCTCGACGAGATCGTCTGCCACAAGCTGAACATCCTGGCGCGCGCCGCCGACCTGTCGGCATGGAACAGGCTGATCGACGCGCTGGAGCATCCCGAGTACGGCGTCAACATCGCCTTCGTCGGCAAGTACGTCGATCTCACCGAATCCTACAAGTCGCTGTCGGAGGCGCTGGTGCACGCCGGCATCCATACGCGCAGCAAGATCGCCATCCACTACCTCGATTCCGAATCCATCGAGCGCGACGGCACCGCGGCGCTGGCCGGCATGGATGCCATCCTCGTGCCGGGCGGCTTCGGCAAGCGCGGTGTCGAAGGCAAGATCGCCGCCATCCGTTACGCCCGCGAGAACAAGGTGCCGTATCTGGGCATCTGCCTCGGCATGCAGCTCGCCGTCATCGAGTTCGCCCGCGACGTGGCCGGCATGGACGGCGCGCACAGCACCGAGTTCGACCCTGAGACGCCGCACCCCGTCATCGCCCTCATCACCGAATGGCTGGACCGCGAGGGTCGCGTCGAGAAGCGCGAGGCCGGCGCCGACCTCGGCGGCACCATGCGCCTCGGCGGCCAGACCTGCGCCCTGGCGGCCGATTCGCTGGCGCGCAAGGTGTATGGCTCGGACACCGTCGTCGAACGCCATCGCCATCGCTACGAGGTCAACAACATCTATCTCAACCGGCTGCAGCAGGCCGGCCTGAAAGTGAGCGGCAAGTCCGAGGACGGCCGCCTGTGCGAGATGGTGGAACTGCCCGACCACCCCTGGTTCATCGGCTGCCAGTTCCATCCCGAATTCACCTCCTCGCCGCGCGCCGGCCATCCGCTGTTCATCGCCTTCGTGCGCGCCGCCCTGGCCCACCAGGAAAGCGGCAAGGGCGCGCCGGTGACGGCGATCCGTCAGGCCGCGTCGTGAGACTCTGCGGCTTTCAGGCCGGTCTCCGCCATCCGCTGTTCCTCATCGCCGGCCCCTGCGTCATCGAGTCGCGCGAGCTGGCCGTCGAGGTGGCCGGACAGTTGAAGGAAACCTGCGCCGCACTGGGCATTCCCTTCATCTTCAAAGCCTCCTACGACAAGGCCAACCGCAGCTCGGGCAAGTCCTACCGCGGCATGGGTATGGAAAAAGGCCTGGAGATTCTCGCCGACGTGAAAAAGACCGTCGGCGTGCCGGTGCTGACCGATGTGCATGAGCAGTCCGAAGTCGCCGCCGTGGCCGCCGTGGTCGACGTGCTGCAGACGCCGGCCTTCCTCTGCCGCCAGACCGATTTCATCCAGGCCGTGGCCGCCACCGGCAAGCCGGTGAACATCAAGAAGGGCCAGTTCCTCGCGCCGCACGACATGCGGCATGTCGTCGCCAAGGCGAAGGAAGCCAATGATGGCGCCGACACCATCATGGTCTGCGAGCGCGGCGCTTCCTTCGGCTACAACAACCTCGTCTCCGACATGAGGAGCCTGGCCATCCTGCGCGAGACGGGCTGCCCGGTGGTCTATGACGCCACGCATTCGGTGCAGCTGCCGGGCGGGCAGGGCGCCTCCTCCGGTGGCCAGCGCGAGTTCGTGCCGGTGCTGGCGCGTGCGGCGGTGGCGGTCGGCATATCGGGTCTCTTCATGGAAACCCACCCGAACCCGCAGCTGGCGCTCTCCGACGGCCCGAATTCCTGGCCGCTGGGAAAGATGAAGGATTTGCTGGAGCAATTGCGCGACATCGATGCGCTGGTGAAGCGGCGCGATTTCCTGGAGGGCAGTCTGTGAGCAAGGCCTACATCATCGCCCAGGCGAGCGTGACCAACCCGGAACAGTACGAGGGCTACAAGGCGCTGGCCGGCGCCGCCGTGGCGCAATACGGCGGCCGGTACATCGTGCGCGGCGGCGCCACGCGGCTGCTCGAGGGCGACTGGGCGCCGCCGCGCCTGGTGATCCTCGAATTCGATTCGGTCGAGCAGGCGCAGCGCTTCTACGATTCGTCCGAATACCGCGCCGCGCGCCAGCAGCGCCAGGGCGCGGCGCAGATGAACATGCTGGTTGTCGAAGGACTGTAGTTTTTCAGGGAGCAAGAAGATGAGTGCAATCGTTGATGTCGTCGCCCGCGAGATTCTCGACTCGCGCGGCAATCCCACCGTCGAGGCCGACGTGCTGCTCGAATCGGGCATCATGGGCCGCGCCGCCGTGCCCTCGGGCGCTTCCACCGGCTCGCGCGAGGCCATCGAGCTGCGCGACGGCGACGCCGGCCGCTATCTCGGCAAGGGCGTCCTGCAGGCGGTCGAGAACGTGAACACCGAGATTTCGGAAGCCATCATTGGCCTGGATGCCGAGGAGCAGGCCTTCATCGACAAGACCCTGATCGAGCTCGACGGCACGGACAACAAGTCGCGCATGGGCGCCAACGCCATGCTCGCCGTCTCGATGGCGGTGGCCAAGGCGGCGGCCGAGGAGGCCGGCTTGCCGCTCTACCGCTACTTCGGCGGCATGGGCCCGATGCAGATGCCGGTGCCGATGATGAACGTCATCAACGGCGGGGCGCATGCCAACAACAGCCTGGACATCCAGGAATGCATGATCATGCCGGTCGGCGCGCAGAGCTTCCGCGAGGCGCTGCGCTGCGGCGCGGAGGTCTTCCACGCCCTGAAAAAGCTGATCGACAAGCGCGGCTTCCCGACTTCCGTCGGCGACGAAGGCGGCTTCGCCCCCAACGTTTCGGGCACCGAAGAGGCGCTCAACCTGATCCTGGAAGCCGTCTCCAACGCAGGCTACGAGCCGGGGCAGGACGTGCTGCTGGCGCTCGACTGCGCCGCCTCCGAGTTCTACAAGGACGGCAAGTACGAGCTCGCCGGCGAGAGACTGTCGCTCAGCGCCGGCCAGTTCGTCGATTACCTGGCGACCCTGGCCGACAAGTTCCCCATCGTCAGCATCGAGGACGGCATGGCGGAGAGCGACTGGGAAGGCTGGAAGCTGCTCACCGACCGCCTGGGCCGGAAGATCCAGATCGTCGGCGACGACCTCTTCGTTACCAACACCAAGATCCTGCGCGAAGGCATCGCCCAGGGCATCGCCAACTCGATCCTCATCAAGATCAACCAGATCGGCACGCTGACCGAGACCTTCGCCGCCGTCGAGCTGGCCAAGCGTTCCGGCTACACTTCCGTCATCTCGCACCGCTCGGGCGAGACCGAGGACTCCACCATCGCCGACATCGCCGTGGGCCTCAACGCCCTGCAGATCAAGACCGGCTCGCTCAGCCGTTCCGACCGCATCGCCAAGTACAACCAGCTCCTGCGCATCGAGGAGGATCTCGGCGACACGGTGAGCTACCCGGGGCGCAACGCCTTCTACAACCTGCGCAAATAGTGCGACGACAAGGACCTGCGACGGTTTCCACCGCGTCATTCCCGTCCTTCGGCATGCTCAGGACAGTCTGGGCTGCGCCCGAGCGGGAATCCAGGGTCTTGTTGCCGCGCTGGACTCCCGCGCCCGCGGGAGCAACCAGGGTTTAGCCGATGCGCTGGCCTACGCTGGTGCTGGTCGCCCTCATTGTCCTGCTGCAGTACCCGCTGTGGCTGGGCAAGGGCGGATGGCTCAGGGTGTGGGAGGTCGACCGCCAGCTCGACGCACAGCGCGAGGCGAACCAGAAGCTGGAAACCCGCAACGCCGGCCTGGATGCCGAGGTGCGCGACCTGAAGAGCGGCTACGAGGCCGTCGAGGAGCGTGCCCGCTACGAACTGGGCTATATCAAGCCTGACGAGGTTTTCGTCCAGATACCGCAGAAAGGCCCGTAAGCACCCGGGCTGCAGACCTTTTCAATCCCGCTCGCGTTTCCTGCTCCGGCCGATGGCGTCAAGGGATGCTGTTGCCGCCCCTTGTACGGATGAACGGCGCTGGGAGGCAGACCTTGAGGAGGATTTGCCGAAAGCCGGACGAAGGATCGGATCCGGACGAACCCCTGCCGGGATCAGGGCGCTCCCTTGATGGCAGGGCGGGTGCCGCCCTTGCCGTCTGCGGCGAAAGTGATGGATACATCGACGTCGTAGCCACAGCCGCGAAATGTCCAGCTTTCCTCCCACAGGTCGGCAGGCTTGCCGGCCTCGCCGGGGCCGAGCGGCGGTTGGGTCAGCCTGGTGTCGATGAGGTCGGCTTCCCTGCAGGCTGTCGCCCGTTTCGACAGCCGCGTCAGGGCGGCGGGGTGGGCGGCCTTGAGGGTCTCGGCAAGGAGAGCAGCCGAAGCGTTGGTATTGCCCGGCACGTGCGGCCGCATTTCGGGCTTGTCGCCGGCGCGGGCAACGAAAATGGCGTTGTAGGTCATGCGCTTGCCGCAGCGCTCGAAGACGTAGCGGTGCTGCCAGGCGCCGGCGACGGGATGCGGCCTGCCCTCTGGGAAATCGATGGGTTTGAGCAGGTACAGGCCGACCGGCTGGATGTTGTAGGGCCCCTTGCAGTCCTGCTGCAGGCCGAGCTTCTTGTCCCACTGCCGGCCCGCCGCATACAGTTCCGCGATCTGCTCCCGGCTGTAGAGGTAGGCGGCGAGGCGCGAGGGCTGGCGGGCCTCGCCCGAGGGGGTTTGGGCGCCGGCGCCCGTTGCGAGTGCGGCCAGCCATCCCGTCACGAATAAATATGCGAAGCGGATTGCCGACGTCATGGCGCCAGTGTGGCCTACTCCTGCAGGCGCCGCAACTCCTGCTTGTAGTGGCGCGCTCGCAAGGTGTATTGCGCGCAGCCGCGGCGGATCGCGGCGGCCTCCTCGTCGGAGAGCTGGCGCACCACCTTGCCGGGGGCGCCCAGCACCAGCGAGCGGTCTGGGATGACCCGGCCTTCCGGGATCAGGGCGCCGGCGCCGATCAGGCATTCCCTGCCGATCACCGCGCCATTCATCACGATGGCCTGGATGCCGACGAGCGAGCCCTCGCCGATCGTGCAGCCGTGCAGCATGGCCTGGTGGCCGACCAGCACCTCGGCCGCCAGGGTGAGCGGGAAGCCGGGGTCGGTGTGCAGCACGGCGCCGTCCTGCACGTTGCTGCCGCGGCCCAGCGTGATGAGCTCGTTGTCGCCGCGGATCACGGCGTTGAACCAGACGCTGGCGCCGTCCTCGATCAGCACGTTGCCGATCACCGAGGCGCTGTCCGCCACCCAGCCGTCGTTGCGCAGTTCGGGCCGGCGCGCACCCAGTGCATAGAGAGTCATGTGAGTTCCTTTCCTTGTTGTTCTCCCTCTCCCCGCAAGCGGGCAGAGGGGCGGGGCGAGGGGCGCCGTCGCACGGCTTCATGCGCGGGACTCTGCCGCATCGCTAGGCGCTGCGCGAATGGCGCGACACGCACTGGCGAAGCACGCCATCCGTCAAGCGGTCTTTTGCGGCCGCGTCTTGCGTCAGACCTGCGCAAGATCGTGCCTTGCGCATTTGGCTGGCAACCTGGTACTCGAACGCCAGGGCGTCATAGTCCTCGGCGAGCCTCCGCAGGTCGCTGCCTTGGCGAACAATTCCTTGTGGGAATAGTAGTCATGGTAATAACGGTCTAATGTTGCGGCGCGCAGCTTGCGGCGCGTCCGGGCGACCGGAGGGAGCGTGTTTGAGCGAAAAGGTCAGGAGTCGGCGCTGGATATGGCAAACGCGAGCCCGGGACGAGAAAGGTGTTTCGCATACGCGCGCTCGCCAAATTTTTGCGTAAGGGGCCAAAGAAATGCATACCAAGGAACCGGCAGCGCCCAGCGACCGTAGGCCTTGGGTGGCTGCTTTACCTTGCGTGCAGGATCGAGGGCAACCTCGGTACAAATGACACCCTCGTCAGCGCCGAGTTGCGCCTTGAGCATTCCGTCGGAGTCGGCTATAGCCGAGAGGCCCGGAAATCTTGTGTCCTGCGCAGGAAACCCTCCGGGCAAGGGAGTGACAAGCGGCCCGCACCGGTTTGCCATCAAGACCGGAACGCCAAGGGCTTGCGCATAAAAGGCAGTGCTGCCCTTTAGCATGCAGTCGAACGCAGCGGCGTCTTTCCGCCGCATCGGAAAGCTTGGAGTGGGAGTACCGGCAGCGGTAGGCTGGATAACAAGATCGACCGATGCATGATGCAGAGCCGAGATTCGCTCGTAGAGGAGGTTTTCGTAACAGATGCCTACCCCAATGCGGCCAATCTCCGTGTCGATAACGTGAGGATCGGTTCCTGCGCGGAAGAAATAGGCTTCGACGGAGGCCGGAGGAGATTTCCTGACTCGGCCGGCAATATTTCCCTGCGGAGTTGCAAGCACGAACGTGTTGAAAAAGTCGGAACCATCGGCCTCGACGAAGCTCATGCCCAGATAGATGGCGTAGCGGCCCGCCGTTTGTTTGAGCCAGGCAACGCTTGGGCCGTTAAATCGCTCCGCAGTTTTCCAGATATCCTCGGTAAGAAGGTACCCGCCCGGCATCAACTCCGGCAGGAGTACTAATTTCGCACCTTCGGACGCTGCTTGTGCGACGAGTATTTCAGCGTGTGCGAGATTCTCCATAGCGCGGAGCGGCTCGCAACGCACTTGAACGGCAGCTACTTTGAGATTACGCATGATGGATGAAGACTCCAACGAAGCTGTAGAAAAACTCTTTTCATCGGCGCATTCTGCGGCGAACCAACCGGGATATCAAGTGTCCTGCGCAGGCCACTTTTTGACATGCTCCCATGGCTCGCTACAAGCGCATCGATACCAGCGGAAGAAGATCGGTGCGCAGTGGAAACTCTACGGCCTGGTGCACAACATCGAGAAGCTGGAGCATCACGGCAATGCGCATTGGGGGAGAAAGGGAGAGAAACATCCTGAACCCACAGGATGCGGGCTGCATTCTCTGAAAGTCGGCGCTGGCGGCACGGCGACGCAAACAAACGAAGAACGGCGCTGCAATAAGAAGTCCCCCGCTGGCGGGGAGCGGGAGAAATCAGGCGATCGTTTCGTCGAGCGTGATGTCGACCATCAGGTCGTCGGAGAGGCGCTCCAGTTCGGCCTTCAGCGCGCGGGCGTCGAGGGCGCTGCCGGCGGCGAGCTCGGCCTGGGCGTGGAACAGGGTCTCGGCCGACATTGGCGCGCTGGCGGTGTGGGTCTCCAGCTTCTCGACGTTGACGGCGTGCCGGGCCAGCACCTGCGAGACTTCGCGTACGATGCCGATGCGGTCGTGGCCGACCAGGGCGAGCCTCAGCCGCCGTGCTGCGGGGACTGACTTTTCCTGCGAGGACTCGGTCGTCACCTTGAGGGCGGCGAGTTTGCCAAGGGCCGCCTTCAGCGCATCGGCCTGCGCGCCGGGCACGGCCACCCGGACGATACCGGCGAACTTGCCGGCCAGATGCGACATCGAGGACTCCAGCCAGTTGCCCTGGTGGGCGGCGATCGCGGCGGAGAGCTCGCCGACCAGGCCGGGCCGGTCTTCGCCGATGACGGTGAGGATCAGGTAGGTATCAGACATTCGTGTGCTCCTCCGCCGGGCCGCCCCAAGGAGGAACGGCCAACACATGGAGCGGGCGCAGCCCGCGAATTTGCGTCACCCCCTTCCGCGGGGCGAGCGCGGGGTTTCGCGAAGCACTGCTTCGCGCCGCCCGAGCCGGCCGGCTGTGCAAAGCCGGCCGTGGGGCGGGGGGCGGAGGGAAGGTTCTCATATTTCCTCCACGGGAGGGCAGGAACAGAACAGGTTGCGGTCGCCGTACACGTCGTCGATGCGGTTCACCGAGGGCCAGAACTTGTTCTCCGCCACCCAGGGCAGCGGGAACACCGCCTCTTGCCGGCTGTAGGGGCGTGTCCACTCGGCCTCGGCGAGGTCGGCCTGGGTGTGCGGGGCGCGCTTGAGCGGGTTGTCGTCGGCCGGCCACTCGCCGCGCTCGATCTTGCGGATCTCCTCGCGGATATTGGTCAGCGCGGCGATGAAGCGGTCGAGTTCGGCCTTCGATTCCGACTCGGTCGGCTCGACCATGATGGTGCCGGCCACCGGGAAGCTCACCGTCGGCGCGTGGAAGCCGTAGTCCATCAGGCGCTTGGCGATGTCGATCTCGGCGATGCCGGTGGCCGCCTTGATGGCGCGGATGTCGAGGATGCACTCGTGGGCGACGCGGCCGTTTTTCCCGGTGTAGAGGACAGGGTAATGGTCTTTCAGGCGCGCGGCGACGTAGTTGGCGTTGAGGATGGCGACCTGCGTGGCGCGCGTCAGGCCCGTGCCGCCGAGCATGGCGATGTACATCCAGGAGATCGGCAGGATGGAGGCCGAGCCGAAGGGCGCAGCGCTCACCGCACCTTGTGCGCCGACGCGGTCGGCTGCCAGCGGATGTCCCGGGGCATGGGGCGCCAGATGCGCCTTCAGCCCGATCGGGCCCATGCCGGGCCCGCCGCCGCCGTGCGGGATGGCGAAGGTCTTGTGCAGGTTCATGTGGCTGACGTCGGCGCCGATGGCGGCCGGCGAGGTCAGACCGACCTGGGCGTTGAGGTTGGCGCCGTCCATGTACACCTGGCCACCGTTGGCGTGGACGACTGAACAGATATCCTTCACCGCCTCCTCGAAGACGCCGTGGGTGGACGGGTAGGTGATCATCAGGCAGGAGAGATTCGCCGCGTGTTGTTCGGCCTTGGTCTTCAGGTCGGCGACGTCGACGTTGCCGTTCTCGTCGCAGTCGACCACCACCACCTGCAGGCCGCACATCTGCGCCGTGGCCGGGTTGGTGCCGTGGGCCGACTTCGGGATCAGGCAGACGTTGCGCTGGCCTTCCCCCTGCGCCGCCTGGTAGCGGCGGATGGAAACCAGGCCGGCGTACTCGCCCTGCGCGCCCGAGTTGGGCTGCATGCAGATGGCGTCGAAGCCGGTGATCGCCTTCAGCCAGTCGGCAAGGCTGCCGATCATCTCGGCGTAGCCGGCGGCCTGCTCGCCCGGGGCGAAGGGATGCAGGTCGGCGAACTCGGGCCAGGTGACCGGGATCATCTCGGCGACGGCATTCAGCTTCATGGTGCACGAGCCGAGCGAGATCATCGAATGGTCGAGGGCGAGGTCCCTGTTCTGCAGGCGCTTGAGGTAGCGCAGCATCGCGTGCTCGGTGTGGTGCGTGTTGAACACCGGGTGGGCAAGGATGGCGTCCGTGCGCAGCAGGCCGGCGAGCGGGTCGGCGGCGGCGGCCTGCGCATCGAGCGTGGCGATGTCGGCGTCCTTGCCGGTAATGGCTTTCAGCAGGGCGGCGACGTCCTCGCGCGTGGTCTTCTCGTCGAGGGAAATGCCTCGCACGCCGTCTGAGACGAGGCGCAGGTTGTAGCCCGGCACCTCCGCCTTCGTCGCGACGAGCAGGGTGTCGAACCAGCGCTGCGTCAGCACCTTCACGCCGGCGGCCTTCAGGCCTGCGGCGAGGATGCCGGCGAGGCGATGGATGCGCCCGGCGATGGTGCGCAATCCCTGCGGGCCGTGATAGACGGCGTACATGCCGGCGATGTTGGCGAGCAGCACCTGGGAAGTGCAGATGTTGGAGTTGGCCTTCTCGCGGCGGATGTGCTGTTCGCGCGTCTGCAGCGCCATGCGCAGGGCGCGCTTGCCGCGCACGTCGATTGAGACGCCGATGATGCGGCCCGGCACGGCGCGCTTGTGCTCGTCGCGGCAGGCGAAGAAGGCGGCGTGCGGGCCGCCGTAGCCCATCGGCACGCCGAAGCGCTGCGAGGAACCCAGCGCGATGTCGGCGCCCATGGCGCCGGGCGACTTCAGCAGCACCAGGGCCATCAGGTCGGTGGCGACCGCCGTGATGCAGCCGCTGACTTTCAGGCTGGCGATGATATCGGTGAGGTCGAGGCACTCGCCGTCGGCATTCGGGTATTGCAGCAGGGCGCCGAAGACGTCGTGCTTCGCGGCTTCCGCGGCGGGGCCGACGATCAGCTCGAAGCCGAAGTAGCCGGCGCGCGTCCTGACCACGTCGAGTGTCTGCGGGAAGCAGGCGGCGTCGACGAAGAAGGCGTTGGCCTTCGACTTGGAGGCGCGCCGTGCCATGGTCATGGCTTCCGCCGCGGCGGTGGCTTCGTCCAGCAGCGAGGCGTTGGCGAGTTCCAGGCCGGTGAGGTCGATCACCATCTGCTGCCAGTTGAGCAGGGCCTCCAGCCGGCCCTGGGCGATCTCCGCCTGGTAGGGCGTGTAGGCGGTGTACCAGCCGGGGTTCTCCAGCAGATTGCGCAGGATCACCTTGGGCGTCAGGGTGTCGTAGTAGCCGAGGCCGATGAGCGATTTCTTCAAGACGTTCTTCGCGGCGACGGCTTTCAGTTTCGCCAGGGCTTCGTGCTCACGCAAAGGGCCGGGCAGCGGCAGCGGCTGCGCCAGGCGGATCGAAGCGGGCACCGTCTGGCCGATCAACTCGTCGAGGTTTGCGGCGCCGATTGCAGCCAGCATGGCGGCGGTCTCGGCCGCGTCGGGGCCGATGTGGCGGGCGGCGAACTCGTCGCGCTGCTCGAGCGCGGAAAGCGGCGTGTGCGGCATGGCTACTCTTCGGCGGCGA
Source organism: uncultured Rhodocyclaceae bacterium (assembly GCA_964475635.1). Classification (GTDB taxonomy): domain Bacteria; phylum Pseudomonadota; class Gammaproteobacteria; order Burkholderiales; family Rhodocyclaceae; genus Desulfobacillus. The sequence continues at coordinate 69,221 of CAYYXS010000017.1, forward strand.
TCTTGGCGTAGGCGGCGGCGTCGAGCAGGCTGTCGAGATCGGCGGTGTTGTCCGGCTTCAGCCTGAACAGCCAGGCAGCGTAGGCGTCCTGGTTCACCGACTCGGGCGCGTCGATGGCGGCCCGGTTGACGGCAACCACCTCGCCGGCGATCGGCGCGTAGATGTCGGAGGCGGCCTTGACCGATTCGACCACGGCGCATTCCTCGCCGGCTTTCACTAGGCGGCCGACTTCGGGCAGTTCGAGGAAGACGATGTCGCCCAGCGCCTCCTGGGCATGGTCGGTGATGCCGACGGTGACGAGGCCGTCGTCGGTCAGGCGGGCCCACTCGTGGGACTTGGCGTATTTCAGATCGGTAGGTATGTTCATGGGTTCTCCAAAAAAAACTTAACCACGGCGTGCACGGCGGGCACGGCGACAGGCGAGTTCTTCTTCTCTCGCCGCGTCGCCGTGTTCGCCGTGGTGAAATGCATTTTTCAAACCAGCACCTTGCCGTTGCGCACGAAGGGCGGCTTGACCACCGTTGCCTTCAGGCGCTTGTCGCGGATGTCCACCTCGACCGTGTCGCCGACGGCGACGCCCGCAGGCAGCCGGGCCAGGGCGATCGAGCGGTTCAAGGTCGGCGAGAAGGTGCCGCTGGTGATCTCGCCTTCGCCCTGCGCGGCGTGTACTTTCTGGTGGGCGCGCAGCACGCCGCGATCGACGAGCAGCAGGCCGAGGGTTTGCCTGTCGGGCCGCCGTCCTGCGAGGACTGACTTTCCGATGAAGTCGCGCGGCGCGGCCAGATCCACCGTCCACGCCAGGCCCGCCTCCAGCGGCGAGACCTGCTCGTCCATGTCCTGGCCGTAGAGCGCCATGCCGGCTTCGAGGCGCAGGGTGTCGCGCGCGCCGAGTCCGGCCGGCTTGACGCCTGAAGCGAGCAGGGCGTTCCAGGTTGCCTCGGCGCGTTCGGCGGGAATCATCAGCTCGAAGCCGTCTTCCCCGGTGTAGCCTGTTCGGGCCAGCATATAGGAGCCGCCTTGCGGCTCTGACTGCTCCCCTCTCCCCTCCGCGGGAGAGGGGCTGGGGGAGAGGGGGGGCAGCATCACCGCATTGAACGGCTTGAGTTTCGCGCTTGCGGCCTCCGAGCCGGGCAGGGCGGCCCAGGTCTTCGCGCGCGCGTTCGGCCCCTGCACGGCGATCATGGCGAGGTCGCGGCGCGGCTTCACGGCGACACTGCCGGCGTGCTGAGAAATCCAGGCGAGGTCCTTGTCGGCGGTGCCGGCATTGACGACGACGCGGTAAAAATCCGGTCTGAAAAAATAGACGATCAGGTCGTCGATGACGCCGCCCTGCAGGTTGAGCATGCAGGAGTAGAGCGCGCGGCCGGGCACCGTGAGCTTGTCGACGTTGTTGGCGATCAACCGGTGCAGCAGGTCATGGGCGCCCTCGCCTTCGAGGTCGATGGCGAGCATGTGCGAGACGTCGAACATGCCGGCGTCGCGGCGCACCAGGTGGTGCTCCTCGACCTGGGAGCCGTAATGCAGCGGCATGTCCCAGCCGGCGAAGTCGACCAGCTTGCCGCCGAGGCGGACGTGGGTTGCGTAAAGCGGAGTTTGTTTGGCCATAGGTACTTGGGTAGCGTTATTAGAGTTCTTTCACGCAATAAAAAAGGGGCGAAGCAGTTTCGCTTCACCCCTCTGTCCCTTGTACCTGAGAGATTGCCGCTCTTTGAACGGCGTGCCCCTTCGGTGGATGGCCAGGCCATCGCTCTCCAGAGTGTTCGTGCTCTCGCGCGGCCCTTTTGCCTGAGCGGTTCCGGGTGTTGCGCCTTCGGCGGTGGCCCGGTTACACGATGGCCACACTCTCCCGCGCGAGCGGAGCGACTATAGCTTGCAGCCAATGCGGAATCAAGGAGAAATCATCGGTTATGATTCGCGACTTATGAAATCAAGCACTTCCGAATTCCTGACGATCCGCGGCCTGAAAAGCCATGTGCGTCTGTGGGGGCCGGCCGGGGCGCCGATGCTGTTTCTGCTGCACGGCTGGATGGATTGCTCGGCCTCCTTTCAGTTTCTCGTCGACGCCTTCGCGCGCGAGTGGCGCGTCGTCGCACCCGACTGGCGCGGCTTCGGCCAGTCGCAGTGGCAGAACGGGCCCTACTGGTTTCCCGACTACCTCGCCGACCTCGAAAGGCTGCTGGATCACTACTCGCCGCATCAACCGGCATGCCTGATCGGCCACAGCATGGGCGGCAACGTCGTCGGCCTGTATGCCGGCGTGCGACCGGCCCGTGTGGCGAAGCTGGCGATCCTGGAAGGCTTCGGCCTGCATCCGACCGATCCGGCACAAGCGCCGGGCCGCTACGCGAAATGGCTGGACCAGGACAAGGCCGGCGCGACCCTGCGCGACTACGCCGACCTCGGCGAATTCGCCGCCCGCCTGATGCGCGACAACCCGCGCCTGTCGCAGGAGAAGGCCGACTTCCTGACGGCGAACTTCTCGCAGCTTCGGCCCGACGGCCGCTTCGGCTATGCCGCCGATCCCTGGCACCGCGTCACCAACCCGGTGCTCTACCGCTTTGAGGAGGTGAGGGCCTGCTGGCGCGCCGTGACGGCGCCGGTGCTGTGGGTGGTGGCGCGCGACTCCGGCCTCTACAAGGAATTCTCCGACCGGAGCGAGGATTACGCCGCGCGCCTGGCCAGCTTCCGCGACCTGCGCGAAGCGGTGCTCGACGACAGCGGCCACATGCTGCACCACGACCAGCCGCAACGGCTGGCAGCCGTCATCGAGGCGTTCCTGGCCGAGTGATACCATCGAAGCATGAAAGCCGATCTGCACTGTCATTCCAGCGTCTCCGATGGACTGCTGCCGCCGGCGGAGGTGGCGCACCGCGCCGCCGACCGCGGCGTCGAGCTGCTGGCGCTGACCGACCACGACGAGGTGGCCGGCTTGGCCGAGGCGCGCGCCGCCTTCGAATCGCGCGGCCTGCGCTTTCTCGACGGCACCGAGGTTTCGGTGTCCTGGCGCGACGATGCCAGCTTCCATGTCGTCGGCCTCGGCATCGACCCGGCCCATCCGGCGCTGGTCGCCGGATTGAAAGCGATCCGCGGCGGGCGCGACGGGCGCGCCCATCGCATCGCCGCCGAACTGGAGAAAATCGGCATCCATGGCGCCTACGAAGGGGCCGCCCGCTACGCAGAGAAGGCCTCGATCATCGGCCGCGCCCATTTTGCCCGCTACCTTGTCGAGCGGAAGATCTCGCCCGACGTGAAGAGCGTGTTCGACCACTATCTGGCCAAGGGCAAGCCCGGCTACGTGCCGCACGAGTGGGCGACGATCGAGGACGCCCTGCGCTGGATCGGCGGCGCCGGCGGCGTGGCGGTGCTGGCGCATCCGCTGCGCTATCGCGTCGGCCGTGCGGAGCTGGGCGTCTTCCTGGGCGAATTCAAGGATCGCGGGGGACAGGGCATCGAGGTCGCCTGCGGCGCGCACTCGCCGGAGGAAGTGCAGGAATGCGCCCGACTGGCGCGGCGCTTCGGGTTGAAGGCCTCGGTCGCTTCGGACTTCCACGGGCCGGGCGAGAGCTACGCCGATCTCGGCATGACGCCGCCGCTGCCCGAGGACCTCGTGCCGATCTGGCGCGACCTTATTTGATCCCGCCATGGCCCAGTTCTTTTCCGTCCATCCAGAACAACCCCAGCCGCGGCTGATCCGCCAGGCTGCCGAGATACTGCGCGCCGGCGGCGTCGTTGCCTTTCCGACGGATGCAGCCTATTCGCTCGGCTGCCGGGTCGGCGATGCCGATGCCGTGGCGCGCATCCGCGCCATCCGCGAAGTAGACGAGCGCCACCATTTCACCCTGATGTGCCGCGACCTCTCGGAGATTGCCACCTATGCGCGGGTGGACAACGCGCAGTTCCGCCTGCTCAAGGCGACGACGCCGGGCAGCTACACTTTCATCCTGGAAGGCACCAAGGAGCTGCCGCGGCGCATCCTGCATCCCAAGCGCAAGACCATCGGCCTGCGCATTCCCGCCCATCCCGTGCCGCTGGCGCTGCTCGCGGAACTCGACGAGCCGATGCTGACCTCGACCCTGATGCTTCCCGGCGACGAGCTGCCTTTGAACGACCCGGAAGAAATCCGCGACCGGCTGGAGAAACGCATCGACCTGGTCATCGAGGCGGGTGCCTGCGGACTCGAAATGACTTCGGTGGTCGACCTCACCGGCCCGGCGCCCGAACTGGTGCGCGCCGGTCTCGGTCCGCTGCAGCCCCTCGGCCTGGACTGAGCCGGGTTGCCGCTCTGGTAGAATTGCCGGCTTATCCGAACGCACCGACATGGACTCCCTCATTCAGACCTTGGCGATCTACGCCATTCCGGTCCTCCTCGCCATCACCCTGCACGAAGCCGCGCACGGCTACGTGGCGCGGCATTTCGGCGACCCGACGGCCTACCTGGCCGGTCGCATCAGCCTGAACCCGCTGCGCCACGTCGACCCGATCGGCACGATCCTGGTGCCCGGGGCGATCCTGGTGGCGAGCAAGCTGATCGGCGGCAGCGCCATGCTGTTCGGCTGGGCCAAGCCGGTGCCGGTGGACTTCTCCCGCCTGCGCAATCCGAAGAAGGACATGCTGTGGGTCGCCGCCGCCGGTCCGGGCACCAATCTCCTGATGGCCGTCGGCTGGGCGGCGCTGCTGAAGCTATCCGCCATTGCTCCGGAAAACCTGTATACCCTGCCGCTGGCCAAGATGGCCCTTGCCGGCATCGAGATCAATGCCGTGCTGATGCTGCTCAACCTGCTGCCCATCCCCCCCCTCGATGGCGGGCGTATCGCCGTGAGCCTCCTGCCGCACCGCCTCGCCTGGCAGTTCTCCAGGATCGAGCCCTATGGCCTGGCGATCCTGCTGGTGCTGCTGTTCACCGATATACTCGGCATCATCCTATGGCCGCTGATGGTGGGTTTCCGCCACCTGCTGGCCGCCATTTTCCAATTCTGAATTGACAGACATGTACGCAGAAAGAGTCCTCTCAGGCATGCGCCCCACGGGGCGCCTCCATCTCGGCCACTACCACGGCGTCCTGAAAAACTGGGTGACGCTGCAGAACGAGTACCCCTGCCTGTTCTTCGTCGCCGACTGGCATGCCCTGACGACCGCCTACGACGAGCCGGGAACCATTGAGCAGAACACCTGGGAGATGGTGATCGACTGGCTGGCCGCCGGCGTCGACCCGGGCCAGGCAACGCTGTTCGTCCAGTCCCGCGTGCCGGAGCATGCCGAACTGCATCTGCTGCTGTCGATGATGACGCCGCTCGGCTGGCTCGAGCGCGTGCCGACCTACAAGGACCAGCAGGAAAAGCTGGAGCACAAGGATCTGTCGACCTACGGCTTCCTCGGCTATCCGCTGCTGCAGTCGGCCGACATCCTGATCTACCGCGCCAACCGGGTGCCGGTGGGCGAGGACCAGGTGCCGCACATCGAGTTCTCGCGCGAGATCGCGCGCCGCTTCAACCACCTCTACGGCCGCGAACAGGATTTCGAAGAGAAGGCGCGCGCAGCCGCCAGGAAGCTCGGCGACGAACGAGCCCGACATTACGAAGAGCTGCGTACGCGCTATCAGCAAGAAGGCGACCACCAGGCGCTGAAGCGTGCTCATGCGCTCATCGAGGAGGCGGGCGGCCTGTCGCTGGCCGACCGGGAGCGGCTGTTCGGGTTTCTCGAAGGAAGCAGCAAGATGATCCTGGTCGAGCCCGGGGCGTTGCTGACCGAAGCGGCCAGGATGCCCGGCCTGGATGGGCAGAAGATGTCCAAGTCCTACCACAACGCCATCTTCCTGCGCGAGAGCGCCGACTCGGTGACGAAGAAGATCCGCACCATGCAGACCGACCCGGCGCGCGTGCGCCGCACCGATCCCGGCGAGCCGGAGAAATGCCCGGTGTGGCAGTTCCACCTGGTGTACTCCGACGAGGGCACCAGGCAGTGGGTGCAGCGGGGTTGCCGCAGCGCCGGCATCGGCTGCATCGAATGCAAGCACCCCGTGATCGACGCCGTGCTGAAGGAACAGGAGCCGATGCACGAGCGCGCCCAGGCTTATATCGACGACCCGGTGCTGGTGCGCAACATCGTCGCCGACGGCTGCGAGAAGGCGCGCAGGCTGGCGACGGAGACGATGCGCGACGTGCGCGAATCGATGGGCCTGAAATACACCTGAGGCCGGATATGGCACACCACGCCAAGGATGCCGAGACCAGGCTGCTCGCCTCGATTCACGAGGTGTTCGCCGAAAAGATTCCTTTCAACAAGGTGCTCGGCCTCGATGTCGTGTCGCTTGCCGGCGAAACTCCGGTGCTGCGCTTTGCCATGCGGCCGGAACTGGTCGGCAACTTCATGCGCGGCAACCTGCACGGGGGCGTCATCTCCTCGGTGATCGATGTCTGCGGCGGCCTGACCGCCTTTCTGGGACTGCAGAAGAAGCTGCGCGACGAACCGGTCGAGGAACGTCTGCAGCGGTTCGCCCGCATCGGCACCATCGACATGCGCGTCGACTACCTGCGCCCGGGCCTGGGACAATGGTTCGAGGCCAAGGGCTACATCCTGCGCACCGGCAACAAGGTGGCGGTGACGCGCATGGAACTGCACAACGACGGCGGCGAGCTGATCGCCATTGGCACCGGCGCCTATACGGTGGCCTGATCGAAGCATGGAAACGAGCGAGCGCGAGACCCCGCAGACGCCGCAGCCGGAGCCGTCCCACGTTGCCAAGCTCTACGGCGAGCCGCTGCCCGAGTTGCCGCGGGACCTTTACATCCCGCCCGACGCGCTGGAGGTCTATCTCGAATCGTTCGAAGGCCCGCTCGACCTGCTGCTCTACCTGATCCGCAAGGCCAATATCAACATCCTCGACATCCCGATGGCGCCGCTGACGGCGCAGTATCTCGTATACGTCGAGGCGATGCGCACGCGAAATCTCGAGCTGGCCGCCGAATACCTGCTGATGGCGGCCATGCTGCTGGAGATCAAGTCGCGCATGCTGCTGCCGCGGCCGAAGAAGGTCCAGGAGGAAGAGGCGGCGGATCCGCGCGCCGAGCTGGTGCGCCGCCTGCTCGAATACGAGCAGATGAAGGCTGCCGCGGCGAAGATCGAAGCCCTGCCGCAGGCGATGCGCGACTACCGCTGGGTGTCGGTGTGGATCGCCGACGCCGCGACGGAGCGCCTGCCGGAGATAAACCTGCACGATCTGCAGGTGGCCTGGCTCTCGCTCATGAAGCACGCCAGGGTGATGCAGCACCACAAGGTTCGGCGCGAGGAGCTTTCCGTGCGCGAGCACATGAGCATCGTCCTGCGCAAACTGCAGGGCGGCACCTATCTGGGGTTCGAAGCGCTTTTCGACCTCGAGCTCGGCGTGGCAGGCCTGGTGGTGAATTTCCTTGCCGTGCTGGAGCTCGTGCGCGAGCGCCTGATCGAGGTGAGCCAGCGCGAGGTGTTCGCCCCGATCTATGTAAAATTGGCCCAGGCCGGAAATGGACCGAACGATGTCGACATCGCAACCGTACACCCCTGAGGAATACAAGCGCATCCTGGAGACGGCGCTGCTCACCACGGCAGAACCATTGTCGCTCAGCGACATGAAGAAGCTCTTCGACGAGGAGTTCGACGATGACACCTGGCGCGTGCTGCTGAACGACCTGCGCACCGAGTGGGCCGGCCGCGGCGTCGAACTGGTGCAGCTGGCGAGCGGCTGGCGTTTCCAGACGAAACCGGAATACCAGCCCTATCTCGATCGCCTGAAGAACGAAAAGCCGCCGCGCTATTCGCGCGCAGTGCTGGAGACCCTGGCCATCATCGCCTACCGGCAGCCGGTGACGCGCGGCGACATCGAGGACATACGAGGAGTGGCTGTTTCGCCCAACGTCATCAAGGTGCTCGAGGGGCGCGGCTGGATCGACACCGTCGGCCACCGCGACACGCCGGGGCGACCGGCACTCTATGCCACCACCAAGAAGTTCCTCGACGATCTGCGCCTGCGCAGCCTTGCCGAACTGCCGCCGCTCACAGAAATCGAAAGGGTGATGGATCTTGCCGACGCAGCGCAAGCGTAGTCCTTTCCGCCCGCCGGCGGCTGATGCCCAGCCGCAAGGCAGCCGTTCTCATGAGCGGCGCAAGGAGGCTGACGGCAACCGCATGGCGCCGGATGACAGGCCGCGCCCCGGCGGGCGTCGCGGCCAGCCCATGCGCCACGTCGTCCAGGCCGAGCCGCAGAAACTGCACAAGATGCTGGCCCAGTCCGGCCTTGGCTCGCGCCGCGAAATCGAGGACTGGATCGTTGCCGGCCGGGTCAGCGTCAACGGCAAGCCGGCCCATGTCGGCCAGCGCATCGGCCCGCAGGATCGCGTGCGGGTAAACGGCAAGCCGGTCAACCTGAAATTCGCCCCGCGCTCGCCGCGCGTGCTCCTCTACCACAAACCGGACGGCGAGATCGTATCGCGCGACGATCCGCAAGGCCGGCCCAGCGTCTTCGACAAACTGCCACGCATAGGCGGCGGCCGCTGGGTAAATGTCGGCCGGCTGGATTTCAACACCGAGGGACTGCTCGTCTTCACCAGCAGCGGCGAGCTGGCAAACCGCCTGATGCACCCGCGCTACGAGCTCGAGCGCGAGTACGCGGTGCGCATCATCGGCGAACTGGGCGAGGCTCAGGAACAGGCCCTGCTCGAAGGCGTCGAACTGGAGGACGGCATTGCCCACTTCAATACGCTCTTCTCGCGCGGGGGCGAAGGGACCAACCGCTGGTATCACGTCACGCTCAACGAGGGGCGCAATCGCGAGGTGCGGCGCCTTTTCGAGGCTATCGGCGTCCAGGTCAGCCGCCTGATCCGGGTGCGCTTCGGTCCGATATCCATGCCGCCGCGGCTCAAGCGCGGCCAGGTGGTCGAACTGGCCGAGGAGGAGGTGCGCGGCCTGCTGAAGGCTCTGCCGTCCGGAAAACCCGACGATCGTTTGTAGTTCCCGGGCAACTTCTGCTAGAATTTCAATGTTTTCCGCTTTCGGGCCGGTCCGCGGTGCCGGGCGGGCTACAAAAGGGCAAGGGATGCAAGGGATGGGCGTTTCGCCCATTTTTTATTTGTAGCGCATGGAACTGGCAAAAGTCATCGAGCAGGCGGTTGAAGGCATGGGTTACGAGCTGGTCGATTTCGAGACCAGCCCGAGAGCCCGGCTGTTGCGCGTATTCATCGACAGCCCGAAAGGGGTAACGGTGGACGATTGCGCCGCCGTGAGCAACCACCTGACGCGGCTGTTCGCCGTCGAGAACATCGACTACGACCGGCTGGAAGTGTCCTCGCCCGGGCTCGATCGGCCGCTGAAGAAGCCGGCGGACTTCGTCCGCTTCACCGGCCAGGAGGCGCAGATACGCCTGCTACTGGCGGTGAACGGCCAGCGCAACTTCACCGGCCTGCTGGCGGGCGTCGAGGAAGGCCGGCTGAAGCTGGAGTGCGACGGCAAGACGCAGGTATTCGAGTTGGACCAGGTGGACAAGGCCCGCCTGGTGCCGAAGTACAAGTTCTGATTTGAGGATGGGCAGGAGAAAGTTATGAGCAAGGAGATGCTGCTGCTGGTGGATGCCCTGGCGCGCGAGAAGAACGTCGCCAAGGACATCGTTTTCGCGGCTCTGGAATCGGCGCTTGCCTCCGCCACCAAGAAACGCATCAATGAAGAAGCAGACGTGCGCGTCGCCATCGACAAGGAAACCGGCGAGTTCGAGTCCTTCCGCCGCTGGCAGGTCGTGCCGGACGAGGCCGTGGAAAACCCCGATGCCCAGATCGGCCTCTCCGAGGCGCAGGAGGAAATGTCCGAGATACAGCTCGACGAATTCATCGAGGAACAGCTCGAGCCGATCGACTTCGGCCGCATCGGCGCCCAGGCGGCCAAGCAGGTCATCCTGCAGAAGATCCGCGATGCCGAGCGCGAGCAGGTTCTGAACGATTTTCTCGAGCGCAAGGAGCATCTCGTCACCGGCACGGTGAAGCGCATCGAACGCGGCAATGCGATCATCGAGGCCGGCCGCATCGAGGCGGTGCTGCCGCGCGACCAGACGATCCCGAAGGAGAACCTGCGCGTCGGCGACCGCGTGCGCGCCTACCTGCTGAAGATCGACCGCGCCGCGCGCGGCCCGCAGCTGATCCTCTCGCGCACCGCGCCGGAATTCATCATCAAGCTGTTCGAGCTGGAAGTGCCGGAGATGGAAGACGGCCTGCTCGAGATCAAGTCCGCTGCCCGCGATCCCGGCGTGCGCGCCAAGATCGCCGTGAAATCGAACGACCCGCGCGTCGACCCCATAGGCACCTGCGTCGGCATGCGCGGCTCCCGCGTCACCGCCGTGACCAACGAACTGGCCGGCGAGCGCGTAGACATCGTCCTCTGGTCGCCCGACCCGGCCCAGTTCGTCATCGGCGCCCTGGCGCCGGCCGACGTCAGCAGCATCGTCGTCGATGAGGAAAAGCACAGCATGGATGTGGTGGTGGACGAGGACAACCTGGCCATCGCCATCGGCCGTTCCGGGCAGAACGTGCGCCTGGCCTCCGAGCTGACCGGCTGGACCATCAACCTGATGACGGTCGAGGAATCGCAGAAGAAGTCCGAGGAGGAGCACGGCTCCATCCGCAAGCTGTTCATGGAAAAGCTCGATGTGGACGAAGAGGTGGCCGACATCCTGATCGAGGAAGGATTCTCCACCGTAGAGGAAATTGCCTACGTACCGCTCAACGAGATGCTCGAAATCGAGGCCTTCGACGAGGACACGGTGAACGAGTTGCGCAACCGCGCGCGCAACGTGCTTTTGACGGAGGCGATCGTCGACGAGGAGCAGCTCGAGAACGTCGCCGACGACCTGCTCAGCCTGGAAGGCATGGACAAGCCGCTGGCGGCGAAGCTTGCGCGCGGCAACATTCGCACCCGCGACGATCTGGCGGATCTGGCGGTCGACGAGCTGGTCGAGCTGTCAGGCATCGACGACGAGCGGGCCAGGAACCTGATTACCACGGCGCGCGCGCACTGGTTCGAGTAAGGAGCCGATATGGCACAGACCAACGTAAGCCAATTCGCCAGCGAGCTGAAAATGCCTTCGACCGCGTTGCTGGAGCAGTTGGCCAAGGCAGGTGTCAGCAAGCAGGGCGAGACAGACACCCTTAGCGATGCAGACAAGACCAAGCTGCTCGATTACCTGCGCAAGTCACACGGTGCGACGGAGAGCAAGTCGAAGATCACGCTGACGCGGAAGCAGACCACCGAGATCAAGAAGGCCGACGCCTCCGGCAAGGCGCGAACGATCCAGGTCGAGGTGCGCAAGAAGCGCGTCTTCGTCAAGCGCGACGAGACGCAGGCAGCCGAGGCCCCCGCGCCGACGCCGGCTGCCGCGCCGCAGCCCGTGGTGGATGCCGAACAGGCCAAGCTGCGCGAACTGGAATCGCAGAAGCAGTCGGAATTGATGGCGCGCCAGGCGGCGGAACTGAAGGAAAAGCAGGAACGGGAGGCGAAGGCCCGCCAGGAAGCGGAAGAACGGCTTGCCCAGCAGGCCGCCGCCGAGGCGGAAAAAGCCAAGGCGCAGGAGGCGGCGCCGGGCACGGCCACCACCGGCACCCTGCATAAGCCTGCCGGCAAGCCTGACAAGAAGGACGAGAAACAGAAGAAGGCGACGGCTGCCTGGAAGGAGGAAGCCGCCAAGAAGCGCACTATCAAGACGCGCGGCGACACCGGGGCAGCCTCCGGCTGGCGCGGTGCGAAGGGCGGCGGCAGGCACCGCCATCAGGCCCACGATGAGCACGTGCAATCGCAAATGCCGGCCGAGCCCATCGTGCGCGAGGTACTGATACCCGAAACCATTACCGTCGCCGACCTGGCGCACAAGATGGCGGTGAAGGCCGCCGAGGTCATCAAGGTGCTGATGAAACTCGGTTCCATGGTCACCATCAACCAGATGCTGGACCAGGAGACGGCGATGATCGTCGTCGAGGAGATGGGGCATGTCGCCAAGGCTGCCAAGCTGGACGATCCGGATGCCCTGCTGGCCGAGGCGGAGCAGGAACGCAGGGATGTGGTGCTGGAGCCCCGCGCGCCGGTGGTGACCGTGATGGGCCACGTCGACCACGGCAAGACCTCGCTGCTCGACTACATCCGCAAGACCCGCGTCGCTTCCGGCGAGGCGGGCGGCATCACGCAGCACATCGGCGCCTATCACGTTGAGACGCCGAGAGGCATGGTGACTTTCCTCGACACGCCGGGTCACGAGGCGTTTACCGCCATGCGCGCACGCGGCGCCAAGGCTACCGACATCGTCATCCTGGTGGTGGCCGCCGACGACGGCGTCATGCCGCAGACCAAAGAGGCCATCCACCATGCCAGGGCCGCCAACGTGCCGCTGGTGGTGGCGGTGAACAAGATCGACAAGCCCGAGGCCAACCCCGAGCGCGTCAAGCAGGAGCTGGTGGCCGAGAGCGTTGTGCCTGAGGAATACGGCGGCGACTCGCCCTTCGTGCCGGTATCGGCCAAGACCGGACAGGGCATCGACGACCTGATCGAGCAGGTGCTGCTGCAGGCCGAGGTGCAGGAGCTGAAGGCGCCGAAGGAGACCCTGGCCAAGGGGCTCATCATCGAATCGCGCCTCGACAAGGGCAAGGGCCCGGTGGCGACCATCCTTGTGCAGTCTGGCACGCTGAAGCGCGGCGATATCCTGCTGGCCGGTGCCGTGTATGGCCGCGTGCGCGCCATGCTCGACGAGAACGGGGAACCGATCGACGCGGCCGGCCCGTCCATCCCCGTCGAGATCCAGGGCCTTTCCGACGTGCCGATGGCCGGCGACGAGGCGATGGCGCTGGCCGACGAGCGCAAGGCGCGCGAGATCGCCCTGTTCCGCCAAGGCAAGTTCCGCGACGTGAAGCTGGCCAAGCAGCAGGCGGCCAAGCTGGAGAACATGTTCGAGCAGATGGGTGAGGGCGAAGTGAAGAGCCTGCCGCTCATCGTCAAGGCGGACGTGCAGGGCTCGCAGGAAGCGCTGTCGCACGCGCTGCAGAAACTCTCGACCGACGAGGTGAAGGTCAACATCATCCACGCCGCCGTGGGCGGCGTCAGCGAATCCGACGTCAACCTGGCCTCGGCCTCCAAGGCCGTCATCATCGGCTTCAACACCCGCGCCGATGCCAGCGCGCGCAAGGCCGCCGAGAACACCGGTGTGGACATCCGCTACTACAACATCATCTACGACGCCGTGGACGAGGTGAAGGCGGCCATGTCCGGCATGCTGGCCCCCGAGAAGAAGGAGCGCGCCATCGGCCTGGTAGAGATCCGCCAGGTGTTCCGCATTTCCAAGGTCGGCTCCGTCGCCGGCTGCTATGTGCTGGACGGTCTGGTGCGCCGTGGCTCGCAGGTGCGCCTGCTGCGCGACAATGTGGTGGTCTGGACGGGCGAACTGGATTCGCTGAAGCGCTTCAAGGACGACGTGCGCGAAGTCAAGGCCGGCTTCGAGTGCGGGCTTTCGCTGAAGAATTACAACGATATCCAGGAAGGCGACCAGCTCGAAGTCTTCGAGATCGAGGAAGTGGCGCGGACCCTCTAGGCTGACGGCTTATGCCCAAGGAGTTCTCCCGCAGCAGCCGCGTCGCCGAGCAGGTGCAGCGCGAACTGGCCGAGCTGATCCGGCTGGAGCTGAAGGACCCGCGCGTTGCCCTGGTCACTCTCACCGGCGTCGAACTGACGCCGGACTACGCCCACGCCAAGGTCTTCTACACCACACTGGCCGAGCCCTCGGCACGGCAGGACATCGAGGCCGGCCTGCGCCGCGCCGGCGGCTTCCTGCGCCGCGAGCTGGGTCGTCGCATCCGCATTCATACCCTGCCCGAACTGCATTTCGTCTTCGATGAATCGGTCGAGCGGGGCGACCGCCTGTCGCGCCTGATCGACGAGGCTGTCAAATCAGACCGCCACCAGTGAACCGCCCGCAGCGCCAGCCGCGGCGTCGCATCGACGGTGTCCTGCTGCTCGACAAGCCGGGTGGCCTGACTTCGAACGCCGTCTTGCAGAAAGCCAAATGGCTGTTCAACGCGGCCAAGGCCGGCCACACCGGCACCCTCGATCCGATGGCCACCGGCCTGCTGCCCCTGTGCTTCGGCGAGGCGACCAAGTTTTCCGGCGAACTGCTCCACGCCGACAAGCGCTACGAGGCGACGATCCGCCTCGGCGTCACCACCGATACGGCGGACGCGGAAGGGCGGGTGCTGCAGAGCCGCTCCGTGACGATTGCGCCTGAGCGGGCCGAGGCGGTACTGGCGCATTTCCGCGGCGAGATCGAGCAGGTGCCGCCGATGCATTCCGCCCTCAAGCGCGACGGCCGCCCTCTCTACGAGTACGCCCGCCAGGGCATCGAGCTGGAGCGTGCACCGCGTCGGGTGACCATCCACGTCCTGGAACTGCTGCGGTTCGAGGGCGAGGAAATGGACATTGCCGTCGACTGCAGCAAGGGCACCTACGTGCGCACGCTGGCGCAGGACATCGGCGCGGCGCTCGGCTGCGGCGGCCACCTGACGGCCCTGCGCCGCTCGCGCATCGGCGGCCTGACGCTGCAGGGCGCCGTCACCCTGGCCGCGCTCGAAGCCCTGCCGCCCGAATCCAGGGCGGCGCTGCTGCAGCCGCCGGACGTCCTGCTGGCGGCGCTGCCGCGGCTCGACCTCGATGAGACCGGCGCCCGCAACCTGATGCGCGGGCAGGCGGTGCGCTCCGGGAAAATCATGGCGGGCCGTCTGCGGCTCTACGGTACGGGCGGGCTGTTTCTCGGCCTCGGCCAGGCGACGCAGGAGGGGAGCGTGGCGCCGCTCAGAATGGTTGCCGCCGTCCTTGATAAATAGGGTTTTTCTTGCCCGAGCGGAGGTGCGCGGGTATAATGCGCCCCTTCATTCGAAGCTCGGATGAAACCACATGGGGTGCAGTGCTCTATCAAACCGGGGCGGCGCCTGATTTCAACTGCGTTTGAGAGAAAATTCAAATGGCATTCACCACCGCCGACAAGGCCAAAGTCGTGGCCGATTTCCAGCGCGCGCAGGGCGACACCGGCTCGCCCGAAGTGCAGATCGCGCTGCTGACCAACCGCATCAACGACCTCACCGGTCACTTCAAGGAACACGTCAAGGACCACCACTCGCGCCGCGGTCTGCTGCGCATGGTGAGCCAGCGACGCAAGCTGCTCGACTACCTCAAGCGCACGAATGCCGACAGCTACCGCGCGCTGATCGAGCGCCTCGGCCTGCGCAAGTAAGCTGCGAGCCGCACGTGCCCCGCTTTCTGGCGGATTTGCCGGCGACGCCCCGAACGGGCGCGCCGGCTTTGTCGTTTTCGGGGCGGCCGGTCCGTCCCGTGCTGATTGAAAGGATACTGCCTTGCTGACTGCAACCAAGAAAAGTTTTGCCTACGGCGCGCACACCGTCACGCTGGAGACCGGCGAGATCGCGCGCCAGGCCCACGGCGCCGTCCTGGTCAACATGGACGAGACCGTCGTGCTCGCCACCGTCGTCGCCGCCAAGGAGCCGAAGCCCGGCCAGGACTTCTTCCCGCTGACCGTCGACTACGTCGAGAAGGTCTACGCCGCCGGCCGCATCCCCGGCGGCTTCTTCAAGCGCGAGGGCCGTCCTTCGGAGAAGGAGATCCTCACCTCGCGCCTGATCGACCGCCCGATCCGGCCGCTCTTTCCTGATGGCCTCTACAACGACGTGCAGGTGGTCATCACCGTGCTGTCGAGCAACCCCGAGATCGATCCCGACATCCCGGCCATGATCGGCGTCTCGGCCGCCCTGTCGATCTCCGGCATCCCCTTCAACGGCCCGATCGGCGCCGCCCGCGTCGGCTACATGAACGGCCAGTACGTCATGTGCCCGACGATGTCGCAGGTGAAGGAGAGCCAGCTCAACCTGGTCGTCGCCGGCACCGCCGCCGCCGTGCTGATGGTCGAGTCCGAGGCGCAGGAACTGTCCGAGGACGTCATGCTCGGCGCCGTGGTTTTCGGACACGAGCAGATGCAGGCCGCCATCAACGCCATCAACGAGCTGGTCGAAGTCGCCGGCAAACCCGAGTGGGACTGGCAGCCGCCGGCCAAGGACGAGGCGCTTATCGCCCGCGTCGCCGAACTGGCCGAGGCCGACCTGCGCGAAGCCTATCGCACCACCAGCAAGCAGGCGCGCACCGTGAAGTGCCGCGAGGTGACCAAGAAGACCATCGAGGCGCTCTGCGCCGGCCAAGGCGTGGATAACGCGCCCGACGCGACCACGGTCGGCAACCTGATCTTCGAACTCGAAGCGAAGATCGTCCGCAACCAGATCCTCGACGGCGAGCCGCGCATCGACGGCCGCGACACCCGCACCGTGCGCCCGATCGCCATCCGCCACGGCGTGCTGCCGCGCACCCACGGCTCGGCGCTGTTCACCCGCGGCGAGACGCAGGCCCTGGTGGTGGCCACGCTCGGCACCGGCCGCGACGAGCAGATCATCGACGCGCTGCAGGGCGAATACCGCGAGCGCTTCCTCCTGCACTACAACATGCCGCCCTTCGCCACCGGCGAGACCGGCCGCGTCGGTAGCCCGAAGCGCCGCGAGATCGGCCACGGCCGCCTGGCCAAGCGGGCGCTGGCGGCCGTGCTGCCCTCGGCCGAGGAGTTCAGCTACTCGATGCGCGTGGTCTCCGAGATCACCGAGTCGAACGGCTCCAGCTCGATGGCCTCCGTTTGCGGCGGCTCGCTGGCGCTGATGGACGCCGGCGTGCCGTTGAAGGCGCACGTCGCCGGCATCGCCATGGGCCTGATCAAGGAAGGCAACCGCTTCGCCGTGCTGACCGACATCCTCGGCGACGAGGACCACCTCGGCGACATGGACTTCAAGGTGGCCGGCACCGACAACGGCGTCACCGCCCTGCAGATGGACATCAAGATCCAGGGCATCACCAAGGAGATCATGCACGTCGCGCTGACCCAGGCCAACGAGGCGCGCATGCACATCCTCGGCCTGATGAAGCAGTCGATGAACGCCCCGGGCGAGATATCCACCTACGCGCCGCGCCTGATCACCATGAAGATCAACCCGGAAAAGATTCGCGACGTGATCGGCAAGGGCGGTGCGGTGATCCGCGCCCTCACCGAGGAGACCGGCACCGTCATCGACATCAACGACGACGGCACCGTGACCATCGCCTCGGTCAGCGCCGAGGCCGGCGCCCTGGCCAAGAAGCGCATCGAGGACATCACCGCCGAAGTGGAAGTCGGCAGGATCTACGACGGCACCGTGCTGCGCCTGCTCGACTTCGGCGCCATCGTGCAGATCCTGCCGGGCAAGGACGGCCTGCTGCACATCTCGCAGATCGCCAACGAGCGCGTGAACCAGGTCTCCGACTATCTCAAGGAAGGCCAGGCCGTGCGCGTCAAGGTGCTCGAGGCCGACGAGAAGGGCCGCGTGCGCCTGTCCATGAAGGCTGCCGCTGAAGCGGCTCCGGCTCAGCAGTAAGCTCCCCTCCGGGCAACAAAAAAGGACGCCTCGGCGTCCTTTTTTGTTTGTGGGAGCGGGCTACCGCCCGCGATCGCGCCCAGCAGGGCGCTCCCACAGCCATTTATTTTGCGACCTGTTTCTCGCGCAATTCCTCCAGCGTCTTGCAGTCGATGCACATCGTGGCGGTGGGACGGGCTTCCAGTCGCTTCAGGCCGATCTCCACGCCGCAGGAGTCGCAGTAGCCGTATTCCCCCTTTTCAATGCGGCCGAGTGCTTCGTCGATTTTCTTGATCAGCTTGCGCTCGCGGTCGCGGTTGCGCAGTTCGAGGGCGATGTCGGATTCCTGGCTGGCGCGATCGTTCGGGTCGGCGAAGACGGTCGCTTCGTCCTGCATGGTATGTACCGTGCGCTCGATGTCCTGCAGCAGTTCTCCCTTGAGCGTCTCCAGAATGACGCGGAAGTGTTTGAGCTGCTTGCTGTTCATGTACTCTTCGCCCTTTTTTGCCACATAGGGCGGGAACTGCTTGTGGAGGATGTCTTCAGCCATTTTCCGAACCCGGACTCTCGGGAAAAGTCGCTTTAATATCAGAAATATCCTGGGGTCGCAAGTAAAACTTCGGAGCGCATTGATTCGATTGACCTATGGGGGGTGCCCGAGTAAAATGCCGCGTCTTCGGGGTGTAGCGCAGCCCGGTAGCGCGCCTGGTTTGGGACCAGGATGTCGGAGGTTCGAATCCTCTCACCCCGACCAGCAGTGGCGCAGTACCGATGACCGCAGGCAGTCCCTGTGGGACAGGTGCCCGTAGCTCAACCGGATAGAGCACCGGCCTTCTAAGCCGGGGGTTACAGGTTCGAGTCCTGTCGGGCGCGCCAGCCCCAGGCATCAGTGGTGGACGTAGCTCAGTTGGTAGAGTCCCGGATTGTGATTCCGGTTGTCGTGGGTTCGAGTCCCATCGTCCACCCCAAAAACTCCAAGCACTTGAAGCTGTAGCAGCCCCGGTCGGCCATCGCCTTCTCGCTGCGAGCGTAGGCGGCGATGCCCGCCGCCGCGATGGCGCGCTTCCCGCACTCGGCCAAACCAGGCAGGCGCGCAGCACCTCCTCTCCACCACCAGTGCGCAGGTCGACGTCTACGCGACCAATCCGCACTATCCCCTCGATTCCAGCGCGCCCGTCAGCCAGAGGCTTACCACCCGCTACGACTACGACGAACTGGGCCGGCTCAGACACGTTGCCGATAGCCGCCACAGCGTGTTCTACGACTACGACGCGGCCGGGCGGCTCACGGAGGTCAGGCGCGACGGCATCGGT
>CAYYXS010000018.1:0-86790 GCA_964475635.1 uncultured Rhodocyclaceae bacterium
GGGTGGTGTGGGAGGGGCTCGGTCAGGTATCCTGACCGCCCCTATCCCGATTTGAAAAGTCAGCCTCCGCGGGACGGCGGCCGGCATGGTTCAACTTACCTCAAGCCTCTATAATCAGGCAACTCAACCAATGGACATTCCCATGCGCTTCGAAGGCTCTGTCGATTACGTCGCCACTCCCGACCTCATGCTTGCCGTCAACGCGGCGATCACCCTGCAACGCCCCCTGCTGGTGAAGGGCGAACCCGGCACCGGCAAGACCATGCTGGCGGAAACCGTGGCCGCCGCCCTCGGCCTGCCCCTGCTGCAGTGGCACATCAAATCCACCACCAAGGCGCAGCAGGGCCTCTACGAGTACGACGCCGTCTCGCGCCTGCGCGACTCGCAACTGGGAGACGGCCGCGTCAAGGACATTGCCAACTACATCGTCAAGGGCGTGCTCTGGCAGGCCTTCTCGGCCGAAACGCCGATGGTCATCCTCATCGACGAGATCGACAAGGCGGACATCGAGTTCCCCAACGACCTGCTGCGCGAGCTGGATCGCATGGAGTTCTACGTCTACGAGACGCACGAACTGATCAAGGCGCGCCACCGTCCCATCGTCTTCATCACCAGCAACAACGAGAAGGAGCTGCCCGACGCCTTCCTGCGCCGCTGCTTCTTCCACTACATCAAGTTCCCCGACAAGGGGACGATGCAGAGCATCATCGACGTGCATTTCCCAGGCCTGAAGCAGGCCCTGATCCGCGAGGCGCTGGAAGTCTTCTTCGAGCTGCGCGAAATTCCCGGCCTGAAGAAAAAGCCCTCCACTTCCGAGCTGCTCGACTGGCTCAGGCTGCTGGTGGCCGAAGACATCCCGCCCGAAGCCTTGCGCGCGAAGGACAACAAGGCTGCCATTCCGCCGCTGCACGGCGCGCTGCTGAAGAACGAGCAGGACGTGCACCTCTTCGAACGCCTGGCCTACATGGCGCGGCAGAACCGCTGACTGCGGCCGGCCATGCGCCTGCTCCTTCTCCTCGCCGCCCTGCTGACGCCGCTCACCGCCGGCGCCCTGGAGAAGGTCGTCCTGCAACTGAAATGGAAGCACCAGTTCCAGTTCGCCGGGTATTACGCGGCCCTTGAAAAGGGGTTTTTCCGCGAGGCCGGCCTGGATGTCAGCATCGTCGAGGCCGGTCCGTCGACCGATCCGGTCCGGGAAGTGCTCGACGGCCGGGCCCAGTTCGGCGTTTCGAATTCTGCACTGATCCTGGCCCGCGCACGCGGCGAGCCGGTGGTGGCGCTGGCCGTGATCTTCCAGCATTCCCCCTTCATCCTTATCGCACGTCGCAACGGCGATATCCGCACGGTGCACGATCTGGTCGGCAAGCGGCTCATGATCGAGCCTCATGCCGAGGAGATCTTCGCCTATCTGCGCAAGGAAGGCGTCAGCGAGAAGCTGCTGCGCATCCAGCCGCACAGTTTCGACCACCAGGACCTTGTCGACGGCCGCACCGACGTGCTGACCGCCTACAGCACCGACGATCCGTATTTGTTCGATCAGAAGAAATTCCCCTACCTGGAGTTCTCCCCGCGTGCCGCAGGCATCGACTTCTATGGCGACAACCTCTTCACCTCGGTCGGCGAGATCGCCCGGCAGCCGGAGCGGGTCAAGGCTTTCCGCGACGCCAGTCTGCGGGGCTGGAACTACGCCATGCAGCATCAGGATGAGATCGTCGAGCTGATCCTCGCCCGCTACGGCAAACGCAAGAGCCGCGAGCACCTGCGCTTCGAGGCGACCGAGATGCTGAGGCTAGTGCGAACTGACCTGATAGAGATCGGTCACATGCATCCGGGCCGCTGGAGGCATATCGCCGACACCTATGCCGATCTCGGCATGCTGCCGCGCGATTTTCCGCTCGATGGATTTCTCTACGATCCGGCGCCGCGCCCGGACCGACGCATGACGGTGGCAGCCGCCGCGAGTGCCGGCCTGGCGCTGGTGCTCGGCGCCATCGTCGTCGGCTTCCTCGCCCTGAACCGCAAGCTCAGGCGGGAGATCGCCGCCCGCAAGCAGACGGAGGTCGTCATGCTGGCGCGCGGCGCCGCCATCGAGGCTGCCGCCGAAGGGGTCGCCATCACCGATCCTGACGGTGTCATCGAGTACGTCAATCCCGCGCTGATCCGCAATACCGGCTATACCAAGGAGGAACTGGTGGGCCGGCATACGCGCATCTTCAGCAGCGGCTGCCATGACAAGGCATTCTATGAGAACCTGTGGAATACCATTTGCTCAGGCAACATCTGGCGCGGCGAGATCGTCAACCGCCGCAAGAACGGCAGCCAGTTCACCGAACTGATGGCGATCGCTCCGGTCTGCAACGAGAGGGGTGAAACCGTGCACTACGTGGCCCTCAAGCACGACATCTCGGACCGGAAGCGGATGGAGGATGACCTGAAGCAGACCAACGCCATGCTGGAGACCCAGCTCGCCGAGATCCACCGCCTGCAGGAGGAACTGCGCGAACTGGCGGTGCGCGACGGGCTGACCAACCTCTTCAACCGGCGCTACCTCGACGAAACCCTGGAGCGCGAGCTGGCACGCGCCAAGCGCGAGGGCTATCCGCTCTCGCTCGTGATGATCGACATCGACCACTTCAAGAAACTGAACGACACCTACGGGCACCAGGCCGGCGACAAGGTGCTGCGCGAACTGGCAGCCCTGCTCTGGAGCAACGTCCGGACAGGGGATGTCCCCTGCCGCTACGGCGGCGAGGAGTTCGTGGTGCTGCTGCCGCGCATGCCCCTGGAAGTCGCTCTGGATCGCGCCGAGGACTGGCGAAACACCTTCCGGACCATGCGGGTGCCCTTCGGCGATTTCCAGCTCGAAACGACGATTTCCTGCGGCCTCTCGGCCTATCCCGAGCATGCGCGCACCCCGGACGAGCTCGTGCGTTGCTGCGACGAGGCGCTCTACCGCGCCAAGCGCGGCGGCCGCAACCGCAGCGAAATATTTCGCCCCGACCAAACCGACGTCAGGTAGCCACCGATGCTGATCGATTTCTTCCACCACCTGAAGCAGGCCAAGCTGCCGGTTTCGACCAAGGAGTTTCTCACTCTGCTGGAGGCGCTGCAAAAGCACGTTGCCGGGCACAGCATCGACGAGTTCTACTTCCTGTCCCGCGCCTGCCTGGTCAAGGACGAGACCAACTACGACAAGTTCGACCGGGCCTTCGGCGAATACTTCAAGGGCGTCGAGCGCATCCCCGGCCTGGAGGCTGAAATCCCCGAGGACTGGCTGCGCCTGATGGCGAAGAAGCACCTTACGCCCGAGGAAAAGGCGAAGCTGCAGGCCCTCGGCTGGGACAAGCTGATGGAGGAATTCAAAAAGCGCCTGCAGGAGCAGAAGGAGCGTCATGCCGGCGGCTCGAAGTGGATCGGCACCGGCGGATCGAGCCCCTTCGGCGCCCACGGCTACCACCCGGAAGGCATCCGCATCGGGGCGGAATCGGCCGGCAACCGGACGGCAATCAAGGTGTGGGAGAACCGCGAGTTCCGCAATCTCGACGACAAGGTGGAACTGGGCACGCGCAACATCAAGGTGGCGCTGCGCCGGCTGCGCCGCTTCGCGCGCGAGGGCGCGGCCGAAGAGCTCGACCTCGACGGCACCATTTCGGCCACCGCGCGCAATGCCGGCTGGCTAGACCTGCTGATGCGCCCGGAACGCCACAACAAGGTGAAGGTGCTGCTGTTCCTCGACATCGGCGGCTCGATGGATGACCACATCCGCGTTTGCGAGGAGATGTTCTCGGCGGCCAAGACCGAGTTCAAGCATCTCGAATATTTCTACTTCCACAACTGCGTCTACGACCACGTCTGGCGCGACAACCGCCGCCGCCATTCGGAGCGCTACCCGCTGTGGGACGTGATGCACAAGTTCGGCCCCGACTACAAGCTGATCCTGGTCGGCGATGCCACCATGAGCCCCTACGAGATCATGCAGCCGGGCGGCTCGGTGGAGTACATGAACGAGGAGTCCGGCGCCACCTGGATGCGGCGCCTGCTCGACACCTACCCGCACGCCGCCTGGCTCAACCCGGAGCCGGAGCACCTGTGGCCCTACCGCCACTCCATCACCCTCCTGCACAGCATTCTGGGCGGCCGCATGTTCCCGCTGACGCTCGAAGGCCTGGAACGCGCCATGCGCCTGCTCAGCAAATAGTGGAAAATAGCGGCCTTCGAAAGGAGAAATCGATGAACCATCAAGAAACAGAGCGCCTCGCCCGCCGCGAAATCCTGCTCAAGCTGGCCGCCGCGGGGGCGCTGGGCGCCGGCGGCATCCTCGGCCTGGTGCGCGATGCCCTCTCCGCCGGCTCGCTGCCGGCCACCCCGGGCTTCCGCCACATCAGGGGGCCGGTCGGCGTGGACAACACCCGCGCCTCGATCGGCCTGAACATCAAGCCCGGCCAGACCGTCATGACCGGCGAAGGCGGCGAGGCTGTCTACATCATCGGCCCGGACGCCTTCCTGCAGCGAGAGAAAACCAAGATCACCTTCGAGGACAGCGGCGGCGCGCAGGTGATGCGCGTCATCACCGGCAGGGTGCTCAGCGTCTTCGGGAAAGGCCGCGACAGGGCGCGCAACCTGCAGCTTGCCACGCCGACCGCCACCATGGGCATCCGCGGCACCGGCTGCTACATCGAAGCGGAGGAGTCGCGCACCTATTTCTGCCTCTGCTACGGCGAGGCCGAAGTGACACCGAAGGGCGATCCGAAACAGAAGGAAATCATCCGCACCAAACACCACGATCATCCGATCTACATCCACGCCTCGGGCGAGCGGATGATGGCCGCGGCGACGGTGATCAACCACACAGACGCCGAACTGATCATGCTGGAGAACTCGGTCGGCCGCTGGCCGCCGTTCTACGGCCAGAACGGCAACCGTTACTAGGACGGCTATTCAGCCCCGCCCAAGGGCGGGAAGAAACATCACTCGCTCTGCGCCGGCGGGGCGACCTGCAGCACTTCCTGCAGGGTCGTCAGCCCGGCCGCGACCTTCATGGCGCCGGAAATGCGCAGGGGCTTCATGCCTTCCCGGCAGGCGAGCTCGCGCACCTTGGCGATCTCGGTGGTCGGCGTGACCAGTTTGCGCAGCTCGGGAGACATCAGCATGATCTCGTAGAGGCCGATCCGGCCCATGTAACCCGTCATGCGGCAGTCGAGGCAGCCGACGGGATGATAGACCTGCTGCGGGCGGGAGGCTTTCCAGGGCGCGACCATGGCCTGCCAGATATCCTCCTCCTCGGGCGTCAGCGGCGCGGCCGTCTTGCAGTGCGGACAGAGCGTGCGCACCAGCCGTTGCGCCATGACGCCCAGCAGCGTGGCATTCAGCAGATAGGCCGGCGTGCCCAGGTCGAGGAGCCGCGTCACGGCGGAAGGGGCATCGTTGGTATGCAGGGTCGACAGCACCAGGTGGCCGGTCAGCGCCGACTGAACCGCCATGTCGGCCGTCTCCAGGTCGCGGATTTCGCCCACCATGACGATGTCCGGGTCCTGGCGCATCAGCGCGCGCACGCCGGCGGCGAAGGTCATGTCGATGTTGTTCTGCACCTGCACCTGATTGAAGGCGGCCTCGATCATCTCGATCGGGTCCTCGATGGTGCACACGTTGACCTCGGGCGTCGCCAGCTGCTTCAGCGTCGAGTACAGCGTCGTCGTCTTGCCCGAACCGGTCGGCCCGGTCACCAGGATGATGCCGTTCGGCTGCCCGGTCATCTGGGTCCAGCGCGCCTTGTCGTCGTCGCTGAAGCCGAGCTCGGCGAAGTCGCGCACCAGCACCTCCGGATCGAAGATGCGCATCACCAGCTTCTCGCCGAAGGCGGTCGGCAGGGTCGACAGCCGTAGCTCGATCTCCTGCCCGTCAGCCGTGCGCGTCTTGATGCGGCCGTCCTGCGGGCGGCGTTTCTCCACCACGTCCATGCGACCAAGGATCTTGATGCGGCTGGTCATGGCGGCGAGCACCGACATGGGAATCTGGTAGACCTGGTGCAGCACGCCGTCGATGCGGAAGCGCACGATGCCGAGTTCCCGCCGCGGTTCGATGTGGATGTCGCTGGCGCGCTGCTCGAAGGCATACTGCCAGAGCCAGTCGACGATGCTGACGATGTGCTGGTCGTTGGCATCGAACTGGCGGTTGCTCTTGCCCAGCTCGACCAGCTGCTCGAAGTTGCTGACGCCGCTGCGCACCCCGCCCTGCTGCTCGGCCTTCTTCACCGAGCGCGCCAGGTTGTAGAACTCGACCAGGTAGCGGTCGATGTCCTGCGGGTTGGCGACGACGCGGCGGATGTCCTTGCGCAGGATCGGCTTGAGCTCGGCCTCCCACTCGCGCAAATAGGGCTCGGCGGTGGCGATTACCACCTCGCGGGTATTCACCTCGACCGGCAGGATCTTGAAGCGCGTGGCGTACGCGTTCGACACCACGTCCGTGACGGCCTGGAAGTTGATCTTGAGCGGGTCGATGTGCAGGTACTCGAGCCCGACGCGCTTCGCCAGCCATTCGGTGAGGAACTCCAGGGTCAGCGCCTTGTGGGGCTCGGCGAGCGTCTTCCATTTCTGGTCGGCGACGACGGCAAGCGGATGGGTGTCGCCCTTGAAGTAACGCCTTTCCTTCTTGAAGGCTTCGCCGACCCCCTTGGGAATGAGGCCGTCCGCGACCAGCCCGTCCACCACTTCGGGGAGGACGAGCCGGTGCTCTCGCACCGCGTGTTCTTCGCTGGCCTTGTGCATGGCGGGGCAATGACGATACGTTGGCAGCACTATAACCGAGCCGCCCGCCCCGCTCAATGCCGAAACAACTGCCCGTGGCCTGAAGCCTTATTTCCCGCCCATCTCCAGCATCAGGGCGTTAACGCGCCTGACGAAAGCCGCCGGGTCTTCCAACTGGCCGCCCTCGGCGAGCAGGGCCTGCTCGAACAATACGGCGCTCCAGTCGTCGAAGCGCCTTTCCTCATATTTCAGCCGCTGCACCACCGGGTGCTCCGGATTGATCTCCAGGATCGGTTTCGAATCGGGCACCTTCTGCCCTGCCGCCTTGAGCAGCCGGGCCAGATTGCCGCCCATGTCATGCTCGTCGGCCACCAGGCAGGCCGGACTGTCGGTGAGGCGGTGCGTCACGCGCACTTCCTTCACCCGCTCGCCCAGCGAAGTCTTGATTTTGCCGACCAGTTCCCTGAAGGTGTCGGCCTGCGCCTCCTGCGCCTTTTTTTCCGCCTCGTCTTCCAGCGAGCCGAGGTCGAGGCCGCCCTTTGCGACAGATTGCAGGTGCTTGCCCTGGAACTCGGCGAGATGACCCAGCAGCCACTCGTCCACGCGATCGGAGAGCAGCAGCACCTCGATGCCCTTCTTGCGGAAGATCTCCAGGTGCGGGCTGTGCCTGGCCGCGGTGAAGCTGTCGGCCGTGACGTAGTAGATCTTGTCCTGCCCTTCCTTCATGCGGCCGAGGTAGTCGGCCAGCGAAACGCCCTCCTCCTCCGTGTCGGCGTGGGTGGAGGCAAAGCGCAGCAGGCCGGCGATCTTCTCGCGGTTGGCGTGGTCCTCGCCAACGCCCTCCTTCAGCACGCGGCCGAATTCCTGCCAGAACTTTGCGTAGTCGTCCTTGCGGTTCTCCGCCAGATCCTCCAGCAGGACGAGCAGCTTCTTGGTACACCCCGCGCGGATCGCCTCGATATCCCTGGATTCCTGCAGTATCTCGCGCGAGACGTTGAGTGGCAGGTCGTTGGAGTCGACCACCCCGCGCACGAAGCGTAGGTACGCCGGCAGCAGCTGCTCGGCGTCGTCCATGATGAAGACGCGCCGCACGTAGAGCTTGATGCCGTGGCGCTGGCTCCGGTCCCACAGGTCGAAGGGCGCGTGCGCAGGAATGTAGAGCAACTGGGTGTACTCCTGGCGGCCCTCGACGCGGGCGTGCAGCCAGGCCAGCGGCTCGTCGAAATCGTGGCCGACGTGCTTGTAGAACTCCTTGTACTGCTCGTCGCTGATGTCGGACTTCGGCCGCGCCCACAGGGCGTTCGCCTGGTTGATCGTTTCGTCCTCGTCGGTGGCGACCTGTTCGCCGTCCTTCCATTCCTCCTGCTTCATGACGATCGGCTGGACGATGTGGTCGGAATACTTGCGGATGATCTGGCGCAGCTTCCAGCCTGAGAGCAGGTCGTCCTGGCCCTCCTTCAGGTGCAGCGTGATCTCGGTGCCGCGCGCGGGCTTGTCCGTCATCTCGACGGAATATTCGCCGGCGCCCTCGGATTCCCATTTCACGCCCTGCTCGGCGGCCAGGCCGGCGCGGCGCGTGACCACCGTGACTCGGTCGGCGACGATGAAGGAGGAGTAGAAACCGACGCCGAACTGGCCGATCAGATGCGCGTCCCTCTGCTGGTCGCCGGTGAGCGCCTGGAAGAACTCGCGCGTGCCGCTCTTGGCGATGGTGCCGAGGTTGTGCACTGCTTCCTCGCGGCTCATGCCGATGCCGTTGTCGGCGATGGTCAAAGTGCGCGCCGTCCTGTCGAAGCTGACTTTTATCCTCAGCTCGGGGTCGTCCTCGAACAGACTGCCGTTGTGCAGGGCCTCGAAGCGCAGCTTGTCGCAGGCGTCGGAGGCGTTGGAAACCAGCTCGCGCAGGAAGATCTCGCGGTTGCTGTAGAGGGAATGGATCATCAGCTGCAGCAGCTGCTTGACCTCGGCCTGGAAGCCGAGGGTTTCCTTGCTGGTCGTGGCGGTCATGCCGTCTCCTTCGTATCAAACGGAGTCAAGTTTGGGGCGCCGCTGCCGTTTTCAAGAGGATTCCGCAACCTCGGCTATACTCCCTCAAACCGCGCCTACCTCTCCATGACCACGCCGGATCCCTTCCTCAGGCTGCTGCGCGATCTCCACCTCGACCTGGCCCGGGTTGCCGGCCTGGAGCAGGCGCTGGCGCGGATACTGACCGCGGCCTTGGCCAGCGGCGGCGCCGATTGCTGCGGGATTTATCTGGCCGACGCGGAGGGCGCGCTCGATCTGGTTTCGGCACAAGGCGCCGAGGCGGATTTCGTCGGCTTCGTCGGGCGCTATGAGGCCGATTCCTTCCAGGCCGATCTTGTTCGCCGGGGCGAGCCCGCGGACTGGAACGCCGGGAATATCGTGCGGCTCGGCCTGCCGGCCACCGGTCGCGGCCCGATACGCGCGCTGATCGCTCTGCCGATCCTGCTCGACAGCCGTTCCATCGGCAGCTTCAACCTGGCCAGCCGCTGCCAAGACCGCATTTCGAACGAGGAGCAGGCCCGTTTCGAGGTGCTGGCCGCCCTGGTCACCGCGGCCGTGGTGCGATCCCGCGCCCGCCACGAACTGGAGCAGCGCGAAGCCCTGTTCCGCAGCCTCTACCAGAAGGTGCCGCTGCCTTACCAGTCCCTCGATGCTTCTGGCAAGCTGCTCGAGGTCAACGAGGCCTGGGAAAAGCTGTTCGGCTGCGCGCGCGAGGAAGTGCTGGGCCGCAACATCGCCGAGTTTCTGGACGAATCCTCGCTGCCCACCCTGTCCGAGGAGTTTCCGGCCTTCCTGAAGCGGGGCTACGTCAATGGCCTGGAGTTCATCATCCACCCGCGCCGGGGCGGCCCCAGGCAAGTGGCGGTCAACGGCCGTGCCACCTATGACGAGCAAGGCGAATTCGTGCGCTCCCACTGCCTGCTCAGCGACGTCACCGAGCAGCGGCGCGCAGATGCGCAAACCCTTGCCTTGCTGACCGAACAGCGGCTGATCCTCGACAACATGGTGGTCGGCATCGCCCTTTTTCGAGACCGGCGTTTCGATTCCTGCAATGCCCAGCTGGAATATCTTCTGGGCTATGCGCCGGGCGAGCTGGCCGGCCGATCGGCGGAAATCATCCACCGCGACCACGCGCACTTTGTCGAACGGGGCAAGCGGATCTACGCCGCCCTAGCCGGCGGCTCGAACTACTCCGAGGAGGAGCAGTTCCGCCGCAAGGACGGCAGCCTGGTCTGGCTGCATTGCACCGGGCGCGCCTCCGACCCGGAACGCCCCGTCGAGGAGCACAGCGTATGGATTTTCATCGACATCGGCGAGCGCAAGCAGGCCGAGGAGGTCATCCGCAAGCTCAACGCCACCCTGGAACAGCGCGTCGCCCAGCGCACGGCTGAGCTGACCCAGGCCAACCGCGAGCTGGAAAGCTTTTCCTATTCGGTGTCCCACGACCTGCGCGCTCCGCTGCGCGCCATCAACGGCTTTGCCCGCCTGCTCTACGAGAACGAACGCGAACGCCTCGGCGAGGACGCCCGCCATATGCTGGACCGCATCCTGCACGGCAGCAACCGGATGGGCGAACTCATCGACGACCTGCTCGACTACTCGCGCGCCGGCCGGGTCTCCCTCGCGCCGCGGGCCGTCGACCTTGGCCACCTGGCGCGCGACGTGGCGGCGGAACTCGGCGAAACCTACCCGGCCGCCCGCTTCGAGCTGGCGCCGTTGCCGGTCATCAAGGGCGATTCGATCCTGCTGCGCCAGGTACTGGAGAACCTGATCGGCAATGCCCTCAAGTATTCCGCCAGGAGGGAAGCGCCCCAGGTCGAAATCGGCTGCGCCGCGCGCAGCGGCGCGATCGAGGTCTACGTCAGGGACAACGGCGCCGGCTTCGACATGGGTTACGCCGGCAAGCTGTTCGGCATGTTCCAGCGCATGCACACCGACCGGGAATTCCCTGGCACCGGCGTCGGACTGGCGATCTGCAAGCGCATCATCGAGCGCCACGGCGGCACGATCCGGGCCGAGGCGGCGCCCGAGGCCGGGGCCACCTTCTATTTCACCCTGCCGGTAGCCGCCGATCAGGCGTAGCGGATTCCGACGATCTCCAGTTCGCGCGGCCCGGCCGGGCTGTGGAAGCGCACGCAGTCGCCCTCACGCCCCTTGAGCAGCGCCCGCGCCAGCGGCGAGATCCAGCTGATGAGCCCTTTGCCGGCGTCCGCCTCGTCGATGCCGACGATCTGGTAGACGAACTCGCAGCCCTCGGCGTCGCAGACCGTGACTGTGGCGCCGAAGAACACCTGTTCCGTGTTTTCCTGCCTGGCCGGATCGACCACCACCGAGCTTTCCAGCCGCTTCATGAGAAAGCGAATGCGCCGGTCGATCTCGCGCAGGCGCTTCTTGCCGTAGATGTAGTCGCCGTTCTCGGAACGGTCGCCGTTGCTGGCGGCCCAGGCCACGACCTGCACCAGGGCCGGGCGCTCGTTCTTCACCAGTTGCTCCAGCTCCGCCTTGAGCAGGGCGTAGCCGCGGCGGGTCATGTAGTTCTTCGTTCCGTGCGGCAGCGCCGGGGCGGAAGGATGGCCCTCCTCCTCCTCGTCGGAACCGCCTTCCTTGACGAATGCCTTGTTCATCGGCGCGAATGCTGAAATGGGACGATAATTATAACGTTCGGGTACAACAACAAGTCAGTGTGACCTCCCCAGACAGACAGCAGGCTTTTCTTGCCGGCGCTCAGGCCTGCCTGCCGCTCTCGCCGGGTGTCCTGCTTTTCGGCATGGTCTGCGGCGCCGCCGCGGCCGGCGCCGGCCTTACCCCGGCGCAATCCTTCGCTCTCTCCTGGATGGTCTTCGCCGGTTCCTCGCAGATCGTCGCCACCCAGCTCTTTGCCGCAGGCGCGCCCGGCTGGGTGATCGTCCTCACCGGCTGGGTGGTGAACCTGCGCTTCATGATGTACAGCGCCAGCCTGGCGCAGCCATTCCGCGGCGAATCGCGCGGCGCGCGCTGGCTGGCAGGCTATCTCCTCACCGACCAGGCCTTCGGCGTCACCCTGGCGCGGATGCTCGACGGCCGCCGCGACATTCCCTGGTTCTTCCTCGGCATCGCCGCCACGCTGTGGCTGCTCTGGCAAATTGCCAGTCTGGCCGGCATCTACCTCGGTGCCCTGGTGCCGCAGCGCTGGTCGATGGACTTCGTCGTCGCCCTGACCTTCATCGGCGTGCTGGCGCCGCTGCTACGCGACCGTCCCATGGCGGCGGCCGCAGTATCGGGGGGGCTGACTTCGGTTTTCCTGGACTTGCCGCTGAAGCTTAACCTGATGGCCGCCGCCCTGGTCGGTGCCGGCATAGGCATCGCATTGGAAACGGGCATGAAAAGGGCAAAACGGAAGCAATGAACGCTGCGTCCATGCCCGTTGCCCATTCCCCCCGCCCCTCTCCCGCAAGCGGGCAAGGGGAGCGCCCGGAGCCGCTCGTGCGACTGATCGGACAATCATGAGCGAAATCGCGATCTGGGTCGTGATCGCCGCGCTCGGCCTGGCAACCTTCGCCACCCGGCTGTCCTTCCTTGTCCTGCTGGGCGAAGGGGAACTGCCACGCTGGCTGAAGCACGTCCTGCACTATGTGCCGCCGGCCATCCTCGCCGCCATCATCGCCCCGCAACTCCTCTCCGGCGCGCCGGGGCTGACCGCCACGCTGGACGCACCGCGCACACTGGCGGCGCTGGCAGGCTTCGCCGTCGCCTGGGCGACGCGCAGCACACTCGCCACCATCGCGGCGGGCATGCTCGTGCTCTGGGGACTGACTTGGTGGAACCCCTGATCCGGTCCCTCCTGACCGCACCGGACGCGCTCAGACATTCCTTGCGGCCCCAGGCTGCGCGACGGCGCAGCCGATAAAAAGACAGTGAATGCCTTCTAATGGTAAACCGCGGGCTGGCTGAGCAAGTCCTGGTATTCGTCGAGCAGGTCGTCGAAATC
Organism: uncultured Rhodocyclaceae bacterium; assembly: GCA_964475635.1. Classification (GTDB taxonomy): domain Bacteria; phylum Pseudomonadota; class Gammaproteobacteria; order Burkholderiales; family Rhodocyclaceae; genus Desulfobacillus. The sequence continues at coordinate 12,736 of CAYYXS010000018.1, forward strand.
CTCGATTCCGGGGTTGCCGGAGACGAGGGCCTTCAACTCCGCCTGGAAGCGCTCCGCCGTGCCGTCCCGCATCAGAACGCCCTTGTTGGTCCGCTTGTCGATCACCTCCACGGCATCCTGGGCCGGATAGACGACCACATGCATTACCGGGTTGTCGAAGACGATCATCATGTCGGGCACCTCCTGTCCATAACTTGGGTTCGCTCCGGCGGATTTCAAGCCGGCCTGTTGTCTTTGCCACAGCCGAGGACTACCATAAAGCCATGCAGGAAACCGAAGACATCGCTGCGCTGCGTCTGAAGCTCCACGAAATCCAGGTCGAGCATCGCGATCTGGACGAAATCATCGAGCGCCTGCTGCAGACGCCGCCGCTCGACGATCTGATGCTGCGCAGGCTGAAGAAGCGCAAGTTGCTGCTGAAGGACCGCATCTCCGTTCTCGAACGCATGATCGAGCCGAACGTTTCGGCTTGACTCCCCCTCCCCTCCCTCCTTTCCCTCCCCTGCATCGCGCGCCGCACCGCCGGCGCTGGCTTTCCCGGATGTCCATTGGCTGCCTGGACAACGGCATACCTCATGCTAGACTGAATCGTCTCTTTTGGAGGAGGGAGAAATCATGAAAACGGAATGGCAGCAGCGCTTCGCCGGCTGGATGGCGGGGCTCGCACTGGCGCTGGTTTGCGGCGGCACGCTGGCGGCCAGGGATGTCGGCTCCGTCACCTCGCTGCGCGGCGGCACGCTGGAACGCCAGGAAAACGGCGCCTGGAAAGCGCTCGCCGCCGGCCAGAAGGTGGCCACCGGCGAGCGCCTGCGCACCGGCAAGGAGGCGGTGGCGGTGATCGAATTCCCCGGCATCGGCCGCTACGTCATGGGGCCGGCCTCGGAAATCGAGATGGGCCGCGAGCCGAAGGATTTCACGACCAAGATGAACCGCGGCGCGCTGTGGCTGCAGACGGCGCTGCCCTCGGGCAGCCGCACCGCCATCAGCACGCCGATCGCCATCGCCGGCGTGCGCGGCACGGCCTTCTCGATGGTCTTCGGCGAGGGCGAGAAGGCCGTCTGCGCCTGCACCTGCGCGGGCAACATCGAAGTCACCTCGCCCGACGGCAAACAGATCGCCGTGCCCAAGGGGGAATATGTCGCGGTCGAAGCGGGCAAATCCGTGCCGGTGAAGACCCAGGCTTTGGCCCCCGTCCTCGAGCAGACCGGCACCGTCTTCGATTTCTGCCTGTCCTGTCATGTCGTCGCCGGCAAGGGCAAGCTGAAGCCCGACTGGCGGCAGTGAAGCTGCCGCTGGCGCTGGCGCTGCTGGCCGCCGCCATCGTCAGCCTCGACCCGGGCGGCCAGCTGGAGAGCTTCGAGCGGCGCACGCTGGACGCCCGCAGCCGCCTCGCCGCCCGGCCGACGCCCTTCACCGAACGCATCGTCATTCTCGACATCACCGAGGAGTCGATCGAGCGCCTGCGCCCGCTCTACGGCCGCTGGCCGTGGCCGCGTGCGCTGCACGGCGAGGTGGCCGAGTATCTGGCCCAGGACGGCGCCGCCGCGGTCGGCTTCGACCTGCTCTTTGCCGAGCCGGTCCTGCGCCAGGAAGTCGATGCGGCGCAGTGGCAGGAACTCGCCGCCCTGGCCAGAGGCGCCGATATCAAGGAAGTGCGCGCCGAACTCGGCCGTCGCCTCGAAGCATTGCAGCCCGGGCTGGGCGACCGCCAGTTCGCCGCTTCGGTAGCGAAGGCCGGCAATGTCTTCCAGGCGGCGGTGTTTGCCCAGGGCGAGGCCGCCGTGCACGACGAAGCTGCCCTACGCCCGAGCGTGCCCGTCGCCGCACGGCCCGGCGATGCGCTGCGCACCCACGCCGCCCTGCCGTTTGCCGAGCTGGCGCAGGCCTCGCGCGGCATCGGCCACATCAATGCCCTGCCTGACGCCGATGGCGTCTATCGCCGCTTCCTGCCGCTGATCTGGTGGCAGGGGCCGCAGGCCGCCTGGCCCTCGCTCGGCCTGGCCGTCGCCGCCCACGTCAAGGGCCTGCCGCTCGATGCGCTGCGGCGCGGCGGGGACGGGCTGCTCTTCGGCGAGGCCGTGCTGCCGCTGCGGCCCGACGGCAGCGCCCTGATCCATTACCAGGGCGGCAGCCTGGAGCGCCAGGCCGACGGCAGCCAGGCCTTCCGCTCCTTCTATCCCCACATCCCCTACGAACTGGTGCTCGCCTCGAAGGACCTGCTCGCCGCCGGTCAGGCGCCGCCGCTTCCCGCCGGCACGTTTCGCGACCGGATCGTCCTCGTCTCGGCGCAGGCGGCAGGGCTGTCGGACCTGCGCGCCACGCCTTTCTCGCCGGTCACGCCGGGCATCGAGATTCACGCCAACGTCATCGACAGCCTGCTCGCCGGCCGCTTCCTGCACCAGCCGGGGGCGGCGGCGGAATTCCTCCTCGTCTTCGCCGCTTGCCTCGCCGTCGCCCTGCTGGCGCAGCGGCTGCGCCTCGGCGTCGGCCTGCCGCTGGCGCTGGCGACGGCGGCGGGCCTCGCCGGCGGCGCCTGGACCGCCTTCGGCCAGGGCTGGATCCTGCCCATGGTGCAACCGCTCGTCGCCGTGGCGCTCGCCTACGGCGGCATGCTGCTGGCGCGCGCCGTCTCGGCCGAAAGGGAAAAGCGCTGGCTGCGCACCGCCTTCGGCCACTACCTGGCGCCCAGCGTGCTCGACGAGGTGCTGCGCGCGCCGGACAAGCTGCGCCTGGGCGGCGAGCGGCGGCGCATGACGGTGCTGTTCTCCGACGTCGCCGGCTTCACCACCTTTTCCGAAAAGCTGCCGCCGGAGGAAGTCAGCGCGCTGCTCAACGGCTACCTCGACCGCATGACGGCCTGCGTCGCGCAAACCGGCGGCACCCTCGACAAGTTCGTCGGCGACGCCGTGATGGCGGAATGGAACGCACCGCTCGCCCAGCCGGACCACGCCGCGCGCGCCTGCGAGACGGCGCTCGCCATGCTGGAAGAAGTCAGCCGCCAGGACACGGCGTGGCAGGCCGCCGGCGGCGCGCTCGACATCCGCATCGGCATCAACACCGGCGAGATGGTGGTCGGCAACATGGGCTCGCACCAGGTGTTCGACTACACGGTGATCGGCAACGAGGTGAATACCGCTTCCCGTCTGGAACCGCTCAACAAGGCCTTCGGCACGCGCATCATCATCGCCGGCGCCACGCAGCGCGAGGCGGAAGAACATCGCCCCGGCCGCTTCGTCTTTCGCCCGCTGGCCCGCGTCAGCCCCAAGGGTCGCGCCGAGGCAATCGACATCTTCGAGCTGGTCGGCTGGCAGGACAGGCTGAACGAATCGATGCGCGTGAATCTGGCCGCCTTCGATGAAGCGATGGCGCATTACCTGGCACGCCGCTTCGACGCGGCGCTGCGCCTGTTCCGCGACGTGCTGGCGCGCAGTCCCGACGACGGCCCCGCCGCCGTCTTCGCCGCGCTTTGCGAGGAATATCTCGACCGGCCGCCGCCTGAGGATTGGAACGGGGTGTTCGTGCAAACGGAGAAGTAACGCCTTGCCCCCTCGCCCCGCTTGCGTTCCGCGGAACCCAAGCGCTTGACGGGCTATCTGTTTGCGGGCAGCATCGAAGCATGCAACCGATGACCGACTTACTTCCGATGAGACTCAACTACGATGCCGGGACGGATTCGCTTTACATTCACCTGTCCGAACGGCCTTCCGTGGATTCCGATGAGGTCGCAGACGGCGTCGTGCTCGACTACGACGCGCAGGGTGCGCTCGTTGGCATCGACGTGCAGCATGCCTCCGAGCGCGCGGACATTCGCCGGCTCGCTGTCAATCACATGCCGCTGGACAGCCTCGAAGCCGCGTGACGTTCGTCCGTTGATTGGCCGCAACCGATCGATTGGATAGAAAAACAGGTTCTTCGGACTCCTCTGTGGGTCGATGTCGGTTTTCCTCCCTCGCCCCGCTTGCTGGGGCGAAGGCGGTGTTTCGCGAAGCATCCTTCACAGCCAAAGCCGGCCGTAGGCGCGGAGCGGGGTCGGGGTGAGGGGCAAACGGCCGATCCACCCTCTCCCCAACCCACTCCCGACAGCGGAGAGGGAGTGCAGCGTACCGCGGTTGTCATCCGCTGCGCTGCCGCATACCATAGCCGGGCTTTCACCCGGGATACGACACATGAGCAAGACCGCCGCCTACAACTTCGACACCCTCAGCCTGCACGCAGGACAAACCCCGGACCCGCAGTTCGGCGCGCGCGCAGCACCCATCTATCTCACCACCAGCTTCGTCTTCAAGGACGCCGACCAGGCCGCGGCGCTCTTCAACATGGAGCGTGCCGGGCATGTCTATTCGCGCATCTCCAACCCGACCAACGCCGTGCTGGAGGAACGCATCGCCGCCCTCGAAGGCGGCGTCGGCGCGATTGCCGCCGCCTCGGGCCAGGCGGCGCTGCATCTGGCCATCTGCACCCTGATGGGCGCAGGTGGCCACATCGTCGCCTCGCGCGCGCTCTACGGCGGCTCGCACAACCTGCTCGAATACACCCTGCCGCGCTTCGGCATCGAGACGACCTTCGTCGATCCGCGCGATCTTGACGCCTGGCGGGCGGCGATCCGCCCGGAGACGCGCCTCGTCTTCGGCGAAACGCTGGGCAATCCGGGGCTCGACGTGCTCGACGTGCCGCGCGTGGCGCAGATCGCCCATGAGGCCGGCCTGCCGCTGTTGGTGGATGCGACCTTCACCACGCCCTACCTCATGCGCCCCTTCGAGCTCGGCGCCGACCTCGTCTTCCACTCGGCGACGAAGTTCCTCGGCGGCCACGGCGTCGCCATCGGCGGCCTGCTGGTCGACAGCGGGAAATTCGACTGGGAGGGACAAGGAAACAACGCGGGCAAATTCCCGACGCTGACCGAACCCTATTCTGGCTTCCACGGCATGGACTTCGCCGAGGAATCCACCGTCGCCGCCTTCCTGCTGCGGGCGCGGCGCGAGGGCCTGCGCGACTTCGGCGCCTGCATGAGCCCGATGACCGCCTTCCAGATTCTGCAGGGCATGGAGACGCTGCCGCTCAGGATGCAGCGCCACATCGACAACACGCGCAAGGTCGTCGCCAACCTCGCCGCCCATGCGGCGGTGGAGTCGGTCTCCTACCCCGAGCTGGAAAGCCATCCCGACCACGCCCTGGCGAAGCAATTGCTGCCGAAGGGCTGCGGCTCGGTGTTCAGCTTCGTGCTCAAGGGCGGACGGGCCGCGGGGCGCAAGTTCATCGAAACCCTGCGCGTCTTCTCGCACCTGGCCAACGTCGGCGACGCGAAATCGCTGGTGATCCACCCGGCCAGCACGACGCACTTCCGCATGTCCGACGCGGCCCTGCGCGCCGCCGGCATCCACGAGGGCACGGTGCGCCTGTCGATCGGCCTGGAAGATGCGGACGACCTCATCGCGGACCTCGAAGCCGGCCTGCGCGCCTCGCAGAAGGCCTGAACATGGAACTGACGGTCAACAATGCCAAGGCCTACGCCTACACCGGCGGCAAGCCCTTCAATCCCGAACTGCCCGCCGTCGCCTTCATCCACGGCGCCGAGAACGACCACAGCGTCTGGACCCTGCAAAGCCGCTGGTTCGCCCATCACGGCTTTTCCGTGCTTGCCGTCGACCTGCCCGGCCACGGCCGCTCGGCGGGGCCGCTGCTGCCGAGCGTGGAAGCGCAGGCCGACTGGATCGCCGCCCTGCTCGATGCCGCCGGCGTGCAGGAGGCGGCGCTGGTCGGCCACAGCATGGGCTCGCTCATCGCGCTGGAAACCGCCGCGCGCTATCCCGAGCGCGCCAACCGCATCGCCCTCGTCGGCACCGCCGTGCCGATGCCCGTCTCGGCGGCCCTGCTCACCGCCGCGCGCGAGGCGCGGCCGCAGGCCGAAGGCATGGTCAACCTCTGGTCGCACGGCCCGCGCGGCGCGATCGGCGGCAGCAGCGTGCCCGGCCTGTGGCTGATGGGCGCCGGCATCCGCCTCGCCGAGCGCGCCGATGACGGCGTGCTCTACAACGACCTCAACGCCTGCAACGAATACAAGTGCGGCATGGAGGCCGCCGCCGCCGTGGCCTGCCCGGTGCTCCTCGTCGTCGGCAGCCGCGACCTGATGACCAGCCCGCGCGGCGCGCCCAAGCTCGCCGCCGCCATGAAGGACGCCCGCATCGCTTCAATCGAAGGCAGCGGCCACGCCCTCATGGCGGAATACCCCGACGCCGTGCTCGACGCCCTGCGCGGCTTCATCGCCTGAAGGCATCGGGCATTGCCGGCCGCATCCCGAGCGCCTATAATTTGACCAATATTCTGGTCAATTGGAGGCCATCATGCGTTCCGTCAGCCTGGCCGAGGCCAAGGCTCACCTGAGTGAGCTGCTCGGCGATGTCGCCGGCGGGGAGGAACTGGTCATCACCCGGCACGGGCAGCCGGTGGCCCGCCTGATCCCGGTGGCGCAGCCGAAGAAGCCCCTGCCGCTGAAGGATCTGGCGGCGTTGCGCAAGCGCCTGCCGGCCTGGCGCAAGCCGAGCGGCGACATCCTGCGCGAACTCCGGGACGAGGCGTGATCTATCTCGACACCAGCTTCGTCGCGCCGCTGTTTCGCGCGGAAGCGCGATCCGGCGCGGTGGAGGCCTGCCTGGCCCGGCAACCGGTCGGAACCCTGGCCATCAGCCAGTGGACGCGGCTCGAATTCTCGGGCGTCATGGCGCGCGAAGTGCGCATGGGCGTCATCCCGCCACGTGACGCCCTGCTGGTGATGGAGGCCTTCGATGCCTTCACCGAGGATTCGCTGCACGTGTTTTCTCCCTCTGCCGCCGACTACAGGCTGGCCGATCGCTTCGCGCGGGATTTCGCGACCCGTCTGCGCGCTGCCGACGCCCTGCATCTGGCCGTCGCACACAACCAGAGGATCGACGAAATCTTCACCCTCGACGAAGGCATGCTGCACGCGGCGCGGCACCTGAAGATCAAGGCCGGCAGAAAAATCAGGTCATCGCCATGAAAACCCCTATCCTGCGCCGCGCGCTGGTCGCGCTTGCCGTCCTCGCCGTGCTGGCGGGACTGACTTATTCCCTGACGCGGCCGAAGCCCATCGCCGTCATCGTCGCCGCCGCCGAATCCGGCAAGGTCGAGACCACCGTCGCCAACACCCGCGCCGGCTCCGTCACCGCCTGCCGCCGCGCCAAGCTGGCGCCGCCGCTGGGCGGGCGCATCGACAAGCTGCTGGTGCGCGAGGGCGACCGCGTCAAGGCCGGCCAGGTGCTGGTCGAGCTGTGGAACGACGACCTCTCGGCGCGCGAGCGCATCTCCGTCGAGCAGCGCGCCACGGCGCAGGCGCACGTGCGCGAGGCCTGCCTGGTCGCCGACACCGCCGCGCGCGAGGCGGTTCGCACACGAGCGCTGCGCGACAAGGGCTTCGTCTCCGAGGAGCGCGTCGACCGCGCCGAGAGCGAGGCCAAAGCCAAGCAGGCCGGCTGCGACTCCGCCCGCGCCCAGGTGCAGGAGGCGCAGGCGCGCATCGGCGCCTCGCGCGCCGACACCTCGCGCACCGTGGTGAAGGCGCCCTTCGCCGGCATCGTCGCCGAGGTGAACGGCGAGGTCGGCGAGTACCTGACGCCCTCGCCGCCCGGCATCCCGACGCTGCCGGCGGTAGACCTCATCGACGATTCCTGCCTCTACGTCTCGGCGCCCATCGACGAGGTGGACGCCGCCCAGCTGAAAGTCGGCATGGCCGGCCGCATCAGCCTCGACGCCTACCGCGGCAAGTATTTCACCGGCAAGCTGCGCCGCATCGCCCCCTACGTGCTGGCGCTGGAAAAGCAGGCGCGCACCGTCGAAGTGGAAGTGGAGTTCGACAGCCCGGCCGAGATCCGCCACCTGCTGGTCGGCTACAGCGCCGACATCGAGGTGGTGGTGGACGCCCGCGACAGGGTGCTGCGCATCCCCACCTCGGCGCTGATGCCCGGCAGCCGCGTGCTGGTGCTGAGCGAAAGCGGCGTGCTGGAGGAACGCAAGATCGAGGCTGGCCTGAGCAACTGGGAATTCACCGAGGCGAAGAGCGGCCTTGCCCGCGGCGACCGCGTCGTCACCTCGCTGGAGCGCGCCGGGGTCAAGGCCGGCGTGCATGCGGTGGCCGAGGACAAACCCGCCGCAGTCAAGAAACCATGAGCGGCGCAGGCCCTCACCGTCATTCCCGCGAAAGCGGAAATCCACTGTCGATCCACAGCCGCTGGATTCCCGCTTCCGCGGGAATGACGATCTTCTAGCATGATCCGCCTCACCGGCATCGAGCGCGTGTTCCGCGTCGGCGGCGAGGAGGTGCACGCCCTGCGCGGCGTCAGCCTCGAGATCGCCCAGGGCGAGTACCTCTCCATCATGGGGCCGTCCGGCTCCGGCAAGTCCACCCTGCTCAACATCCTCGGCCTGCTCGACCGCCCCAACGCCGGCCGCTACGAGCTGAACGGCCACGACGTCACCGGACTGGCCGACGACGAGCTGGCGCGCGTGCGCCGCGAGACCATCGGTTTCGTCTTCCAGTTTTTCCATCTGGTGCCGCGCCTCACCGCCGGGCAGAACATCGAGCTGCCGATGGTGCTGGCCGGCATCGAACCGGCCGAGCGGCGCCGGCGCCTCGACAAGCTGCTCGCCGACTACGGCCTGGAGGCGCGCGCCGGCCACCGCCCCGACCAGCTCTCCGGCGGCCAGTGCCAGCGCGTCGCCATCGCCCGCGCCATGGCCATGGGACCGACGCTGATCCTCGCCGACGAGCCGACCGGCAATCTCGACCGCCACACCGGGCAGGACGTCATGGCGGTGCTCGAGCGCGTGCACCACGATGGCGGCACGGTCGCCGTCGTCACCCACGACCCGGAGATCGGCGCGCGCGCCCACCGCCGCATCCGCCTGGTCGACGGCGAGCTCGTCGAAGACAAGAAAGACTAGCGTGAGATTCTCCGACCTCCTCCGCTTCGCCTGGCAGGTGCTCGGCGGCTACCGCACGCGCACGGCGCTGATCCTGCTCGCGATGGGCATCGGGGTCGCCGCCGTGGTGGCGGTGAGCGCCATCGGCGAGGGCGCGCGGCTCTATGTCGTCAACCAGTTCGGCTCGCTCGGCACCAACCTCGTCATCGTGCTGCCCGGCCGCTCCGAGACCGCCGGCGCCATGCCCGGCGTGCTGATGGGCAAGACGCCGCGCGATCTCTCCATAGACGACGCCATGGCGCTCAAGCGCAGCCCCTCGATCCTGCGCATCGCCCCGCTCATCGTCGGCGCCGGCGACGTGCGCGTCGGTAGCCGCATCCGCGAAACGCCGGTGCTCGGCACCACAGCCGAGTTCATCCGGGTGCGCCAGATGGACATCGCGCAGGGCCTGTTCCTGCCCGAGGGAGACCCGCGCCACGGCCAGCCGGTGTGCGTCATCGGCGCCAAGGTGGCGAGCGAGCTGTTCGGCGCGCGCCCGGCCCTGGGCGAATGGCTGCGCATCGGCGACCGGCGCTTCCGCATCATCGGCGTGCTGGCCAAGCAGGGCCAGTCGCTCGGCTTCAATACCGACGAGATCGTCGTCGTGCCGCTGGCCTCGGCGCAGGCCCTGTTCAACACCGAGGCGCTGTTCCGCGTCATGGCCGAAGCCAAGAGCCGGGAGCAGATCCGGAACGCCAAGGAGGACATCGAGGAGATCCTGCGCCTGCGCCACGAGGGCGAGCGCGACGTCACGGTGATCACCCAGGACGCGGTGCTCGCCACCTTCGACCGTATCCTGCGCGCGCTGACCCTGGCGGTAGGCGGCATCGCCGCCATCAGCCTTGCCGTGGCCGGCATCCTGATCATGAACGTCATGCTCATCGCCGTGACGCAGCGGCGCAAGGAGATCGGCCTGCTGAAAGCCCTCGGCGCCACCGGCCGCCAGATCCGCTCCGCCTTCTTCACCGAGGCGGTGATGCTGGCGCTGGGCGGCGCCCTCCTCGGCCTCGCCGTCGGCAAGCTGGGGCAGGTCGCCATCGGCCGGATCTTCCCCGACATCCCGTTCACCGCGCCGTGGTGGGCGGTGATCGCCGCCCCGCTCACCGCCATCGTCACCTCGGTGCTGTTCACCGTGGTGCCGGCAAGGCGCGCGGCGATGCTCGATCCGGTCATGGCGTTGTCGAAGCGATGAAGGGCAAAGACACCAAGGCTGACCGTCGTTCCCGCGAAAGCGGGAATCCATGGATCTACGCAAGACGCTGGATTCCCGCTTTCGCGGGAATGACGGGAGTTTTGCAGTCCCTCGTACACATTCCAACCCCATGATCACGCGCGACTTCATCGCCTTCACCCTCGCCTCGCTGCGCGCGCACCGCCTGCGCACGGCGCTGACCGCCCTGGGCATCGCCGTCGGCATCGCCTCGGTGATCCTGCTGACCTCGATCGGCGAGGGGCTGCACCGCTTCGTCATCGCCGAGTTCACCCAGTTCGGCACCAACATCATCGGCGTCGCGCCGGGCCGCATCCAGACCCACGGCGCCTCGCTCGGCTCGGTGAATACGGTGCGCCCGCTCACCGTCGACGACGCGCTGGCCCTGCGCCGCGCCCCCTATGTGCTGCTGGCTGACCCGCTGGTGCAGGGCAACGCCGAGATTGTGCACGCCGGCAGGAGCCGCCGCGTCACGCTCTACGGCACCGGCTCGGACTTCGCCCGCGCGCTGTCGATGCGCGTGGCGAGCGGAACCTACCTGCCGCCGGACGACCCCTATGCCGCGCGCGCCTTCGTCGTGCTCGGCGCGAAGGTCGCGGCCGAGCTATTCGGCGCGGACAACCCGCTCGGTGCGCGCATCCGCGTCGGCGGCGAGCGCTACCGCGTCGTCGGCGTGATGGAGTCCAAGGGACAGATCCTCGGCTTCGACCTCGACGACACGGTGTTCATACCGGTGGCGCGGGCGCTGGACATGTTCAACCGCGAGAGCCTGCAGGAGATCCACGTCACCTACGAGCCGACCGCGCCGCTGGCCGAGGTGGAGGAAGGCCTGAGGCGAATCCTGGTGGCCCGCCACGGCGCCGAGGACTTCACCCTGACGCCGCAGCAGAAGATGCTGGAGGTGTTCGGCACGGTGCTCGACGCCATCACCTTCGCCGTGGCGGCCATCGGCGGCATCTCGCTGCTGGTGGGCGGGGTGGGCATCCTTACCATCCTTACCATCGGCGTGGCCGAGCGCACTTCCGAGATCGGCCTGCTGCGCGCCATCGGCGCTACCCGGCGGCGCATCCTGCTGCTGTTTCTCGGCGAGGCGACGGTGCTCGCCGCGCTCGGCGGTGCCGCCGGCCTGGCGCTGGGCTGGAGCATCGCCGTGCTGCTGAGACTGACTTTTCCGGCGCTGCCGGTGCATACGCCCTGGCTGTATGCCGTACTGGCGGAACTCGTCGCCGTCGGCGTCGGTCTGGCCGCCGGTGTCGCTCCGGCGCGGCATGCGGCGCGCCTCGACCCGCTCGAGGCGCTGCGAAGCGAGTGAGCGTGCCCGCCCAACCCCTCGACCCGGCGCGCGAACGCGCCCTGCTGCTGACCCTGGCCGGCATCCAGTTCGCCCACATCCTCGACTTCATGGTGATGATGCCGCTCGGGCCGATCCTGATGCGCAAGCTGGCCATCGACACGCACGCCTTCGGACTGCTCGTCTCGGCCTACACTTTCAGCGGCGCCGCGACCGGACTGCTGGCGGCCGCCTTCGTAGACCGCTTCGAGCGCAAGCGCCTGCTGCTCGGCACCTTCTCCCTCTTCGCCGCGGCCACGCTCGCCTGCGGCCTTGCTCCCGGCTACTCTGCGCTGATGATCGCGCGCTGCGCCGCCGGCGCCTTCGGCGGCGTGCTCGGCTCGATGGTGCAGACCATGGTCGGCGACCTCATCCCCTTCGAGCGCCGCGGCCGCGCCAGCGGCACCATCATGTCGGCCTTCGCGCTATCCACAGTCGCCGGCGTGCCGTCCTCGCTCTACCTCGCGAATCTCTTCGGCTGGCGCGCCCCCTTCATCCTCATCGCCGTCCTGTCCGCCATCCTGCTCGCGCTGGGCTGCCGCTTCCTGCCCACCCTGCGCGGCCACCTCGAGTCGGCCGTCGCCGGCGAGACGGAACGCGCCCACCCCCTCTCGGCCATGCTGGCCGTGCTGCGCGACGCCAACCACCTGCGCGCGCTGTCCTTCATCGCCCTGATCATGATCTCCGGCTTTCTGGTGATTCCCTACATCACGCTCTACTCGGTGGCGAACGTCAGCATCCGCCTGGAGGATCTCTATCTGATCTACCTCGCCGGCGGCTGCGCCACCTTTTTCGCCTCGCGCTGGATCGGTCGCCTGGCCGACCGCCACGGCAAGGTGCGCGTCTACCGCATCGTCGCGCTGTGCTCGATGGCGCCGCTGCTGATCCAGACCCACCTCGTGCCGGTGCCGCTCTGGCTGATGATCGTCGTCTCAACCCTCTTCTTCATCTTCGTGCCCGGGCGCATGGTGCCGGCCATGGCCCTCGTCACCTCGGCGGTGCGGCCGCAGCTGCGCGGCACCTTCCTCTCCATCACGGGGGCAACGCAGCAGCTCGCGTCCGGCAGCGCCGCCTTCATCGGCGGAATGATCATTGCACAGGACGCAACGGGCAGGATCGTGCGCTACGATCTGGTCGGCTATCTGGCCGTGGCGGTCACGCTGGCGGCCATGCTGCTGGCGGGACGGATCCAGATGAGGTCCTGAGCTTGCTGCAACCGCGGCAAGCGGCTAGAATCGTTTCAAGCTTAAACCATTTCGATTGCATGACCGCCGACGATACCCGCCCGGAAGCGCCTCCGGCCTTTCCGAAAATCCGCATCGTGCCGATGGAGCAACCGCTCGTCTGGCTGAAGCGCGGCGGGTCCGATTTGCTCGCCTGCCCGCTCGCCAGCCTGTTCTATGGCTTCTGTTTTGTCGCCGGCGGCGCGCTGATGGTGCTGGCGCTGGGCGGTGCGCCGGAATACATCGCCGCCGTCACTTCCGGCTTCCTCATCGGCGGTCCGTTCCTCGCCATCGGCCTCTACGAGATCAGCCGCCGCCGCGAAAGAGGCCTGCCCTGCAGCCTCGGCCCGACGCTGACGGCGTGGAGGGGGAACGCCGGCAATCTCGGCATCTTCACTGCCATCCTGCTGGTGATCTTCCTCGTCTGGGCGCGCGCCTCGATGGTGGTATTTGCCCTGTTCTATTCCGGAGAGATGCCGACCCTGAGCGGCTTCCTGCGCCATGTAGTGTCAACCGACCACCTCGGTTTCCTCGCCGCCTACTTCGCCGTCGGCGGCCTGTTCGCCCTGATCGCCTTCGCCATCAGCCTGATCAGCATCCCGCTGATGCTCGACCGCGGCCACGACGCCATCACCGCCGCCATCGCCAGCGTGCGCGCCCTGTTCGCCAACCCGGCCGCCATGTTCGTCTGGGCCGGACTGATCGCCCTGCTCGGCGGCCTTGGCCTGGTCACCTTCCTTGCCGGCATGCTGGTGATCGGCCCGCTGCTCGGCCACGCTACCTGGCATGCCTATCGCGATCTTGTGGAATAGTTGTTGCCGAATAGTAAAATAGCGCGGTGATCTCCTCTCGCCGCGCCATTTCCCTCCTCGCCGCCTGCCAGGCGCTGCTGCTCACCAACGGCGTCACCCTGGTCGCCATCAATGCCCTGGCCGGCTATGCCCTGGCGCCAGACAAGCGCCTCGCCACCCTGCCGGTGGTGGGCTACGTGCTCGGCTCTGCCGTGTCCACCCTGCCCGCCTCTCACTTCATGCGCCGCCATGGCCGCCGAGCAGGCTTCATCCTCGGTGCCTTCAGCGGCATGCTGGGCGGCGCCATCGGCGCGCTGGCGATTTTCATGCAGAGTTTCTGGCTGCTCTGCGCCGCCACCTTTTGCTCCGGCATCTACCAGGCCTTCGGCCAGTACCTGCGCTTCGCCGCCGCCGAGGTGGCGCCGCCCGACTGGAAGAGCCGCGCCATCTCGCTGACGCTGGCCGGTGGCATCGTCGGCGGCTTCATCGGCCCGGCGGTGGGCAAGATGACGCGCGATCTGGCGCAGCCGCAGTACATTGCCTCGTATGCCTCGCTGATCGGATTTGCCCTCGTCGCCATGGCGATTGCCGCCAGCCTGCGCTTCCCGCCGCAAAGCCAGGCCGAGCAGCACGGCGGCGGCCGGCCTTTGCGCGAGATCGCCCGCCAGCCCGTCTTCATCGTCGCCGCGCTGGCGGCTGCGGCCGGCTACGGCGTGATGAACCTGCTGATGAACGCCACCCCGCTGGCCATGGATTTCTGCGGCCTCGACTTCGGCGACACCGCCTTCGTGCTGCAGTGGCACGTCATCGGCATGTTCGCGCCGAGCTTCTTCACCGGGCATCTGATCGCCCGCTACGGCGTGCTCAACGTGCTGCTGGCCGGCGCCGCGCTGATGGCCGCCTGCATCGGCATCGCCCTGCAGGGTATTACGCTGATGCACTTCTGGTGGGCGCTGCTGCTGCTCGGCGTCGGCTGGAACTTCCTCTACATCGGCGGCACGACGCTGCTCACCGAGGCCTACGCGCCAGAGGAGAAGGCCAAGACTCAGGGACTCAACGACTTCCTGATGTTCTTCGCCATGGCCGGTTCCTCGTTCTTCTCCGGCGCACTGGTCACCAGCGCCGGCTGGAGCGTGCTCAACCAGATCGCCATTCCCTTCGTCGCCCTCACCGCCCTGGCCAGTGCAACGCTCGGCCTGAAGCGCCGCAACGCCTGATCCCCCTTGCCTCCACCGCGAGGCGACAAGCATGTCCCGGGCTGGCTCGCTGGCAGTGCCCTGCCATGCAGCCATCCTTTAAACGGATTCGGGGCCTTCATGGCTTCGCTGCGGTGACCGGCTCTGCCTGCGCCTCCCGCCTGAAGCGGGCGACGGCCTCATGCAGGGCCTTGCGCAGTTCGGCGGAGGAGCGTTGCCGGCCTTTCTTGCCCTGCTCCTGCTGCAGGCGTCCGAGGATGCCGGAGATATCCGACTCGCCTTCTTCGGCGCCTTCCGCCAGCTGCGCGGGCGTGCTCACCGCGGCGCCGGACCTGAGGGCATCATAGAGCAGTTCGGCGCGCTCCCGCCCGGCCTCGTTGCGCCTGGCGGTGATTACCAGCACCTCGGGCTTGCCGCCCTTGCCCTTCCGGGCCTTGATGGTGGTCACCTCGCTATCGTGGCGATGCAGGGCGATGGCGGCATGGAGAGCCTTGCGCAGCGCTTCGGTCGGCTTGCCCCCGGCCTGCGCCAGGCGCATCTTCTCGACGATCTCGCCGATCTCCGGCGGCGCGGGGACGGATTTCTTCAGCGTACCGAAGGATTCCGGCTGCTTCACCGCCTTGGCGAATTCCCCGGCGCCGGACACCATCCTGGCGATGCCGTAGTTCTTGTTGCGCATGGCAAAGGCAAGCGCGTTGTCGCCCCACTCGTTGATCGGGGTGGTGTCGGCGCCGGCATCGAGCAGCGCGCGGGCCAGATCGGCATGTCCCTCTCGCGCCGCCAGCATCAGCACGGTGGAGTCGTTCGGCGTGCGGGCATTGACGTCCGCGCCCCTGGCGATCAGCAGACGGACGATTTCCTCGTGGCCGGCGAATGCGGCATAGTGCAGCGCACCCCATTGCCGCCCATCGCGGTTGACCCGGGCTCCGCGCTCGATCAGCAGGCGCACGGCATCGAGGTGGCCGCGCCAGGCGGCCAGCTGCAGGGCCTGTTCATCATAACGGTTGCTCAAATGGATGTCGGCGCCGCGTTCGATGAAGAGGCGCATCAGGTCGAGGTTGCCCGTCCACGAGGCGATCATCAGGCCGCTGCCGATACGGTCTGCAAGAAAATCGGCCGGCAGCCCCTCTTCCAGCCACTTATTTACGGCAGGGCCGTTGCCCGCCTCGACGGCAACGCCGAACTCCAGGGGCGTCGGCGGCGCCGCCCAGGCGGGCCGCAGCAGACAAAGGACGAGCGCCAGCAGGCATAACAAGGTTCGCATCGCGCATTTATAGCAAAATACGGCATCCACCGGCTTGACGACTGACAATCCAGCATGTGCTCCCGACGCTTTCTGTTCGCCCTGGCAGCCTCGCTCGGTCTGCATCTGGCCCTGCTGATACCCGGCCTGCCACAGGGAAAAGTCAGTCTGCGCAATACGGCGATAAGCGCTCGCCTGCTGCCTCCCGCCCAGGTGCGGCCGAACGATGCGCTGCTAAAGAACACATTGGCGGATGACGATGCCACGAATACCGAACCACCGTCGCGACCCGCCAATGCAGGAAGCCGCAGGCCCCCCGCGCGCGTCCTGGAAGCCGCGGCGCAAAGCAAACTCTCGGAGTTCCTGTTCTATCCGCCCGAGGCGGTGGCGCGAGGCATCGAGGGCGAAGTGCGCCTGCTGCTGACACTGGATGACAACGGGGTGATCCGTGATGCCCAAATCGCCAGCGGCAGCGGCCACAGCACCCTCGACGAGGCGGCCGTCAAGGCCGTTTTCGCAATGGGCAGCCTGCCCGGGGCGGATGCGCGCGAGATGATCCTGCCGGTGGTGTTCCGGCTGAGATAGCGTCAGCCGACGATGTTCATGATCCGCCAGGCCCGGCCGGAGAAGATCAGGCTGTGACGGTAGAGTGAGACGTCGGCCGCCCGCAGGCGCTGGATGCTGCGGGAAGCCTGATCGCGCACCTCGACGGTTTCGTTGGCGCCCAGTTCGCGACGTGTGATGGGGCCGCTGCCGCTTTCCGCCAGAAGCATGAAGGTCAGCCTGCGCAGGCCGCTGCCGGCCTTGCGGGAGGTATCGCCGACGAGGAAGGCAATGGAAGCACGGGCCAGGTTGGCATTGGACTGATGCATGGCCGACTCCTTGGTTGTTGCGCTGGAGACAGCTTAGACGGCGGAGGAACAGGATCTTTGTCGCGGAAGTAATCAAGTGTAAGGATTTGTTGCATGCGACGCCTCCCCTTCCTTCTCCTGCAGCGTCGCGCCGCCACTCATGCACTGGATGCAGGGATTGGCGAGGAAGTCGACCACCATGGTGGGATAGCGCGCGGCTGACCGCTCGGCCAGAAGGCGAGCAGCAAGTCATGGATTCCCGCCTTCGCGGGAATGACGGGTCTCCTGCCTTGCCGCATGGGCACTACTTCTCTTCGAGGTAGCGGCCCAGTTCGTACTTGGCGATCTGGTTGCGGTGCACCTCGTCCGGGCCGTCGGCAAAGCGCAGGGTGCGGGCGTGGGCGTAGGCGTGCGCCAGCGGGAAGTCGTCGGAGACGCCGCCGCCGCCGTGCACCTGGATGGCCCAGTCGATCACCTGGCAGGCCATGTTCGGCGCCACCACCTTGATCATGGCGATCTCCTTCTTCGCCACCTTGTTGCCGGCGACGTCCATCATCCAGGCGGCGTTGAGCGTGAGGAAGCGCGCCTGGTCGATCAGCATGCGCGCATTGGCGATGCGCTCGCGCGTGACGCCCTGGTCGGCCACCGGGCGGTGGAAGGCGACGCGCTTCAGCGCCCGCTTGCACATCAGTTCCAGCGAACGCTCGGCCAGGCCGATCAGGCGCATGCAGTGGTGGATGCGGCCCGGGCCGAGGCGGCCCTGGGCGATCTCGAAGCCGCGGCCCTCGCCGAGCAGGATGTTGGAGACGGGTACGCGCACGTCCTTGAAGTCCACCTCGCCGTGGCCGTGCGGGGCATGGTCGTAGCCGAACACCGTCAGCGCGCGCACCATGGTCACGCCCGGCGTGTCCATCGGCACCAGCACCATCGACTGCTGCTGGTGGCGATTGACGTTGTCCGGGCTGGTCTTGCCCATGAAGATGAGGATCTTGCAGCGCGGGTCGGGCGCGCCGGAGGTCCACCACTTGAGCGCGTTGATGACGTAGTGGTCGCCGTCACGCCGGATGCTGGCCTCGATGTTGGTGGCGTCGCTGGAAGCCACCGCCGGCTCGGTCATGGCGAAGCCGGAGCGGATCTTTCCTTCCAGCAGCGGCAGTAGCCATTGGTTCTGCTGTTCAGGCGAACCGTAGCGCACCAGCACTTCCATGTTGCCGGTGTCTGGCGCCGAGCAGTTGAAGACTTCCGGCGCGATGGGCGAGCGGCCCATGATCTCGCACAGCGGCGCGTATTCGAGGTTGGTGAGGCCGGCGCCGAACTTCGACTCGGGCAGGAACAGGTTCCACAGCCCTTCCGCCTTCGCCTTCTCCTTGAGTTGGTCGATGATCTTCGTCGGCAGCCAGGGATTGCCCTTCTTGCGGTTCTCCTCGACCTCGGCGTCGAAGACGGCCTCGCCCGGATAGACGTGCTTGTCCATGAAGGCGTTCAGCCGCTGCTGCAAGGCTCTGACTTTTTCCGAATGTGCGAAATCCATGTGTTTCTCCAGTGTGAATCCGTTAGATTTTTCCGGCCAAAATGCCTTCCACCTGGCGCCAGGCTTCCTCTGCGAGCGGACGGGCGCGCTTGCCGGTCTCGACGGCCTCCTGACTGGAGGCATTGCCCTGCAGGGCGCGCGCCATGATCCCCTGCAGGATGGCGGCGAGGCGGAACATGTTGAAGGCGAGGTAGTACTCGAACTCGGCCGCCGGGATCGACGCGCGCCCGGTGCGCTGGCAGTACAGGGCGACGTACTCCCGCTCGCTCGGGATGCCGAGGGCCTTCAGGTCGCAGTCCTTGATGCCGCGGAACAGGCCCGGCGACAGGCGCCAGGTCATGCAGTGGTAGGCGAAATCGGACAAGGGGTGGCCGAGGGTGGACAGCTCCCAGTCGAGCACGGCAAGGATGCGCGGCTCGGAAGGGTGGAAGACGACGTTGTCGAGGCGGTAGTCGCCATGCACGATGCGCGTCTCGTCGCCAGGCGGGATGTTCGCCGGCAGCCAGGCCATCAGGTTGTCCATGGCCTCGATCTTTTCCGTCTCGGAGGCGCGGTACTGCTTGCTCCAGCGGTCGATCTGGCGCGAGAAATAGCTGCCCGGCTTGCCGTAGTCGGCGAGCCCCACCGCGGCGTAGTCCACGCTGTGCAGGGCGGCGATGACGCGGTTCATCTCGTTGAAGATGGCCGTGCGCTCGGCAGGCGCCATGCCCGGCAGCGCCGGGTCCCACAGGATGCGGCCCGCGACGTAGTCCATGACGTAGAAGGCGGTGCCGATGATGGCATCGTCCTCGCACAGGGCATAGCTCTTCGCCACCGGCACGTCGGTCTGCGCCAGCGCGGAAATAACGCGGTACTCGCGGTCGACGGCATGGGCGGAGGGCAGCAGCTTGCCGGGCGGCTTGCGCCGCATGACGTATTTTTTATTTCCTGCTGAAAGCAGGAAGGTCGGGTTGGATTGCCCGCCCTTGAACTGCTCGACTGTCAGCTCGCCGGCGAAGCCCTCGACATGCGCACGCAGCCAGTCGGCGAGGCGGCCGCAGTCGAAGGCGTGCTGCGGCGGGACGGCGCGCGTGCCGACGAACTTGTCGCTCATATCAATTTGACGAGCTGCTTGCCGAGGTTGGCGCCCTTGAGCAGGCCGATGAAGGCCTGCGGCGCGTTCTCCAGGCCCTGGGCGACGGTTTCGCGGTACTTGATCTTCCCCGTCGCGACGCCCTGCCCCAGTTCCTTCAGCGCCACCGGCCAGCGCTCCATGTGCTCGGAGACGATGAAGCCCTGCATTTTGATCCTGTTGATGAGCACGGAGCCGATGTTCTTCATCGGGTACGGCGCGGTGTTGTACTGCGCGATGAGGCCGCACAGGGCGATGCGCGAGAAGGCGTTCATGCGCCCGAGCAGGGTGTCGAAGATCTCGCCGCCGACGTTCTCGAACAGGCAGTCGATGCCCTGCGGCGTCGCCGCCTTGATGTCCTTCCACAGATTGCCGGCCTTGTAATCGACGCAGGCGTCGAAGCCCAGCTCGTCGACCACGTAGCGGCACTTCTCCGCCCCGCCGGCGATGCCGACCGCACGGCAACCCTTCATTTTCGCCAGTTGGCCGACGACGCTGCCGACGGCGCCCGAGGCCGCCGTCACCACCACCGTCTCGCCCGGCTTCGGCTGGCAGAGGTCCATCAGGCCGTACCAGGCGGTGACGCCGGGCATGCCGACCGCGCCGAGGTAAGCGGAGAGCGGGATGTGGCGGTCATCCACCTTCATCAGCATCGTGCCGTCGCTGACGCCGTAGAGCTGCCAGCCGAGCATGCCCACCACCTTGTCGCCCACATTGAATTTCGGATTCTTCGAGGCCACCACCTCGCCCGCCGTGCCGCCGATCATCACGTCGCCGAGGTTTACCGGTGCGGCGTAGGACTTGGTGTCGTTCATGCGGCCGCGCATGTAGGGGTCGAGCGAGAGGAAATGGTTGCGCACCAGCACCTGGCCGTCGGCAATCAGCGGCACGGGCGCCTCGACCAGCTTGAAATTCGTTTCCTCGACCCAGCCGGTCGGGCGGCTGGCGAGGAGGATCTGTTTGTTGGTTTCAGTCATGAGGTCTTCCTAATGGGTATCGTCCGTGCAATGGGCGAAGTTTCTATTGAAACAGCCGTTGAAATCCCCCCTCGCCCCCCTTTTGCAAAGGGGGGAATGGATGGGAACCTCCCTTTGTAAAAGGGGGGCTGGGGGGATTTTTGCTGCCTGGATGCCATCAACTCGCCGTCTCGCCGGGACTGACTTTGCGTTTCACCTTGAACGAGGCCATCGCCTTGGCCACCAGTTCGCCGGCCTCGTCGCGCATCTCGCCTTCGCAAAAGACGATCGAGCCGCCGCTGCGCAGAACCCGCCCCTCGACCGTCAGGCGCCCCTGCCCGGCGCTGATGAAGCTCACGCTCATGTCCACCGTCACCACGCCGGCGGCGTGCGGCACCATGCTGCGCGCCGCCGAGCCCATGGTGACGTCGAGCAAGGTCATCACCACGCCGCCGTGAGCATACCGCCAACTGTTGTACAGCTCGGGCCTCACCTCGACGGAGGCCACCGCCCGCCCCTTCTCCCAGTGTTCGGCTTCCGCCTGCAACAGGTCGATGAAGGGAATGTCGAGGCCGAAGAACTTATTGTCCTTTGCCATGCGATCCGGCGTTGCCCCGGCGCGCCTCCATGTCGCGGATCAGCGCTCGCGCCTCGTCCCCCTCGGGGATGGGCTTGCCGCCGTCGCGCCAGGCGACCGCCGCCTTGAAGCCCTCGCTTTGCGCATAGCGGCGGAACCACAGCCCTTCCGGGTTGTGCCGCGTGATGCCGTCGAAAACCGTCGCCAGGGTCTGGCTTTGTTCCAGGCCCATTTCCAGCATGACCTGGTTGACCACCAGCTTGTGCATGGCGAGATGGCCGCGCGGCACGCCGGCGATGCGGTTCGCCAGCCTCATCGTCGCCGCCTCGAGCTGCTCCGCCGGCACGGCCTCGTTGGCCAGTCCCCAATCGGTGGCGGTGCGTCCGTCGATGGTGTCGCCGGTGAACATCAGTTGCTTGGCGCGCGTCGGACCGAGACGATACGTCCACATCGCCGTGGTCGGGCAACCCCACACCCGCGTCGGCATATAGCCGATGCGCGCATCCTCCGCCATCACCAGCAGGTCGCAGCACAGCGCGATGTCGCTGCCGCCGGCGACGGCATGGCCGTGCACCTTGGCGATGGTCGGCTTGGCACTTTTCCATAAGGTCATGAAGGCTTCGGTGTTGCGCTTCATGTAGACGTAGTCGACCATCGGATCCCACGGAGAACGCTCCTGCTGGCAGGGATGATCGATTTCCCCGCTACCGAACTGGCTGAGATCGTAGCCGCCGCAGAATCCCTTGCCGGCGCCCTCGACGACGATCACATGCACCGAATCCTCGGCGTTGGCCCATTCGACCGCGGCGCGAATCTCGTCCGGCATTTCCTCGTTGATGGCGTTCAGCTTTTCCGGGCGGTTGAGCAGCAGTCGCGCGACGCGCGGGTTGCCCGCGTCGGCGGCGATGCGCAGCGTGCTGAAGTCGGGCATGGGAATTCTCCTCATTACTTCGATATGCAGGCGCCGCCGTCCACCGCGATGTACTGCCCGGTGATGTGGCGCGAAGCCGCCGAGGCGAGGAACACCACCGTGCCCATCAGGTCCTCGTCGCCGCCCAGCCGGCCGAGCGGAGTCGCGTCGAGGATGTGGTCGCCGATCTGGCTCAGGAGGCCCTGCGACATCTTCGAGGGGAAGAAGCCCGGGCAGATGGCGTTCACGTTGATGTTGTAGCGGCCCCACTCCGAGGCCAGGGTGCGCGTGAAGTTGACCGCCGCGCCCTTGCTGGTGTGATAGGCGATCGCATGCATGCCCTTCGGGCTGCCGGAGAGGCCGGCCACCGAGGCGATGTTGATGATCTTGCCGGACTTCTGCGGGATCATGCAGCGCTTGCCGACCTCTCGGCTGAGAAAGAACAGGGCGTTGATGTTGAGGTTCATCACCTTGTTCCAGGCCTCGTCGGGATGATCCTCGGCCGGCGCGCCCCAGGTGGCGCCTGCGTTGTTCACCAGGATGTCGATGGTGCCGAACTTCGCCAGCACGGCGTCCACCATGGCGGGGATCTGGTCGAATTTCGAGAGGTCGTTGGTGACGGTGAGCACCTCGATGCCCTTCTTCTTCAGATGCGCTTCCGCCTCCTTCAGCTCGTCGCCCTTGCGCGCGGTGATCGCCACCCTGGCGCCCATCCCGCCCAGCGCCTCGGCCATCTGCAGCCCGAGGCCGCGCGAGCCGCCGGTGATGAGGGCGACCTTGCCGGTGAGGTCGAACAGGTTCTTCACGCTCATGTCGTTACCCCTTAACAAACTTCGAAGAGACCCGCGGCACCCTGGCCGCCGCCGATGCACATGGTGACGACGACGTATTTCACGCCGCGGCGCTTGCCCTCGATCAGCGCATGGCCGACCAGGCGGGCGCCGGAGACGCCGTAGGGATGGCCCACCGCGATGGCGCCGCCGTTCACGTTGAGGCGGTCGTCGGGGATGCCCAGCTTGTCGCGGCAGTAGATGACCTGTACGGCGAAGGCCTCGTTCAGCTCCCACAGGCCGATGTCCTCCAGCTTGACGCCGCTGCGCTCGAGCAGGCGCGGGATGGCGAAGACCGGGCCGATGCCCATCTCGTCCGGCTCGCAGCCGGCGACGGCGAAGCCGCGGAAGATGCCCAGCGGCTTGAGGTTGCGCTTCTCGGCGAGCTTTGCATCCATCACCACGCAGGCCGAGGCGCCGTCGGAGAACTGGCTGGCGTTGCCGGCGGCGATCACTCCGCCGGGAATCGCCGGCTTGATCTTCGCCACGCCCTCGTAGGTGGTGTCGGCGCGGATGCCCTCGTCGGCGGACACCGTCGCTTCCTTCGTGAGCAGGCGGCCGGATTCCTTGTCGGCGACGCCCATGGTGACGGTGATCGGCACGATCTCGTCGTTGAACTTGCCCGCGGCCTGGGCGGCGGCGGCGCGCTGCTGGCTGCGCGCGCCGTACTGGTCCTGCAGCTCGCGGGCGATGTTGTAGCGCTTGGCCACCGTCTCGGCGGTCTGCAGCATCGGCCAGTACACCTCCGGCTTGTTCTGCTGCAGCCAGGCCTCCATGATCATGTGGCGGTTGGCTTCGTTCTGCACGCAGGAAATCGACTCCACACCGCCGGCCACCATCACCGGCACCTTGTCCACGATGACGCGCTGCGCCGCCATGGCGATGGTCTGCAGGCCGGAGGAGCAGAAGCGATTGACGGTGACGCCAGCAGCCGTCACCGGCAGGCCGGCGCGGAGCGCGATCTGCCGTGCGATGTTGGAGCCGGTGGCGCCCTCGGGCGTGGCGCAGCCCATGATGACGTCCTCGACCTCTGCCGGGTCGATGCCGGCGCGGGCGACGGCGTGCTGCACGACATGGCCGCCGAGGGTGGCGCCGTGGGTCATGTTGAAACTGCCGCGCCAGGACTTGGCGAGCGCGGTGCGGGCGGTGGAAACGATCACTGCATCGGTCATTGCGGTTCTCCGGAATTCGGTCAATTAAACGTCTTGCCTTCGGTGGCGAGCTTCGCCAGCAGGGGCGCCGGCTGCCAGAACTTGTCGCCCGACTCGGCGGCGAAGCGCTGCACGGCGCGCACGACGTTGTAGAGCCCGACCTGGTCGGCGTAGAGCATGGGGCCGCCGCGGTGGAGCGGGAAGCCGTAGCCGGTGAGGTACACCATGTCGACGTCGGAGGCGCGCTGGGCGATGCCCTCCTCGAGCAGGCGCGCCGCCTCGTTCACCAGGGCGAAGATGCAGCGCTCGACGATCTCGGCGTCGGCGATCTTGCGCGGCGCGATGCCCTGTTCCTTGCGGTAGTCCTCGATCAGTTTCTCGACCACCGGATCGGGAATGGCGTCGCGCTTGCCCGCTTCGTAGCGGTACCAGCCCAGGCCGGTCTTCTGACCGAAGCGGCCGAGCTCGCACAGTTTGTCGGCGATCTTCGCGTACTTGACATCGGGCTTCTCGACGTAGCGGCGCTTGCGGATGGCCCAGCCGATGTCGTTGCCGGCGAGGTCGCCCATGCGGAACGGGCCCATCGCCATGCCCCACTTTTCCAGCGCCTTGTCGACCTGCGCTGGCGTTGCGCCTTCTTCCAGCAGGAAGCCGGCGACGCGGCCGTAGTGCTCGATCATGCGGTTGCCGATGAAGCCGTCGCAGACGCCGGAAACCACGGCGGTCTTCCTGATCTTCTTCGCCACCTGCATCACCGTGGCCATGACGTCCTTGGCGGTCGCCGCGCCGCGCACCACTTCCAGCAGCTTCATGACGTTGGCCGGGCTGAAGAAGTGCATGCCGACGACGTCCTGCGGCCGCTTCGTGAAATTGGCGATCTTGTTCACGTCCAGGGTCGAGGTGTTGCTGGCCAGTATCGCGCCGGGCTTGGCGACCTCGTCGAGCTTCCTGAACACCTGCTCCTTGACGCCGATCTCCTCGAACACCGCCTCGATGATGAGGTCGCAATCCTTCAGGTCGTCGTAGGACAGCGTCGGCTTCAAGAGCCCCATGCGCTGGTCGAGCTTCTCCTGCGTCAACTTGCCCTTCTTGAGGGAGCTCTCGTAGTTCTTGCGGATGATGCCGAGGCCCTTCTCCAGCGCCTCCTGTTTCGTCTCGAGGATGACGACCGGGATGCCAGCATTGAGGAAGTTCATGGCGATGCCGCCGCCCATGGTGCCGGCGCCGATGACGCCCACTTTTTCAATCTTGCGCACCGGCGTGTCTTCCGGCACGTCGCCGATCTTCGAGGCGGCGCGCTCGCCGAAGAAGGCGTGGCGCAGGGCCTTCGACTCCGGCGTCTGCACAAGATAAACGAAGGACTCGCGCTCCAGCTTCAGGCCCTCGTCGAAGGGTTTGCTCACCGCCGCGGCGACGGCGTCGACGCATTTCAGCGGCGCCGGCAGATCCTTTGCGATGGCGCCAACGGTGTTGCGGGCGAACTGGAAGAAGCCTTCCGCGTTCGGATAGTCGACTTTCAAGTCGCGCACGCGCGGAAGCCCCCGCTTCTCCTTCACCACCTTTTCGGCGAAGGCCTGCGCGCCGGCCTGCAGCTCGCCGTCGATGAACTCGTCGAACAGCGGCGTACCCTTCAGCTGCTCGGAGGGAACGATAGCCCCGGAGACGATCATGTTGAGCGCGGCTTCCGGGCCCAGCAGGCGCGGCAGGCGCTGCGTGCCGCCGGCGCCGGGCAGGATGCCGAGCTTCACTTCCGGCAGGGCGATCTGCGCCCCGGTCACGACAACGCGATAGTGACAGCCGAGCGCCAGTTCCAGGCCGCCGCCCATGCAGGCGCCGCTGACGGCCGCCACAACGGGCTTGGTGGCGGCCTCGATGGCACGGATCACGGTGTTCAGGTTCGGCTCTGCCGCGGCCTTGGGCGTGTTGAACTCGCGGATGTCGGCACCGCCGGAGAAGGCCTTGGCGGTGCCGATCAGCACCACGGCCTGCACCGCAGGATCGGCCATGGCCCGGTCGAGTCCGGCGACGATGCCGCTGCGCAGCTCGTAGCCGAGGCCGTTCACCGGCGGGTTGTTCAGAGCGATCACGGCGACGGCGCCGTGGGTCGAATAGGCTGCTTGGGTCATGGTCGGACGTCCTTGCGATGGGATGGTTTCGCTGTGCGGAATAGTATTTCGATTTATTCGAAAGCATGGTATCGTTCGATGCACAATTTGTAAACAACCATAGTGGAATCCCCCATGGACAACAGAGACAAGCTTTACATCGACGGCCGCTGGACGGCCCCGCACGGCAGCCGCAGCATCGATGTCCTCAGCGCCTCCACCGAAGAGGTCATCGGGCGCATTCCAGAAGGCGATACCGCCGACGTGCAGGCCGCCGTCGCCGCCGCGCGCCGCGCCTTCGACGGCTGGGCCGCCACGCCGATCGCCGAGCGCGCCGCCTTCCTCAAGAAGATCCAGGAGGGCCTCAAGGCCCGCGCCGACGACATCGCCCGCACCATTTCCGGCGAGGTCGGCATGCCGCTGAAACTCTCCACGATGATCCAGGCCGGCTCGCCCATCGGCACCTTCGGCATGTACGCGCGACTGCTGGGCGACTTCGCCTTCGAGGAGAAGGTCGGCCACTCGCTGGTGCTGCGCGAGCCGATCGGCGTCGTCGCCGCCATCACGCCGTGGAACTATCCCCTGCACCAGATCGCCGCCAAGGTCGCGCCGGCCCTGGCCGCCGGCTGCACCGTGGTGCTGAAGCCCTCGGAAGTCGCCCCGCTGAACGCCTTCATTCTTGCAGACGTGATCCACGAAGCTGGCCTGCCCGTCGGCGTCTTCAACCTCGTCACCGGCACTGGCCCGGTGGTCGGCGAGGCGATGGTCACCCACCCCGAGGTGGACATGGTCTCCTTCACCGGCTCGACCCGCGCCGGCAAGCGTGTCTCCGAACTGGCCTCGCAGACGGTCAAGCGCGTGGCGCTGGAACTGGGCGGCAAGTCGGCCGCGGTGATCCTCGACGACGCCGATTTCGCTGCGGCCGTGCGCGGCACGGTGAACGCCTGCTTCCTCAACTCCGGCCAAACCTGCACGGCGCATACGCGCATGCTGGTGCCCGAGTCGCGCTATGCCGAGGTCGCCAAACTTGCCGCCGAGGCTGCCGCCAAGTTCACCGTCGGCGACCCCTTCGCCGAGACAAGCAAGTTGGGCCCGCTGATTTCCACCGCACAACGCGAGCGCGTGCAGGACTTCATCCGCAAGGGCATCGCCGAGGGCGCTGAACTCCTCTGCGGCGGCCCCGAAGCGCCGGCCGGCCTGAGCAAGGGCTACTACGTGCAGCCGACGGTGTTCGGCCGCGTCAAGCCGGGCAGCACCATCGAGCAGGAAGAGATCTTCGGCCCGGTGCTCTCCATCGTCACCTACAAGGACGAGGACGAGGCCGCGCGCATCGCCAACGGCACGCCCTACGGCCTCGCCGGCGCGGTGTGGGCCGGCAGCGACGAGCGCGCCATCGCCTTCGCCCGGCGACTGCGCACCGGCCAGGTGGACATCAACGGCGGCGCCTTCAACGCGCTGGCCCCCTTCGGCGGCTACAAGCAGTCCGGCAACGGCCGCGAGCTGGGCAAGTACGGGCTGGAGGAATTCCTCGAGTACAAGGCGCTGCAGTTCAAGGTAAATAAGTAATCCCCTCTCCCCGCGAGCGGGGAGAGGGCCAGGGTGAGGGGCAGTCGGCCGATCCACCCTCACCCCCACCCTCTCCCGCCCGCGGGAGAGGGGGTAAACACAAAGGAGAACAGCATGCTCAAGCTCTGCGGCTTCGCCGTCAGCAACTACTACAACAAGGTCAAGCTGTCCCTGCTGGAGAAGGGCATCCTCTTCGAGGAGGAACTGGCCTATCCCTCGCAGAAGGAGGAATTCCGCAAGGACTCGCCGATGGGCAAGGTGCCCTTCCTGCGCACCGACCGCGGCGTGCTGACCGAATCGCAGGTGCTCACCGAGTACCTCGAGGACTGCTACCCCGAGCCGGCGCTCTACCCGAAGGATGCCTTCGAGCGCGCCCGCATTCGCGAGCTGATCGAGCACATCGAGCTGCACGTCGAACTGCCGGCGCGGCGGCTGTATGCCGAGGCCTTCTTCGGCGGCAGCGCTTCGGACGAAACCAAGCAGGAAGTCGAAAAGCTGCTCGGCAAGGGGCTGCGCTGCCTGGCCCAACTGGCGCGCTTCGCCCCCTACATCGGCGGCAGGGACTTCACCCACGCCGACTGCGCCGCCTTCGTGCACCTGCCGCTCATCTCGATGGCGACGAAGAAGGCCTATGGCCGCGATTTCATCGAGGAGTTGCTGCCAGCCGCCAAACCCTACCTGAAGATGATCGCCGAGCGTCCGCACGTACAGAAAGTGAACGCCGACCGCAAGGCGGCGTCGGATGCCTACGCCGCGGCCAAGGCCACCAAGAAATAACCTGACCGGAAGACTCGCATGGACTTGAACTACACGCCCGAAGAACAGGCCTTCCGCGCCGAAGTGCGCGATTTCGTCAGCGGCCACCTGCCGGCCGACATCGGCGCCAAGGTGAAGAGCGGCAAGCGCCTCGCCAAGGACGATTTCGTCCGCTGGCAGAAGGTCCTGCACCAGAAGGGCTGGGGCGCGACGATGTGGCCGCAGAAGTTCGGCGGCACCGGCTGGTCGGCCGTGCAGCAGCACATCTTCGAGGAGGAATGCGCCGAGGCCGGCGCGCCGCTGCAACTGCCCTTCGGCCTGAAGATGGTGGCGCCGGTGATCATGGCCTTCGGCAGCAAGGGCCAGCAGGACCACTTCCTGCCGCGCATCGTCGACGGCAGCGACTGGTGGTGCCAGGGCTATTCCGAGCCGGGCTCCGGCTCCGACCTCGCCTCGCTCAAGACGAAGGCGGAAAACAAGGGCAACCACTACGTCGTCAATGGCCAGAAAACCTGGAACACCCTCGGCCAGTACGCCGACTGGATCTTCTGCCTGGTGCGCACCAGCTCGGAGGGTCGCCAGCAGGAGGGCATCTCCTTCCTGCTCATCGACATGAAGACGCCCGGCATCACGGTGCGCCCGATCATCATGAACGACGGCGAGCACGAGATCAATGAGGTCTTCTTCGAGGACGTCAAGGTGCCGGCGCAGAACCTCGTCGGAGAGGAGAACAAGGGCTGGACCTACGCCAAGTTCCTGCTCGGCCACGAGCGCACCGGCATCGCCGGCGTCGGCCGCTCCAAGGCGGCGCTGCATCACCTCAAGGCCATCGCCCGCAAGGAAACCTCCGCCGGCCGGCCGATGATCGAGGACGCGCGCTTCCGCGACCGCATCGCCCAGGTCGAGCTGGAGCTGATGGCGCTGGAGATCACCAACATGCGCGTGCTCTCCGCCGAGAAGGAAAAGAAGGCGCCGGGACCCGAAGCCTCGATCCTCAAGATCAAGGGCTCGGAAATCCAGCAGACCATCGCCGAGCTGCAGATGCAGGCGCTCGGCCACTACGCCCTGCCTTGGCTGCCCGAGGCGCTCGATGCGGGCTGGCAGGGCGAGCCGGTCGGCGCCGGTTACGCCGCGCCGCTCTCCGGCCACTACTTCAATTACCGCAAGACGACCATCTACGGCGGTTCCAACGAGATTCAAAAGAACATCATCGCGCAGATGATTCTGGGACTTTGACAACGGCCGCCCGTCACTCCGGCGCAATAGTGCTGGATTCCGGCTTCCGCCGGAATGACGAAACAAAGGCATGAGGAATAATCCATGGACTTCAACTACACCGACGAACAGAACGCCCTGCGCGACACGCTTTCCCGCTTCATCGCCAAGGACTACGGCTTCGAGCAGCGCCGCGCGCTGGCGAAAACCGCCGAGGGCTTCAGCCGCGAACACTGGAAACAGTTCGCCGATCTCGGCCTGCTCGCCCTGCCCTTCCCCGAGGACTTCGGCGGGCTGAGTGGGAATGCCGTTGACACGATGCTGGTAATGGAGGCCTTCGGCCGCGGCCTGGTGCTCGAGCCCTACCTCGCCACGGTGGTGGTTGCCGGCGGCCTCATCCGCGATGCCGGCAGCGCCGCGCAGATGGAAGCCGTCCTCCCCGCCGTCGCCGGCGGCGAGCAGATGCTGGCGCTGGCCCACTACGAGCGCGGCGCCCGCTACGAAGTCAGTCGCGTCGACACGGCGGCGAAGGCCGACGGCGCCGGCTGGAAGCTCTCCGGCAGCAAGGGCGTGGTGCTCGGCGGCGCCGCCGCCGACAAGCTGCTCGTTTCGGCCAACACCGGCAAGGGAATTTCGCTGTTCCTGGTCGACGCCAGGGCGTCCGGCGTGACCGTGCGCAGCTACATGACGCAGGACGGCGCTCGCGCCGCGGAAATCGCTCTGGAAAACGTCGCCGTCGGTGCCGACGCGCTGGTCGGTCCCGAGGGCGGCGCCCTGCCCATCGTCGAGCGCGCGCTCGACTACGGCCTCGCCGCGCTGTGCGCCGAGGCGGTCGGCATCATGGCGGCGCTCGACGAAGCAACGCTGGAGTATCTCAAGACGCGCAAGCAGTTCGGCCAAGCAATAGGTCGCTTCCAGGCGCTGCAGCACCGCATGGTGGACATGGTCATCGCCACCGAGCAGTCCCGCTCGATGGCCATGATGGCCGCGGTGAAGGCCGACTCGGCGGACGCCACCGGGCGCCGCCGCGCGCTCTCCGCCGCCAAGGCCTACATCGGCCAGCAGGCGCGCTTCATCGGCCAGCAGGCGGTGCAGCTGCACGGCGGCATGGGCGTGGTGGACGAGCTCAACGTCAGCCACTACTTCAAGCGCCTGACCATGATCGAGCTTACCTTCGGCAACACCGATCACCACCTCGGCCTGTTCAGCGACATGTTGCTGGCTGCGTGATGCGAATCGATCACCCCCACGCCACATTCCCCCCTTTGTCCCACGGGGATTTCCTTCGGTCACAAAAGGGAGGCCAGGGGGGATTTCTTCGGCCGCCGGTCAGCCATCGCCCTGAAATCCCCCTCCCGTCCCCCTTTTCCAAAGGGGAAGGCCGGTCCGCATGACCGAAAAAATCATCAACTGCCGCTCCACAAAGATCAAAGCACCAGGAGCACTGACATGAGCGAAAACATCCTCACCGAGCTCGCCGCCGGCATCCTGCGCATCGAGATGCACCGGCCGGAGAAGAAGAACGCCCTCACCGGCCCGATGTATGCCGCCATGGCCGACGCGCTCGAGCGCGCCGCGCGCGAGGACGCCGTGCGCGTCGTGCTGATCCACGGCCAGCCCGAGGTGTTCACCGCCGGCAACGACCTCGCCGACTTCCTCGACGGCCCGGCCGGCGACCCGGACCGGCCGGTGTTCCGCTTCCTGCGCAACATCGCCGCCGCGCCCAAGCCGCTCATCGCCGCCGTGGCCGGCAACGCCGTCGGCGTCGGCACGACCCTGCTGCTGCACTGCGACCTGGTTTACGCCGGCGAGAGCGCCCGCTTCCAGTTGCCCTTCGTGAACCTGGCACTGTGCCCGGAAGCCGCCTCCAGCCTGCTGCTGCCGCGCCTCATCGGCCACCCGCGCGCCGCCGAGCTGCTGTTCTTCGGCGAGTCCTTCGGCGCCGCGAAAGCGTATGAAATGGGCCTCGTCAACGCCATCCACCCGGACGCCGCCCTGCTCGACGCCGCGCTGGAGCGCGCGCGCAAGCTCGCCACCCTGCCCGCCGCCTCGCTGCGCGAGACGAAGCGCCTGATGAAGCAATCCATTGCCGCCCTGGTGCCGCAGGCGATGCAGGCGGAAGGCGAGATATTCACGCGCCAGCTCGCCTCGCCGGAAGCGAAAGAGGCCTTCAGCGCCTTCCTCGAAAAGCGCAAGCCCGATTTCTCGAAGTTCATTTGAGGCAGCCATGAGCGCACTCGACCCCATCCCCGCCGGCTTCGAGCCCATCCCGCATCTCGGCCACTACCTCAGCCAGCTCGGCCCGTTCCACTGGAAGCGGAAAGACGGCCGCATCGTCGTCGGTCTGCGCATCGAGGATCGCCATACCAACACCCGCGGTATCGTGCACGGCGGCATGCTGGTCACGCTGGCCGACAGCGCGCTGGGCATCGTGCTCTACAACTCGCGCACGCCGCCGCAGCCGATCGTGACGGTAAGCCTGTCCACCGACTTCATCGAAAGCGCCTGGCCGGGCGACTGGGTCGAGGCGCATGTGGACATCCTGCGCA
The DNA here is from genome assembly GCA_964475635.1 of uncultured Rhodocyclaceae bacterium. Lineage (GTDB taxonomy): Bacteria > Pseudomonadota > Gammaproteobacteria > Burkholderiales > Rhodocyclaceae > Desulfobacillus. Next base: position 44,810 of record CAYYXS010000018.1, read on the forward strand.
TCGGCAAGCGCCTCGCCTATGCCAACTGCTACCTACAAGTCGGAGAGCGCCGCATCCTGCGCGCCTCGGGCGTCTTCGCCCTGATGCCGCCGGTCAACCCCAAGGAGGAATCCGAAGGATGAGCAAGAAATATTACTGGGAGGATTTTCCCGTCGGCTCCGTCGCGGAGTACGGCGGCGTCACACTGACGAAGGAGGACATCGTCCGCTTCGCGAAGGAGTTCGATCCGCAGCCCTTCCACATCGACGAGGAGGCGGCGAAGCACTCCCAGTTCGGCGGGCTGATCGCCAGCGGCTGGCACACCTGCAGCCTGTGCATGCGCATGATGTGCGACGCCTACCTGCTGGACTCGGCCAACCTCGCCTCGCCCGGCGTGGAGAACATCCGCTGGCTGAAGCCGGTGCGCCCCGGCGACACCCTGCACGTGCGCAGCGTCGTGCTGGAGGCGCGCCCCCTGGAAAGCAAGCCGCACATCGGCCTGATGCGCAACCGCTGGGAAGTGATCAACCAGCATGGCGAGGAAGTCATGCAGATGGAAGGCTACGGCATGATGCACCGGCGCAGCCACAAGAAATGAAGATTCACGTTTTATTGAAAAAGGAAGAGCTCGACGCCCAGCGCCTGCCCGGCAAGGTGGTCATCGTGCTCGACATCCTCTTCGCCACCTCCAGCATCGTCGCGGCGATGGCGCACGGTGCTGCCGAGGTGATCCCGACCCTCGACGGCGCGGCGGCGCAGGCCGAGACGGCGCGCCACCCGGCCGGCACCTGCGTGCTCTCGGGCGAACTCAACGCCGAGACCCTCCCCGGCTTCGTGCATCCGACGCCGCTGCATCTCCTCGCCGAGAATCTCGCCGGCAAGACGCTGGTGTACTCCACCACCAACGGCACGGTGGCGGTCGCCAAGTCGCGCGAGGCCGACCACGTCTACGCCGCAGCACTCCTCAACGGCGAGGCGGTGGTGAAGCACATCGCCCGGCACCACGGCGACGAAACGGTGCTGATCGTCTGCTCCGGCTCGGCCGACAATTTCAACCTCGAGGATTTCTACGGCGCCGGCTACCTGGTCTCGCTCTTCGCGAAACAACCGCAGGAGCACGAATTCACCGACGCCGCCCTCGCCGCCTGGCTGCTGCACGAAAAGTGCGAGGCCGGCGAATGCCTGCGCCGTGCCCGCGTCGGCCGCATGATGCTGGAGCGCCGCCTCGACCGCGAGGTCGACTTCGCCGCGCAGAAGAGCCTCTACGACGTCGTGCCCAAGCTCGACGGGACGAGATTGAGGGCAGCGTGAATCTTCAGCACCACTACGTCGATTTCGACGACGTGCGCCTGCACTACGTCGAAGCCGGCGAAGGCCCGCTGATCCTCTTCGTGCATGGATTTCCCGAGTTCTGGTACGCCTGGCAGAACCAGATCGAGGAATTCTCGCGCGACCACCATGCGGCGGCGCTCGACCTGCGCGGCCACAACCTCTCCGGCAAGCCGTCCGACGTCAAGGCCTACCGGCCGAAGCATCTCGTTGCCGACCTGCGCCGCCTGATCGACCACCTCGGCGGCCCGCCCGCCATCGTGGTGGCCCACGACTGGGGCGGCGCCGCGGCGTGGAACCTCGCCGCCGCGCATCCCGAATACATCGAGAAACTGGTCATCATCAACTCGCCGCACCCGGTCGCCTTCGCGCGCGAGCTGCGAGACAACCCGGCCCAGCAGAAAGCCAGCCAGTACATGCTCTGGCTGCGGAAAGCCGGCGCGGCGGAAAAGCTGGCCGAGAACGACTGCGCGCGGCTCGTTGCCATGCTCGCCCAGTCGACCACCGACGCGACGTGGCTGACGCCCGAACTGCTGGAACGCTATCGCGAGGCGTGGACGCAGCCGGGCGCACTCGACGCCAGCCTGAATTTCTACCGCGCCTCGCCGCTTCACCCGGCCACGCCGGAAGAGCCCGGCGCCGCCGGCCTCGACCTCAGGCCTGAGGATTTCACCGTCCGCGTGCCGACGCTGGCGATCTGGGGCGAGCGCGACACGGCGCTCCTGCCGGGTTTGCTCGACAGCCTCGATGCCCTGGTACCGAAGCTCACCGTGAAGCGCATCCTCGACGGCTCGCACTGGGTCATCCACGAGCGGCCCGAAGAAGTGAGCCGCCTCATCCGGGAATTCATCGAGAACCAAAAGTGAACCCAGTTTCCGTCATTCCCGCGAAGGCGGGAATCCAAGATAATTGCCAACCCTCTGGATCCCCGCCTCGCGGGGATGACGTGCAAGGAACCATATGCCCAAAATCACCATCAACAACCTCGAAGACCTCAAACACTGGCTCGGCAAGGAAGTCGCCACCAGCGACTGGCTGACCGTCGACCAGGACCGCATCGACCGCTTCGCCGACGCCACCGGCGACCACCAGTGGATCCACGTCGATCCCGAACGCGCGAAGGCCGAATCGCCCTTCGGCACCACTATCGCCCACGGCTACCTGACGCTCTCGCTGCTGCCGCACATGATGATGGAGACGCTCGCCATCGAAGGCGGCCGCATGAGCATCAACTACGGCCTCAACCGCGTGCGCTTCTCCGCTCCGGTGCGCTGCAACGACCGCATCCGCACCCGCTTCACCCTGGCCGAACTGGAAGACATCCCCGGCGGCATCCAGGTCACCTGGCACGCCCTCATCGAGGTCGAAGGCCAGCGCAAGCCCGCCTGCGTCGCCGAGATGATCGCGCGGCGCTACTTGTAGCCTCTAAAAAGTCAGTCCCTGCAGCACGGCGTGCTGCAGGGACTGACTTGATCCATTTCTACCGCTGGAAGTTCTCAGGTTTTGGCATCTGGCGCGGTCTCATGCGCCGGATCTTCCTCCTTGAACAGCGCCAGGTCGCGCACGTTCTTTTGCACGGCCACCGCTGCATACAGGCTCATCAGGTAGGCAATCGCATAGAAGCCCTTCTCGCTCTGTGTAAACGAGGCGTTCCACAGGCCGATCACCAGCAGAACGATGGAGGCGCCGACTGCTATCCAGGCCAGGCTGAAATACAACCCCGTCACAGGAATGCCTTCCAGGCGATCGCGGACTGCCTTCTGCAGCGATACGGAGGAAAACAGGCCCAATATCAGGACAGTGAAGTAGTAGCCCTTTTCATTCAGCTGCATTTCGGCATTCCAAAGCCCGGTAATGAACCCGAGCGTTCCTACCAGCAAAGCTATCCAGGATGCACCGATGAATGCTCCAGTAGGTTTCTGCATTGTTGGCTTCATTCCATCCTCCCTCTTTAGTGCGTTATAAAAATCTGGAACTTCATTTTCTACAATATTTCGATTATGCACTTGTGTTGCATTGTTACACAATTCAAATCAATGCGACCCCCAGCCCGGCTCCCTCAAGGCACCCACCAATACCGAACGATATGAAAGAAAATCGGGGCCGAGAAGCTGATTGAGTCCACGCGGTCGAGCATGCCGCCATGGCCTTCGATCATGGCGCCCCAGTCCTTGACGCCGCGGTCACGCTTGATCGCCGAAAGCACAAACCCGCCGAAGAACCCGAAGATATTGATGCAGAGAGCGATAAGCGCCGCTTGCCAGGGCGCAAAAGGCGTCAGTTGCCAAAGCGCGGCCCCCGCCACCGTAGACGTCACGACACCGCCGATCAATCCTTCGACCGTCTTGGATGGCGATATGGTGACCGATATCTTGTGCTTGCCGAGCAGCTTGCCCCAGACATACTGGAAGACATCGCTGGACTGGACTGTCAGAACCAGGAATACAACCAGCAGCAGGCCACGATCCCCATAGCCCGGGATGTCCAGGGTCAGCAAGGCGGGCACGTGCGACAGGCAGTAAACGCAGACCATCAGCCCCCACTGCACTTTCGCGGCGCGTTCAAGAAAGCGTGTCGTGTCGCTGCCGAGCGCTTCCCAAATGGGCAGCAGAAGGAAGGCGTAGACCGGAATCAGTATCGAGAACAGCCCATACCAGTCGATGGCAATGAGGACATATTGCAGGGGAAGAAAGACGAAGAAACTCCAGACCAGCGCCTGATGGTCCCCTCGGCGGGTATAGGTCAATGAAACGAATTCACGCAGGCACTGGAAGGAAATGAAGGAGAACAGGACGATCATCGCCCACTTGCCAAGCCAAAGTGCCCCGCCGAGAAGCACGATCATCCACCACCAGGCCTTGATGCGCGTGTTCAGATTGTCGATCGTCGCGGAGGAAGCCCCGGCGGGCAGTCGCAGCCTCAGATACAGGCCGATGCTGCTGGCGACGACGAGGACGGCGAAGACCGCGCCGAGCGTAAGCAGCAAGGTGTCCTTAACCGTCATGGAAATCACTCCTCGGCTGGGGAAAGCGCAGACAACGCTGCCCTGGCGCGGTTGAGGAAAGCCTGCTTGTCTTCCCCTGCAGCAATTCGCATGGGAGATCCGAACGTAAGGGTGCAAAGCAGGGGTACGGGAATAACGGTTCCCTTTGGCATGACGCGGCCGACATTTTCGATCCACACCGGTATGAACTCGACTTCCGGGTGCGCGCAGGCCAGATGATAAATTCCGCTCTTGAACGGCAGCAGTCCGTCTTCCAGATTTCGGGTCCCTTCCGGAAACAGGATCAGTGAATCTCCCTGGGCGAGCGCCTCGCTCATCTGCGCTAAGGGACTCACCTTCTTGTTTGTCTTGGCGGAGCGATCGATCAGGACGCTGCGAAACACGCTGATACCGATATAGCGGGACAAGGGCGTTGCCAGCCAGTAGTCGGCACCGGCGACCGGACGGGTAATGCGCCGCAACTTAGACGGAAGGGAAGCCCAGATGAGCACGAAATCGCCATGGCTGCGATGATTCGCGAAATAGACGCGCTGACTGTTCTCCGGCTGGCTGCCGCGCCAGACAGCCCTGACGCCGGTCATGAGTTTGGCGAACCCGCAAATCGCCCCCGCCACCAGATTTTCAAAGGCCATCGGCGTCCCCTATGACAAACCGCCCATTACGGCTGCGAGCAGAGCGCCTAACTGCAGCGCAATGCAAACGGCCTGTGCGTACAGGAGCCGCATGGCGCCGTGGCAGCGGACCGCCAGGTCGCGCGGCGAGCCTTCCACCGCCTTGATCAGGCCGCAATCCACCATGGCGGAATCCAGCGCCATCAGCGTCTCGCAGTCCTGGGCCGATGACTGGCGGAACGCGTGATCCGCCAGTCTCTTGAACAAGGCCGCATCGAGCGCTACGCGCAGGGAGAAATATTTCTGTGCAATGCCGGCCAGAACCGAAACCGATAGGCAGCCAATTCTCCAGGGAGTCAGCACGCCGGCCGAAATCGCAAGCATGCCGATCGCCATGAGCAGCAGGGCCAGGCTCCATAAGTCGATGCGCCGACCCAGCCCCAGCGATGCCGCCGTCACCCCGGCCAGCATTTCGGCGTTCGAATTGCTAGGCATGGGCTTCTCCTGCCAAAAGATCGGCTTGGGCAGCGAGTTCGGCAAGCGCACGGCGATGAGCCGGGCCGAGTACGATGCCGGCACGTCGGGAGCGTAGCAGCGACTCGGCCGCCTCCACGGACGGCACCCTTCCCGTCAGCAACAGCCAGGCTGCGACCGCGCTGGCGCTGCGCGAATAGCCCAAGGCGCAGCAGACCAGGACCGGACCGTGCCGGCGCGCCTGCTCGATCCGCTGCGCGGCTTCCGCCAGATGGACCGGCTCGGGCGCGACGAGGTCGAGCCAGGGGAGGCAGAAATACTGCCAGTCGCCGGATGGAGCCGGCATTTCCGCGGTGAGGTCGACGAGACTTCGGTATCCCCCGCGCTGCATGTCAACCGAGGAGGGTATTCTTCCCAGCCACACACCATCTGCGATCAGGTCCGGCTGCGGACGCCGGAATGTCCATAGTCGCGAGTTGATCCAGGCCACGGCCAGATAGGGCGCAAGCAGAGCAAATGAGGCCGCGCTATGCCTGCCCTGCTCCTTCTGAAAGCCATGCGCGCCCGGAACGGCGTAGATCAACCCCACCAATCCCAATGCCGCGGCCAGCCACAGGAGCCAAAGTCCTCCGCCGCCCAGCCAGATGCCTACCAGGGCCGCCGCAAGAGCGCCGAGACCATAGTGTATCGCCAGGCGCCGCCTGTCCGAAACACGAACCGGCAGCCAATCCGCCAGCGGCGACCTGCCCGAGTCGGGCCACAGCCAAAGGCAGAAAAAGCCCACCAGGGCGCCCGTCGGGATATCGATGAAGTGATGCTGGTAGGTGGTCAGGACGGACAACGCGATCAAGGCGGTCCATGCATGGACCAGCCATCGGTATGAACGCGGCGCTCCGGCCGCGAATCGCGCCCAGATGATGACGAGAAGCCCGATATGAAGGGACGGCGCCTGGTTGTAAGGTTTGTCGAACCCCATGAGCGCATCGAACATGGCGCCAAAGAAACCGACCACCGCGGGCCGCTCGAAGCTGAAGTGCAGCGGGAACAACAGGAAGCAGATCACCGATATGATCTGAACGGTGAGCAAGCGCAACGCATGGCGATCGACCTGCTGCCTGTCGCGGCACAGCAGGAAGGACAGCCCGTAGAAAAGGTCGATCGACCAGTACGGAATGATCGTCCAGGGGATGAAGGGTATCCCTCGCTCCCACTCGAACAGAAAGGTATCGGTAACATTGCGCTCGGCCGCCACATGATTGGCGAAGCCGTAGCTGAGGAAGAAGAACGGGCCGAGGAACAGCAGCCAGGCGAGGCCGCGCCGCCAGGGGACGGCGGCCGTCGCGGAAGCAGCGCCTGCCGCAGTCATGAATGTTTGCGGCGGGCCAGGGAAACCGTGAATATGCCCCACTCGTCGATGCGCTGCTCGATCTTCTCGAAACCGGCCGCCTCCACGAGTTGGTCCATCTCGGCCTGCGTGCGCCGGCGCATGACCCAGGCCTGGCCGCCACGATGGCTGGTCAGCGCCCGGGCAATCAATTCAAGCTGCGGATGCCAGGGCTGTCCCGTATACACGAGATACCCGCCGGGCTCGACGGCGTCGCCCATGCCGGCCAGCGAGCGCGCAACCGCCTCGTTTTCCGGAAACAGTTCATAAAGGCCGGAAACGATGCCGATCGTAGGCCGCGGTTGCGCCCCGGCCACGGCGGCCCGATCGAAGGCGTCGCCCTTCTCGAATCTCGCAGCGCCGTCGAGCTTGCGCGACTCGATCAAACGAGAACCGTCGCGCACGTTGATGTCGCTGTAGTCGCGCAGCAAGATGGATTCAGGCCGGATGGGCGCTCGCGTCAGCGCATCCAGGACATAGCGGCCATGGCCCGCCGCGATGTCGAGCACCCGGATGGCGCGGCCGTCGGCGTGCAGCGCTGCCATTGCCTTGAGCAGCAATTCCTCCAGATTGACCTTCCTCTGGCGGATGCCACGCCAGCCGATCGAGTCCAGGTACTGGCGGTCGACCAGGCGGCCCAGGGGGCCAAGGCCGGATGCCGTATCCCGATAGACATAATCGAGCGTGCTGCCGGAATCGAAGCCTGTCTCGTGGCCCAGCCGAACGCCATCGGACAGCAGGCCGCCGAAGCGCAATCCGGCCCGGGTCATGGACCAATACAGGCCTCTCGGGCTGACCGGCGAAAGCGGCTGGGCGAGTGCGCGAGATTCCTCGAAGGTATAGCCCTGCCGGTCGGCCGAGCGAAGGTCCGGCCTTTGCGGGGCGCGTGCGAACTGGCGCAGGATGAACGCCCGCGCCTTGCCGATCGCCTCCGCGCGCCCCGCCTCGCCGAGCGTGTCGTGATAAAAGCCGTCCAGGACATGCTTCTCTTTGTCGGTCGCGCCCAGGCGCCGGAAGAACTCATGCTGCGGTCCATGGTGGACAACCCAGTCGGCGCCGGATATGAGCAATTGGGTCGGCAAGGTGATGGCCTGCGCATCGGCCACGATGCGCTCGGCGGCTTCGTATAGCGCAAGCAGGATATTGACCGAAATCGGCCGCGTGATCAGCGGGTCGGCATCATAGGACGCCTGGCGCACCGGATCGTGCGTCAGGAATTTCGACTTGACGTAGCTATTAACGAAGAAATTCCCGCGCAGCTTGTGCATCAACCGCAGACCCGGGCGGGCGAAGGGCACGTACAGCTTGACCTTGAAGGCCGGCGAAGCCAGCACCAGACAACGCACCTTGGGCGCGTAATCGTGCGCCCAGGTCGAGACGAGCACGGCGCCGACGCTTTGGGCGACGACGGCCATGTCCTCCTGGGCGATATTGTAGGTGGCGGCGATATGCTCGATGAAGCACTGGATGTCGCGCACCGACGCGCCCAGGCTCGGAGAATAGCCCCGCTGACCGGGTGAACGCCCATGGCCCCGGGCATCCCAGGCGAAGATGTCAAAGCCCGGCAGTCCGAGCTCGTCGGCAAGATGCCCCATCCGGCCGGAATGCTCGTGCCCGCGATGAAACATGACGATGCATCGCTTTTGCGCGGCGTCGCCCGGCCAGTGGCGGTAGAACAATTCAAGGCCATCGTGGGTCTTGAACGTACGTTCGTGCACCTTGCGGATTTCTGTCACGGCATGTCCTTTCGGGTTAGCGTTGGCGAGCCTGCTTCAGCCCGCCGCGGATTCGGTTCCAGATGTTCGCCGCCATGGCCGCAGCCATCGCCGGCATGAGCCAGAAGAGCCAGGCCGGCAGTTCCGCCGATACCCCGACCCAGAGACCGAGCGCGCCGAACACCAGGGCGCGGTCGCTCTTGCCCATCGGGCCGTCGTAGCGGCGCTCGGCGCCGACCGCCTGCCCCAGCACGCCGGTCATTTCCGACAGCGCGGACAGAAAGACAATCATGGCGACGCTGCCCCAGCCGAACGGCGCGACATTCACGAAGGGCAGATAGAGCGCCGCGTCGGATACGACATCGGACAACTCATTGAGATACGCGCCGAGCGTCGACTTCTGGCCGAATTCCCGGGCCAGCATGCCGTCAATCGCATTCAGCGCCATGCGCAGCAGCATCCAGCCCGGCAGCAGCAGGAAAAGAAGACGCCCGTCTGGTGTGAAATACAGGAACAGTCCAAGCGCAATGGACACCAGCATGGCGGTCAGTGTCACGGCGTTTGCCGTCATGCCCAATGCAGCCAACTGGCCAACCAGCGGACGCAGCAAGGCCTGGAAGCGCGGCTTGAGCGTATAGAGGCTTGTCATGCCCGGGGATCCCGCAATTTCAGGTCGATTCCTTGATGTAGTCGACGACGTTGCCGAACACGGCAATCAGCCATTGCCGATCTATCCAGTACCAGACTTCCTTGCCGATCTTCTCCGACTTCAGCACTCCCGCCTCACGCAGCACCTTGAGATGGTGAGAGACGGTCGAACGGGTCAGGGTCGACACCTCGGCGATCTGGCCGACATTGAGCCGGTCGCCCGGCTCGAACAGCAGAAGGATGCGCTGTCGATGTTCGTCCCCCAAGGCGGCAAACACCTTCGACATCGCCCGCCAGCGGACGGGTATGGCCCGGCTATATCCTTTTCTCATATCGATGAGTTTAGATATGTCGTATTATATTGTCAATTATTTTTTCCAAGGCTCCTTGCTTGCCCAATCTACCGCTTGTTATGATCGGGTCACAATCTCATGCCACGACAGATCGCCATGACCGCTCCCGCTCCCCGCAAGAAATGGATACGACGCGCAGTCCTCTTCGCCGTTATCTGCCTTGCCTTGGGATACGCGGCCCTGACGCTTCTCGTCCATCCAGCCAACGATCGCGACTGGTCTGCTGACCAGGCGCGGACCGCCAAGGCGGTCTTCCACGGCGACATAGTGAGAATCAGTAATATCCGCAACACCTTTTACCGATCGACCCACGATTTCGACGTCAGATGGGAGGAGCGCGCCTACGATCTCCGCCGGCTCGAGTCCGTCTGGTTCATGGTCGAGCCGTTCTCGGACTGGCGCGGTCCTGCCCATACGCTCCTCAGCTTCGGCTTCGGCGATGGCGAATTCCTTGCAATCTCCGTCGAAATCCGCAAGGAAAAGGGCGAGTCGTATTCGCCCTTGCAGGGACTGCTGCGCCAATATGAACTGACCTACGTCGTCGGCGACGAGCGCGACCTGATCGGCCTGCGCGCGAACCATCGCCATGACTCGGTGTATCTCTATCCGATACGCACGACGCCGGAGAAAATCCGGACCATGTTCGTTTCGATGCTGGAGCGCGCCAACAAGCTGGTGGAACAGCCCGAGTTCTACAACACGCTGACCAGCACCTGCACCACGAACATCGTTCGCCATATCAACGCCATCGTCCCGAGCCGCGTCCCCCTCAGCTACAAGGTGCTGCTTCCCGCCTATGCCGATGAACTGGCCTACGACCTGGGCCTGATCGACACGGAACTGCCGCGTGACCAGTTCCGCACCGCCCACCTGATCAACGACCTTGCATTGATCCACGCGGACAGCACCGCCTTCTCCATGGGGATCCGCTCCCGCTACCGCACGGCATTGACAAAATCGAAGGCCAGCACAAACCCGCCTGCGTCACCGAGATGATCGCGCAGCGCTACGGCTGACTGCCCGCCGCCAGTAGACAAGTCGGTTCAACAGAATCGCCGCGCCGTACTGCGGGGGCTGACTTTTGCTCGCTTTGTTTTTCAATCCTCAAAAACATTGTTGTTGCCAATGTCACTGGGCATGATTGCCGGCGGGACAGCCGACGCGACTATAATCCGCGCACCATGACCCTTCACCGCTTTGAACTCAGGGGCGAATTCATCCCCCTCAACGACCTCCTCAAGCTGCTGGGCCTGGCGCCTTCCGGCGGCGCCACCAAGGCCCTGATCGCCGAGGGCGCCGTGGCCGTGGACGGCGAAATCGAGACCCGCATCCGCCGCAAGCTGCGGCCGGGCCAGGTAGTGCGCTTCGCGGACGAGGAAATCCGCGTCGTCGCCGCCGGCTCCGCCAACTGACTAGAAACGAAACACCCATGACCATTCAATGGTTCCCCGGCCACATGACCTCGGCCCGCAAGGAAGCCGCCAAAACCATGGCGTTGATCGACGTGGTGATCGAGGTGTGCGACGCGCGCCTGCCGGAGGCCAGCAGCAACCCGATGATCCGCGAGCTGCGCCTGCACCGCCAGCGCCCCTGCCTCAAGCTGCTCAACAAGGCCGACCTGGCCGACCCTGATGCCACGAAGGCCTGGCTCGATTTCTACAACCGCCAGCCCGGCGTCAAGGCGGTGGCCCTCTCCTGCAAGAAGCCGGGCGACGCTGCCCGCGTGCCCGCCCTGTGCCAGGCGCTGGCGCCCCACCGCAAGGACGCCTTCAAGCCGCTGCGCATGATGATCATGGGCATTCCCAACGTCGGCAAATCAACCCTCATGAACGCCCTGCTCAAGCGCCGCGTCGCCGCCGTCGGCGACGAGCCGGCGGTGACCAAGACGCAGATGAGCCATGACCTCGGCCCGACGATGACCCTCACCGACACGCCGGGCCTGATGTGGCCGAAGATCGAGCACGACAGCGACGGCTTCATGCTCGCCGCCAGCCACGCCATCGGCCGCAACGCCGTCATCGATTCGGAAGTGGGGATTTTCCTGGCCGGGCTGCTGCTGCAGCGCTACCCCGCCCTGCTCGCCGCGCGCTACAAAATCGAAGTCGAAGGAATGGACGGCGTCGCCGCCTTCGAAGCCATCGCCAGAAAGCGCGGCTGCATTACCAAGGGCCGCCACGCCGGCGAACTCGACTTGGAAAAGGCGGCGATGATCCTGCTCACGGATTACCGCGACGGCAAGTTGGGGCGAATCAGTTTGGAGACGCCGGAGAGCCGGGCGGCGATGCTGGCGGCGCCAGAAGTGCGGAACAAACGAACTGCATCGCCGTCCTGCGGGGACTGACTTTCAGGAAGGCGGCCGCGCAGTCCCTGCATTGATTTCCTTTTCCAGTGCGCGCAACTGCGCCACGATTTCCGCAAAATCAGGAATCCGGCCGAAGATCATGTCGGCCATGGCGCGATAGTCGGCTTCCACCGCCGCCAGCCCCCGCTCACCAGGCAACAGGCGCAGGCTGCCGGGCGCGGCGAGATCGTAGCGCGCCCAGGTTCTGGGGTAGAAGCGCTGCTTGAATGCCACGACGCTGGCCAGAAGCTCACGATCCGCCAGGGCTGCCGCTTTCACGGGCGACGCGGCCATCCTCGCCAGATCGTAGTAGTGGCGGGAATAACGGGCCGGCTGAGGATTGCCCTCGGGGCGATGGGTCTCCTGGTGCAGGATGGTCGCCTTTTCCCAGAAAGTGCGTTCGGCCCGGATCGACCTCACTGTCGTTTCTCTCCGTGCGAACAAGTCTGGAAAAGCCTCTGCCGCATAGGCGGTGATGCGCCCTTTTTCATGCGGCAGCCAGGCGGCCAGCGGGCCGATTTCCAGGCGCACTTCCGGACGCAGGTAGGTGTCGGCAAAGGCCGCCGGATAACGAACCTCGATCACGTGGAGATCGTCCTCGCCGATGCGGCATTCGCACAACCCCGCCAGGGCGTCGACCAGCTTCGCCAGCAGCGGCCCGGCGATATAGGCCTGGGCCTGCCGGTCGACGGCTTCGTTCAACTCTACCTGCCGGGTTCTGGAACGCTCGGCCAGCGGATCTTCGCCGCCGAGCACGCGCCAGTCGAGGATCAGGTCGATGTCTTCCGAAAAGCGCTCGATCAGGCCATGAACCTTGGACAGGCTGGTGCCACCCTTGAACATCAACAGCCGTGCCAGATCCGGCGCGGCAAACAGGCGGTCGAGCACCCAGGTCACCCAGAAATCCTTTTCCACCACCGCCGGTGTCATGCCCAGACGGGCCGCCGCTTCGGAAAACAACTCCCGGCGTTGCGCGGCGGGAAAGCGGGCGACCTTGTCCATCAGGCAGGCGCCTCGCACACCTGCTTGATGATCTGGAGTATCCAGCCGGTGACGGCCCGTGTGTCGCTCAGGATATGGCGGCATAGTTTGGGATCGAGGCGGCGGCGCAGGATCTCAATCACCGCCGCGTCCACCCGCTCCTTGCCCAGGGCCTTCAGCGCCTGCACCAGCAGACCGCTCTCGCGGTACTTGAAGCCTGTGTCCTTCAGGGGCGACTTGCGAAACGCCAGGATCTGCCGGCCATCTTCGCCGATGGGATACTCGCGGCTCGGCCCGTCGGAAAGATAGGTCCAGCGCCCCGGCACCTGGGTCGACAGACCCAGCATATTCAGGGCCGCCTCGCCCGAAGGCTGGATGCGCCAGTTGAACTTGCGCGCCAGCGCCGCGGCCACCTGGTCGATGTCCGGGCTTAGTGTCCGGCCAAGCAATTCGCTGTAGCGCGGATAGTCATACACGCCATGGCAGACACGACGGATCCTGCCCGCCCGGGCTAGGACGGACAATGCCTGATGGATATTGGCCTCGCCAAAACCGGCGACAAAGTCGGTCTTGGTGAACGCCCACCCCCTACCGCGCCCATAAATCCTTGAAAGTATCTTTTGTTCAATCGCTTGCATAAACTGAAGGATAAAGTTTTTTCAGGAAAATGCTAGTGTTTTCCTGAAAAATTATCCGGCCACGAAGAGCAGTCGCAAAAGTCAGTCCTCGCGGCACGGCGGTGACCAGGACGCAGATGAGCTACGCCATCGGCCGCAATGCCGTCATCGATTCGGAAGTGGGAATTTTCCTGGCCGGGTTGCTGCTGCAGCGCTACCTGGCCCTGCTCGCCGTGCGCTACGGCATCGAAGTCGACGGCCTGGACGGCGTCGCCGCCTTCGAAGCCATCGCCAGAAAGCGCGGCTGCATTACCAAGGGCCGCCACGCCGGCGAACTCGACTTGGAAAAGGCGGCGATGATCCTGCTCACGGATTACCGCGGCGGCAAGCTGGGACGAATCAGTTTGGAGACGCCGGAAAGTCGGGCGGAGATGCTGACGGGAGAAGTGAAACAGCACAACCTAACCGCATCGCCGTCCTGCGGAGACTGACTTTTCGCCGCGGATGTTCGAAGTCGATCCGGGATCAGTCGGAGCGGGCGGTCGTCAATTCCAAGTCGATATCTGCTCCGTGCCCAAAACGGACATCGTCCTGAACGCAGAACACGATCAACTGACACTTCGAGCCGGGCGCTCACGCAGAACTGCGCGGTCTAGTTACCCACCCCGCTTGACGCGCCGAGGATCGGATAACATTGTGTTTTGCGAGACTCCCGGCCCCGCTTCCCGCTGAACGTGTTGTCCACCGAGTTCCATCAGAAAGACACTCCTGCGCTGTTCGCCTCCTTTCGTACAATCGTTGGCGAGCGCGTCTGGCTCGATGTCGCCAATGCCGTTTCCCACCAGTGCGAAAAAGCGCCCTGGATGCGCGAGTACCTATGGGACCAATATCGCGTGTGCTTCACGCTGGCCGAGTGCTCGCAGGCCTCGGATGGGAATGGCGGGGTGCTGCCATTGAGCATCACGACCGGGCCACTGATGGCGGAGACGTTCGCGTTCGCCTTGGCCGCACTTCAGCTGCTGCAGGCCGCGCGGTCGCACTCACACCGAAGGGAGCATATCCTCCTGGCGCGCGTGCGTGAGGCGATTCGCGAGCCCCGCATGATGCAGGCTATGCAGCTCGAAGCCCGCGTCGCCATTCACTTTTTGACCCGCGAGTATCAGGTCTTCTTTCCGGAGCTGGGTAGCAGCAATGAGAGATACGATCTGCTCGTCGAGAACCTGGGTCCAAGCGGCCTTGAGCTGGAGTGCAAAGTCGTCACGCACGACAAGGGCCGCAAGATCCACCGGGCCGAGGCCCGCGACTTTTTAGGCAGACTTCAGAACTCGCCTCTGTTCCAGACGTTCGCCTCGACCCTTGGGAGAGGACTTGCCGTGCGAATCACGGTCTCGAACCGCTTACCTGAGGAGCCCGATTGGGCACGTCTCATACAGAAAGTCACCAGCCAGGTCGTGCTAGGGACAGGCGGTGTTCTGCCCGATGGTACAAAGGTTGGTTTGATGGACTTCGAGATCGGAGAGCTTGGTCGGCTCGAGCACCCAGTATCAACGGCAACCGTGGAGGCCGCGAATCGTGTTGTCGGGGTCCAAAACGGCAACGTAGTGATACTCCACCTCGGCCGCAGAGCCGGAGCTCTGGTGATCGCGATTGAGAGCGAGCAGCCCGATTCCATGCTTCACGAGACCTTCGCAACCCTCGCCGTTGCGGCCGCGAAGCAACTCACCGGGCGTCGTGCGGGCGCTTTCATGACTAGCTTCGAGGACATCGGTGCCCAGGCGCTTTTGGAGCTTGCCCGGGATGAGGGACGCAACGGAATCTATTCCGCCCTAAACTGGGCAACCAGTCGCTTCCTCGAGCAGGACGACTACCCGCATGTGGTCGGGGTCGGATTTCTCAGCCAGCCGGACTTCGCATCCGACGCAGGCGGCACCGCCTATTGGTTTCCGAGGCGCACGAGCTCCTCATGGTCGGAAGACTTTGTGGGGCTGTTCAGAGCAGGCTAGAATTCGCCGCGTGCTTGCACGCAGGCGCCTCCGGTCTCGCGCGGCAAAGTGGCTTCGAAACTTCGGGTATTGGGCAACTCGCAGATTCTCTAGCGGCGACGTGATCTGGTGGTCTGGCGACGTTTGACTTGCCGCGGCCAGGAGAATTTGCTCTGAGCCTCCTACATTGCGATATCCCCTACCGGCCGAGAGTGTGAGTTCATCAGATTTCCGCATTGCGGTCATTCGCTCCTGTCGCACTCTCTCCGACGAACGGCAGTTCAGGCCGATATCCGGACCGGCCCCACACATATCCACAATTTCTGTGAGCAACTCCATCCCCGTTCCCCGAAACCTCGCGCCAATCAACGCCTGAAATCGTTTGCCTGTTTTTGAGGCAATGCGCCGCCTCGCTTTACCGACGAACGATCGTTCGGTAGCCTATTGGCTCAGCAATAGGCACAGTGTCCATTTTTTGCGGGGAAACCAATGCGGAAATTGATCGTCACGATGCGAGCCGAGCTGGAAGTGCCTGACGACTGGGAACTCGCCAGGCATCCTTCGGGCATTTCCGTGCTGAAGGTGGGCGACCAGTTCGTCGACTTCGACCTGGCGCCCCTGGCGACGACGTCGAGCGACCCGGACGCCGAATGGACGGATGCGAACGTCGAGGTTGTTGCCCAGGTGCTCGATTGCGTCGTCGGCCTGGACTCGGACCTGGAATTCATCACCCACCACTAAGGCATGCGCATTGACAAGTGGCTTTGGGCCGCCCGCTTCTACAAGACCCGCAGCCAGGCGGCCGCTGCGGTGGACGGCGGCAAGGTGAAGCTCAATGGCGCCGCCGCCAAGCCGGCGCGGGAATTGAAGGCGGGCGACCGCCTGCACATCCGCACCGATGGCGAAGACTGGGAAGTGGACGTGTTGGGCTTCAACGCGCAGCGCCGCCCCGCGGCGGAGGCCCGCCTGCTCTACGCGGAAACCCCGGAGGGCGCGGAGAAGCGCGCCCGGGCGGCGGAACTGCGCAGGCTGGCGCCGCTGCCGCAGGGCGACACGAAGGGGCGCCCGACCAAGCGGGACCGCCGGCAGTTGACCCGGCTTCGCGGAGATTAGCCGCACGCTTCCGTTGCGATCGTTCCCGCATGACCGCCCTGCCGCACCGCCGCATCGCCCACCTCGACATGGATGCCTTCTATGCCTCCGTCGAGCTGTTGAAGTACCCCGAGCTGCGCGGGCTGCCCGTCGTCATCGGCGGACGGCAGGCGCAGCAGCCCGTGACCCAAGCGGACGGCAGCCGCAGCTTTGCCCGCATGCGCGACTACAAGGGGCGCGGCGTCATCACCACCTCCACCTACGAAGCCCGCGCGCTGGGCGTCTTCTCGGGCATGGGGGTGATGAAGGCGGCGCAGCTCGCGCCCGACGCCATCCTGCTGCCCGTCGACTTCGATTCCTACCGGCACTATTCGCGCCTGTTCAAGGCGGCCGTCGCCGGCATCGCCCCGCTCGTCGAGGACCGGGGCATCGACGAGATCTACATCGACCTCACCGAGGTGCCGGGCAGCGCGCCCGAGCTGGCCCGCCGCATCAAGCAGGCGGTGCGCGAGGCCACCGGCCTCACCTGCTCGATCGGCATCACGCCGAACAAGCTGCTGTCGAAAATCTGCTCCGACCTCGACAAGCCGGACGGCACCACCCTGCTGGACATCGGGGACATCCCGGCGCGCATCTGGCCGCTGCCGGTGCGCAAGATCAACGGCATCGGCCCGAAGGCCACGGAAAAGCTCGCCGGGCTCGGCATCGCGACGATCGCGCAACTGGCCGCGGCAGAGCCGGGCTTCCTGCAGCAGCACTTCGGGCGCAGCTACGGCGCCTGGCTGCACGATGCGGCGCACGGCATCGACGACCGGCCGGTGGTGACGAGCTCAGAGCCGAAGTCGATCAGCCGGGAGACGACCTTCGAGCGGGACCTCCATCCGCGCCTGGACCGGGAGGCGCTCACGGAGATTTTCACCAACCTGTGCACGCGGGTGGCGCAGGACCTGAAGCGCAAGGGCTATGCCGGCCGCACCGTCGGCATCAAGCTGCGCTACGACGACTTCCAGACGGTGACGCGCGATTCGACGCTGGCCGCCCCGGTGGCCGATGCGGCGACGATCCGGCGCGCGGCCGGGGAATGCCTGCGGCGGGTGCCGCTGGAGAGGAAGTTGCGCCTGCTCGGCGTGCGCGTCAGCGCATTGCAGAACGCCGATACGGTTGAGGAAACGCCGGAATCCCCGCAGCGGGAACTGCCACTGGCGGACTTCCCCGCGGTATCGCCCCGGCCGAAGAGGTGATTCCGATCCGGATACCCGATCAGTTCGAGGCGACGCCTTCGCGCATCGCCGCACGCGCGAGCAGGTCGGCGCCGGGTTGCACGGTCAGCAGGTACCGGAGTCAGGAAGGAATGGCCGTGGCCCGTCCTGAAGTTCGTGAACGACATCTTGAAGGTGCCGCCGACCTTGGCATCCAGAAAAGCGCGATAGACGCGCTCGGGAGTTGTGCGGAGCACGCGATGAAGCCGGAGGGTTTCCGTAGTCACGATAAATTTTCCTTCCTCAAGCAATGAACGTCAGCCACTCTCAAAGGAGCGCCATATTTCCAACCCCTTCGGCGCACTCATTCCGGGCTTGACCCGGAATCCAGGAGGTTTGCGACCGCCCAATCTGGATTCCGGCTTGCGCCGGAATGACAAGCTGACGTTCATTGCTAATCAAGTCCTGTTTCGGGCCTCTCAACCTCCCTCAGCGAAGGCTTCTCGCCTCACGAGCCGGAACCGAGGGGCAACAACCAGCAACAGCATCAGCGCCGTCGCGACCAGCAGTCCGGCGCTGATGGGGCTTGTCAGGAAGACGGTCGCGTCGCCCCGGGAAAGGGTCATGGCGCGCCTCAGGTTTTCCTCCATCATCGGCCCGAGCACGAACGCCAGCACCAGCGGCGCCGGCTCGCAGCCGAGCTTGATGAGCACCACGCCGAGCAGTCCGAAGGCCGCGGTCAGCACGACATCCATGGCGTTGTAGTTCAGGCTGTAGACGCCGACGCAGCAGAACAGCAGGATGGCCGGGTAGAGCAGCCGGTAGGGCACCGACAGCAGCTTGACCCAGACGCCCACCAGCGGCAGGTTGAGCACCACCAGCATCAAGTTGCCAAGCCACATGCTGGCGATGAGGCCCCAGAACAACGCCGGCTGCTCCGTCATCACCTGCGGTCCCGGTGCGATGCCGTGAATCATCATGGCGCCGACCATCAGTGCCATCACCGGATTGGAAGGAATGCCGAGCGTAAGCAGCGGGATGAACGAGGTCTGGGCGCCGGCGTTGTTGGCCGATTCGGGTGCCGCCACGCCCTCGATGGCCCCTTTGCCGAAACGTCCCGGATCCTTCGCCAGGCGCTTCTCCAGGGTGTAGGCAGTAAAGGAAGCCAGGATCGCACCGCCGCCCGGCAGGATGCCGAGCACCGAGCCGAGCAGCGTGCCGCGCAACGTCGGCTTCCAGGCGGCCCGCAGGTCCCCCCGCGTCGGCCACAGGCGACCCACCGTCGCCGTCGCCTGCTCGCGGATTTGGCGCTGCTCCAGGTTGAGCAGGATCTCGGCTATGCCGAACATGCCCATGGCCACCACGACGAAGCCGATGCCGTCGCTCAACTCGGCGATGCCGAAGGTGTAGCGTGCAAAGCCGGTGTTTACGTCAGTTCCCACCAATCCCAGCAGCAGGCCCAGCACCACCATCGCCAGCGCCTTGAGCACCGAGCCGCGGGCCAGCACCACGGCAGCCACAAGGCCCAGGGCCATGAGGGAAAAGTACTCGGCCGGGCCGAAGCTCAGCGCCAGATCTCCCAGCGGTACGGCGAAGACGGCGATGAGCAGCGTCGCCACGCAGCCGGCGAAGAAGGAGCTGAGCGCCGCCGCGGCGAGCGCCGGGCCGGCACGCCCGCGCCTCGCCATCTCGTAGCCGTCGAGGGCGGTGACGACGCTGGACGCTTCGCCGGGCAGCTTCATGAGAATGGCGGTGGTCGAGCCACCGTATTGGGCGCCGTAGTAGATGCCGGAGAGCATGATGAGGGCCGACAAGGGTTCCAGCTTGAAGGTCACCGGCAGCAGCATGGCGATGGTCGCCACCGGGCCGATCCCCGGCAGCACGCCGATGAGCGTGCCGAGCAACACTCCAGTCAGGCAGTAGACGAGGTTGATCGGCGTGGCGGCAGCCGCGAGGCCGAGGGCGAGGCTGTCCGCAAGGACCATGGCGGCCTACCAGAACAGATTGATGGCGAGGCCGAGGCCCCACACGAACAGCGCTGCGTTGAAGGCGCTGAGCAGCAGCGCCGAGAGCAGCACTTCCAGCGGACGGGACTCGCGGTTGCCGAGGCTGCCGATCGCCACTACCGCGGCGGAAGCGGGCACCAGGCCCGCCAGGGGCAGCAGCACGGAGAAGGCCAGGGCGGCGCCCAATATTGCGGCAGCCGGCCGAAGCGCCATGCGCTCGAACGGGATCGCCCGATTCCTCAGTCCCGCCAGGGACACGGCGATGCCGAAACCGACCAGAACCGCGGCGAGCAGCATGGGGAAGTAGCCCGGCCCCATGCGCCTGGCGCTGCCCGTCGGATAGTCCCAGCCGACAACCAGCGCCGCCACGCCGATGGCCGCGAATATCGCGCCCGCGGCCATGTCCTGTCGTCGCGCCATACCGGCTTGCTCCCGCTCACTCCACCTTGGCGCCGGAGGCCTTGATCAGTTCCGCCCACTTGGGGAATTCATCCCTGTAGAGCGTGGCGAACTGTTCCGGCGTGCCGCCGACCGGCTCGAAGCCGTTATCGACCATGCGCGCCTGCAGTTCCTGCGTGCGCACCACTTCGGCCAAATCCTCGGAGATTTTCCGCACGGTCGACTTCGGCGTCTTCGCCGGCGCGTAGACCGCGACCCAGCCCGCCAGCTCGAAGCCCGGGAATCCCTGTTCGGCGAAAGTGGCGACGTTCGGCAGGGCGCTGATGCGCCGCGGCCCGGTAATGCCGAGCACCTTGATCTTGCCGCCGACCATCTGGGCGCGCGCGGTCCCGCCTCCGGCGAAGGTGACGTCGAGCCGTCCGCCCAGCATGTCGGTGATGCCCGGCATCTCGCCCTTGTAGGCAACGTGGTTGAGATCCAGTCCGGTCTTCTGGTGCAGCAGCTCGCCGAACAGATGGGCCGAGGAGCCGACGCCCCAGGAACCGTAGTTCACCAACCCGCCCTTTTTCTTTGCCAGCGCCACGAACTCGGCGACATTGTTGGCCGGGTGATTGATGGGCGCAATCAGCGTCACGCTGCCGATGGCGAGCTGCGACACCGGCTCGAAATCCTTGACGGGATCGTAGGACAGTTTCGACTGCAGCACCGGAATATTGATGTGGGTCGTGTTGATCGTCACCAGCAGGGTGCTGCCGTCGGCCGGCGCCCGCGCGACGTATTCGCTGGCGAGGATGCCGCTCGCCCCGGGCTTGTTTTCCACAATCACCGGCTGCTTCCAGCGCTGCGAGAGCTTTTCCGCAATGATGCGGGACAGCACGTCGATGCTGCCGCCGGGAGCGGTCCACACCACGAACTTCACCGGCTTGGCGGGAAATTCCTGCGCCTGGGCCGCCGCGGCAAGCCCAAGCAGCGCCGCGCCCGCGGCCAGCTTCCTTACCCAGGTGCGAATGTATTCGGTCTGCATGGTTCTCCTCCTCTGAATAGTGATGTCAGTCCTGCTGCCGTTCGCCTGTCTTCTGCAGTCGTTGTGCTGCGACACATCTCACGCTTAGCCGCTGCCCGAACTCCGCCGCTGTCCTTCCCCTGCTGCAGCACCCATGGCCGCCAGGTTGGCGTCGTGGCGCGGACGATAATTCCGCTCCAGCTCGCCCCAGAAGGCAATCGGGAGTTCGCCGATTTCAGTATCCCGCTCGCCCAGCCGGACGGTGATCCACTTGTGCCACTCGGCCGGATCGATATCGGGATGGTCGAGCCGCTTGAAGTGCAGGTAGTCGCTGCTCGCCCGCCGCGCCTTGCATGCCTGCACGATGATTTGGGCGCAGGTCAGGATGTCCAGCACGTCCAGGGTGCGCATGAGCTTGTGCGGATTGTCGGCTGCCGCCAGCGGCGCTTCGTTCCGCTCCAGGTCGGCCAGCCAGGTCTGCGCGAGATCCAGCAATTCCTCGTTCTTCGGCTCGCTGCAGTAGTTCTGCATCACCCGTGCGATGCCGGCATTCAGTTCCTTCCAGTCCACCGTGCGCGGCCCCTGCGCCAAAAGCGGCGCATAGACGCGGCGCTTTTCGCGGGAGACCTGCCCGGCGTCGATCTCGCCCAAGCCCTGTTCCCGCGCATGCAGCGCCGCTCGCGCCCCGGCGTAGCGGCCCGTGGCGGCGGCGTGGGAGTGATCCTGGCCGCCGAAGACCAGATCGCCGGCGCCGAACAGGCCCGGCACGCTGGACATGAGATCCCAGTCCACCAGCAGGCCGCCGCATACGCCCGATTCGCCGAATGTGCGTTCCTGGGGCACGACGGGCTCGCGCATTCCCGAGCCGCGCAGGAAGTCGTAAGTCTGCAGCATGTCCCGCTCGGGATCGAAGCCGGATTGCGCATAGGTGTGCATGACCGGGATGCGCGTCTTGCCCTCGTTGCCGACCATCAGGCCCCAGATCACCTTGCGCTCCATCTCCGGCATGGAGGCCAGATCGGCGTAGAAGGGCGGCGTGAACTCGCCGCGCAGCATCCGCTGTTCCAGGTCGGGAATGGGCTTCGGTCCCAGGAAGCGCTTGTGGCCCGGATGCGGCAGCGAGCTGGAACCGCCGCCCATGATGAAGAACTTCTGTCCCTCCGCCGGACGGCAGCGCTCGCCCACGCTGCCGAGGACGCGCCCGTTGCTGTCCACCCAGGGCACTTCCTTGCCGTTGGCATCGACGATGTTGCACGGATACCAGGTGTTGATGGCATTGCCGCTGCCATAGGCCGGAAAAGAATAGGGGCTGCCGAAGGGCGAGCGCATCGACTTTTCCATCATGGTGAGCTGCGCACCGATGCGCCATGCCATGGCGTAGCCGTTGCCGGCATCGGATGGCGGGCGGAAAGTGGCGAGCCCGCGAAGCTCCGTGGAGAAGGTCCAGATGCGTTGCGGCCGGCTCGTGGCCAGTATCACCGCCTTCGCCTTGACGACGACGAACGCGCCGGTGCGGTTGTTGAGGCCGGTGGCGCCGACCACGCGCGCACCGTGCCGGCCGTCCTCGGTGAGCAGGCCCGTAGCCGTGGTTCGGTCGAGAATGCGCACGCCCAGGCGGCGGCATTCCTTGCGCAACAGCGGCTTGTAGTTGGCGCCCCATACGCGGATGACGATGCGGTTGGTGTAGTCGTAGGCGAACAGCAGCTTGCTCGCCTCGTCGCGGAAATCCGCGCCCTTGTAGTCGCCGTCGGTATCGCGCACCTTGCCGCCCATGCGCTCCATGT
Source organism: uncultured Rhodocyclaceae bacterium (assembly GCA_964475635.1). GTDB lineage: Bacteria > Pseudomonadota > Gammaproteobacteria > Burkholderiales > Rhodocyclaceae > Desulfobacillus. The sequence continues at coordinate 67,711 of CAYYXS010000018.1, forward strand.
CTTCCAGCGTTTCATAGGCGGAGGCGCACTGGATATAGGTGGAAATGCCGTTCCGGTAGCCGCCCTGGTTGTCGATCAGCGCTTCCGTCAGCTCTTCGGGGGAGACGCCCGATGCGGGATTGTCGGCGGCCCACTGCCAGTGATCCACGCCAGCGCCGCCGGCGCCGCTGCGAATGGTGGCGGCCTTCTCCATGATCGTCACTTTGGCGCCGCAGCGCGCGGCGGCGATGGCGGCCCAGACGCCCGCAATGCCGCCACCGAGGACCAGCACGTCGGTTTCGATGCGCTGCTCCTCGCCGTACTGCACGGGATAGGGCCAGGGCAGCAGGCGGCCGTTGTCGTGGAGCATAGGTCTAGACCCTGAAATACTCGCCGGTCGCCTTGCGCTTCCAGCGCACCCGCTGCTGCAGCGGGTGGTTGAGGCGGATGGCGCCTTCGTGTGGACAATCCTCCACGCACGGGCCGCAGTACCAGCATTCCTCCGGATAGAGGATGACGGGCGGCTTGCCTTTGTCGGGATTCGGAATGAAGACGTCTTCCAGGCAGACGTAGACGCAGATGTTGCATCCGGTACAGGCGGCCGCATCGAACACCACCGGCTGCCCGGGCGTGGTGGCATTTGGCGTGGCAAAGACAACCGCCTCAGCCATATCGGGCGGCCCCGCCTCTGTCTGGCCGGGCGGCACATCGTCCATGTCCATCTGACTCCCCCCTGTCTGCTCCGTAAACGTCGAAGCCAGGCCAATTCTAGGGGACGCCGGCGCAAGCCCTTGTCCCCATCAAAGGGGACAAATCCCGCCCGTGGAAGCGATGGCGGACAATTACCCGAAATAGCAGAGGGAGAACAACTCGCTTTGGCTGGCGATTCCAAGCTTGGCGTAGGCACGCCTGCGGTAGGTGATAACGCTGCTGGAAGTAATTCCCAGATCGAGGGCGATCGCTTCGGAAGTCATTCCGATCAATATGCGCGCCGTAATTTCGAGTTCTCGCTGTGTAAGGCGCTTCTGGATTGTCGAGAGTCGCTGTACCAACTCCGATACCCGCGCAACACGATCGGGCACGACCGGATTTTTACAGGCGACCTGATCGTGTTTTACGGACAGCGCCGCGAGCACCGGAGCATAACCGAGCACGGCCTGTGCCTCCGACTCCGAGAAAGGGCCGGTGTCTGCGCAGCGATAGAAATTGATGCAATACAAGAAGCTTCTCGTGGATGCGATGATGCTCAGCCGGTCAATCAGCCCGGGTGTCTCAAAGCAGTGGAAGCGGTAGTTCTCGTCGGTCAATTGTTTCGGGCGCAAACGCCGAAAATGAAGGTCCTGGTCCGAACAGGATCCCTTCCAGGCCGCCTGGTTTGGATCTGAGCGGTAATAGCGGCGCTCGTAGGCATCCTTTACATGTTTGCCGTTGATTCTCACCGAATCCCGGGTCGCCGAAGCGATGATGCGTGCGCGCGATGCCCGGTCGAAGCGGATGACCGCGGCGTGGTCAACTGTAGTGACGGAATTGACACTGGCCAGCAAATCAACACGGAAGCCGCTCGTTCCCAAACCAGCGATGATGCGTTCCAGACCATACATGAGCTCAACCTCCCAATAACGCATTCGGCGAGTATGTTATATGGCCTTCTGCGTTGTTTTGCCGTGTTGATTTGCCCTGGCCATGGGTTCTCCTCGGGGCGGGAATGCTTTGTTTTTTCAAAATAGCATGAATTCCCGCTTGCGCGGGAATGACGAGCTCAGCGGCCTTGCATGAAAATCTGGCCCGGCTCTTGCTAAGATTGCCCAGCAGAAGGCATATCAATAGCAACGAGGAGGCGCATGGGCAACGTGACGACGAACGAAACCGGCCTGGTTCCGGGGCTGGACGAGCTTGCCTCCCGGCTGCGCTTTTCCTACGATCACGGCCGCATCTGGCTGGGCGAGACGCGCATGATCCTGCTGCACAGCGCGGCCATGGCCTCGCTGCGCAAGGAGCTGATCGATTCCCTCGGCACCGAGCGCGCGCGCGGCGTGCTGACGCGCACCGGCTACGCCTCGGGCGCGCGCGACGCCGAACTGGCGCGCCGCCTCTATCCGAACGCCTCCGACTCCGACCTGCTCGGCATGGGGCCGCAGCTGCACACCCTCGAAGGCATCGTCACGGCGCGCACGGTGCGGCTCGACATCAACATCGCCGAGGGCCGCTTCTACGGCGAATGGCTGTGGGACAACTCGTTCGAAGCCGATCTGCACCGGGACATTTTCGGACTGGAAACCGAGCCCGCCTGCTGGATGCAGACCGGCTACGCCTTCGGCTATTCGAGCACGGTGATGGGCCGCCCCATCCTCTACAAGGAAACCGAGTGCCGCGCCTGCGGCGCCCACGCCTGCCGCATCGTCGGCAAGCCGGCCGAGGAATGGGAGGATGCCGAGGATATCCAGCGCTACCTGCGGCCCGACTCGGTCGCCGAACACATCCTGGAACTGCAGGAGCAGGTGCAGAACCTGCGCTACTCCATCGACGACGACCTGCGCGCCGACGACCTGATCGGCGCCTCGGCCGGCTTCCGCGAAACCTGCACGCTGATCCGCAAGGCGGCACGCAGCCAGGTGACGGTGCTCCTGCTGGGCGAGACCGGCGTCGGCAAGGAGATGTTCGCGCGCGCCCTGCACGGCTGCAGCACGCGCAGCAACGGCCCCTTCGTGGCGGTCAACTGCGCCGCCCTGCCCGAGCAGTTGATCGAGTCCGAGCTCTTCGGCGTCGAGAAGGGCGCCTTCACCGGCGCCCAGCAGTCGCGCCCGGGACGCTTCGAGCGGGCGCACTGGGGCACGCTGTTCCTCGACGAGGTCGGCGAGCTGTCTGCCTCGGCCCAGGCCAAGCTGCTGCGCGTGCTGCAGGAAGGCGAACTGGAGCGCATCGGCGACAGCCGCACGCGGAAAATCGACGTGCGCGTCATCGCCGCCACCAACGTCGACCTGCAGGAAGCCGTCGAGCAGGGCAAATTCCGCCGCGACCTCTTCTACCGCCTCAACGTCTATCCGGTGAACATCCCGCCGCTGCGCGAGCGCGCCGAGGATATCCCGCTGCTGGTACAGCGCTTCATCGACAAACTGTCGGCGCGCCACGCCAAGAAGGTGATCGGCGTCACCGACAAGGCCATGCACGCGCTGCGCGGCTACGCCTGGCCGGGCAACGTGCGCGAGCTGGAGAACGTCATCGAGCGCGGCATCATCCTGGCGCCGCCGGGCGGGCGCATCGACCTCGCCGATCTTTTCCCCGGCATCAGCGCCGGCGCCAACAAGGGCCGCTCCGCCGGCGTCGGCCGCGACGGCAGCATGCGCCTCAGCGACACGCAGGCGATCGACGCCTTCGTCGATCACGTCTTTCAAAACAGGACCGGGCTCGATGCCATCGAGACGCTGCTGCTCAAGGCGGCGCTCGAACGCGCCGGAGGGAATGTCAGCTCCGCCGCACGCGCACTGGGCATGACGCGGCCGCAGTTCGAATACCGCCTGAAGAAGCGCAAGCTGCTGCCGTAGGAAGCCAGGTGCACTCATTCCCGCGCAAGCGGGAATCACAGCGCTTTTCGGCCAATCGAAACTGGATTCCGGCGTTCGCCGGAATGACGGGGCCCTCCCTCGTCGCCCCGGCGGAAGCCGGGGCCCAGAGGGTTTGGCGAACGCCGCGCGATTCTCGCTTTCGCGGGAATGACGAATATTTCCGCCCTGGGTTCGATTCAGCATTTGATGAACGGACTTCATCTTTCATCATTTGCTGAATCGCTGGCCTCCCGGCTATTGCACCGCACCATCCGCAATCCTATTTCCCGACAGTGAGTTAGCTGCTGGCACGGGCTCTGCTAAAGGGCCGTGGCGTTCCAACAAAACCAGAGGAGGATGACAGATGGGCTTCAACTACAAACCACGCCATGCCGCGCTCGTCTTCGGCGGACTTGCCCTGGCGTTCGCAGCGGGCACCGCGCTCGCCGACAGTGCCGGAAAGTGGACCAGCGGCAAGGAGGTCTACGACAAGGTCTGCGGCTACTGCCACAAGCCGAACCCGGGGCTCGGCCCCGTCCTCACGACCTACCGCCCCGACGATATCCGCGATCGGGTGCGCAAGGGCCACCGTCCCATGCCGGCTTTCCGCCAGTCCGAGATCGACGACCAGGCGCTGGCGCAGCTGATCGAATACATCAGGACGGGGGCGCAATGAAACCGCACCGTCGCGCCCTGCTCAAGGGCATGATGGCCGGCGGTGCGATCGCCGCCGTCGGCCTGCCGAAAATCTCCTTTGCGAAATCGCCGGTGCCGGCCGCGCGCGAGGTCGTGCTGGTGAGCTGCGGCGGCAACGACGCCGGATTTGTCTCCGCTGCCGCCGATGCCGGCCCGCTGGTGCGGCACAACGTCGGCACCGGCACCCTGCCCGATCTCGCCGCTGCGCGCGCACTGTTCGCGTCCTGCCGCGGCAAGCGCCTCGTCGGCCTGATGGAGGATGCCGCCTACGTGCTGTTCGCCGAGCTGGCGCGCGACTCGGGCGTTCGCCTGGTGTTCGAGGGCCAGCACGGCGCGAGCGCCGACGGCCGCCTCTCGCGCCACGCCCTGCATGCCGCAGCCGGCTTCCACGGTGCGGCAGAAACGCTGGCAGCGGCCCTCAGCGTCGGCGAGGCCGCCTTCGCCATCGCCGAAACGCCGGTGGGCGCAAGCGGCCGCCTCGCCCGCGGCGGCGACTGGTCGCGCCTGGGTTTCGATTCCTTCCACGTGGCCGGCGACAGTCCGGCCTCGCAAAATCCGGCAGGCGACAGCCCGCTCTGGCTGCATCTGGCCGGGGTCTCGCGCGCAGAGGGCTGCGAGGCGCTCGGCCTCGCCGAGGCGCTGAGCGAACCGCTGCGCTGCTGGCCGACCTATGTCCCCGCCGCGCCGGCCGCCGGATGGTCGTCCGCCCTCGGCCGCGCACTGGCGCAGCTCGCCGCCGGCGGCGCCGAGAACCGCCGGCCCTGCGTGCGCCAGGCCTTCATGCGCGGCGCCGCCGCGCTCGAGGACTTCGCCGCCGCGACGAGCCGCGTTTCCTTCGTCATGGAAGCGTGAGATGACGGCCCATCCCCCGACCCCTTCCCCGCGGGAAGGGGTAACACCGGTTCAGCCGCTGCGCGGCTTCCGGTTTGTTGGCTTCAGCCCTCCTTGGGGCGGCCCGGCGGAGGGCTGAGACGACCACACGAACCGCATACACAAACAGAAATCAGAGGAGACTCCATGTCCAAGTACATCGCACTGCCCAAGGGCGTATCCGCAGCCGCCTTCGACAAGGCCATCGCCGAATTCAAGAAAATCCTCGGCGCCGACAATGTATTGACCAGCGCCGAGCAGCTCGCGCCCTACCGCAAGACCATGATGCCGGTTTCCGACGACGCCCATGCGCCGTCGGCGGCGCTGGTTGCCACCGAGGTCGAGCAGATCCAGAAGATCGTTGCCGTCTGCAACCGCTACAAGGTGCCGGTATGGACCATTTCCACCGGCAAGAACCTCGGCTACGGCTCGGCCGCGCCGGGAGAGCGCGGCCAGGTGGTGCTCGACCTCAAGCGCATGAACAGGATCATCGAGGTGAACGCCGAACTCGGCTACGCCCTGGTGGAACCCGGCGTCACCTACCAGCAGCTCTACGACTACATCCAGGAGAAGAAGCTGCCGCTGTGGATGTCGTGTCCCGCGCCCTCGGCCATCGCCGGCCCGCTCGGCAACACGGTGGATCGCGGCGTCGGCTATACGCCCTACGGCGAGCATTTCCTCTTCTCCTGCGGCATGGAGGTGGTGCTGGCCACGGGAGAAGTGCTGCGCACCGGCATGGGCGGCGTGGAGAATTCGAACACCTGGCAGGTGTTCAAGTGGGGCTACGGGCCGTATCTGGACGGCCTGTTCACCCAGTCCAACTACGGCATCGTCACCAAGCTCGGCATCTGGCTGATGCCGGCGCCGCCGGCCTACAAGCCCTTCTGCATCCGCTTCCCCGACGAGACCGACATCGCCGACATCGTCGACACCATCCGCCCGCTGCGCATCTCGATGATCATTCCCAACGCCATCGTCATCGCCAGCACCATCTGGGAGGCGGCCGTCACCGTCCGGCGCCAGCAGGTCTACAACGGGCCGGGGCAGATCCCGACCGAGGTGCTGCGCGAAGTGGCGAAGAAGAACAACCTCGGCGCCTGGAACGTCTACGCCGCGCTCTACGGCTCGCCCGACCAGATCGAGGTGAACTGGAACATCGTCAAGGCCTTCTTCAGCAAGCACCCGAAGGCGCAGATCCTCACCGAGAAGGAGCTCGGCAACGACCCGGTGTTCCAGTACCGCGCCGCGCTGATGCAGGGCAAGCCGACGCTGACCGAGTTCGGCCTCTACAACTGGCGCGGCGGCGGCGGCTCGATCTGGTTCTCGCCGGTGTCGCAGGCGATGGGCTCGGAGACCATGAAGCAGATGGACATGGCCAAACGCATCATGGCCAAGCACGGCCTCGACTACGTCGGCGAGTTCATCGTCGGCTGGCGCGACATGCACCACATCATCGACGTGCTGTTCGACAAGACCCAGCCGAACGAGGTGAAGGCGGCGCATGCCTGCTTCAGCGAGCTGCTGGCCGAGTTCTCCAGAGCCGGCTACGGCACCTACCGCACCAACACCGCCTTCATGGACAAGGTGGCCGACACCTACGGGCCGGTGCAGAAGGCGGTGTTCAAGCGGCTGAAGAAGGCGCTCGATCCGAACGGCATCCTGGCCCCGGGGAAATCGGGCATCCGCTGAGCCGGGGGTGCTCAGCGCCCTGCGGACGGCCGGGCGGGCGCTGAGGGAACAAGAAGGTCTCCCCCTTTGAAAAAGGGGGAACAAGGGGGATTTAAAGCGGCTGTCCATGTATCGGCGGCCGTGAAATCCCCCCCTGCCCCCCTTTTGCAAAGGGGGGAGTGATATGCAAACGAAGGAGACACTATGGGAAGCAACGACCTACCCTTTCTCAACACCGGCACCTGGAACGGCAAGCTGTTCCTCGGCGGCTGGAACAACGCGAGCCAGGCGCACGAGGTGCTGGAGCCGGCCACCGGCGCGGTGCTGACGCGCGTCGGAGCCGCCTCGCCCGAGGACGTCGCCGAGGCGGCACGGCGCGCACGCGCCGCGCAGGCGGCCTGGGCCGCCCTGCCCTACGAGAGCCGCGCCGCGATCTTCCGCAAGGCGGCGGCAATCGTCGAGCGCGAGACCGAAGGCATGACGCAGTGGATCGTGCGCGAGACCGGCTCGATCCCGCCCAAGGCCGGCGTCGAGCTGCACGCCGCCGCCGGCATCCTGAACGAAGCCGCCGCCATGGTGACGCAGCCGAGCGGCCTGGTGCTGCCCGGAGACGGCGGCCGCATCAGCCTGGCGCGGCGCGTGCCGCACGGCGTCGTCGGCATCATTTCGCCCTTCAATTTCCCGCTCATCCTGTCGATCCGGGCCGTGGCGCCGGCGCTCGCCGCCGGCAACACGGTGGTGCTGAAACCCGACCCGCAGACGCCGATCACCGGCGGCTATCTCATCGCCCGCGTCTTCGAGGAAGCCGGCCTGCCGAAAGACTGCCTGCAGGTACTGCCCGGCGGCGCCGACGTCGGCCAGGCGCTGTGCGCCGATCCGAACGTGGCGATGATCTCCTTCACCGGCTCAACCGCCGCCGGCCGCGCCGTCGGCGAGCTGGCCGGCCGGACGCTGAAGAAAGTGACGCTGGAGCTGGGCGGCAAAAACCGCCTGATCATCCTCGACGATGCCGACGCGGAACTCGCCGCCTCCTGCGCCGCCTGGGGCGCCTACCTGCACCAGGGCCAGATCTGCATGACCACCGGCCTCATCCTGGCGCACGAGAAGGTGGCGGACAGGGTGACCGAGCTGCTGGTCGGCAAGGCGACGCACCTGCCTGTCGGCGATCCGGCCAGCCAGCAGGTGGCGCTGGGGCCGCTCATCAACGCGCGCCAGCGCGACCGCGTGCACGCCATCGTGCAGGACAGCGTCAGGCAGGGCGCGAAGCTCGCCGCCGGCGGCACGTATGAAGGCAACTTCTACCGGCCGACGGTGCTGACCGACGTCAGGCCCGGCATGCGCTGCTTCGAGGAGGAGGTGTTCGGCCCGGTAGCCTCGGTCATGACGTTCTCGAACGAGGACGAAGCGGTGGAACTGGCCAACCGCACCGAGTATGGCCTCTCGCTGGGCGTCATCAGTGCCTCGACCAGCCGCGCCCTGGCGCTGGCGGCGCGCATCCCGACGGGCCTGCTGCACATCAACGACCAGACGGTGGCCGACGAGCCGCACATCCCCTTCGGCGGGCGCGGCGCCTCCGGCAACGGCGGCCGCCACGGCGGCCCGGCCAACTGGGAGGAATTTACGCAGTGGCAGTGGGTGACGATCAAGGACTCGGCACCGCGCTACCCGTTCTGAACTTACCCCCTCTCCCGCTGGCGGGAGAGGGGGGTACGCAAACATCACAAGGAGGAGACAACCATGCATTCGCAATCGAAACGCCTCGCCCTCAAGGCCGTGACCGCCGTACTGGCCGGACTGACTTTTGCCGCCGCTCCCGCGCTGGCCGACGAGCCGACCGTCAAGGTCGGCTACACGCAGTCGCGCTCCGGCCCCTTCGCGCCCGGCGCGCAGACGACGCAGGAGCCGAACTACCTGCTGTGGGCCGAGCAGGTGAACGCCTCCGGCGGCCTCAACGTGCAGGGTAAAAAGCGCAAGATCGAGCTGATCGGCGTCGACGACCGCAGCGACATCGAGACCATGGTGCGCAGCTACGAGAAGTTCATGACCGCCGACAAGGTCGACCTGGTGCTGCCGCCCTGGGGCACCGGCGCCAACTTCGCCGTGGCGCCGATCGCCAACAAGCACGGCTACCCGATGGTGGCGCCCACCGCGCTGTCGCAGAAGCTGGTCGACATGAAGCTGCCCTACTACTTCGTCACGCTGCAGCAGCCCCGGCCGATGATGCAGGCGCTGGTCGACATGCTTGCCGCCAACGGCGTCAGGACCGTGGCGGTGTCCTACATGGACGACCTCTTCGGTCTGGAGAACATCGGCGCGCTCGAGCCGATGCTCAAGGAAAAGGGCATCCAGATCGTCGACAAGAAAAGCTACCCGCTCGGCGTCAAGGATCTCGCGCCCATGCTCAAGGGCATGAAGGCCGCCAACCCCGACGCCTTCGTCGGCATCACCTATCCGCCCGACAACTTTCTCATCACCGGCCAGGCCAGGGAGATCGGCTTCGCGCCGAAGGTCTTCTACACCGCGGTGGGCACCGCCTTCCCGATCTACCGCGAGCGCATGGCCAAGGCCGCGGAAGGCGTGACCGGCATGGGCTCGTGGAACCCGAAGATGAGCAAGCCGGCCAAGGACTACTTCGACGCCCACGTCGCGGCGAACAAGAAGGAGCCGGACCGGTGGGCCAGTGCCCACGCCTGGGCCGCGCTGCAGATCCTGCAGCAGACCGTGGAGAAGGTCGGCCTCGACCGTAAGGCCATGCGCGAGCACATCGCCAAGGCCGAGTTCGACACCGTGCTGGGCAGGATGAAGTTCAACGGCACCGAGGAAGTCGGCATTCCCGGCATGGTCGGCCAGTGGCAGAACGGCGAGTTCGAGATCGTCTGGCCGCCGGCGCGCGCCACGGCCAAGCTGGTGACGCCGAAGGTGTGGAACTGACCCCCAGTCTTTTCCCCTCTCCCCGCCGGGGAGAGGGTAGGGTGAGGGGCAGCCGTCGGCCCACCCTCACCCTGCCCGCCCGCAGGAGAGGGAGTTCGCCTGAATGAACTTCTATCTTTTCATCGACCTCGCCGTCGCCGGCCTCGTCACGGGCGGGCTCTACGCCGTGGTGGCGCTCGGCCTCAACCTGCAGTACGGCCTGATGCGCATCATGAACATCGCCCATGGCGAGTTTCTCATGCTCGGCGCCTACTTTACCTACACGCTGGTGCGGCTGACGGGCGCGAGCCCGCTGTGGTTCATCCCGCCGATGATGCTCGCCCTCTTCCTGCTCGGCCTGCTGCTGCACCGCCTCGTCTTCCGCCGCCTGGCGGAGACTTCACCCAATGCCGAGGCGCTGGAGGCGCGCAGCCTGATCGTCGGCTTCGGCCTGATGTTCATCGCGCAGAACGCCGCGCAGCTCGCCTGGGGCGGCGGCATGAGCGGCCAGCCCTACCTCGACGAGCCGGTGAGGTTCGGCGAGGTGACGGTGGCCGCCAACCGTCTGCTGGTGCTCGCCGTCGTGGCGGCGGCGAGCCTGGCCCTGGTGCTGGTGCTCAAGCGCACCCTGCTCGGCAAGGCGGTGCGCGGCATGCTACAGGCGCCGCTCGGCGCCATGCTGGTGGGCATCGACACGCGCGTGCTGCACCCGGCCTGCTTCGGCCTCGGCCTCGCCCTGGCGGGGCTGGCCGGCGGGCTGCTCAGCATGGTCTACGAGCTGACGCCGACGATGGGCGAGCCCTACACCATCTCGGCGCTGATCGTCATCACCCTGGGGGGCCTCGGCAACATCCCCGGCGCCATCGCCGGTGCCGTGCTGCTGGGGCTCGTCGAGACCTTCGGCATGTACCTCACCAGCCCCTCGCTGAAAACGCTGATCAGCTACGGCGTGCTGGTGGGCGTGCTGCTCGCACGGCCGAAAGGGCTGTTCGCAAAATGAAACCCTCGACCCTCTTTTTCCCGATCGCCGTCGCCGCGCTCGCGGCCCTGCCCGCCTTCGAGGCGCCCTTCGTGCAGTCGCTGGCGCTGACCTGTCTCATGTACGCCGGGCTTGCCGTGAGCTGGTCGATGTTCAGCGGGCCGACGCGCTATCTCTCGCTCGCCACCTCGGCCTTCTTCGGCCTCGGCGCCTACTGCACGGCCTGGGGACTGGGCAGGCTGCCCTGGCCATTGATCATCCTGCTCGGCGGCCTTGCCGCGATGACCTTCGCCTTCGCCATCGGCCTCATCACGCTGCGCCTGCGCGGCGCCTACTTCGCCGTCATCACCTACGGCCTGGGCGAGCTGGTCAGGCACACCATCACCCATGTCGAGAAAACCTGGTTCGGCACGGTCGGCCGCGTCATGACCGACACCCCCTCGGAGGCCACGGTCTACTGGACGGTGCTGGCGATCGCCGCGCTGGCGGCATGGGCCTACGTCGCCTTCGGCCGCAGCCGCTGGGGCCACGCCCTGCGCGGCATCGGCATGGACGAGGCGCGCGCCGCCACGCTGGGCGTGAATCCGATGCGCGTGAAACTGATCGGCTTCTGCCTCTCCTCGTGGTTCGCCGGCGCGCTCGGCGCGGCGATGGCGGTGCGCTGGACCTACATCGATCCGCACACCGTGTTCAATCCCTTCATCGTCTTCCAGACGGTGCTGATCGCCATGGTCGGCGGCCCGCTCACGGTCGGCGGCCCGCTCGCCGGCGCGCTGGCCTTCAGCCTGCTCTCCGAATACCTGCGCCTGTCGCTGCCCTATCTCTATCTGATCATCCTCGGCGTGCTGTTGATCGCCTCCGTGCTCTACCTGCCGGACGGGCTTGCCGGCTGCGACTGGAAGAAGCTGTGGCGGCGCAAGCCGCAAGGGGAGCAAACATGACGACCTTTCCCCTATCCCCTTTCCCGAGGAAAGGGGTAACGGTAGTTCAGCCGCGCGCTGCGCGGCTTCCGTTTATTGATTTGCTGCCTCCTCGGGGCGGCCCAGCGGAGGCGGCATGAGCAAATTCCTCGACATCCGCGGCCTCACCGTGCGCTTCGGCGGACTGACCGCCTTGAACGCGGTCGACCTCGCCGCCGACGAGGGCGAGTTCATCGGCGTCATCGGCCCCAACGGCGCCGGCAAGACGACCTTCTTCAATGCCATCAGCGGCATGGTGAAACCCACGGCAGGCACGCTGCATTTCTGCGGCGAGAACCGCACCGGCGCGCCACCCCATGCCCTGGCCCACGCCGGCATGGCGCGCACCTTCCAGTCGCCGCGCATCTTCGGCAGCCTGAGCGTGGCGGAGAACGTGCAGTTCGCCCTCGACTTCGTCGGCAGCGTGCGGCGCCGCAACGATTCCTTCGCCGAGACGAAGTCGAAGGAAGCCCTGATCGAGCGCGTCGGCCTGGCGCACTACGCCGGGCTGCACGCCGGCAGCCTGCCGCCGGCGCGGCAAAGACAACTGGAGATCGCCATGGCGCTGGCCAGCCATCCGCGCCTGCTGCTGCTCGATGAAGTGGCGGCGGGCCTCACCGAAGCCGAGGTCAAGGCCGTCGCCGCCCTCATCCGCGAACTGCGGGGCGAGCACGGCTTCACCGTGGTGTGGATCGAGCACGCGGTGAACGTGCTGATGCGTACGGTCGACCGCGTCGCCGTGCTCAACTTCGGCGCCAAGATCGCCGACGGCAAGCCGGCCGACGTCAGCCGCGACGCGCAGGTGATCGAGGCGTATCTCGGAGAAAGGGAAACAGCATGACGCGCTCCGCCATACCCCCTCACCCCGCCCCTCTCCCCGTGTCCGGGGAGAGGGAGAAGATCGGCCTCGAACTCGAAGTGCGCGACCTGCGCGCCGGCTACGGCGGCCTGCCGGTGCTGCACGGCATTTCGCTGACCGCGCCGGCCGGGCGCATCACGGTGCTGGTCGGCGCCAACGGGGCCGGCAAGACGACGCTGCTGAAGACGCTGGCCGGTGCGATGGCGCCGGCATCCGGCGAAGTGCTGCTCGACCGGCAAGCCTTGGCAAAGGACTCGCCGGCCGGGCGCGTGCGGCGCGGCATGGCCCTGGTGCCCGAGGGACGCCACCTGTTCCCGGACATGAGCGTGCGGGAAAATCTGGAACTCGGCGGCTATCTCGCCTCGCGTGCGCAGCGTGCGGAAATGCTGGGCGAAGTGGTGCGCATCTTCCCGCGCCTGGGCGAGCGCCTGGCGCAGGCCGCCGGCACCATGAGCGGCGGCGAGCAGCAGATGCTGGCCATCGGCCGGGCGCTGATGAGCCGGCCGCGCCTGCTGCTGCTCGACGAGCCCTCGCTGGGGCTGGCGCCGAAGATGGTCGACGAGATGTTCGCCGCCCTCCTCCGCATCAACCGGGCCGGCATGACCGTCCTGCTGGTCGAGCAGAACGTCTTCCAGGCGCTGTCGGTGGCCGACTACGCCTACGTGCTCGGCCACGGCGAGCTGATCGCCGAGGGCGCGGCGTGGGAGCTGCGCGGTAACGCTCTGATCAAGCGGGTGTATTTAGGCGAAGCGATCGCGGACTGATCTTGCACGGCAGGATGTTGCTACCGTTCCTCCTGTTGCACCAACCTATCGACTAAACTAAGCGGTTTTTCACAATACGCTGTGCAGGCGCCTGTCGCTGTGCGTTCCGCTTAAATGCCTGAAGCAATTATCGAATCCCTTGACCATGAGGGAAAAGGGATAGCCCGCCTCGAAGGCAAGACGATTTTCGTGGAAGGGGCCTTGCCGCGTGAGCGGGTCACCTTTTCCAGTTATCGGAAAAAACCGAATTTCGAACTCGCCACCGCAAGCCGCGTTCTCAAGCCGAGCCCCATGCGCGTAGCCCCCCTCTGCCCGCATTTCGGCATCTGCGGCGGATGCAGCATGCAGCATCTCGACTTGCCGGGGCAGGCAGCCATCAAACAGCGCGTGCTGGAGGATGCCTTCTGGCACATTGCGCGCATTCGGCCAGAAGTGATCTACCCGGTCATTCACGGCCCGTCGTGGGGCTATCGCACGCGCGCGCGGCTGTCGGTTCGACTGGTGCCGAAAAAAGGCGGTGTACTGGTGGGTTTCCACGAGAAGCGCAGCAGCTATATCGCCGACATGGACAGCTGCCCGATTCTCCCGCCGCAGGTTTCCGGCCTGTTGCCCATGCTGCGACATTTGGTGGGAACGCTCTCGATTCCCGATCGCCTTCCGCAGATCGAGGTAGCGGTTGGCGATGAGATCACGGTGCTGGTGCTGCGCATCCTGCAGGCACTGACGCCCTCTGACGAGGCCATGCTTCGGGACTTTGCCGATTTACACGGCATCCAGATCTGGCTGCAGCCGGGGGGGCCGGAAACGGCTTTCCCCTTCCACCCGCTCGACGCGCCACCGCTAGGCTATACCCTGCCCGATTTTGGCCTGCGACTTGAATTCAGGCCCAATGAGTTCACACAGGTCAATCAGGGCGTCAACAGGATGCTGCTGCGCCGCGCCATGCGTCTCCTGCAACCGCAGCTGGGCGAGCGCATCGGCGATCTGTTCTGCGGGCTGGGCAATTTCTCCCTGCCCATTGCGCTCTGCGGCGCCAAAGTCCTGGGAGTGGAGGGCAGCTTCCCACTAGTGCAGCGGGCAGAAGAAAACGCCACCCTGAACGGCCTTTCTGCACTGGTTACCTTTGCCGTCGCCAACCTGTTCATGGCGACGCCGGAAATGCTGGCCGGCTGGGGCCGGATCGACAAATGGCTGGTCGACCCGCCGCGCGAGGGTGCTATCGAACTGGTGAAGGCGATCGGGCCTGACGGCCCGCGCCGGATTGTCTATATATCCTGCAACCCCGCCACCCTAGCGCGCGACGCCGCCGTGCTGGCGCACGAGAAAGGCTACCGGCTGTGCGGAGCCGGCATTGCCAACATGTTTCCGCACACCTCGCACGTCGAATCCATCGCGCTCTTCGAGAAGCCGTAAAAAAGGCGGCAAAGCCGCCTTTTTCAGGTAACGCGAAATGAAGTGTTCAGTCGCGCTCGCCGGAAAAGGCCATCAGCAGGTTGAGCAGATGCACGAACAGGTTGTAGATGTCCAGGTAGATCGACAGCGCGGCAATGATGTAGTTGTCCTCCCCGCCGGTGACGATGCGGCTGACGTCGTAGAGGATGTAGGCCGAGAAGATCATCACTGCAATGGCGGAAATGGTCAGTGACAGGACCGGAATCTGCAGGAAGATGTTGGCCAGCATTGCCACCAGCAGAAGGATCACGCCAATGAAGAGGAACTGGCCCATGAAGCTGAAGTCCTTCTTCGTCACGGTGGCAATGCCCGCCAGCGTGAGGAAGATGATGCTGGTGCCGGCCGCGGCAGTGGCGATCAGCGCCCCGCCATTTCGGAAGCCCAGGCTGACCTGCAGGATCGGCCCGAGCATGATGCCCATGAGGAAAGTGAAGCCGAGCAGCAGGACAACTCCCAGACCACTGTCGCGGTTCTTGCCGATAGCCCACATGAAACCCCAGGCGACCGCCAGGAACATCAGGAAGGAAATGAAGGGGCTGCCCGCTATGAAGGCGAAATTGAGCTTCACGCCGACGAGCGCTCCGACGGCAGTAGGCAAGAGGGACAGCGCCAGCAACAGGTAGGTGTTGCGCAGGACTCGGTTTTGTCTGAGCGCAATCTCCTGCGAGACATGCCCGACGACTTGAACGGGTTGCATGGATTCCTCCGGTTACGGGTAATGGCGTTGGTAAGACTAGCGAAAGCGTCGGAAAGTTGCAATCGTTGAGAGAAGGGCAACAGGGGACAACATGATAAAATTCAGGCCTCTCGGAGGGAGGCGTGGCAGAGCGGTTGAATGCAGCTGACTTGAAATCAGCCATGCCCGCAAGGGCATCGTGGGTTCGAATCCTACCGCCTCCGCCATACGCATGGTCAAGTATCGCCGCCTACGGCATCGGCCCAGCAGTTGGGGGTCTCATAAATCCGGACCCGTTCCAGTTTCAGGCGATTGCCGTAGATATCGCTATAGACGCCATCGAGAATCTTGAAGGCAATGGCAGCCAGGTTTTCCGCGGTAGGAACAACATCCAGCGCCACGGTCTTGTGTTCCGGCAAGCTTTCCAGGAAACTGAGGACAACCGTATCGTCCCGCCATACGAGAAAGGCGTGGTCCCAAGCATCGACCAGTTTTGCCTTGGCCAGTGCCTTGACCTCGGAGAAATCCATCACCATGCCGTTCACGGGCGAACCGGCCTGGGCAATGATATCTCCCTGCAAGGTAATTTCCATGGCATAGCGGTGCCCGTGCAAATGGCGGCACTGGCTCCGATGATCGGGGATGCGATGACCCGAATCGAATTCGAGGCGGCGGGTAATGCGCATGATGCCTCAGACATGACCTGCAAAGCTGAATTGTAACATCGACACCACGGATGACCCGAGACACGCACCCAGTACTCAGACAGCTACGCGTGACCGATCACAGCCGCAATAGCGCAGGACTGACCTACGTCTACCCTGTCGTATCGCGTCGCGCCGGCGGGGTATCGATCGGCATCAATCTGAATCCCAACAATGCCTGTAACTGGCGCTGCATCTATTGCCAAGTGCCGGATCTCCAGCGAGGATCCGCACCACGGATAGACTTGGCACGTCTGGAGCGCGAACTGAGACATCTGATCGCAACGGTTCTGCAAGAGGGCTACATGAACAGCCATGTGCCGGAGAATGCCAGGCGAATTGCGGATCTGGCCTTTTCCGGTAACGGCGAACCGACATCCGCTCGCGAATTTCCTGAGGCGGTCGAACTGGCCGGCTCGGTTCGGCATGATTCCGGGCTGGACGGTCAGGCCAGTATCCGCCTCATCACAAACGGAAGCCTAATGAGACAAAGCCACGTTCAGGAGGGCCTGGGTCGGCTGGCTTCACTGGGTGGAGAAGTATGGTTCAAGGTCGATGCCGGGTCGAGCGAGCGCTTCCAGCGCATCAATGGCGTGCAAATCACTCCCGACTCGGTCATACGCAATCTTCGTAGCTGTTCCGCGTTATGTACGACCTGGGTTCAAACCTGCATGTTCGCCCTGGATGGCAAGGGTCCGGATGAGAGCGAGATCGCCGCCTACATCGGATTGCTCGAAAAGGTTGGGATAGAAAACCTCGCCGGCGTACATCTGTACGGACTTGCGCGCCCCTCTATGCAGCTTGAGGCATGCCGGCTCTCCAACTTGCCGGAGGATATCCTCTATGGAATTGCTCGGCGCCTGAACGATCAGGGGCTGACCGTCCAGGTCACCCCCTAATCGTAACCACCAAGGTCAATGGCCTTTCTTGGGTTTCGCCTTGGCTGCCTTCTTGAGCGATTTGAAAAGTTCCGGATCGCTCGATTTCAGATACTCAACGACTTCCCAGTCATCACGCTTGATCCTGCCGATGTCGATCTGTTCGACATGCACGAGCCTGAGCAGTTGCTGAACAGGACGTGGCATGTTACGACCGCTTTCATAGCGGGAACCGCCGCTCTGGGTCACCCCGACTCTGGACCAAAACTGTTGCTGGTTGAGCCCAAGCTTGCGTCTGATTTCGCGAACATCAATGGTTTCGTTTTTCATTTCTGCCGTCCTTATGCCATAAAATCAAATATATACCAAATATTATTTACGGTTCAATTAACCTATTACCTAAGTAATAGCGATTGCAGTATAGATAATATCCAATCCACATACAAGACTGGCATAACCCTATTTGCTGGACGGTGCAACTTACCCAGCACAAGCCGCGGTTTTGCCCCGAATCCGCAAATTCAGGTAAAATTTTCGCTTTTTCAACGCACTAGAAACTGATGGCACTCATTGTTCAGAAATACGGCGGAACCTCGGTCGGCACGCCCGAGCGGATCAGAAACGTAGCCAGACGCGTTGCCAGCTGGCAGGCCAGGGGTCATCAGGTCGTGGTTGTGGTTTCTGCGATGAGCGGAGAAACCAACCGCCTGATCGCTCTGGCCAAAGAGGTTCAGGCACGACCCGACAGCCGCGAACTGGATGTTGTCGCATCAACCGGCGAACAGGTGACAATCGGACTACTTGCGATGGCCCTGATGGACATCGGCGTCAAGGCGCGCAGCTACACCGGCAGCCAAGTGCGCGTATTGACCGACAACGCCTTCACCAAGGCAAGAATCGTCAGCATCGACGAGGAAAATATCCGACGCGACCTGAACGACGGAAAAGTCGTGGTCGTGGCCGGTTTCCAGGGCGTGGATGAGAATGGCAATATCACGACGTTGGGTAGGGGAGGTTCGGATACCTCTGCAGTAGCCATCGCAGCGGCGTTGAAGGCCGACGAGTGCCAAATCTACACCGACGTCGATGGGGTCTACACTACCGATCCTCGCATCGTGCCAGATGCACGGCGACTCGAGACCATCACCTTCGAGGAAATGCTGGAAATGGCAAGCCTCGGTTCCAAGGTGTTGCAGATCCGGTCGGTGGAATTCGCCGGCAAATACAAGGTCAAGCTGCGCGTACTCTCAAGTCTGGAGGAACTCGGCCAGGAAGGCCCGGGCACCCTGATCACCTTCGAGGATGACATCAAGATGGAACAACCTATCATTTCGGGCATCGCCTTCAATCGAGACGAGGCTAAACTCACTGTACTTGGCGTACCAGACCGCCCCGGCATCGCCTACCAGATTCTCGGTCCGGTGGCGGAAGCCAACATCGACGTCGACATGATCATCCAGAACGTCGGCCATGACGGCATGACGGATTTCTCATTTACTGTTCCCCGCGGGGAGTACGCCAAGGCAACGGCCATACTCGATCAGGTCAAAGCCCATATCGGCGCACGACAAATCACTGGCGACAACAAGATCGCAAAGGTTTCAGTCGTTGGCGTTGGCATGCGTTCCCATGTGGGGATCGCAAGCAAGATGTTCCGTACCCTGGCCGAGGAAGGCATCAACATCCAGATGATTTCCACCTCGGAGATCAAGATCTCCGTTGTTATCGATGAGAAATATCTTGAGCTTGCCGTTCGGATACTGCACAAGGTATTCGAACTTGACCAAGTGCCGGCTTAACGTTCTGGAACGCGAAGATCGGTTTGACCAACCAAATGGAAAACGGTAATATCGCCAGCCTTTTTGGAGAGATGGCCGAGTGGTCGAAGGCGCTCCCCTGCTAAGGGAGTATGCGGGCTTAAACCTGCATCGAGGGTTCGAATCCCTCTCTCTCCGCCACAGTTTGCTATAATTTCGCATCAACGCGCCCGTAGCTCAGCTGGATAGAGTACTTGGCTACGAACCAAGGGGTCAGGAGTTCGAATCTCTTCGGGCGCGCCAAATAAATAAGGGGTTGGCTCAGGCCAACCCCTTTTTCTGTGCGCCCGGCACGGGCGCACTCTTGCAGGTGAAAGTCCTGCCGTA
>CAYYXS010000019.1:0-78557 GCA_964475635.1 uncultured Rhodocyclaceae bacterium
GCCGGGTGGTGTGGGAGGGGCTCGGTCAGGTATCCTGACCGCCCCTATCCCGATTGCCCTATTCTGGCCTGTGCCTTGCCCCGAGGTAGCCGCGTGTCCTCATCTCGATCAGGCGGCTAACTGTGCGGTGGAATTCAGTTGCCTGGGCACCTACGCGATAGAGATCGGCAGCCTCGCACTCGGCGGTCATGACCAGCTTGACCTTGTGGTCGTAGAAAACGTCCACCAGCCAGGTGAAGCGGCGCGCCTCGTTGGCCATCTCGCGCGTCATGCGCGGCACGCCGGAGAGAAAGACGGTGTGGTAGCGGCGGGCGATCTCCAGGTAATCGTTCTGCGAGCGCGGCCCCATGCACAGGGTGGAAAAATCGAACCAGATGACGCCGATAGCGCGGCGCTCGACCGGCAGCTCGCGTTCGAGGATGGTCACCGGCCGCTGGTGGCCTTCGCCGCCGGATATCTCCCGGAAAGCCGCCTCCATCCTGGCCTCGCCCGCGTCATCGGCCGGCATGTGATAGACCTCGACCTTTTCCAGCGCGCGCAGGCGGTAGTCGATGCCACCGTCGACTTCCAGCACGTCGAGCCGCTCCTTGAGCAGCTTGATGGTGGGCAGGAAGTTGTGCCGCTGCAGGCCGTTCGGGTATAGCCCGTCGGGCGGGTAGTTGGAAGTCAGGCAGAACACCACGCCGCGCTCGAAGAGGGCCTCCATCAGGCGGCCGAGGATCATGGCGTCGGCGATGTCGGAGACGTGAAACTCGTCGAAGCACATCAGCCGCGTCTGGCGGGCGATGGCATCGGCCACCTTGAGCAGCGGGTCCGGCTCGTCCTTCAAGGCACGCAGGCGTTCGTGCACTTCGCGCATGAAGGCGTGAAAATGCACGCGCCGCTTGCGCTGGTAGGGCACGGTATCGAAGAAGCAGTCCATCAGCAGGCTCTTGCCGCGCCCGACGCCGCCCCACAGGTAGGTGCCGCGTGGCAGCGGCGGGTTGACGATCAGCTTGCGCAGCTTGCTGCGGCGCTTGTGCTTGAATTCGACCAGTTCGTCGTAGAGGCGCTGCAGGCGTTCGGCAGCAGCCTGCTGGGCGTCGTCGGGGATGATGTGGCGCGACTGGAACTGGACGTCCAGGGCGCGCAGCATGCCTTGCTGGGAGGGGCGCGGTGCGGGGGCGTTCATTTCACGCTCATTTTATAGCCTGCCCCGCTCTCTGCCTTCTCCCTCTGCTCTCTCCCGCCTACGGGCGAGAGCAGAGGGACGGTCAGAAGTGCAGTGGGCGCTTGTCGACGGACAGGGCCGCCTCGTGCATGACCTCGGACAGCGTCGGGTGGGCGTGCACGATGCGTGCGATGTCCTCGCTGCTGGCATCGAACTCCATCGCCACGACGGCTTCCGAGATCAGCTCGGAGGCATTGGTGCCGATGATGTGCACGCCGAGGATCCGGTCGGTTCTGGCATCGGCCAGCATCTTGATGAAGCCGGAGGTCTCGCCCTGCCCGAGCGCGCGGCCGTTGGCGGAAAAGGGGATCTGCCCGGCGCGGTACTCGATGCCGGCGCTCTTCAGCTGCTGCTCGGTCTTGCCGACCCAGGCGATTTCGGGATGGGTGTAGATGACCCACGGCACGGCGTCGTAGTTGCAGTGGCCGGCTTGGCCGGCGATCAACTCGGCGACCATGACGCCCTCTTCCATGCCCTTGTGCGCCAGCATCGGGCCGCGCACGACGTCGCCCACCGCCCAGACGTTGGGCAGGTTGCTGCGGCAGTGGTCGTCGACTTTGATGCGGCCACGCTCGTCGAGTTGAAGGCCGACACTCTCGCAGCCGAGGCCGTCGGTGTTGGGCACGCGGCCCACCGAGACGATGAGCTTGTCGCATTCGAGAACGTGGCTCTCGTCGCCGGCCTCGTATTCCACCGTGACGCCCTTCTTGCCGGTCTTGACCGAGGTGATATTGGCCCCGAGGCGGATATCCAGGCCCTGCTTCCGGGTGAACACCTTCCAGGCTTCCTTGGCCACGGCGGCATCGGCCGCGGCGAGAAACTCCGGCAGCGCCTCGAGGAGGGTAACCTCGGCGCCGAGACGCTTCCACACGCTGCCCAGCTCCAGGCCAATGACGCCGGCGCCGATGACGCCAAGACGCTTCGGCACAGCGTCGAAGGCGAGCGCGCCGGCGTTGTCGCAGATCAGCATGTTGTCGACGGGGATGCCGTCGAGATGGCGCGGCTTGGAGCCGGTGGCGACGATGACGTGCCTGGCCTGGACCACTTCTCCGGCGACCTCGATCTCCCAGTTATCCTCGCCACCGCCGACGAATTTTCCGTGGCCGGTCAGCAGCGTGACCTTGTTCTTCTTGAACAGGCTCTTGATGCCGCCGGTGAGCTGGGTGACGATGTTGTCCTTGCGCTTGATCATCGTCTTGACGTCGATGCCGACCTCGCCGGTGGCGATGCCGTGCATGACGAAGCCGTGGCGCGCGTTGTCGAAGTGTTCGGAGGACTGCAGCAGCGCCTTGGAAGGAATACAGCCGACGTTGAGGCAGGTGCCGCCGAGGCGCACTTCGCCCTTCGGGTCGTCGTAGGTCTCGGACTCGATGCAGGCGGTGGAGAAGCCGAGTTGCGCCGCGCGGATGGCGGCGACATAGCCGCCGGGACCGCCGCCGATGACGACCACGTCAAAACTTTTTGCCATCGCTCAGATCTCCAGCAGCAGGCGCGCCGGGTCCTCTAGCGCTTCCTTCATGGTGACGAGGCCTAGCACCGCCTCGCGGCCGTCGATGATGCGGTGGTCGTAGGACATCGCCAGGTAGTTCATCGGGCGGATGACGATCTGGCTGTGCTCCACCACGGCGCGCTCCTTGGTGGCGTGGATGCCGAGGATGGCCGACTGCGGCGGATTGATGATCGGCGTGGACAGCATCGAGCCGAAGACGCCGCCGTTGGAGATGGAGAAGGTGCCGCCGGTGAGCTCCTCGATCGAGAGCTTGCCGTCCTTGGCCTTGGCGCCGAACTCGGCGATCTTCTTCTCGATCTGGGCGAGCGAGAGCTGGTCGGCATCTCGCAGGATCGGCACGACCAGGCCGCGGGGCGAGCCCACGGCGATGCCGATGTCGAAGTAGCCGTGGTAGACGATGTCGTTGCCGTCGATGGAGGCGTTGAGCACCGGGTACTTCTTCAGCGCGGCGACCGCCGCCTTGACGAAGAAGCTCATGAATCCCAATTTGACGCCGTGCTCCTTCTCGAACTTGTCCTTGTACCTGTTGCGCAGCTCCATCACCGGCGCCATGTTCACCTCGTTGAAGGTGGTCAGGATGGCGGCGGTCGACTGCGACTGCACCAGGCGCTCGGCAATGCGCGCGCGCAGGCGGCTCATCGGCACGCGCTGCTCGGTGCGCTCGCCGACGATGGTGTCGACGTTGACCGGCGCAGCGGGCTGGGCCAGCGCCGGGCGCGCCGGGGCGACGGACGCCGCAGGCGGGGCGGCAGGGCGCTGGCCGGCCTCCAGCACGTCGGCCTTGGTGACACGTCCGCCGCGGCCGGAACCTTCGACCGCCGTGGCATCGAGGCCCTTCTCGGCCATCAGTTTGCGCGCGGCGGGCCCGGCCGGCGCAGCGGCCGCCGGCGCCGCGGCAGGCTTGGCCGGCGCCGCGGTGGCGGCGGCAGGGGGGGCGGCTTCCGCCTTGGCTTCCGTGTCGATCTGGGCAATGACCTCACCGGCGACAACCGTGTCGCCGTTGCCCTTGAGGATCTTCACCAGCACGCCGGCATCCGGTGCGGGCAGTTCCAGCACGACCTTGTCGGTCTCGATATCGATGAGGTTCTCGTCGCGGGCGACGGCCTGGCCTTCCTGCTTGTGCCAGGAGACCAGCGTCGCTTCGGCGACGGATTCGGACAGTTGGGGGACTTTGACGTCAATCAGCATTTCTCTCTCCGCTTGTTGCTGCTTACTTCTTCGGGCCCAGCGCTTCGTCGATCAATTCCTTCTGCTGCTCCATGTGCTTCGTGGCATAGCCCACCGCCGGCGAGGCAGAAGCCGGCCGCGAGGCGACATGCAGCGTCTGGCCCTTGCCGAGAACGCTCTGCAGGCGGTAGGCCTTGGCGTACCAGGCGCCCTGGTTCATCGGCTCTTCCTGGCACCAGACCAGTTCCTTCGCGTTGGGATATAGTTTGAGCTCCTCCGCAAAACGCCGGTCGTCGAAGGGATAGAGCTGCTCGACGCGCAGCAGGGCGACGTTGCCGGTCTTGCGCTCGCGCCGCGTGGCAAGCAGGTCGTAATAGACCTTCCCGGCGCAGGCAACGACGCGCGTGACCTTCTTCGCATCGAGTTCCTCGATCTCGCCGATGACGGTCTGGAAGGTGCCCTTGGCCAGGTCGTCCAGCGAGGAGGTGGCGTCCTTGTGGCGCAGCAGCGACTTGGGCGTCATGACGATGAGGGGCTTCCTCTGCTTCCTCAACATCTGCCGGCGCAGCAGATGGAAGATCTGCGCGGCGTTCGACGGCACGCACACCTCCCAGTTGAACTCGGCCGAGAGCTGCATGTAGCGTTCCAGGCGCGCCGAGGAGTGTTCCGGCCCCTGCCCCTCGTAGCCGTGCGGCAGCAGCAGCACCAGGCCGCAGCCGCGTCCCCACTTGGCCTCGCCCGAGGAGAGGAACTGGTCGATGACGACCTGGGCGCCGTTGGCGAAGTCGCCGAACTGCGCCTCCCAGATGACCAGCTCGTTGGGGCTGGCCGTGGCGAAGCCGTACTCGAAGGCGAGCACGGCCTCCTCGGAGAGCACCGAGTCGAAACAATGGAACCAGCCTTGCTTCTCCTGGATGTGGGAGAGCGGCCACCGAGTGCCCTCGTCCCACTTCTCCCGGTTCTGGTCGTGCAAGGCGGCGTGGCGATGGAAGAAGGTGCCGCGGCCGACATCCTCGCCGGAGACGCGCACGTTGAAGCCGGCGGCGAGCAGCGAAGCGTAGGCAAGGTTCTCGCCCATGCCCCAATCGACCGGCAGCTTGCCCAGGCCCATCGCCTTGCGGTCGTCGATGATCTTCTGCACGCGCGAGTGCAGCGTGAAGTTGGCCGGCACGTCGGTGATGCGCTCGGCGAGGCGCCTGATCTCCTTCATCGAGACGGTGGTATCGCACTTCTCCGTATAGGGCACATTGACGTGCGGCGTCCAGTCGATGGCAAACTTGCTGTGGTAGTCGGTAATGACCGGATCGATCAGGTGGCGGCCCTCATCCAGCGCCGCCCGGTATTCCTTGATCTTGCGCTCGGCGTCGCCCTTGGCAATGACGCCCTGCGCCTCCAGCTTGTCGGCGTAAAGCTTGCGCGTGCCGGGATGCTGGGCGATCTTTTTGTACATCAGCGGCTGGGTCACCATCGGCTCGTCCTGCTCGTTGTGGCCGAGCTTGCGGAAGCAAACGATGTCGACCACCACGTCCTTCCTGAACTCCTGGCGGAACTGCATGGCAATCTCGGTCACCAGGGCGACGGCCTCGGGGTCATCGCCATTGACGTGGAAGATCGGCGCCTCGACCATCTTGAAGAGATCGGTGCAGTAGAGCGAGGAACGGTAATCGCGCAGATCGGAGGTGGTAAAGCCGATCTGATTGTTCACGATCAGATGCACCGTGCCGCCGGTGCCGTAGCCGCGCGTCTGCGAGAAGTTGAGCATCTCCTGGTTCACGCCCTGTCCGGCCACCGCGGCATCGCCGTGCACCAGCACCGGCAGCGCCTCGGCCTTGCCATTGGCGCCGCGCTTGACCTGACGGGCGTAGACCGAACCGGCCACGACGGGATTGACGATCTCCAGGTGGGAAGGGTTGAAGGCCAGCGTCAGATGCATCGGCCCGCCGGGGGTGGCGACGTCCGAGGAATAGCCCATGTGGTATTTCACGTCGCCGGCGGAGAGCACTGTGGCCTTCTTGCCCTCGAACTCCTCGAACAGCATCTTCGGCTGCTTGCCGAGAGTATTCACCAGCACGTTGAGCCTGCCGCGGTGGGCCATGCCGATGACCATCTCCTGCACGCCGACCATGCCGGCCGTGCGCACCAGCTGGTCCATCGCCAGGATCAGCGATTCGCCGCCTTCCAGGGAGAAGCGCTTCTGGCCGACGTAGCGGGTGTGCAGGTAGCGCTCCAGCGTCTCGGCCTGGGTGATCAGGCGCAGGAAGCGGCGCTTGTCTTCCGCGCTCCAGGCAGGCGACGAGCGGATGGTTTCCAGCCTGGCCTGGATCCAGCGCTTCTGCGCCACGTCGGAGAGGTACATGTACTCGGCGCCGATGGTGCTGCAGTAGGTCTGGCGCAGCGCTTCCAGGATCTCGCGCAGCGTGGCCTGCTCGGGCGCGGCGGAAAAGCTGCCGGTGGCGAAGACGTGGCCGAGGTCCGCCTCGGTGAAGCCGTAATAGGCCGGATCGAGCTCCTGGATCGCCGGCCGCTCGGTGCGCTTCAACGGATCGAGCTGCGCCCAGCGGTTGCCGAGGAAGCGATAGGAATTGATGAGCTGCAGCACGGCGACCTGCTTCTTGTCGGCGCCGGTGCCGGTCGGCGCGGCGCGCAGCGTGCCGAGCTTGGCGCGCTGGGCGAAGGAGGCGACGACCGGCGCGTGGGCGACGTCGCGGCCGATGCCGATGCCGGCGCCGGGCAGGTTCTGCAGGCGATCGAAGTAGTCGCGCCAGACGTCGCTGACCGATGCCGGATTCTCCAGGTAGGACTCGTAGAGCTCCTCGATGAAGGGCGCGTTGGCGCCGAAGAGATACGAATTGCCGAGCATCTGCTTCATTGGAGTCATGGCGGGAACATCCTGGTAAGCGGTCAGCGGTAAGTGAGGTACGGCGAGCTGTGAGCGGTTAGCTGTGAGCGGATTGAAGCAAAGCAGTAAGCTCCAGCCGCTCGCCGCTCACCGCTTTTCCATCGGCGGCACGTCGCGCTTCTCGGCGCCGGTGAATAGCTGGCGCGGACGGCCGATCTTCTGTTCCGGATCGGAAATCATCTCGTTCCACTGGGCAATCCAGCCGACGGTGCGGGCCAGGGCGAAGATGCCGGTGAACAGCTTGACCGGAATGCCCAGCGCGCGCTGCACGATGCCGGAGTAGAAGTCCACGTTCGGGTAGAGTTTCTTGCTGACGAAGTATTCGTCCTCGAGGGCGATCTTCTCCAGCACGATGGCCAGCTTGAAGAGGCGGTCGTCGTGCAGGCCGAGCTCGTTGAGCACCTCGTGGCAGGTCTCGCGCATGAGTTTCGCGCGCGGATCGAAGTTCTTGTATACGCGATGGCCGAAGCCCATCAGCTTGAAGGAATCGTTCTTGTCCTTGGCGCGCTTGATGTACTCGCCGACACGCGAAACGTCACCGATCTCCTCCAGCATGTTGAGGCAGGCCTCGTTGGCGCCGCCGTGCGCCGGCCCCCACAGGCAGGCGATGCCCGAGGAGATGCAGGCGAAGGGGTTGGCGCCGGAGGAGCCCGCCAGGCGCACCGTCGAGGTGGAAGCGTTCTGCTCATGGTCGGCGTGCAGGATGAGGATGCGGTCGAGCGCGCGCACCAGCACCGGGTTCGGCTCGTACTTCTCGCAGGGCGTGCCGAACATCATGTGCATGAAGTTGGCCGTGTAGGCAAGATCGTTGCGCGGGTACATGAAGGGCTGGCCGGCGTTGTACTTGTAGGCCATGGCGACGATGGTCGGCAGCTTGGCGATGAGGCGGTGCGCCGAGATGTCGCGGTGGTACTGGTCGGAGATGTCCATGGCGTCGTGGTAGAAGGCCGACAGCGCGCCGACCACGCCGACCATCACCGCCATCGGGTGCGCGTCGCGGCGGAAGCCCGAGTAGAAGCGGGTCAGCTGCTCGTGCACCATGGTGTGGTTCTGGATGACCTTGTCGAACTCGGCCTTCTGCTGCGCATTCGGCAGTTCGCCCTTGAGGATCAGATAGGCGACCTCGAGGAAGTCGCATTGGTGCGCCAGCTGCTCGATCGGATAGCCGCGGTAGAGCAGCACGCCGGCATCGCCGTCGATGTAGGTGATGCTCGACTTGCAGGCCGCCGTGGACATGAAGCCGGGATCGAAGGTGAACATCCCCGTCTTGGCATAGAGCTGGCGGATGTCGATGACGTCCGGGCCGATGGAACCGGAGTAGACCGGCAGATCGACGGACTTGCCGTCGACCGTAAGCGTGGCATTGCGTTGAGTATTCATCTTTGCATCCCCATCAGTAAGTCGGAAAAATCTCTCCCGTCATGCTTGGCGCAGCCGTTCTATCGCCGCTTCCAGTTGTGCATCGTCGGTATCCAGCCGGCCGCTCACCAGTTCCCACAAATCGTGGTCTTCCATCGCCACCAGACGCTCCAGCGCCGCTTCCGTGTCCGCATCGACTTCGTCGCCGACGCGGCTCCAGTAGCGCTGGAACACCAGGTCCAGCTCGAGCAGGGCGCGCCGGCAGTGCCAGCGCAGGCGGCGCAGCCGCGCCCGGCGATCGTCCATGTCAAACCGCGCGCCGCACCATCATGTCCTTGATCTTGCCGATGGCCCGGGTCGGGTTGAGGCCCTTCGGACAGACATCGACGCAGTTCATGATGGTATGGCAGCGGAACAGGCGATAGGGGTCCTCGAGGTTGTCGAGGCGCTCGCTGGTCGCCTGATCACGGGTATCGGCAATGAATCGGTAAGCTTGAAGGAGCCCCGCCGGGCCGACGAACTTGTCCGGGTTCCACCAGAACGAGGGGCAGGAGGTCGAGCAGCAGGCGCACAGGATGCACTCGTACACCCCGTTCAGCTCCTCGCGCTCCTCCGGCGTCTGCAGCCGCTCGGTCTCGGGCGGCGGGTCGTTGTTGATGAGGTAGGGCTTGATCGAGTGGTACTGCTTGAAGAACTGGGTCATGTCCACGATCAGGTCGCGGATGATGGGCAGGCCGGGCAGCGGGCGCAGCGTCACCGGCTCCTGGAGTTCCTTCAGTTCGGTCAGGCAGGCCAGACCGTTGCGGCCGTTGATGTTCAACGCGTCGGAGCCGCAGACGCCCTCGCGGCAGGAACGGCGGAAGGCGATGGTATCGTCCTTGGCCTTCAGCTTGACCATGGCGTCGAGCAGCTTGCGGTCTGTGGCGTCGACCTCCACCGAGATGTCCTGCAGGTAGGGCTTGTCGTCCTTGTCCGGATCGTAGCGGTAGATCTTGAACTGCATGGTTCTTGTCGTCATTTGAAATGCTCCTGTGAGCGGTTGGCGGCAAGCGGTGAGCTGCAGGGGCGTTTCCCCATACCGCTTCTCGCCAACCGTTCCCCGCTGACCATGATCAATAGGCGCGCTTCTTCAGCTCGATGGTGGGCACGGTGAGCGGGGTGAGCTTCACCGACTTGTAGTCGAGGCGGTTGCCCTCCTTGAACCACAGGCTGTGCTTGAGCCAGTTCTGATCGTCGCGGCCGTTCGGGCGCTCGGACGTGTCGGGCGCGTCGTCGCGCACATGGGCGCCGCGGGACTCCTTCCTTGCCTCGGCCGAGATCATGGTGGCCACTGCCACCTCGATCAGGTTGTCCAGCTCCAGCGCCTCCACGCGGGCGGTGTTGAAGACCTTGGACTTGTCCTTGATTCCGGTGCACTGCACGTCCTTCTGCACCTCGAGGATCTTCGCCACGCCTTCCTTCAGCTTGTCGGCGAAGCGGAACACGCCGCAGTGGTTCTGCATGGTGCGCTGCATGGCGAGCCGCGCCTGATGCACGTCGGCGCCGTCCTGCTGCGTGTCGAGGCGATTGATGCGCGCCAGGGTACGCTCGATGGCCTCCTGCGGCAGCTCCTTGTGCGCCTTGGCCGACTTTCGCACGTCCTCGACCGCGGTCTCGCCGGCAGACTTGCCGAACACCAGCAGGTCGAGCAGCGAGTTGGTGCCGAGGCGGTTGGCGCCGTGCACCGAGGCGCAGCCGCACTCGCCGGCGGCGTAGAAACCGGGCACGGGAACGCTCATGCTGTTGCCGCGCGGCGCCACCACCTGGCCGCTGTAGTTGGTCGGGATGCCGCCCATCTGGTAGTGGCAGGTCGGCACCACCGGGATCGGCTCCTTGATCGGATCGGTACCGGCAAACTGGATGGAGATCTCGCGGATGCCGGGCAGGCGCTGCATGATCACCTTCGGGTCGAGGTGGGTGATGTCGAGCAGCACGAAGTCCTTGTTCGGGCCGCAGCCGCGCCCCTCGTTGATCTCGGTGACCATGGCGCGCGAGACGACGTCGCGCGAGGCGAGATCCTTGGCGTTGGGCGCATAGCGCTCCATGAAGCGCTCGCCCTTGTCGTTGCGCAGGATGCCGCCCTCGCCGCGCACGCCCTCGGTGATGAGCACGCCGGCGCCGGCCACGCCGGTCGGGTGGAACTGCCAGAACTCCATGTCCTCCAGCGGGATGCCGGCGCGCGCCGCCATGCCGAGGCCGTCGCCGGTGTTGATGAAGGCGTTGGTGGACGAGTAGAAGATGCGGCCCGCCCCGCCGGTGGCGAAAATGGTGGCCTTGGACTGGAAGGCGACGATCTCGCCGGTCTCCATCTCCAGGGCGGTGACGCCGAGCACTTCGCCTTCGGCGTCGCGGATCAGGTCGAGCGCCATCCATTCGACGAAGAACTGGGTGTTGGCGCGCACGTTCCTCTGGTAAAGGGCGTGCAGCATGGCGTGGCCGGTGCGGTCGGCGGCGGCGCAGGCACGGCGCACCGGCTTCTCGCCGAAGTTGGACATGTGGCCGCCGAAGGGGCGCTGGTAGATCTTGCCGGCGTCGGTGCGGTCGAAGGGCATGCCGAAGTGCTCGAGCTCGATCACCACCTCGTTGGCCTTGCGGCACATGAACTCGATGGCGTCCTGGTCGCCGAGCCAGTCGGAGCCCTTGACGGTATCGTACATGTGCCAGTGCCAGTGATCCTCCTCGGAGTTGCCGAGCGAGGCGGCCACGCCGCCCTGTGCCGCCACGGTATGCGAGCGCGTCGGGAAGACCTTGGTAATCACGGCCGTCTTGAGGCCGGATTCGGACAGTTGCAGCGCGGCGCGCAATCCTGCGCCGCCGGCACCGACGATGACCGCATCGAAAGTTCGCTTGGTGATCTTCACTTACAGCCTCCAGAGAATCGACACCGCCCAGCCGGTGTAGCCGACCAGGGCGAGAAGCGTGAGGACGTGCAGGGCGAGGCGCACGCCGGTGGGCTTGACGTAGTCCATCCAGATGTCGCGCACTCCGACCCAGACGTGGTACATGAGGCAGACGACGAAGAGGAAGGTGAGGAAGCGCATGAAGCCGCCGGCCATCAGGGCGCGCCAGGACTCATAGGTGAGACGCGCCGGCCCGAGCAGCAGGACGGCCAGGATCAGGGTATAGACCGCCATGACGGCGGCAGTGATGCGCTGCGCCAGCCAGTCCTTCAGGCCGTAGTGGGCGCCGACGATGATCTCCTTCACCATAGCGTCACCCCCAGAATCGCGGTCAGGACGAGGCTGACGGCCATCACGGCTTTCGCGCTGCTGCGCGCCGCCTGAAGGTCGGTGCCCATGTTCAGATCGATCAGCAGAATGCGGATGCCCATGCAGAAGTGATGCAGGAAAGCCCACAGCAGACCCAGCAGCACCAGCTTGGCGAACGGATGGCCGACGACGGCCTTGAAGGTCTCGAAGCTCTGCGGCGACTCCAGGCTCAGTTGCAGAAGATAGATCAGAAGCGGCAGCATCAGGAACAAGCCCGCGCCGCTGACACGGTGCAGAATCGATGCAATCGCCGGGATAGGCTGCTTGATGACCCGAAGGTCGAGGTGCTTGGGGCGCTCCTTTTTCATGACGATTTCCGACATTTTCAAACCTCCCTACACTGTGCAGCGCACCATAAGGCGCTACGATGGCCCGATAAAATGTTAATTATAGCCTCTCGAATGGCTCGGTTTCACTCTCGGCCGCCTCTCAGCTCAGTTCGTTCAGGTAATAGTGCTCGGCGGTCGAGTAGAGGCCACGCCGCCACTCCACTGGCCGGTCGCCGTAGGTGTAGGTGACGCGCTCGACGGAGAGCAGCGGACCGCCCTCCTCGACCCCCAGCAACTCGGCCGAGGCCCGGTCGGCGGCCACCGCGCGAATGCGTTCCTCGGCGCGAATCATGCGCACGCCGAAGCGTGTTTCGAACAAGGTGTAGAGCGAATCCTGATTGTTCTGCAGCACTTCAAGCGACAGGCCCTGGAAGACCTCGCCCGGCAGGTAGATTTCATCCAGCACCACCGGCTTGCCGTCGAACCTGAGCAAGCGCCGCACGATATTGATCGATGCGCCGAGCGGGATGTCGAGGATGCGGGCTGCCTCCTGGCCGGCCTTGGCGCGCCAGCATTCCAGTGGCACGCTCTGCGGCACGGCGACGCCGCCCTCGTTGGGCACCACGCGCAGGAAACGAAAGAAGGCACGCGGATCATTGTGCGAAGCAACATAAGTGCCCTTGCCCTGCTTGCGCACGACGAGGTTCTCGGCAGCCATCTCGTCGATGGCCTTGCGCACGGTGCCTTGGCTGACATTGAAACGGACGGCCAGTTCGGCCTCACTGGGAATGGCTTCGCCTGGACGCCACTCGCCCGATGCAAGCCCCTGCAGGATCAGGTTCTTGATCTGGCGGTAGAGCGGACTGAAAGTCGGTGACACTTGCGCCATGCAGCAATTTCATCACAAAAAGGCCACAACGTCTATAGGCTATAGGTTTTCTTATGTCTTATATAAGATATATAATACCTATTGACACAGTGCAAAAACAATTCTACCATCAAGTGCAATCCAGGCTTGCGTGTTCTTGCTCTAAATAAGGGATCTGCTCTTGCGCAAGCCGGGCCAGCGCCGCTTTCGCAAACCTGAATCGAGGAGTCACTCCAATGGCCAAAGCCCCCGTTCGTGTCACCGTCACCGGCGCCGCCGGTCAGATCGGCTACGCCCTGCTCTACCGCATTGCCAGCGGCGAAATGCTCGGCAAGGATCAGCCCGTCATCCTGCAGATGCTCGAGCTTCCCATGGAGAAGGCCCAGGCGGCGCTCAAGGGCGTCATGATGGAACTGGAGGACTGCGCCTTCCCGCTGCTCGCCGGCATGGTCGGCACCGCCGATCCGATGGTGGCCTTCAAGGACACCGATTACGCCCTGCTGGTCGGCGCCCGACCGCGCGGCCCCGGCATGGAGCGCAAGGACCTGCTGCTGGAGAACGCCAAGATCTTCATCGAGCAGGGCAAGGCGCTCAACGTCGCCGCGTCGCGCAATGTGCGCGTGCTGGTGGTCGGCAACCCGGCCAACACCAATGCCTACATTGCCATGCGCTCGGCGCCGGACCTGCCGAAGAAGAACTTCACCGCCATGCTGCGCCTGGATCACAACCGCGCCGTCTCGCAGCTCGCCACCCGCACCGGCAAGGCCGTCACCGAGATCGAGAAGATGATCGTCTGGGGCAACCATTCCCCCACCATGTATCCGGACATCCGCTTCTGCACCGTTGCCGGCCAGGCCGCGCCCCAGGTCGTCAATGACGAGGCCTGGTACAGGAACGAGTACATCCCGAAGGTCGGCAAGCGCGGCGCCGCCATCATCGAGGCGCGCGGCGCCTCCTCGGCTGCCTCCGCCGCCAACGCCGCCATCGACCACATGCGCGACTGGGTCCTCGGCACCAACGGCAAGTGGGTCACCATGGGCGTACCCTCGGACGGCTCCTACGGCATCCCGCAGGACATCCTCTACGGCGTGCCGGTCACCTGCGCCGGCGGCGAGTACACCCGCGTCGGCGGCCTGGCCATCGACGACTACTCGCGCAGCATGATGGACAAGACGCTCGCCGAACTGCAGGAAGAGCAGGCGGGCGTGGCCGGCATGCTGGCCTAAACGGCCGCAAGCGGCAGGCAGCAAGCGGGGGCGCTAGGGCGAGAAGGTCGATGACGGCTCCTCTACACCCCGCCACTGTCCTCTACCGCGAAGCCAAGCCCTTCCCCGCCCTGCCGGCGTGCGAGCACTACGCCGGCAGCAAAAAGCTGATCGACAAGGCGCTTGATCTGCAGCAGGCGCTCGGGCCGGTATTCGACGTCACCTGCGATTGCGAGGACGGCGCTCCGGCCGGCGCAGAAGCAGCGCATGCCGAAATGGTGGCCGCCGCCATCAACTCCGCCGACAACCGCTACGGCCGCGTCGGCGCGCGCATCCACGACGTCACCCATCCGCACTGGCGTACCGACCTGGAGATCATCGTAGGGAGAGCCGGCCAGCGGCTCGCCTACGTCACCTTGCCCAAGGTCGGCGGACGCCAGGACGCACAGGTGATGCTGATGGCGCTCGCCGCCATCGCGAAGAACTGCGGCCTGACACGGCCGATCCCCGCCCATGTGCTGATCGAAACCCACGGCGCGCTGCGCGAGGTGGAGGAGATCGCCGCCTTGCCCGGCATCGAGACGCTGGACTTCGGCCTGATGGACTTCGTCAGCGGCCACCACGGCGCCATCCCCGCCGCGGCCATGAAGAGCCCCGGCCAGTTCGAGCATCCGCTGGTGGTACGCGCCAAGTGCGCCATCGCCGCCGCCGCGCTCGGCCACGGCCTGGTGCCCTCGCACAACGTCACCACCGAACTGCATGACACGCAGGTGGTCTATCGTGACGCACGGCGCGCCCGCGAGCAATTCGGCTATCTGCGCATGTGGAGCATCCACCCAAACCAGGTGCAACCCATCATTGATGCGATGCGGCCGGACTTCGGCGAGGTCGAGGAAGCCGCTGGAATCCTCCTCGCCGCGCAGGCGGTCGGCTGGGGCCCAATCCGCCATGACGGCCGCCTGCATGACCGCGCCTCATACCGCTATTACTGGGAGCTGCTGCAGCGCGCCAACACCACCGGCATGGATTTGCCGGCCAGCGTCCGCCGCAGCTTCTTTTCGACCACGCATTAGCCATCACATTCACTGAGAGGACTCACCCGTGCTAGAAGCCTATCGTGCCCACGCCACCGAGCGCGCCGCGCTCGGCATCGCGCCACTCCCGCTCACCGCCAGGCAGACCGAGGAACTGGTTGCACTGCTGAAGACCCCCCCCAAAGGCGAGGAAGCCTTCCTCGTCGATCTTCTTGCCCACCGCGTGCCGGCCGGCGTGGACGACGCCGCCAAGGTCAAGGCCGCATTCCTGGCAAAGGTCAGCACCGGCGATACGGCGTGCGCACTGATTTCGCGCGAGAAAGCCACAGAACTCCTCGGCACCATGCTCGGCGGCTACAACGTCAAGCCGCTGATCGATCTGCTCGACGACGACGCCGTCGGCGCCGTCGCAGCGAAGGGCCTCAAGAGCACGCTGCTGATGTTCGACTACTTCCACGACGTCGCCGAAAAAGCGAAGAAGGGTAACGCCAACGCCAAGGCGGTGATGCAGTCCTGGGCCGACGCCGAATGGTTCACGCAGCGCCCGGAAGTGGCGAAGAAGATTTCCGTCACCGTCTTCAAGGTCACCGGCGAGACCAATACCGACGACCTCTCGCCGGCGCCCGACGCCTGGAGCCGCCCGGACATTCCGCTGCACGGCCTGGCCATGCTGAAGAACGCCCGCGAGGGGATCACGCCGGAGAAGCCCGGCGAGCGCGGCCCGATCCAGCTGATCGAGGATCTGAAGAAAAAGGGCCACCCGGTCGCCTACGTCGGCGACGTGGTCGGCACCGGCTCCTCGCGCAAGTCCGCCACCAACTCGGTGATCTGGTGGACCGGCGAGGACATTCCATACGTGCCGAACAAGCGCTACGGCGGCTTCTGCCTCGGCGGCAAGATCGCGCCGATCTTCTTCAATACGCAGGAGGATGCAGGCGCCTTCCCCATCGAGTGCGACGTCGCGCAGATGGCGATGGGCGACGTGATCGACATCTATCCCTACGAGAAGAAGATCGAGAAGAACGGCCAGGTCATCGCCACCTTCGACTACAAGTCCGAGGTCCTGCTCGACGAAGTGCGCGCCGGCGGCCGCATCAATCTGATCATCGGCCGCGGCCTCACCGCTCGCGCGCGCGAGGCGCTCGGCCTGTCGCCCTCCACTCTGTTCCGCCTGCCGCAGCCGCCGAAGGATTCCGGCAAGGGCTTCTCGCTGGCGCAGAAGATGGTCGGCCGCGCCTGCGGCCTGCCGGAAGGCAAGGGCATCCGCCCCGGCACCTACTGCGAGCCGAAGATGACCACCGTCGGCTCCCAGGACACCACCGGCCCGATGACGCGCGACGAGTTGAAGGACCTCGCCTGCCTCGGCTTCTCCGCCGACATGGTGATGCAGTCCTTCTGCCACACCGCCGCCTATCCCAAGCTGGTCGACGTCAAGATGCACCGCGAACTGCCCGGCTTCATCTCGACGCGCGGCGGCGTGGCGCTACGCCCCGGCGACGGCGTCATCCATTCCTGGCTGAACCGCCTGCTGCTGCCCGACACGGTGGGCACCGGCGGCGACTCGCACACCCGCTTCCCCATCGGCATCTCCTTCCCTGCCGGCTCGGGCCTGGTCGCCTTCGCCGCCGCCACCGGCGTCATGCCGCTCGACATGCCGGAATCGGTGCTGGTGCGCTTCAAGGGTTCGCTGGCCGAGGCCGGCCAGCGCGGCGTCACCCTGCGCGACCTGGTGAACGCCATCCCCTACTACGCCCTCAAGCAAGGCCTGCTCACCGTCGAGAAGAAGGGCAAGAAAAACGTCTTCTCCGGCCGCATCCTCGAGATCGAGGGCCTGCCCGACCTGAAGGTGGAACAGGCTTTCGAGCTGTCGGACGCCGCCGCCGAGCGCTCCGCCGCCGCCTGCTCGGTGCATCTCGACAAGGCGCCGATCATCGAGTACATGCGCTCGAACATCACGCTGATGAAGTGGATGATCGCCAACGGCTACCAGGACGCACGCACGCTGGGCCGCCGCATCAAGGCCATGGAAGCCTGGATCGCCGACCCGCAGCTCCTCAAGGCCGACGCCGATGCCGAATACGCCGCCGTGATCGAGATCGACCTGGCGAGCGTCAAGGAGCCGCTGGTCGCCTGCCCGAACGACCCGGACGACGTCAAGACGCTGTCCGAAGTCGCCGGCGACAAGATCGACGAGGTGTTCATCGGCAGCTGTATGACCAACATCGGCCACTTCCGCGCCGCCGGCAAGGTGCTCGACGGCAAGACGGACATCCCGACCCGCCTATGGATCGCCCCGCCGACCAAGATGGACGCCATGATCCTCAACGAGGAAGGCTACTATGCCATCCTCGGCAAGAGCGGCGCGCGCATGGAGATGCCCGGCTGCAGCCTGTGCATGGGCAACCAGGCGCAGATCAGGAAGGGCAGCACGGCGATGTCCACCTCGACACGCAACTTCCCCAACCGCCTCGGCATCGACACCCGCGTCTATCTGGGCTCGGCCGAACTGGCGGCGGTTTGTGCGCTGTTGGGCAGGATTCCGACGGTGGCCGAGTACCTGGAGCAGGTCAAGGCGGTGAACGCCAAGACCGCCGACGTGTACCGCTACATGAACTTCGACCAGATCGCGGAGTTCAGGGAAGTCGCGGACGGCGTCACGGTGTAAACCGCCGTATCACGGGGACTGACTTTTGTCCTTCCCCGACAGGCTGCCCCGCCGAGCGGCGGGGCAGTTCCAGCCACGGCATCGCTACGACAAGGCGCGCCAGTCGAATCCTTCCTCCTGGTCGGCAATTCCCACCCAGGACTCCGAACAGCCCAGCACCCCTGCCAGGGCGGCCCGGGCCAGAGTCGGGGTATTGTTCTGCTGACTCAGATGGGCGGCGACGAGGTGCTGCAGCCTGCGGGTATCGAGTGCGGCCAGCAGTTCGGCGGAAGCGGCGTTGTCGAGATGACCGAAACGGCCGGCAATGCGACGCTTCAAATGCGGCGGATAGCCGCTCCGCCGCAGTATCTCCGCATCGTGGTTGCACTCCAGCACCAGCGCATCGCACCCCGCCAGCATCTGCACCACATGGGGCGTCGAACTGCCCAGATCGGTCACCGCACCGAGACGATGCCTGCCGTCCGAGAAGACGAACTGGACGGGTTCGCGCGCATCGTGCGGCACGGGAAAGGGATGGATTTCCAGGTCGCCGACGCGGAAAGACAGATGGCTGTCGATCAGCTTCACCGCCGGGATTTCGCCGCCATCCTGCGGCGCTGCCGCGAAAGTGCCGTGCGTCATCCAGACCGACAGCCGATGGCGAACGGCCAGCCTGAAGGCGCCGGCGACGTGATCGCTATGCTCGTGGGTAACCAGGATGCCGGTCAACTCCTCCGGAGAAAGGCCGAGGCGACCCAGCCTGAAGGCCATTTCTCGCGGGCCAAAACCGCAATCGAGCAGGAGTCGCGTCGCGCCGGCTTCGACAACCAAGGCATTGCCCCGGCTGCCGCTGCCGAGTGAAGCGAAACGCATTACTTCAGCTGGTCGTAGAGCAGGCCGAGGATCTTCCTGGCGGTTTCGGAGTTGTCAACCCCGCCCTCGCGGGTCAATATCTGCACGGTACTCTCGCCGCCTTCCGCCTTGACGAGAATGCGGAACTGCTGGTTGGCCGCCGGCTTGCCGCTTTCCCAGAATTTCAGCTTGCTGAGTATCCCGCCTTCCGACTTCTTGGCCATGCCGGCTTCGGGATCGACGTAGCGCACGAAATAGAGTCCCTTCGTACGGTCGCGGTCCTCGACAGTGAACCCGACGCGATCCAGCGCCAGTCCGACGCGCCGCCAGGAGCGATCGAAAGCCTCCTGCAGTTGCAGCGATCCGACTCCGCCGGAAACCTGCATCAGCCGGGCTCGCTCCTCCTTCTTCGTGTCGGCCGCCATCAGGGTCTTGGAGCGGTGCTCTTCCGTGCCGAGGCGGACCATCAGCCGGCGCAGCATTTCGGCTTCCAGCTCTGGATCAGCGGGACGCGGCTGCCAGACGGTGCGCCCCTTGCTCTCGTCGGCATAGGCCTCGTACATACCGCGGTGGCTGATATATATCTCGGTGGTGCCTTCCTCTCCGCCCTTCTCCAGACGGGTGCGGAACTTGTCACGCTCCGGCGTCGAATAGATCTGGTCGAGGAACTTGCCCAGAGTTGCGCGGATCATGTCCTGCGGCAGTTTGGCGCGGTTCTCGGCCCAGTCGGTTTCCATGATGCCGGCGTCGGGCAATTCCAGGTTGACGATGAAGCCGAGTTCCTGCCAGAACTCCTTGAGAGTGGGCCATATCTTGTCCGGCGTTCCGGCTACCACCAGCCAGCGCTGGCTGCCGGAGCGATCGACGCGCATTTTCTCGATCTGCGGCAGCACTTCCTGCGCAGCGGCCTCCTTCGTGCCGCTGCGCTCCGAGCTGTAGGCCGAAAACGTGGCGGAACCCTTCGGAGTGATGTCTGGCACGGCATAGCGTTCGTCCCGCGTGGGCGAGGTGAGATCGGGCGGTATCTCGAGCGGAGGCAGCTTGCCCGCGGACTTGTAATCGATCTTCTTGGACTCGATCGAAACGCTGGAACAGCTTGCCAGCACGACGGATAAGGAAAACAAGAAGAACTGCCTGGACCACATTCGGATCATGCCCCGCCCTCTCTGTTTTTCGGATTTGTTCCGGCTTTGCGCCCGCTGCGCAGGCATTGGCCAGCTCTGTGACTTCGTTTTCAAACGACGACGCCGGCCTCGCGCATGGCATTCAGCACACGCTCTTGGCATTCAGGCGACAAGGGCGTCAGTGGAAGACGGATGCCCGCATCCATCAGGCCCATCCGGCTGACCGCCCATTTCACCGGGATGGGATTGGCCTCGATGAACAGGTTCCTGTGCAGGCCGAGCAGGCGCGCGTTGATCTCTCGCGCCTTCGCCACGTTGCCGGCCAGGGCGGCCGAGCACATTTCGTGCATCAGTCGCGGCGCCACATTGGCTGTCACCGAGATCGTTCCATGGCCGCCCAGCAGGATGAAGGCCAGCGCGCTGGCATCGTCGCCGCTGTAGAGGGCAAATCCCGCCGGAACCCGCTTGATCAGATCAGTGCCGCGTTCAAGATTGCCGGTGGCATCCTTGATGCCGACGATGCCCGGCACCTGAGCCAGACGCAACGTGGTGTCGTTGCTCAAATCGGCCACCGTGCGGCCGGGCACGTTGTAGAGAATCATCGGCAGATCGACCGCCTCGGCGATGGACCTGAAATGGCGATACAGCCCTTCCTGGGTCGGCTTGTTGTAATAGGGGACGACATTGAGTGAGGCAGCCGCGCCAGCCTTTCTGGCATATGCAGTCAGTTCGATTGCCTCGGAGGTGGAATTGCCGCCTGTGCCGGCGATGACGGGAATCCGCCCGGCGGCGTTCTCGACGGCAGCGCGGATCAGTTCGCAATGTTCTTCCACGTCTACGGTGGGCGATTCACCAGTGGTACCGACGACGACGACGCCATCGGTTCCTTCCGCCACATGGAAATCTATCAGGGACTTGAGCCGGGGGTAGTCTAGCCTGCCATCCTCATGCATCGGGGTGACGATGGCGACGATAGAACCTTGGATCATGATATTAAGCTTGCCGGAAAGGTGTGAATTTTACTTGATCGCAGGTGTATCCGGAAAGAAATGAACAAGTTGCCGAAAAGTTGACACGGCCCTTTGCCCGCCTTCCGGAACTCAAAGATCCGCCAGTTCCTTGATGTGGGTCGTGACGCTGCGCGCCAGGGCGGACAGGGCATACCCTCCCTCGAGCATCGATACAATGCGACCCTGTGCCGATGCGGCGGCAACCCCCTTGACCTGCCGAGTGACCCAGGCATAGTCGGCTTCAACAAGCCCGAGGGAGGCCATGTCATCTTCATAATGGGCATCGAAGCCGGCCGAAATGAAAATGGCCTCCGGCGAGAAATCCCGCAGGGCAGGCAGCCAGATTCCTTCGACGGCCTCGCGGAAACCCTCGCTGCGCGTGCCGGCCGGCACCGGTACGTTGATCATATTGCGCGCGGGGGACTCCGTGCCGCTGTAGGGATAGAAGGGATGCTGGAAGGTGCTCACCATCAGTACGCGCGGGTCGCCTGCGAAGATGTCCTCTGTGCCGTTGCCATGGTGTACGTCGAAGTCGACCACCGCCACCCTTTCCAGCCCATGCTCCTCCAGCGCATGAGCAACGGCAACGGCGATATTGTTGAAGAAACAGAAGCCCATCGCACGAGCCCGCTCGGCGTGGTGCCCGGGCGGCCGCACGCTGCAGAAGGCGTTTTCCGCTTCCCCGCGCATGACCAGGTCCGTCGCCAGAACGCCGGCACCTGCCGCGCGCAGCGCAGCCTGCCAGGTTCCCGGACTCATCGCCGTGTCGGGGTCGAGGTGGACGATGCCACTCTCCGGTGCGCGTCCGGCAATGCTGCGAACGTAGTCGGGAGGATGCACCCGGGACAATTGCTCGAACGTAGCCAGTGGTGCATCGTGGAATGCAAGATAGAGATCCAGCCCGGCGGCTATCAGCCGGTCGCTGATGGCAGACAGGCGCTCCGGACATTCCGGATGATGGACTCCCATGTCGTGCAGCCAGCAGTCGCGGTGGGTTATGAAGGCGGTAGTCATGTCGAGCCCCGTTGCAGGCCGGGTCTTTTCGAGAAGAAATTGCAATAGAATGGCCGCTACAGTCGCCATTATCCACCGATTGCCGCATACGTCTCAAGTCATGCCCTATTCCCCAATCGACGAAGCCATCCACCATGCCGGGCGCATCGTACTGGGCAAGGAAAGGCAAATCAGGCTTGCCCTGGTCTGCCTGCTCGCACGCGGCCACCTGCTCATCGAGGACATGCCCGGCGTGGGCAAGACCATTCTGGCGCACGTGCTGGCCAGACTGCTCGGCCTGAATTTCCACCGCATCCAGTGCACAGCCGACATGCTGCCGGCGGATATCATCGGCGTGTCGATCTATGATCGCAATACGGGCGGATTCCAGTTTCACCCAGGCCCGATCTTCGCCCAGATCATCCTGGTCGACGAAATCAATCGTGCCACGCCAAAATCGCAAAGTGCGCTTCTGGAGGCCATGGAGGAACATCAGGTCACCTGCGAGGGGGAAACACGCCCCCTGCCCGATCCTTTCTTCGTGATCGCCACGCAAAACCCCTACCACCAGATCGGCACCTTCCCGCTGCCAGAGTCGCAGCTCGACCGATTTCTGATGCGCATCGAGATGGGCTATCCGGACCAGGCCGCGGAGCGCGAACTCCTCGCCGGAGCCGACCGCCGCGACTTGGTCGCCGCCCTGAATCCCTGCATGGATCCGGGCGAACTGGTCGAACTGCAGCGAGCCGTACGGGACGTGCACGTATCCGAGGCCCTCATCGCTTACGTGCAGGCGCTTGCCGAGCACACCCGACGCTCGTCGGACTTCGAGACGGGGTTGAGCCCGCGGGCCGCCCTCGCCCTGCTGCGCGCCGCACGCGCCTGGGCCCTGATCGACCACCGCGACCTGGTGCTGCCGGAGGACATCCAGGCCGTGCTGCCGGCCGTGGCCGGACATCGTCTGCATCCGGCCAGTGGCGCCTCGGCAGCCGCCTCAGCCGACATTGCCGTCTCGCTCATCAACGCCGTGCCAATACCCTAATCGCGTCTCATGCAGGCGGTCGCCTCGTTCAAGCGCTGGCTCTTCAGGCTGTATGGACCGGAAGCCGCACCGATCGTACTGAACCAGCGGCGCGTCTACGTGCTGCCTACACGGGCCGGACTGGCTTACGCCACTACCCTCGGCCTGATGCTGGTCGGCGCCATCAATTACAATCTGAGCCTCGGCTATGCCCTGGTTTTCCTGCTGGCGGGACTCGGGCTCGTCACGCTGCTGCATACCTTCCGCAACATGGTGCAGATTGAGTTATCGCCAGGCCGGGTTGAACCGGTTTTTGCAGGCGACAAGGCTCGTTTTGGCCTGCAGTTGCTCAATCGCCGCAACCGACCGCGGTTCGCCATCGATCTGCGACTCGACGGCGGTGAAACCGTCACGACCGATATGGCCGCGGACGCCATGACCTGCGTCAGCCTGCCGATGATCGCGAAGCGTCGCGGCTGGCTGCGACCGGGCCGCGTCACACTGCAGACACACTACCCGCTGCGCCTTGTGCGCGCCTGGAGTTATGTCGAGCCCGACATGCGTTGCCTGGTCTACCCCAGGCCTGAGATGTCGGCGCCTCCACTGCCGCTTTCTGCTTCAGGGGAATCCGGCGGCTCGCTTAGCGGCAAGGGAAGCGAGGATTTTGCCGGCCTGCGCAGGCACCAGCCCGCCGATTCGCCGCGCCAGATCGCCTGGAAGGCGGTTGCGCACGGACAGCCCCTGCTCACCAAGCAGTTTTCCGGGGCTAGCGTCACCCACGTCCAACTGGACTGGAACGATTTGCCGCACAGTATGGAACTCGAAGCGCGCCTGTCCCGCCTCACCCGCTGGCTGATCGAAGCCCATGCCCAAGGAATTTCCTACGGTCTTCGCCTCCCGGGCAGGGAAATCCGGCTTGGCCATGGCGAACAGCATTTCCAGCTTTGTCTCGAGGCCTTGGCCCTGCATGAGCGCTAGGCTAGACAGCCCCTTGCTGGATCGCACCCAGGAGTCGTGGCTGCTTGCCTGCTCCGCGGTCAGCCTGATGCCGAATGCCGTTCATACCCCCGCCTGGCTGATTGCCGCCGCCTGTACCACCCTGGCGTGGCGATCCGCCGTCCTGTGGCGCCGGGGCACATTGCCGCCACGCTGGTTGCTGTTCGTGTTCGTCGCCGCAGGCTCTGCCGGCGTTTTCTTCACTTACCGGCATTTTTTCGGCAAGGATCCGGGAATCGCCCTGCTTACCCTTTTTCTCGCCCTTAAACTGCTGGAATTGCGCCGTATACGCGACGGCATGGCCGTCATCCTTCTGTGCTATTTCCTGCTGCTCACGCATTTCCTTAATGCGCAGGGCATTGGAGTCGCGGGGCTCACGTTAATTGCCGTTATCACCATCACGGCGGCCCTGGCCAGCCTGGGACATCCGGCTCGGCCCGTCGCCGATCGGCTGCGCCTGTCCCTGCTATTGCTCGGGCAGGCGGTTCCCTTCATGCTGGTAATGTTCCTGCTGTTTCCACGCGTGCAGGGGCCTCTGTGGGGCATGCCGGCCGATGCCTACAGCAGCATGAGCGGCCTGTCCGACAGCATGTCGCCCGGTTCCATCAGCAGCCTGAGCCTGTCCAGCGAAATTGCCTTTCGTGCAAAATTCGAGGGTAGGATACCGCCGAAGCAGGCCTTGTATTGGCGCGGCCCTGTGTTGCGCATGTTCGACGGCTACACTTGGCGCGTCGGCATCCAGCAGGAAAAAGCCAGCATCTCCGACATGCCGAAGGAAGCCCCCTTGGGGGATACGGCGACCGGCACATCCATTCGCTATGCCGTGACGCTGGAACCGCACAACAAGTCCTGGCTGTTCGCTCTGGAGATGCCCGTCATGTCGCCGGCCGGCGCCTTCCTGACCCGCGACTACCAAGTGCTGTCGAGAACGCCGGTGCGCAACCGCCTGCGCTATGAAATGGTGTCCCGCACCACCTCAGTTCAGGATGAGGAGTCCGCGGCATCCTTGAGAGCCCATCGCAGCCTGCCGGATAACAATCCCCGCACCCGTGCGCTGGCCGAAAGGTGGCGCGCTGAACTGGACAGCGACGAGGCCATGGTTCGCCGTGTGCTCGATCACTTCCGCCGGGAGAATTACACTTACACGCTGAACCCACCCCTGCTCGGCCAGAACAGCGTCGACGAGTTCCTGTTCGATAGCCGGCGCGGATTCTGTGAGCATTTCTCTGCCGCATTCGTTGTCATCATGCGCGCAGCCGGCATTCCGGCCCGTGTCATCACGGGTTACCAGGGCGGCGAACCGAATCCGGTGGATGGCTACCTCATCGTGCGCCAGTCCGATGCCCATGCCTGGGCGGAGGTCTGGCTCGAAGGCAGGGGCTGGGTACGCGTGGACCCGACTGCAGCCATCGCGCCGAACCGCATCGAGGTCGGTCTGGCCTCGGCCGTGCCGGCCGGGGAGGCCTTGCCTTTCCTCGTCCGCGCCGATCTACCCTGGCTGTGGCAGATCCGCTTCCGCTGGGAAGCCCTGACCAATTATTGGAACCAGTGGGTACTCGGCTACAACCCGCAGCGCCAGCGCGAAGTGCTCTCCCGCATGGGCATGCGCGAGCCGAACTGGCAGACCATGACCGCAATCATGGCCATGCTGTGCGGAATCCTGCTGCTCCTCCTGACGGCCTGGGTGCTCTACAAGCACGTGAGCGTCGATCCGACATTGCGCGCCTGGAACCGCCTGAGCCACAAGCTGGCAGTCATCGGCCTGGGGCGCCGGGACTGGGAAGGGCCAGAGGACTACGCCAGCCGCGTCGCCTCCGCAAGACCCGATCTGGACAGCGACATCTCGGCTATCTCGGCGCTGTATATCGGCCTGCGTTATGGCAGACTGGACGGGATCGAACCGCAAAAAAAACTGCGCGACATGGTCTCCGCCTTGAAGATCTCCACCCGGAAATGACCCGCATTCCTTTCCTCCTCCTCTGCTCCCTGGCCCTGCTGTTGCCCGACGGTGCCGGCGCAGGCGGCTTCGCCGGTCGCGCGGAAGTCCGGCAGTTCGTAGAGGAGATGCACGAGCGCCACGGCTTCGACAGACGTCGCCTGATCCGCCTGCTGCAAGAAACACGGCCGCAGACGAAGGCGCTGCAGGCGATCCAGCCGCCGAAAGATCCCGCGGTGCGCTCCTGGCAGGCCTACCGGAACCGTTTCATGAACGCCGCCCGCATCGAAGGCGGACTGCAATTCTGGGAAAGCCACCGATCTGTGCTGGATGCGGCACGTCATGCCTATGGCGTGCCGGAGGAGATCGTCGTTGCCATCATCGGCATCGAGACCGTATACGGGCGCAATATG
Organism: uncultured Rhodocyclaceae bacterium; assembly: GCA_964475635.1. Taxonomy (GTDB): domain Bacteria; phylum Pseudomonadota; class Gammaproteobacteria; order Burkholderiales; family Rhodocyclaceae; genus Desulfobacillus. The sequence goes on from CAYYXS010000019.1 coordinate 25,819, forward strand.
GGACAGTTTCCGTCGCTCGCCGCGCTCGCCACGCTGACATTCGACTATCCGCCGCGGGCCGAGCTGTTTCGCCGCGAGCTCGAAGCCCTCTTGCTGTTGGCGCGCGAAACACGCCACAATCCCCTCGCCTTCGTGGGCTCCTATGCCGGCGCCCTCGGCCTGCCGCAATTCCTGCCCAGCAGCGTACGCAACTGGGGCATCGATTTCGACGGAGACGGCAAGGTCGATCTGGCACGAAGCACGGCGGATGCCATCGGCAGCGTCGCTAACTTCCTCGCCAATCACGGCTGGGAACGCGACGGTGCCATCGCGGCCCCCGCCGCTGTCGCAGGCGAACGCTTTGGCGAACTGGTCGAGGCCGGCATCCTGCCCCGCCTGTCTCCGACGGAAATGGCCGAGTACGGCGTCAGCGCACCGCCCGAAGCGCCTGAACAGCCCTGCGCCCTGATCGACTTGGCGACGCCGGGCGCGCAAACCGAATACTGGCTCGGCTACCGCAACTTCTACGTCATCACGCGCTACAACCGCTCAAGCTTCTACGCCATGGCCGTGCATGGGCTGGCGCTGGAGCTGAAGGCGCAACGCGAGGCGCGCCTGGCCGCCAGGTAAGCTATAGCAGCACGTCCTTGGACACTCCGCGCCGCTTGAGAATGCGCCGCAACTGAGCCAACGCCTCGATCTGGATCTGCCGCACCCTCTCGCGCGTCAGTGACAGGCGTTCGGCGAGTTCCTCCAGCGTCGCCACCTCGGAGCCGTTCAGGCCGTAGCGGGACTCGATGACCTGACGCTGCTTTTCGCCCAGCATGCCGATCCATTCCCCGATGAGGTGCTCCACCTCCGAAGTGTGGATCTGCATCTCCGGCGTTTCCGCGGCATCGTCGGCGAGGGACTCGCCGATGGACAGGCTCGGATCGATTTCCAGGGGCGCATCCAGAGAAGCGACGTGTTCATTCAGCGCCAGCACCTGGCGCACCTCATCGACCGGTTTGTCGAGCAGTAGGGCGATCTCCTCCACGCCGGTCTCGCGCGCACTGGCCGCCTCCAGGTGGCGCATAGCGCGCAGCACGGAGTTGAGTTCCTTCACCACGTGCACCGGCAGGCGAATGGTACGCGACTGGTTCATGATGGCGCGCTCGATGTTCTGGCGGATCCACCAGGTGGCATAGGTCGAAAATCGAAAGCCGCGCTCCGGATCGAACTTGTCGAGGGCGTGGATCAGCCCGAGGTTGCCTTCCTCGACCAGGTCGAGCAGGGGCATGCCGCGGTTCAGATAGTGCTTGGCGATATTCACCACAAGGCGCAGGTTGTGCTCGATCATCTTCTGCCGAGCCGCCTCGTCGCCCTGGCGCACGAGTCGGGAATAGGCCAGTTCCTGCTCTGGGGTCAGCAGCGGATTGGCGCCGATCTCGTTAAGATAGATTTGCGTAACATCATTGAGGAATTCTGGTTCGGCCGCCGGTTCGTGAACCGGTGATTCGGCCGTCTCGCCCTCTTCCGGTAGGATTTCGTCTTGCATCGATCACCTCGGCGGAAGGTACTTGAGCGGATCAAGGGGTTTTCCTTGACGACGGATTTCGAAATGGAGTTTCGCCTGCTCCGTGTCGCTGTTGCCCAATTCAGCGATTTTCTGGCCCCTCGTCACGGCCTGTCCTTCCTTGACCAGCAATCTGCTGTTATGGGCATAGACGCTGGACAGGTTGTTGGCATGCTGGACGATCAACAGGTTGCCGTAACCGCGAATGCCGCTGCCGGCATAGGTGACCTTTCCCGCCTCGGCCGCCAGCACCTGATCGCCCACGGTTCCCTCGATGTCGATACCCTTGCTGCTGCCTTCGACATAGGCGGCAATCACCTTGCCGCTGCTCGGCCATGCCCAGTTCCCTTCGTTGCCAGCATTCGGTTCTGCCGGTCTGGTCTCGGCTTTCGGCTGTACCACGACAGGTTGCGCATGAAATTCCTCCTGCTTCTGGGCCGCCGCCATTGCCTGCTCAGTGTAAGGTTGCTTGCCGCCTTTCGGTTCGTGCTTGCGGCTATCGTTTCCGGGCTGACTGCCGCCGGCCCCTGCAAGTGTCAGGGCGTGAGTTTCGACCGGGGCCGGGCCGGCTATCGGCTTCACCACCGCCACCCCTTCCGGTGGGGCAATGCGCAACTGCTGGCCGACGCGAATCACATTCGGATTGTCGATGTTGTTCCAGGCGGCCACGTCACGATATGACTGGCCATGCTCCAACGCAATGCTATAGAGCGTTTCGCCCCTTTTCACGATATGGAACTCACCCTGCCTGGCGAGCGTGGCGGAGGGCGTCGATGTCTGCGCTGACGGTTTGCCCGATGCACCGCTCCGCTCGGTCACCGGCGCAGGCGCCCGGGAAGCGCAAGCCGCCTGCAGACCCGCTGCAGCGGCGACTAGCAGAATCGCAATTCTGGCCATGTTCGTATCGTCTATTCGACTCCGGCTACAAGGGGAACGAAGTACACCGCATCGAGATGCGTTTCTGTATATCCGCTCCTGCTCCGCTCGATCAGGCAGAGCGATTGCCTGGCTCCGCCCAGAGGCAGGATCATACGACCGCCAACCGCGAGTTGCCCGAGCAGCGCCTGCGGTAGGTGCAAGGCGGCGGCGGCAAGAATAATTGTATCGAATGGCGCCGCTTCCGCCAGGCCCTGACTGCCGTCAGCGTGCTTGAGCCTGACATTCGGCAGGCGCAGGTGGCGCAGATTGGCACGTGCCCTGTCCAGCATCTGCTCAATACGCTCGACGGCATAGACGTCCTTCGCCAGCCGCGCCAGAACAGCCGCCTGATAGCCGCAGCCGGCTCCGATTTCAAGCGTCTTACCCAGTTCGCGACCTGCTGCAAGGAGTTCGATCATGCGAGCCACGACGAAGGGCTGTGAGATCGTCTGTTTCAGACCGATCGGCAGGGCCGTATCCTCATAGGCGCGTGATGCCAGGGCCTCATCGACGAAGAGGTGTCGTGGCACGGCCGCCATCGCCGCCAACACCCTCTCGTCGCGGATGCCGTCGGCACGCAGGCGATCGACCATGCGCGCGCGCGTGCGCTGCGAGGTCATGCCGATGCCTGACAATTCACGCCTCATGCCTCGATCCAGCTCCTTACGGTGCCGATGAGTGCCCGATGCGTCAAGTCGATCTGCAGAGGGGTCACCGACGCATAGCCGTTCTCCACGGCATGGAAATCCGTGCCCTCTCCGGCATCCTGAGCCGCACCGGCCGCGCCAACCCAGAAAACGGTTTCGCCGCGCGGATTGGTTTGCCTGACCACGCCTTCCGCCTTGTGCCGCTTGCCCAGCCGGGTCACACGTATACCCTTGAGGCTATCGAGCGGGATGTCCGGCACATTGACATTGAGGAGTGCCGGCGCAGCCAGCGGCTGTCGCAGGCAGCGCTCGATGATTCTGCGCGCTACCGCGGCCGCAGTTCCGAAATGGATCGCATTGTGACCGTTCAGCGATACCGCCAGCGAAGGAACGCCAAGCAGATACCCCTCCGTTGCAGCGGCAACGGTGCCGGAATAGATCGTGTCGTCGCCCATGTTCGCACCGAGATTGATGCCGGATATCACCATGTCTGGCAAATTGTCCAGCATGCCGGTCACGGCCAGATGGACGCAATCGGTCGGAGTACCATTGACGAAATAGAAACCGTTGGCAGCACGTCGCAGGCGCAAGGGGCGATCCAGTGTCAACGAGTTGCTGGCCCCGCTACGGTCGCGCTCCGGCGCCACGACCGTGATTTCTGCAAGATCGGATAGCGCTTGGGCGAGAATCTCGATGCCCGGGGCGAAGTAGCCGTCGTCATTGGAGAGGAGGATGCGCATGGTATGCCGCGCGGCGATGGCTGCCTCAGGGAAAGAATGGTCGGGGCGGCGGGATTCGAACTCGCGACCCCTTGCACCCCATGCAAGTGCGCTACCAGGCTGCGCTACGCCCCGACTGAACCGAATTATACCAAATGCAGCGTGCGGACGCGCGTCTCAGGCCCTCAGAAGGGAGATGATGTTGGCTATCTCCCCGCGCAAGGAATCGGCCGGAACGAAATGTTCGGCGGCGGCATGCGACGAGGGAATGTCCTTGCCGCCCCCCTCATCGAGGCGATTGCGCGCACCGCTGATGGTGAAGCCTTCCCGATAGAGCAATTCGCGTATGCGGCGCACCAGCAGCACTTCGTGGTGCTGGTAGTAGCGGCGATTGCCCCGCCGCTTGACTGGTTTCAGCTGGGTGAACTCCTGCTCCCAGTAGCGAAGGACATGCGGCTTGACGCCGCATAGTTCGCTTACTTCGCCGATGGTGAAGTAACGCTTGGCCGGGATGGGAGGCAGATCATCCTTGCTTGCCATGGCTGCTCAGCTTCTCGACCGAGGCCTTGAGTTTCTGACTGGCATGGAACGTGACGACGCGGCGAGCGGTAATGGGGATCTCTTCACCGGTCTTGGGATTGCGGCCGGGACGCTGCGGCTTGTCGCGCAACTGAAAATTGCCGAAACCGGACAACTTCACGCTTTCGCCGCGCTCCAGCGCAGTGCGGATTTCTTCGAAAAAGCCCTCGACCATATCTTTCGCTTCGCGCTTATTCAATCCGACCTTCTCAAACAAAAGATCGGCGAGTTCCGCCTTTGTTAACGTCATTTATGCTCCCTAAGAACGCAGCTTGGCGCCGAATCTCCCGGATACCGCCTCGACCAGTCCGGCCAACGCGGAATCGACTTCGCCATCGGAAAGCGTTTTCTCAGTATCTTGCATAACTATCCGGAATGCAAGACTTTTTTTCTCAGGATCGACCCCTTTGCCATGGTACAAATCGAACAGGACGACATCCCTGACATGAGGTGCGGCGGCACCGATCAGGCAATCCAGCAGAGGCTGTACCGGCTGTTCCATATCCACCACCAAGGCGAGGTCGCGCACCACGGCAGGAAAGCGGGAAACCTCCCTGAATTCCGGCAAAGGTTGCAACAACACCGCATCCAAATCCAGTTCGAAAATCACCGGCGCCACAACCAGTTCGTATTTCTGCACCCACTTCGGATGCAATTCACCCACCAGCCCGATCACGCTGCCCTGCAAGACCACCGATGCCGCCCGGCCTGGATGGAGGGCCGGATGATCCACTTTCTCGTACTTCGCCTGCAAGGGGGCCAGCATGGCTTCGACATCGGCCTTGGCATCGAAGAAATCCGCGCGGCGGGATGGCAGGCCCCATTGTTCCGGTGCGGCCGGTCCGGCAGCCAGGCCAGCCACCCTTTTCGGCTGCTGGAAACCTGCAATCTGATCTCCCGCGTCACCGCGCATGAAACACCGCCCCGTCTCGAATATCCGCACTCGACCGATGCGCCGGTTGAGATTCGCTACCAGATTGGACACCAAGCCGCCGATCAAGCTGGAGCGCATGACTCCCATCTGGCTGGCAATCGGGTTGGCCAGCGCCACAGGGTCCCGATTGTCGCAGAAGTCCTGCTCCCAGGCGGCGTCGACGAAGCTGTAGTTCACCACTTCCTGATAGTCGCGTGCCGCCAGCAGACGGCGTAGTCGCCAGACGCTTCTTTCGTCCTCGCGCTGCGGCAGGATCGCCAGCGAGCCTCGTGGCCGGCGAGCGGGGATGTTGTCGTAACCGTGGAGGCGCGCCAGTTCCTCGATCAGGTCCTCCTCGATGGCGATGTCGAAGCGGTGCGAGGGCGGCGTCACGTTGAAGATGTCCTCTTCGCGCGTGAAGGGAAAATCGAGCCCCTTGAACAGCCGCGCTGCAACCTCGGTGCCAAGCCGTATGCCGAGAATCTTCTCGGCGCGCGGCACGCGCAGCCGTACCGCTTCGCGTCTCGGCAGATGGCCGCGGTCTATCGCTTCCGTCACCGGGCCGGCCTGGCCGCCGCAGATGTCGAGGATCAAACAGGTGGCGCGCTCCAAGGCTTCGCTTGTGGCAGCAAAATCGACGCCGCGCTCAAAACGATAGGATGCATCAGATGAGAAGCCCAGTGCGCGCGCCTTGCCGGCGACCGCCTCGGGCGCGAAGAAGGCGCTTTCCAGGAAGATATCCGTAGTGCTGTCGGTAATGCCGCTCTCCTCGCCTCCCATGATGCCTGCAAGCGCAAGTGCGCGCTTCTCGTCGGCGATCAGTGCGGTATCGGCGGTAGGTTCCACAGTCTGTTCATTCAACAGCAGCAACTTCTCGCCTGCCGTAGGGTAACGCACATGCACTGCGCCATGCAGGAGGTCGTTGTCGAAGCCATGAAGGGGCTGGCCGAGTTCCAGCATGACGTAATTGGTGACATCCACCACGGCATTTATCGAACGGATGCCGGAGCGTTCGAGACTGCGGCGCATCCAGCCCGGCGTCGGTGCCCCGGCGTCGATGCCGGCCACCACGCGGCCGCAATAGCGCGGGCAGGCGGCCGGAGCATCCAGCACCACCTCCCGGCGCTTGTCGCTGGTGACCCGGGCTGCTTGTATTGCCGGCATCGACACGATCGCGCCCGTGAGAGCCCCCACCTCCCGCGCAATACCTCTCAGACTCAGGCAGTCGGCCCGGTTGGGGGTCAGCTTGAGGGTGAACAACTTGTCGTCGAGGGCAAGGTAGCGGCGGATGTCCTCGCCCACCGGCGCGTCATCCGGCAGGCCCATCAGACCGCTGTGATCTTCCGACAGACCGAGTTCGCGCTCTGAGCAGAGCATGCCGAAGGACTCGATGCCGCGCACCTTGGCAGCCTTTATCTTCATGCCCTGCAGTTCAGCCCCGACCAAGGCGCATGGAACCTTCATGCCAGCGGCGACGTTGGGCGCGCCACAGACGATCTGTAGCGTCTCGCCCTGCCCGGCATCGACGCGGCAGAGCTTCAGCTTGTCGGCATCGGGGTGCTTTTCGACCGCCAGCACATGCGCCACGACGACGCCGGCGAATACCGAAGCGACGCTCTGCAGCGCCTCCACCTCCAGCCCGGCCATGGTCAGGCCATGCGCCAACTCGGCGCTGGTGATCGGAGGGTTTACAAATTCTCTCAGCCAGAGTTCCGAGAACTGCATGATTATTTGAATTGCGAAAGGAAACGCAGATCGCCGTCGAAAAACAGTCGCAGGTCATTCACCCCGTAGCGCAGCATGGTCAGGCGATCCGGTCCCATGCCGAAGGCAAAGCCAATGTACTTTTCGCTGTCGATACCCACGGACCTGAGCACGTTGGGGTGCACCATGCCACTGCCGGCGATCTCCAGCCAGCCGGTATGGCTGCAAACGCGGCAACCATTGCCGTCGCAGAAGACGCAGCTCATGTCGATCTCGGCAGATGGTTCGGTGAATGGGAAGAACGACGGCCGGAAACGCGTGCGCAGGTCGGGCTTCTCGAAGAAGTTGCGCAGGAAATCCGTGAATACGCCCTTCAGGTCGGCGAAGCTGACATCCTCGTCGATCCACAGGCCCTCGACCTGGTGGAACATCGGAGAATGCGTCGCATCCGAATCGACACGGTAGACACGTCCGGGCGCGATGATGCGGATGGGTGGCTTGTGGCTCTCCATGTAGCGCACCTGGATCGGGCTCGTGTGCGTGCGCAACAGCAGGCCTGGTGCGTTTTCCAGGTAGAAGGTGTCGTGCATGGAACGCGCCGGATGGTTCTCAGGCGTGTTGAGCGCGGTGAAATTGTGGAAATCGTCCTCGATCTCAGGCCCGTCGGCGACATCGAAGCCGATCGAGCGGAACAGCGCCTCGATGCGTTCGAGCGTGCGCGTCACCGGGTGCAGTCCGCCGGTCGGCAAACCGCGCCCGGGCAGGGTGATGTCGAGCGCTTCTGCCTGGAGCTGCGCTTCCATTTCGGCATGCCGGAGGGCTGCTCGCCGGGCGTTGAGTGCCGCCTCGATGCGTTCCTTGGCGCCGTTGATGGCCGCACCGGCCTGCTTCCGCTCTTCGGGCGCCAGCTTGCCCAGCCCTTTCAGCAATTCGGTGACCGAACCGTTCTTGCCAAGATAAAGTGCCTTGGCCTGCTCCAGCGCTGCAGCATCGGCGATGCCGGCAAATTCGGCGGTGGCCCGTGCAACAAGTTGTTCGATATCGCTCATAGCTCAAACGTAAAAAAAGGAGGCTGCGGGCCTCCTTTTTTAGCGCGGTACGCACTCAGGCAGCGAGGCTCGCCTTGGCTTGATTCGCAATCTGCGCAAAAGCCGGCTTGTCGAATACGGCCAAGTCCGCCAGTACCTTGCGATCAACCTCAATGGAGGCCTTCTTCAGGCCGTTCATCAGCACGCTGTAGGTCAGGCCCAGTTCGCGCGCGGCGGCATTGATGCGGACGATCCACAGCGAGCGGAACTGCCGCTTGCGCTGGCGACGGTCGCGATAGGCATATTGCCCCGCCTTCATCACCGCCTGCTTGGCAATGCGATAGACGCTGCCGCGGCGGCCTCGGTAGCCCTTGGCCTGATCGAGAACCTTCTTGTGGCGCGCGCGCGCCGTTACACCGCGTTTGACTCGTGGCATGGTGTCCTCTCCTTAAGCGTAGGGCAGCATGGCACGGACCGAAGCGACATCCGAATCATGCACGTTTGCGGCGCCGCGCAGATGGCGTTTCGCCTTGGTGGTCTTCTTGGTCAGGATGTGGCGCTTGAAGGCCTGGGAGCGCTTGACACTGCCCCCTGGCCGCACCTTGAAGCGCTTGGCAGCGCCGGATTTGGTCTTCATCTTCGGCATCGAAGAACTCCTTATGACATGGTGCCGGGTGGCTTCCGATCCGGAAGCGCTTCGACAACCCGCAACCACTTGTTCATGAACCAGCCGGCCGGTTCATTCCGCCTGCGCCTCACGGCGCGAAACTCAGTGCTTCTGCTGCTTCTTAATCGGCGCCAGCACCATCACGAGCTGGCGTCCCTCCATCTTGGGGAACTGCTCGACCGTGCCGTAGGGATCCAGATCGGCCTTCACCCGCTCCAGCAAGCGCACGCCGAATTCCTGATGCGCCATCTCCCTGCCGCGAAAGCGCAAAGTCACCTTCGTTTTGTCGCCTTCCTGCAGAAACCGAATCAGATTTCTCAGTTTTATCTGGTAGTCGCCTTCATCCGTACCAGGCCGGAACTTGACTTCCTTGACCTGGATTTGCTTCTGCTTCAGCTTTGCTTCATGGGCCTTTTTTGCCTCGGCATACTTGAACTTGCCGTAGTCCATGATGCGGCAGACCGGCGGTTTGGCCAGAGGTGCGATTTCCACCAGATCCACTCCTGCCTCCTCCGCCATCTTCAGCGCCGACTGGACCGATACGATGCCAACCTGTTCGCCGTCCACCCCGATCAGGCGTATTTCGGGGGCATTGATCTCTTCATTCAGGCGCTGCGCCTTCTGCTGTACGATGGTTCAATCTCCAAAAAATGGAAAATCAGGCCGCTCCCGCCTGGGCATCTCGCTCTCGCGTCAGGCGTTCGACAAACGTCTCGAGGGACATTTGCCCGAGGTCTTGAGCGCCCCGGGCACGCACGGCGACCAGTCCTGCTGCCTTTTCCTTCTCGCCAACGACGACCTGATAGGGCAGCTTCTGCAAGCTATGTTCGCGTATTTTATAGCTTATTTTCTCGTTGCGCAAATCCGCAACCGCCCTCAAGCCGGCTTCGCGTAGCTTTTCCGCAACAGTTTCGGCGTATTCCGCCTGATGCTCGGAGATATTCATGACCACCGCATGAACCGGCGCCAGCCAGAGCGGGAAGGCTCCCGCATGGTGTTCGATGAGGATGCCGATGAAGCGCTCCATCGACCCCAAGATGGCCCGGTGCAGCATGACGGGTTGGCGACGTGAATTGTCCTCTGCGACATATTCCGCGCCCAGCCGGCCAGGCAGGGAGAAATCCAGCTGCAGCGTGCCGCACTGCCACACGCGGTTCAGGCAATCCTTCAATGAGAATTCGATCTTCGGGCCGTAAAAAGCGCCCTCGCCCGGCTGCAGGTCGTATTTCAAGTCCTTTGCATCCAACGCCTGCGCCAGCGCAGCCTCGGCCTGGTCCCAGGTCTCGTCGGAGCCGATGCGCTTATCCGGCCGGGTGGACAATTTGACGAGAATGTCGATGAAACCGAAATCTGCATACACCTTGCGCAACAGGTCTATGAAAGCGGCCGACTCCGAAAGGATCTGTCCCTCGGTGCAAAAGATGTGTGCGTCGTCCTGCACGAACCCTCGCACCCGCATGATGCCGTGCAGCGCTCCGGACGGCTCGTTGCGGTGGCAGGAACCGAATTCGGCGAGGCGCAACGGAAGATCGCGATAACTCTTGATGCCTTGGTTGAATATCTGCACATGGCCCGGGCAGTTCATCGGCTTCACTGCGTATTCGCGCTCCTCGGCCTTGGTAGTGAACATGTGCTCGGCGTAGTTCTCCCAGTGGCCTGATTTCTCCCACAGCACGCGGTCCATCACTTGGGGCGTACGCACCTCGAGGTAACCGTTGACGGAGAGCAGGCGGCGCATGTACTGCTCCACCTCCTGCCAGACCACCCAGCCCTTGGGATGCCAGAACACCATGCCGGGCGCCTCGTCCTGCAGGTGGAACAGATCGAGCTGGCGACCCAGCTTGCGGTGGTCGCGCTTCTCCGCCTCCTCCAGCATGTGGAGATGGGCGTCCAGTTCATCCTTCTTCGCCCAGGCGGTGCCGTAAATGCGCTGCAGCATCTCGTTGCGGGAATCGCCGCGCCAATAGGCACCGGCCACCTTCATCAACTTGAAGACCTTCAGCTTGCCGGTCGACGGCACGTGGGGTCCTCGGCACAAGTCGATGAAATCGCCCTCGCGGTAGAGCGAGACGTCCTGATCAACCGGAATCGAGGCTATGATTTCCGCCTTGTAATGCTCGCCGATTGATTTGAAGAAGTTGACAGCCTTGTCGCGTGGCCAGACCTCGCGCACGACCGGAAGATCCTTCTTAGCCAGCTCCCCCATACGGGCCTCGATCTGCGCCAGATCTTCCGGCGTGAAGGGTCGCTTGTAGGAGAAGTCGTAATAGAAGCCGTTCTCGATCACAGGACCGATGGTCACCTGCGCCTCGGGAAACAGCTCCTTGACGGCATAGGCCATCAAGTGTGCGGTCGAATGACGGATGAGGTCGACCCCGTCGGAGTCCTTGTCGGTGACGATGGCGAGAGAACAGCTCCGGTCGATGCGGAAGCAGGTATCGACCAGACGACCGTCCACCTTGCCTGCCAGCGCTGCCTTGGCCAGACCGGTGCCAATGGAGGCGGCGACTTCGGCCACCGTCACCGGTTGCGCGAAATCCCTTTGCGATCCGTCAGGAAGTGTGATTAACGGCATGGCGCTGCGCCCAAAACAAAGAAGTCAGGAAACGGGGAAACCGCTGATCCCTGATCCCTGACCTCTGATCCCAGTAACTGGTAGGCGCGATAGGACTCGAACCTACGACCCCCACCATGTCAAGGTGGTGCTCTAACCAGCTGAGCTACGCGCCTAAAAGACGCGCATTATAACGGATCGAGCTGGCATTTTCAAAGCCGTCGATGAGCGCCTCATGAAACGGCCTTGCTCCAGATGCAGTTGCCCCTGCTTTCCCTGCCGATTTCCTCGAGTACGAGCTGGTGCTCGGCCAGTTCCCCTGGATCGGCTCGCAGAATGCGCAGGAACGGGCGCTCCATGGACAAATCGGCCAGCAGGCACGGCGCAGGGACAACGGGAGGAAGGTCCATGATCAGGTTCTCCTGGCCGCGCGTCATAGCCAGATAGACCTCCGCCAGCAATTCCGCATCGAGCAGCGCGCCGTGGAGCGTACGGCCGGAATTGTCGATGGCATAGCGCTCGCAGAGCGCATCCAAGGAGTTCCGGCGTCCGGGATGCAGTTCCCGGGCCATCTTCAGGGTATCCACGATGCCCGCGCTGGCCTGTTCCAGCGGCGCCTGCTTCAGCAAGGCCAACTCGTTGTTGAGAAAACCCACGTCGAATGCCGCGTTGTGGATGACCAGTTCCGCCCCTTCGACGAAGTCCAGGAACTCTTCGACGATTTCTCCGAACTTGGCCTTGTCCTGCAGAAACTCGTTCGACAGGCCATGGACCGCCAGCGCCCCCGCATCGATCTCCCGTTCCGGGTTGATGTAGCGGTGGAACCGCTGCCCGGTCAGCTTGCGGTTGAGCATTTCCACGCATCCGATCTCGATGATCCGATCGCCGAGCCGGAAATCCAAGCCGGTGGTTTCGGTATCGAGCACGATCTGTCTCACTTCCGATCTCCACCGAGGCTGACGATCCCGCGGCGCGCCAAGGCGTCGGCGCGCTCGTTTTCCGCATGTCCAGAATGTCCTTTCACCCAGCGCCACTCAATCCTGTGCCGTGACGCCAGCTCATCGAGTTCCCGCCACAATTCAGCGTTTTTCACGGGTTGTCTGTCGGCGGTCTGCCAGCCGCGCTTCTTCCAGGCGTGAATCCATTCGCTGATGCCCTTCTGCACATATCGGGAGTCAGTGTGGACGCGCGCCTGCACCGGCCGTTTGAGGGCCTCCAGGGCGCGGATCACCGCAGTCAGTTCCATTCTGTTGTTGGTGGTATCCGCCTCCCCGCCGAACAACTCCTTTTCGTGCCCGCCGATCCTCAGCAGCGCCCCCCACCCTCCGGGACCCGGATTTCCGCTGCAGGCCCCGTCCGTATAGATGTCCACGATCCCTTTTGTTTCGCTCACCGGCCGTCCTTCTGGATTCTCTGCACCGCAGGCGCCAACGCCTTGGCGCGCGCCTTGCGGTCGTGCCAGGCCGGCGTCAGCAGGCGCAGGCCATGCTGGCGCTTGATGCCCTGGAGCATGTAAACCGCACCTGCAATCGGCCACCATCGGTCGCCGGCAAGTTCAAGGAAATGCCAGCGGCGCAACCATTTTTCCTGTCTCACGGCAGGCGAATAGCGTCCGAAGCATCCGGCTTGCGTTTCAAAGCTCAACAACTTCAGCAAATCCTTAAGGCGCCGCACGCTGAAGTACTGCCCCTGCCATGGAAACTCGGCGCGGCGTCCGGCTAGGCGGCGTTTGATGCCCCAGAGACTGAACGGATTGAATCCTGAGATCAGCACCTGACCTTCCGGCACCAGGACACGCTCGACTTCGCGCAGGATCTGGTGCGGATCGGTGGAAAACTCCAGCACATGCGGCAAGACGACCAGGTCGACGCTGTTGCCCGAAAAAGGAAAATGATGCGGATCGCCGAGGACTGCCGCAGTATGGTTCGTATCGTAAATGAAGCGCAGCGGCATACGGTTCGCTCGCAGGCAATCGCATTGCGACAGGCCGATCTGTACGGCGTTGAATCCGAAGATATCGGCGACCATCTGGTCGAAGCGGGCCTGTTCCCATTCGAGAATATATTGGCCTTGCGGGGTCTTCAGCCAGGCATCTAGTCCGGGAATTGACATTTCGCTCCGATAAACGAGAATCGCGCCATGGACATCGAAGCCTTGCGCGCATTCGAAGACAATTATATCTGGCTGTTGCGGGAAGGTCGCAGCATCGCTGTCGTCGATCCCGGCGACGATGCGCCCGTTTTGCGCTACCTGGAAGGAAACGACGCGAGGCTGTCCGCCATCCTGATCACCCACCACCACGGCGATCACACCGGTGGCGTGGCAGGCCTCGTCATGCGCTATCCGGTTCCGGTCTTCGGTCCGGCCGAAGAGGAGATTCCCGGCATCACCACCCCCCTGCGGGAGGGTGACAGCGTAGCATTGCCTGGATTTCAGGCCCGGCTGCGCGTCCTGGCCGTTCCCGGACACACGCGGGGCCATATCGCCTACCACGGGGATGGTGCGCTATTTTGCGGGGATACGCTGTTCGCTTGCGGCTGCGGCCGCCTGTTCGAGGGCAGCGCGGAACAAATGTGGGGCTCACTTGCCAAACTGGCAGCATTGCCCGGAGACACCCTGGTTTACTGTGCCCACGAGTACACCGAAGCAAACATCCGCTTCGCCCTGGCTGTCGAGCCGGGGAATGCCGCCCTGTTGTCACGCCGGGACAGAGTCGAGAAGTTACGCGCCGACAACCTTGCCAGCGTTCCTTTCCGACTTTCGGACGAGTGGTCCACCAATCCGTTCCTGAGAAGCGCAGAACCCGATGTGGCAAAATCGGCGGGCCGTCACTGCAAGCGCCAACTCAGCCGGCCCGTGGATGTATTCGCCGCCTTGCGTGAGTGGAAAAACGTGTTCCGCTAGGACATGCCACAGTCGGCTCGAACACCGAACGGCAGCGTCGGCTATCCCCCGGAGGTACCCACTTCCCCCAACTGCACGCGGTTGCGTCCCTTGCGTTTCGCCTCATACAGCGCCCAATCCGCGGCGGCGATGAGCCTGTGCATGCCCTCGACGCTGCGCGGCTTGGCAGCAGCGACACCAACGCTTACCGTCACCATCCCCATCATCGATGCCTCATTCATGCACCCGAGCCCATGAACCGCACTGCGCATGGCCTCGGCAACCTGCAAGGCGCCTCCCGGCGTCGTGTTGGGCAGCACAACTGCGAATTCCTCGCCGCCATAGCGGGCCAGGATGTCGGCCGGACGCTTGAGGCAGGACTGTAGCGACGCTGCGACGGCCTTGAGGCATTCATCGCCTGACTGGTGGCCATAGGAATCATTGAACTGCTTGAAGAAATCCACGTCACACATCAGCACGGCCAGCGACTCGCGCTCACGCAGGCAACGTCGCCACTCGCGCAGCAACGCCTCGTCGAACTGCCGGCGGTTAGCGATCCCAGTAAGGCCATCCACTGCCGAGAGGCGCGTCAGTTCCTTGTTGGCTTCGTCCAACCTGCGTGTCATGAGCAGCAGCGCGTCGCGCATCTGGACAATGCGCTGCATGGCGTGCACCTTGGCGACCAGCACCACCTCGCTCACGGGCTTGAAAATATAATCGTCCCCGCCGGCTTCGATCCCCTTGCGCAAATCCTCGTCCTTGGTCAGGCCGGTCAGGAAAATGATCGGCGTCCATTCACCATGGCCTTCCATTGCGCGGATACGGCGCGCCACCTCGAAACCGTCGATTCCCGGCAGAACGATATCGAGCAGAATCAGGCCCGGCCTTTCCCGCTCGAAACGCGCGATGCCGTCAAGCCCATCGCGCGCCTGCAAGGGTTCGATCCCCATGTTCCCGAGGGCGCGACAGCATACGGCCATGTTGGTCGCCGCATCTTCTATGACGAGCGCTTTCATAGACGATTCCGAACGCTATCCTTCACGGGGAAAGCATAAACGAAAAAGGCTCGTGCGACTGTCACCTGAATGGCGGTCTGCAACCGGCATCGAGGAAATTGACGGTTGTAGATGCCAAGGGTAGCATGCTGTTTTCTCCTCGCCGGCTCCATGTTCAAGCTTAATTCGGCGTTGGCCGCTTTACTCGCCTGTTGCCTGATTTCTCCCTTTGCGAACAATGCCATTGCCTCGGATCAGCCTAGTCTGATCATGGCGACAA
Organism: uncultured Rhodocyclaceae bacterium; assembly: GCA_964475635.1. Taxonomy (GTDB): domain Bacteria; phylum Pseudomonadota; class Gammaproteobacteria; order Burkholderiales; family Rhodocyclaceae; genus Desulfobacillus. The sequence goes on from CAYYXS010000019.1 coordinate 41,240, forward strand.
GCATTGCCACGGACCCGGCCCTCCCCGATGCATCGCTGCCGACAGTTGAGCTGGCCGACGAGCCACCACCATTATCCACGATCGATCTGACCCAGTCGCCGGACGACCTGTGGGAACGCATCCGCCGCGGCTTCGGCATGCCCGACCTGGACAGCCCTCTGGTGCAGCAGCAGCAGGCTTGGTACCTCGCCAGGCCGGAGTACCTGCGGCGCGTCGTCGAGCGCAGCCGACGCTACATGCACCACATCGTCGAGGAACTGGAAAAGCGCGGCATGCCCACCGAACTGGCCCTGCTGCCCATCGTTGAGAGCGCCTACAATCCGATGGCCTACTCGCGCGCCCACGCATCGGGCATGTGGCAGTTCATTCCCTCTACCGGCAAGACCTACCAGCTCGATCAGAACTGGTGGATGGACGAACGGCGCGACATCATCGCCTCTACCAGCGCCGCGCTGGAGTATCTGCAATCCATCTACGAGATGCACGGCGACTGGCATCTCGCGCTGGCCTCCTACAACTGGGGCGAAAACGCCGTGGCGCGGGCCATCAACAAGAACCAGGCGAAAGGCCTGCCGACGGATTACCTCAGCCTGACCATGCCCAACGAGACGCGTTGGTACGTGCCCAAGTTGCAGGCCCTGAAGAACATCATCGCCAAGCCCGGCCTGTTCAACGTCAGCCTGGATCCAATCCCCAACAAGCCTTATTTCCACACCGTCGAAGTCTCCGCCCACATGGACGTGGCCATCGCCGCCCGTCTGGCGGAAATGACCATCGAGGAGTTCCTCGCCCTCAATCCGGCCTACAACCGGCCGGTGATCCCCGACAAGGGCGGCGCCAACATTGTCCTGCCGGCAGACAAGGTCGACGTCTTCCTGTCCAACTTGGAAGCGTACAACAAGCCGCTGACGAACTGGCAGGCCTACACCATCAAGAAAGGCGAGGGGCTGGAGAGCGTAGCGAAGAAACACGGCCTCACCGTAGCGCGCCTGCGGCAGGTGAACGGAATCAGCGCCAAAATGCGCATCGGACCGGGTCACACCCTGCTGGTGCCGGCCAACGGCAACGCCGCAACGGGCAACCTGCTTGCGGTCAACCTGCCGGTGGTCAAGCCGGCCATCAGCAAGCCACCGGTCAAGAGCAGCAAGGCTGTGTCGAAAAAGGGCGGCAAAAAAGCGGTCGCCGCGAAGAAAAACAGCGTAAAACCTGTAAGGAAAACTGTGGTCAACCGATCGTCTCGCCGAGGCTGATTGCCAATGCCTGTTTTGCTGTGACGCATGGCTATCCGGGATGTCGCGATAGGTTCTAAACTGCGCCGCATGCAAAGTGTCCTCACCTTTTCCCGCCTTATCCGCTTCGGCATCGTCCTGGTGCTGACGGCGACGCCGGCCATCGCCGCTGCCGCACACGGCCTGGCGCTGGGCGCCGCTCCCAAGTACCCGGCTGACTTTGCCCACTTCGATTATGTCAATCCGCAGGCGCCAAAAGGGGGAGATCTGTACCTGGCCTCGATGGGCGGCTTCGACAAGCTGAACCCGTTCTCACTGAAAGGAACGGCGCCGGCCGGACTGACAGACCTGGTGTTCGAAACCCTCGCCGTACAAAGCGATGACGAGCCGTTTAGCATGTATGGCCTGCTGGCAGAAGACATGCAACTGGCGGCCGACCGGCTCTCAATCACTTTCCGGCTGAACGCCCGGGCCCGCTTCTCCAACGGCGAGCCGGTGACGGCGCTGGACGTGAAGCACTCCTACGACATGCTGATGAGCAAAGCCGCCAGCCCCCTGTTTCGCGCGCTCTGGTCGGATGTGCGGGACGTTGTGGTGATCGATCCGCGCACGGTGCGCTTCGAATTCAAGCGCCGCAACCGCGAGTTGCACATGATCGTCGGCCAGCTGCCGGTTTTTGCTCGAACCTGGGGCGCGGGAAAACCCTTCGGTAAAATCATGCTCGATCAGCCTATTGCCAGCGGCCCCTATATCATCGAGCGCATGGACCTCGGCCGCAGCATTGTCTATCGCCGTAACCCGGGCTATTGGGGCGCACAACTGCCGTCGCGCAGCGGCATGTTCAATTACGACCGCGTGTCATTCCGCTACTACAAGGATGAACTGGTGCGCCTCGAAGCCTTCAAGGCCGGCGAATTCGACTTCGTACACGAGAACGTCGCCAAGAACTGGGCGCGCGGCTACAAGGGTGCCAAGTTCGATCGGGGGGAAATCATCCGGCGCGAACTCACCCACCAGAATCCGCAAGGCATGCAGGGATTCGTTTTCAACCTGCGCCGTCCGCTGTTCCAGGACGTGCGCGTGCGCAAGGCGCTGTCCCTGGCGTTGGATTTCGAGTGGATGAACCGCCAGCTCTTCTACAACCAGTACCTTCGAAGCTACAGTTTTTTCACCAACAGCGACATGGCCGCCCGCGGCGTACCCTCGAAGGGAGAACTCGATCTGCTGCAGCCGGTCGCCAAGTATATCGAGCCGGCCGCCTTCGCCCCTGTCGAGGCGCCGGCGAGCACCGCCCCGCCGCGCTCCCTGCGCGACAACCTGCGCCAGGCACGCGAACTGCTGGAAAACGCCGGCTGGAATTACCGGGACGGAGCCATGCGCAACGCCAGAGGCGAGCCCCTGGAGTTCGAGTTCCTGCTCGACCGGAAGAGCTGGGAGCGGGTGGTGGCACCTTACGCCCGCAATCTGGAGAAACTCGGCATCGCAGCCCGCTATCGCGTGCTGGATGCTGCGCTCTACGCCAAGCGGGTCGACGATTTCGACTTCGACATCATCACCCACTGGTATCTGTCGAGCCAGAGTCCAGGCAACGAGCTGTTCCTGCGGTTCGCCAGCGAATCCGCCGACGAAAAGGGCTCGCACAACCTGATGGGGCTGAAAAATCCGGGAATCGACAGTCTGGTCCAGGCCGTGCTCACCACCGAAACGCGGCAGGAGCTGGTCATCGCCTGCCGTGCCCTCGACCGCGCCCTGCTGGCAGGCCATTACGTCATTCCGCATTGGCACAACACGACGCACCGGGTAGCCTACAAAAACCGCTTCGGCATACCGGACCGGCAGCCCCTCTACTATCATTCGGAGGATTGGATGCTGAAGGCCTGGTGGATACTGCCGCAAGCGCGGTAAGGAAACGACCATGCTCGGCTACATTCTCAAGCGCCTCCTGCTGATGATCCCGACCCTGCTTGGCATCCTGCTGCTGACCTTTACCGTCATTCAGTTTGTTCCCGGCGGGCCGGTGGACCAGATGGTGCAGTTGCTCAAGGGCCATGCCGGCGGCGAGGAAGTGGCGGCGAGCACCGCCAACGTCTATCGCGGCAGCCGTGGCGTCGATCCGGAGAAGCTGGCGGAAATCAAGGCGCTCTATGGTTTCGACAAGCCTGCCCACGAGCGCTTCTTCGAGATGTTGCGGCGCTTCGCCCGCTTCGATCTGGGCACCAGCTACTTCCAGCACCAGGATGTTTGGACGCTCATCAGATCGAAGCTGCCGGTATCCATCAGCCTCGGCCTGTGGACTTTCCTGCTTACCTATCTCATCTCAGTGCCGCTGGGCATCGCCAAGGCCGTAAGGCACGGCTCGACCTTCGACCTAGTCAGCAGCACCATCGTCCTGGTCGGCTATGCCATCCCCGGCTTCGTCCTCGGCGTGGCATTGCTCGTGCTGTTCGGCGGAGGCAGTTTTCTCCAACTGTTTCCCTTGCGCGGCCTCACCTCTGATAATTGGGAACAACTCAGCCTCGTCGGCAAGGTGCTTGATTACCTCTGGCACATCACCCTGCCGGTCGCCGCTTCGGTGGTGGGTGCCTTCGCCGTCACCACCATGCTGACCAAGAATACCTTTCTCGAAGAATTCCGCCGGCAATACGTCCTGACTGCCCGCGCCAAGGGGCTCTCGGAGCGCAGGGTGCTCTACAAGCACGTCTTCCGCAACGCCATGATTCCGCTGGTGACGGGCTTCCCCTCAGCCTTCATCGGCGCCTTTTTCACCGGCAGTCTGCTGATCGAAACCCTGTTCTCCCTCGACGGGCTGGGACTACTCTCCTACGAATCGGTCATGAAACGCGACTATCCCGTCGTGATGGGCACGCTTTATCTGTTCACACTGATCGGCCTCGTCACCAAGCTGATCACCGACCTGTGCTACGTGCTGGTGGATCCCCGGGTGCAGTTCGGAGAGGCAGGACGATGAACGAGACAGAGCGCCAAGAGGCCGCCGAAGCGGTGGCGACGGCCCGCTCGCTGTCGCCGACCAGGCGCGCCTGGCTGCGCTTCAAAGCCGATCGCCGCGGCTACTGGAGCCTGTGCATCCTGGCCGCTCTCTTCCTGTTCAGCCTGTGCGCCGAACTGCTCTCGAACGACAAGCCGCTCCTCATCCGCTACAACGGCGAGTTCTACGCGCCGATGTTCGCAAGCTACCCGGAAAAGACCTTCGGCGGCGATTTCATCACGCCGACCGATTACCTGGACCCGTTTATCGCAGGGCAGATTTCCCGGGGGGACAACTGGGCGATCTATCCACTCAACCGCTATCGTTTCGACACCATCAACTATTTCTCCTCCAGCCCGAACCCGGCCCCCCCTTCATCTGACAACTGGCTCGGCACCGACGACCGGGGGCGGGATGTGCTGGCACGACTCATCTATGGCTTCCGGCTATCGCTGCTCTTCGGCCTCGCCCTCACCGCCATCGGCATGCTCGTCGGTGTGCTGACCGGTGCCATCCAGGGCTATCTGGGCGGACGCACCGACCTATGGTTCCAGCGCTTCATCGAGATATGGGGCTCCATGCCGGAGCTCTATCTGTTGCTGATCTTCGCTTCGCTCTTCGAGCCGAGCCTGCTGCTCCTGCTGCTGCTGCTGTCCCTGTTCGGCTGGATGGGGCTGTCCGACTACGTGCGCGCCGAATTCCTGCGCAACCGCAACCTCGAATACGTCATGGCAGCGCGCGCGCTTGGCCTCTCCGGCAAACAGATCATGTGGCGCCACCTCCTACCGAACTGCCTGACGCCGGTGATCGCCTTCCTGCCCTTTCGCATGAGCGGTGCGATCCTCGCCCTCACCAGCCTGGATTTCCTCGGCCTCGGCGTACCGCCCACCACACCCAGCCTGGGTGAGCTGCTGTCCCAAGGCAAGAACAACCTCGATGCCTGGTGGATCTCGCTCACCACCTTCCTGGTGCTGGTCGGTACCCTGATGCTGCTGATTTTCATCGGCGAGGGGCTCCGTTCCGCGCTGGACACGCGCAAGGGCTAGAACCCATCGTGTCTAAGCCCCTCCTTTCCATCAGCAACCTCATGGTCGATTTCGGCCCGGCCCGCGTCGTCGGGAAGCTGTCCTTCGAGATCGCACCTGGCGAGAAATTCGCCCTCGTCGGCGAATCCGGCTCGGGCAAGACTGTCACGGCGCTGTCCATCCTGCAGCTCAATCAGGGGGCCAGCTACGACGGCAGCATCGTCTGGGCTCCCGCCGAGCACGCGGCAACCGATCTGCTTGCTCTGGACGAGCGACGCCTGCGCGGTGTGCGCGGAAGCGAAGTCGCCATGATCTTCCAGGAGCCGATGACGGCCCTCAACCCGCTCTACACGATAGGCAACCAGATCGTCGAGTCGCTGCAGCTTCACGAGGGCCTGTCCCTGTCGGCGGCTACCGGCCGTGCCATCGAGCTGCTGCGGCGCACCGGAGTACCCGAGGCAGAACGTCGCTTCGCCAGCTATCCGCACCAGCTCTCGGGCGGGCAGCGCCAGCGCGCCATGATCGCGATGGCTCTGGCCTGCCGCCCGAAGCTGCTGATCGCCGATGAACCGACCACTGCGCTGGATGTCACCATACAGGCGCAGATCCTCGCGCTGTTGAACGAACTGCAGCAGGAATTCGGCATGGCCGTCCTGCTGATCACCCATGACCTGAACCTGGTGCGCCGCTTTGCCGACCGCGTCGGCGTCATGCAGGCCGGCAAACTGGTCGAGACAGCACCCAGCGGGCGCCTGTTCTCCTCGCCGCAGCACGAATACACACGCCTGCTGCTCGGCAGCCGACCGCAGCGAAGGATCGCCCCCCCCGACAGCGAAGCGCCCGTGCTGCTCGAGGCAAGGCGGCTTTCCTGTGCCTTCCAGTTCAGGCGCGGCTGGTTCAGGCATGATCGTTTTGTCGCCGTCGACCGCGCCGACCTGCAACTGCGCCGCGGAGAAACCCTGGGTATCGTCGGCGAATCCGGCTCCGGCAAGACCACGCTCGGCCTGGCCCTGCTCAGGCTGCAGGCGGCGACGGGAGAAATCGTTTTCGACAGCGATCGTCTCGATACCCTGCAGCAGCCGGCGCTTCGCCGCCTGCGCAAGCGCATGCAGATGGTGTTCCAAGATCCCTTCTCTTCCCTCTCGCCCCGCCGCACCGTCGAGCAGATCGTCGGGGAAGGACTGGAATTGCACTTTCCGGAGCTGTCCGCTGCCGAACGCCGGAAGCGCGTCGTCGATATCCTCGCCGAAGTCGGCCTGGAGGAGTCCATGCTTGGCCGTTACCCCCACGAATTCTCCGGCGGCCAGCGCCAGCGTATCGCCATTGCCCGCGTGGCGGTGCTGCAGCCAGATCTGATTCTGCTCGACGAACCGACCAGCGCCCTTGATGCCACCGTGCAGAAACAAGTGCTGGGCCTGCTGGCGGAACTGCAGCGACGCCATGGCATGAGTTATCTGTTCATCACGCACGACCTGTCGGTCATCCGCGCCGTCGCGCACCGGATCATCGTCATGAAGGACGGACGCATTGTCGAAAGCGGCGAAACCGAGGCGGTGCTCAATCAACCGTCGCAGCCCTACACGCGCGAATTGCTCGCGGCGGCGCTGCCCGACAGGGATGCATAGCTCCGACGCGAGGGGATGCCCGCAGCGAATCCGCTATAATCCCGTCGTCACGTTTACGAAGGATGGATAATGGGCTTTCTCGTTGGAAAACGCATCCTCATTACCGGCCTGCTGTCCAACCGCTCCATTGCATATGGCATCGCCAAGGCCTGCCACCGCGAGGGGGCGCAGCTCGCTTTCACCTACCAGAACGACCGATTCAAGGAGCGCCTCGCCAAGTTTGCCGATGAATTCGGCAGCCAGCTGGTCTTCCCATGCGATGTGGCGGAAGACGCGCAAATCGAGGCGCTGTTCGGCGAACTGGGCCGGCACTGGGAAGGTCTCGACGGACTGGTGCATTCCATTGCCTTCGCACCGAGCGAGGCCATCGAGGGCGATTTCCTCGACGGCATCACGCGCGAAGCCTTTCGCATCGCCCACGACGTTTCCGCCTACAGCTTCCCGGCCCTGGCCAAGGCGGCGCGGCCCCTGCTGCTGAAGGGCAATCACCCCGCCCTGCTCTGCCTGACCTACCTCGGCGCCGAACGCACCATGCCCAACTACAACACCATGGGACTGGCCAAAGCCAGCCTGGAAGCCAGCACGCGCTATCTGGCCTTCTGCCTCGGCCCGCAGGGTATCCGCGCCAACGCCATCTCGGCCGGCCCGATCAAGACCCTGGCCGCCTCAGGCATCGGCAACTTCGGCAAGCTGCTTGCCTACAACGCCCACCACGCGCCCTTGCGTCGCAATGTCACAATAGAAGAAGTCGGCAACGCCGCCGCGTTCATGCTCTCCGATCTGGCGAGCGGCATCACGGGCGAGATCATGTACGTTGACGGCGGACTCAACACCACGGCACTGGGCAACGCCGAACCGTTGCCGCAGTAAGCGAAAATAAACGGGCGGCCGCGACAGCCCGGGATGCGAGCTGCGGCCGCGACTACTCTGCCCCAGCCTTCGACAACGCCTCCCAGTTCACCTTCACGCCATAGCGCTCGCGCAGGGCGGTGATATAGGCGTTGAAGTCCTCCACCCCGCTGAGTTGCGAGAGCTGGGCGCGCTGCGCCCGGGCCAGCGGATTGCCAGCGCTCTTTCCTGCCCCGGAGCGGACTTCCGAAATGCGATAGATGACATAGCTGCCATTCGGCATTTGCATGCCCACATAGGTCGGCAGCCTGACTGCGGCCGCCTTGAAAATAGCGCGTTGCGCTTCCGGCGCCAGTCCGCGCATAGGCTGGCGGACCACCGTCTGCGAGGGACCCCAGGAAAGCGCCATCGGCTCACCTTCGCGAAGCCGCGCCAGCTTCGATTCGCCATCCTTCGTTGCCAGGCGGCCAGCCTCCTCCGCTGCCAGCTTTTTTTCAATGTCGCCCTTCGCGGAATCGAATTCGCGCAATTGAGCCGGTCGCAGTTCCAGCACGCGCGCCGCCGCCAGCGTGTTCGGCGCAACCTCGACGGCATCCGTGTTGCGTTTGTGCTTCAGGGCATCTTCTGAAAAAAGGGCCGAGAACAGCCTTTCGTTACCCGCCAGCGGTCCGGCAGGGACACGATTGGCCTGATCGAAAAAATCCGTCTGCCGAACCTGCAGTCCGAACTTTTCTGCCGCCGGTTGAAGGCTGTCGGATTGCTCATACACCATGTTCGAGAAGACCTCGGCCGCTTCGGCAAACTTCTTCCCCGCCGCCTGGAGCCTGAGTTCGGACGAGATGGAATCGCGCGCCTCCTCCAGGCTGCGCACCTTTCTCGGCTTGATGCCGGTGAGTCGTATGATGTGGAAGCCGAACTCCGTCCGAACCACATCGCTCACCTGGTTTTCCTTCATGGAAAAAACAGCCTCCTCGAAGGGCTTGACCATGGCGCCACGCGCGAAATAGCCGAGATCTCCGCCCTTCGGACCAGAGCCTGGATCCTGCGAATGTTCCTTCGCCAGCCTGGCGAAATCGCCGGCGCTTTTCCTTGCTTGCTGCAGGATCGATTCGATTCTGGCCCGTGCCGCCTTCTGCTCGGCTTCGGGGGCGTCCGGCGGAGACTGGATAAGGATATGGCTGGCACGTCGCTCCTCCTGGGCGACGTAGTTCTTTGCGTTCCGTTCGTAGGCAGCCTTGATTTCCTCCGGGCTGACGGAAGCCTGCGCCGCCAACGCCTCGCGGCTCAGCACGACGTATTCGGCTCTTATCTGCAGCGGCACCTCGAATTGCCGGCGGTTCTTCTCGTAATAGTCCCTCACCGCCTCGGCCGGAATCTTCACCCTGCCGGCGAATTGCCCAGGCAGGACCGCAACCTCGCTGACTTGCCGCTCCTCGAGCTGGATGGCGATCGCGCTTTCGGCGGCGGCATTCGAAATGATCGCGGTGTCGGAAATCGCCTGCACCATTTGCTGCAGGGTAAGGTCCTGCCTCAGCTTGGCCTCGAACCCGGCCTGGGTCAGGCCCTGCGCGCGCAGCGCCTGCTCGTAGCGGCGCAACGAGAACTTGCCTTCTTCCTGCAGCGCCGGGATCGATCCGATCACCTCGCGCACCTGGGCGTCCCCGGCAGTCAGTCCGGACTTGGACGCATGCAGCAGCATCACACGCTGGGTCACCAGCGAATCCAGCATCGCCTGACGCGCTTCGGGCGTCTCCAGCATGGCTGGGTTGAACTCGCGCCCCAACTGGCCGCGCAGGCGATCCTGCTGCTCGCGCATGGCCTGTGAGAATTCCTGCTGGGATATCTTGCTGCCGCCGACGCTGGCCAGTTCTCCGGCTCCGCCGCTGGCGCGAAAATAGGAATCGACGCCCCAGAACGCGAAGGGCAACGTGATCAGGGCAAGAAAAATCTGAACGATGCGTTTGTTGTTGCGAACTGCGTCAAACATGCGCGACCACCGTTTCAAAGGTGATGATTGAAAAAAAAGGCGAACATGCGTTCGCCTTTTTTCGTTGCTGGCGGAGTGGACGGGACTCGAACCCGCGACCCCCGGCGTGACAGGCCGGTATTCTAACCGACTGAACTACCACTCCTGAATCCTCTTGCTGCCCGCCAGGATCGTCACTAATCCTGGCTGGTGGGTGCTGACGGGATCGAACCGCCGACATCCTCCTTGTAAGGGAGGCACTCTACCTACTGAGTTAAGCACCCGCTCGTTTCGCCGTCCGCTATAACCTCAGCCGGCTCGATGAAAGTCCGCTAGTTTACCGCATCTTTGAGCGCTTTTCCAGCACGAAACTTCGGCACGCGTGCCGCCTTGATCTTGATGTTCGCGCCGGTGCGCGGATTGCGGCCGCTGCGCGCCGCGCGCTTGCCGACATAGAACGTGCCGAAGCCAACCAGCGTCACCATGCCGCCCCTTTTCAGCGAGGTCCGGATCGCGCCGACTGCGGCATCCAGCGCGCGGCCAGCCGCCGCCTTTGAGATATCGGCCGACTTGGCGATCTGATCGATGAGTTCTGACTTGTTCACAATGCCCCCTCTGACTTTGGTTTGATGAATGGCAAACAGACGAACGCGCTTTATAGCAAGCCGAAAAACAATGTGTCAAGCCGGAACAGCGCGAGCCGGGAAATCATCGAACGGACCCTGCAAATAAAACAAGCCTTCCGGGATATTCCCGAGAAGGCCTGCCTGCGATTCGCTGCAGTATTAATGCGTGATCAGACTCGATGCTGCAGGGGCCTCGCCCGCCGCCACTGCAGCCACCTCGGAAGTTTCTGGCAGCGGTTCAGGCTTCCGCTCGAGCGCCAGTTCCAGCACCTGGTCTATCCATTTCACCGGGACGATTTCCAGCACGTTCTTGATGTTCTCCGGGATGTCGACCAGATCCTTGACGTTCTCCTCGGGTATCAGCGCAGTGCGGATACCGCCCCGCACGGCGGCGAGCAATTTCTCCTTCAGGCCGCCAATCGGCAGCACCTCGCCGCGCAGGGTGATCTCGCCTGTCATGGCGACGTCAGCGCGCACCGGAATGCCCGTCAGTACCGAAACGAGCGCTGTCGAGATGGCGATACCCGCGCTGGGACCGTCCTTCGGCGTGGCCCCTTCCGGCAGGTGGATGTGGATATCGCTCTTCTGGTAGAAATCCTCGGAGATGCCGAGCGCCCTGGAGCGCTTGCGCACCACCGACAGCGCCGCCTGGATCGACTCCTGCATCACCTCGCCCAGCTTGCCGGTGGTCATGGTCTTGCCCTTGCCGGGCAGCACGACGGCCTCGATGGTGAGCAGTTCGCCGCCGACTTCGGTCCATGCCAGGCCGGTCACCTGCCCGACCTGGTTCTCCTTCTCGGCCATGCCGTAGGAGTACTTGCGCACGCCGAGATACTTGTCGAGGTTGCGCGCGTTCACCACCACCTTGCTGTGGCGCTTCTTCAGCACCAGGGACTTCACCACCTTGCGGCAGATCTTCGATATCTCGCGCTCCATGCTGCGCACGCCGGCCTCGCGCGTGTAGTAGCGCACGATGTCGCGCAGGGCGTCCTCGGTCACCGAGAGCTCTTCCTTCTTGACGCCGTTGTTCTTGAGCTGCTTGGGCAGCAGGTAGCGCTGGGCGATGTTGACCTTCTCGTCCTCGGTATAGCCGGAGAGGCGGATCACCTCCATGCGGTCGAGCAGAGGGGGCGGAATGTTCAGCGTATTGGCCGTGGCGACGAACATCACGTCGGAGAGATCGTATTCGACTTCCACGTAATGGTCGACGAACGTGCTGTTCTGCTCCGGATCGAGCACCTCCAGCAGCGCGGAACTCGGATCGCCGCGGAAATCCTGACCCATCTTGTCGACCTCGTCGAGCAGGAACAGCGGGTTCTTGACGGCGACCTTCGCCATATTCTGCAGAATCTTGCCGGGCATGGAGCCGATGTAGGTGCGGCGGTGGCCGCGGATCTCCGCCTCGTCGCGCACGCCGCCCACCGACATGCGCACGAACTTGCGGTTAGTGGCGCGGGCGATCGACTGGCCGAGCGATGTCTTGCCGACGCCAGGGGGGCCGACCAGGCAGAGGATCGGCGCCTTCAGCTTGTCGACGCGCTGCTGCACGGCGAGGTATTCGAGGATGCGTTCCTTGACCTTCTCCAGGCCGTAGTGGTCCTTCTCCAGCACCTTTTCAGCCGCCGCCAGATCCTTGCTGATGCGGCTCTTCTTCTTCCAGGGCAGGTTGGTCAGGGTCTCGATGTAGTTGCGCACCACCGTCGCCTCGGCCGACATGGGCGACATCAGGCGCAGCTTCTTCAATTCGGCCTGAGCCTTGTTCTGGGCCTCCTTGCTCATGCCGGCGGCCTTGATCTTCTTGTCCATCTCGTCGAGGTCGGCGCCCTCCTCGCCCTCGCCGAGTTCCTTCTGGATCGCCTTTACCTGCTCGTTCAGGTAGTACTCGCGCTGGCTCTTCTCCATCTGGCGCTTGACGCGGCCGCGGATGCGCTTTTCCACCTGCAGGATGTCGAGCTCGGTCTCAAGCTGGGAAAGCAGCTTTTCCAGCCGGGCGCCGACGTCGAAGACCTCGAGTACTTCCTGCTTCTGCTCCAGCTTGAGGGGCAGGTGCGCGGCTATCGTGTCGGCCAGACGACCGGCTTCTTCGATGCCGGCCAGGGAGGTGAGTATCTCCGGCGGAATCTTCTTGTTCAGCTTCACATACTGGTCGAACTGCGCGATGATGGCGCGCCGCATCGCCTCCACTTCATGAGTCGTCCGCTCGTCCGCCGGCAGCGGCATCACCGTCGCGGAGAACATGCTGCGCTGATCGACGACGTGTTCGATGCGCGCACGCTGGCCGCCCTCGACCAGCACCTTCACGGTGCCGTCCGGCAGCTTGAGCATCTGCAGGATGTTGGCCACGCAGCCGATCTCGTACATGTCCTCGGCGCCGGGTTCGTCTTTGGCCGCCGATTTCTGCGCCACCAGCAGGATGTGCTTGCCCGCCTCCATGGCAGTTTCCAGCGCCTTGATCGATTTCGGACGCCCGACGAAGAGCGGGATCACCATATGGGGAAAGACCACCACGTCCCTCAGGGGGAGCAGGGGCAGTTCAATGCGTTCTGCGGGGAGGTCAAGCGCGCTTGACATGATCGTTATCCTTTATAGAGACGGCCGTTCAGCCCACATGGGGGTCAACGGCAGAAAATTCAAGAAGTTCAACCAACCTGAAAAGGCCGGCCGAATCAGTCAGTTGGAACCGGCCACCTTGGGCTGGTCGGCGTAGATGAGGATCGGCTTGGAGGCACCCTCGATCATGCCCTCGTCGACCACAACCTTAGTGACATTCTCCATGTTGGGAAGTTCATACATGGTGTCGAGCAGGACTGATTCCAGGATGGAGCGCAGGCCGCGCGCGCCGGTCTTGCGCTTGAGCGCCCTGCGGGCGATCGCTTGCAGCGCCTGGGGACGGACCTCAAGCTCGGCGCCTTCCATGGCGAAGAGCTTCTGGTACTGCTTGATGAGGGCGTTCTTCGGCTCGACGAGGATCTCCATCAGCGCCGCCTCGTCCAGCTCGTGCAGCGTCGCCAGCACCGGCAGGCGGCCGACGAACTCGGGGATCAGGCCGAACTTGATGAGATCCTCCGGCTCGACCTTGCGCAGGGTCTCGGTGACGTCCTTGCTGTCGCGACTCTTCACCTCGGCGCCGAAGCCGATGCCGGCCTGTTCGGTGCGGTTGCGAATAACCTTGTCCAGTCCATCGAAGGCGCCGCCGCAGACGAACAGGATGTTGGTCGTGTCGACCTGTACGAAGTCCTGGTTCGGGTGCTTGCGCCCGCCCTGCGGCGGCACCGAGGCGATGGTGCCCTCGATCAGTTTCAGCAGGGCCTGCTGCACGCCCTCGCCGGAGACGTCGCGCGTGATGGACGGGTTGTCGCTCTTGCGCGAGATCTTGTCGATCTCGTCGATGTAGACGATCCCCTGCTGCGCCTTCTCGACTTCGTAGTCGCACTTCTGCAGCAGCTTCTGGATGATGTTCTCGACGTCTTCGCCGACGTAGCCGGCCTCGGTCAGGGTCGTCGCATCGGCCATGACGAAGGGCACGTTGAGCAGGCGCGCCAGGGTCTGCGCCAGCAAAGTCTTGCCCGAACCGGTCGGCCCGATCAGCAGGATGTTGCTCTTGGCCAGTTCCACCTCGTCGCTCTTCGACAGGTGCTTGAGGCGCTTGTAGTGGTTGTAGACGGCGACGGAGAGGATGCGCTTGGCCGGATCCTGTCCGATGACGTACTGGTCGAGGATGGCGCAGATTTCCCTTGGCGTCGGCAGGTCGCCCTTGCCGCCCTTGCCGCCGTGGTCGGCGGCAATCTCGTCGCGGATGATGTCGTTGCACAGCTCGATGCACTCGTCGCAGATGAAGACCGAGGGGCCGGCAATCAGCTTCCTCACCTCGTGCTGGCTCTTGCCGCAGAAGGAACAGTAGAGGAGTTTCTCGCCGCTGCCTTTTTTGTCCGTCATCTCTGTCTCCGGTCGTTCGTTACGCCGCGGTCTCTGCGCGGTTCGTCAGCACCTTGTCCACCAGGCCATAGTCGACCGCCTCTGGGCCCGAGAGGAAATTGTCCCGGTCGGTATCGCGCTCGATGCGTTCCACCGGCTGGCCGGTGTGCTTGGACATGAGTTCGTTCAGCCGCGCACGCAGGTAGAGAATTTCCTTGGCGTGGATCTCGATGTCGGAGGCCTGGCCCTGGAAGCCGCCCATCGGCTGGTGGATCATGACGCGCGAATTGGGCAGGCAATAGCGCTTGCCCTTGGCGCCGGCCGTCAGCAGGAAGGCGCCCATGCTCGCCGCCTGGCCGATGCAGAGCGTGGACACGTCGGGCTTGACGAACTGCATGGTGTCGTAAATGGCCAGGCCCGCCGAGACGGAGCCGCCCGGCGAATTGATGTAGAAGTAGATGTCCTTGTCGGGGTTTTCCGACTCGAGGAACAGCAACTGGGCGACTATCAGATTGGCCGTGGCGTCGTTCACCGGGCCGACAAGGAAAACGACGCGCTCCTTCAGCAGGCGCGAATAGATGTCGTAGGCACGTTCGCCGCGCCCGCTCTGCTCGATCACCATGGGAACCAGGCCCAGGGCCTGGGGATCCCACCGGTCGTGCTGTCTCGAATTATCGCTGTTGAACATCATGCTGCCTTCCCCTCACCTCCAACCCCTCTCCCTGGAGGAGAAGGGAGCTTCATGATCGCTACGCGATTTACTCGCATGGGCATCATGCCGCATTTCCCATCAATTCGTCAAAAGCGACCGCCTTGTCGGTGGTCTTCGCATTGGCCACCACCCAGTTCACCACGTTTTCCTCGATGGCGAGGGCCTCGACCTGGGCCAGGCGTTGCGGCTGGGAGTAGTACCAGTGCACCACCTCTTCCGGTTTTTCGTAGGACTGCGCCTGCTCGTCGATCAGCGTTCGCACCTGCTCTGGCTTCGCGTGCAGGTCGTTCGCCTTGACCGCTTCGGCAATGATCAAGCCGAGCTTGACCCGGCGCTCGGCCTGGACGGCAAACCAGGCCGCATCGACGGGCATGTTCTTGGTGTCTACGCCACGATTCGCCAAATCTTGACGGGCGGCCTCCGCCATCGACTCGGATTCCTGCTCGATCAAGGCCTTGGGCACCTCCAGCGGATTGGCATCGATCAGAACCTGCATGGCCTGTTCCTTGACTTTTGCCTTGATGCGCTTGCTCACCTCGTTTTCCAGGTTGGCGCGTATTTCGGTTCGCATCCTGCCGATGTCGCCATCCTCGATGCCGAGGGAGCGGGCGAAATCCGCATCGACCGCCGGCAGCAGGGGCGCCTCGACTTGCTTCAGCTTCACCTCGAAGCCGACCAGCTTGCCGGCCAGTTCGGCCACCTGATAATCGCCCGGAAAGGTCAGGTCGAAGGTCCTGCTTTCACCCGGCGTCAGGCCGACGATGCCGTTTTCGAATTCCGGCAGCATGCGACCTTCTCCCAGCACCACCGGATAATCCGTGGCCTGGCCGCCCTTGAAAATCTCGCCGTCGAGTCTACCGGTGAAATCGATAGTGACGCGATCGCCATTCCCAGCCGCCCTCTCGACCGCCGAGTAGGTCGTTCGCTGCTTGCGCAGGACTTCCAGGGTCTTGTCGACTTCTGCATCGCCCAGCTCGATCTGCGGGCGCTCGATGTTTTTATCGCCCAGCCCATTCAGCTTCACTTCGGGGTACACCTCGAACACCGCCGAGAACTCCAGCCTGGAGGCATCCTCGCCGCTCTTCGGTTCGATGCGCGGATAACCGGCGACGCGCAGGTTCTGCTCGCGCACGGCCGTGCCGAAGGCTTTCTCCACTGCCTCGCCGATGGCCTCGGAGCGGGCCTGGGCGCCGTAGTGCTGCTGCACCATCCTGAACGGCACCTTGCCGGGGCGAAAACCGGCCATCTTCACGGTGCGCGCCATCGTCTTCAGGCGCTGTTCGACTTCCTTATCAATATCCGCCATCTGCACCACCATTTCGATGCGGCGCTCCAGGGGGCTTGCGGGTTGCGGGTTGGTCTGCATGAAAAATCCTAGTGTGAATCAGTGAGTTGTCCAGGGCAGTCGATCGGCCTGGTGCGAAGGGCGGGACTTGAACCCGCACGCCTCGCGGCGCTGGAACCTAAATCCAGTGCGTCTGCCAATTCCGCCACCTTCGCGTGCCGCCATTCTACCTTATACTGGCGACCCCGGCAGCAGGCGCAAGTACCCGTCCAGTCGAGTTTTTTCCATGTCGGTCGACCATTACGAGAATTTCCCCGTCGCCTCGTTCCTGCTGCCGCCGCGATTGCGCGAGCCGGTCAGGGCCATCTACGGGTTCGCCCGCGGCGCCGACGACATCGCCGACGAGGGCGCGCTTTCCGACGCCGAGCGCCTGGCAGGCCTCGACCGCTACCGTGCCGGACTGGACGCCATCGAGGCCGGCAGTCCGACGCCGGATCCGGTTTTCCTGCGCCTGCAGCCGGTCATCGCCGAATTCGGCCTGCCGCTGCGTCCATTCCGCGACCTGCTCGATGCCTTCGGCCAGGACGTGGTGAAGAAGCGCTATGCCGATTTCGCCGAACTGATGGACTACTGCCGCCGCTCCGCCGATCCCATCGGCCGGCTGCTGCTGCACCTGTACGGAATCGGGGACGCGAAAAGTCAGTCCCTGTCGGACGGCGTCTGCAGCGCCCTGCAGCTCATCAACCACTGGCAGGACATCGCCATCGACTGGCAGAAGGGGCGCCTCTACCTGCCGCAGGACGAACTGGCGCGCTTCGGCATCCGGGAAGCGCAGATCGCCGAAGGGCGCTGGGACGCCGCCTGGGCGGCGATGATGGATTTCCAGGTCGACCGCGCCCGCGCCTTGATGGCGGCCGGCAGCCCGCTGGTGCATCGGTTGCCGGGGCGCATCGGCCTGGAACTGCGCCTGATCGTCGCCAGCGGCTTTCGCATGCTGGACAAGCTCGCCCGCGTGCGCGGCGACGTGTTTCGCCGACGGCCGGTCGTTACCGCCGGCGACTGGCCGAAGATCCTGCTGCACGCTGCGCTAGGATGATGGCGTGAGCCCAGACGAATATTGCCAGCGCAAGGCGGCCGAGAGCGGCTCCAGCTTCTATTACAGCTTCCTGTTCCTGCCGCCCGAACGCCGCCGCGCCATCACCGCGCTCTACGCCTTCTGCCGCGAGGTGGACGACGTCGTCGACGAGTGCGGCGATGCCCAGCTGGCGCATGCCAAGCTGGTCTGGTGGCGCGCCGAATTGTCCGCCGCCTACGAGGGCCGGCCGACGCATCCGGTGACGCGATCGCTCGCCGACGCCCTGCGCGTCTTCAGCCTGCCGCAGGAGCTGCTTGTCGAGATCATCGACGGCATGGAAATGGATCTTTCCCGGAGCCGCTACCCGGACTTCAAGACGCTACACCTCTACTGCTACCGCGTCGCCGCCACGGTCGGCCTGCTGGCGGCGGAAATCTTCGGCTACGAGGACCGCCGCACCCTGAAATACGCGCACGATCTCGGCCTGGCCTTCCAGCTCACCAACATCATCCGCGACGTCGGCGAGGACGCGCGGCGCGGACGCATCTACCTCCCCGCCGAGGAACTGGCACAGTTCGGCGTCGGTGCCGACGACATCCTGCATGCGCGCTACGGCGATGCCTTCCGGCGCCTGATGCTGTTCCAGATCGAGCGCGCGGAAAAATACTATGAGCAGGCCTTCGCCGAACTGCCGGCGCAGGACCGAGCGGCGCAGCGCCCCGGCCTCGTCATGGCGGCGATCTACCGCACCCTGCTGGCCGAAATCCGCCGCGACGGCTGCCGCGTGCTCGACCGCCGCATCGCGCTCACGCCACTGCGCAAGCTGTGGCTCGCCTGGCGCGCCTGGAATAAAGGCTGAGCGGGATGCACGTCGCCATCATCGGCGCGGGCTATGCCGGCATGGCGACGGCGGCGGAACTCGCCGCACAGGGGGTGCGCACCAGCGTCTTCGAAACCTCGCGCACCCTGGGCGGACGCGCGCGCCGCATCGAGCTGCACGGCCAGCCGCTCGACAACGGCCAGCACATCCTGGTCGGCGCCTATCGCGAACTGCTGCGCCTGATGCGGCTGGTCGGCGCCGATCCGGAGGTCCTGCTCGAGCGGCTTCCGCTGGCCATGCACTACCCGGGCAGGATGCGCCTCGCCGCCCCGCGCCTGCCGGCGCCGCTGCATCTGGCGGCGGCCCTTCTCACCGCGCGCGGTCTGCCCTTCCCGGCACGCCTGGCCGCGGTGCGCTTCATGCGCCGGCTGCAACAGGACGGCTTCCGGCTGTCCCGGGACATCGCAGTCGCCGATCTGCTGACGCGCCATGGCCAGCATGAAGCCGTGCGGCGCTACCTGTGGGAACCGCTCTGCGTCTCGGCGCTCAACACGCCGCCGGCCGAAGCCTCGGCCCAGGTTTTCCTCAACGTCCTGCGCGACAGCCTGGCCGCGGAGCGCGAGGCGAGCGACCTGCTCATCGCGCGCACCGATTTCTCGGCGCTGTTCCCCGAGCCGGCCGAGCGCTTTGTGCTGGCACGCGGCGGCGAGGTACTGCGCGGCTGCCGCATCGGTGCCGTCACCCGGGATCCCTACGGCTTCCGCCTCGCGGGCGATCCGTCCGGCCGCAGCTACACGCATGTCGTGGCGGCGGTGGCGCCCTATCACCTCGCCCCCCTGGCGGCAAAACTGCCCCGGCTGCAACCGACGCTGGACACCGTTTCGCGCCTCGAGCACGAGCCGATCCTCACCGTCTACCTTGCCTATCCGCAGCCAGTGCACCTGCCCGGCGCCATGGTCGGCGTGGGCGGCACGGCCCATTTCCTGTTCCGTCGCAGCGAGCGAATCGTCGCCGCCGTGACGAGCGCGCGCGGCCCCCATCTGGATCTGCCGCGCGAAGCATTGCTTGCGCGCATGCAGGCGGAAATCGAGGCCGTCGCCGGGCCCCTGCCGCCGCCGGCCTGGACGCAGACCGTCGTCGACCGGCGCGCCACCTTCGCCTGCCGTCCCGGCGTCGAACGGCCGCACAGCGAGACGCCGCTCGCCAACTTCCTGGTCGCGGGCGATTACGTCGCCTCGGACTACCCGGCGACGCTGGAGGCCGCCGTGCGCAGCGGCGTCGCCTGCGCCCGGATCGTCAGCTCACAAGCCGTCCGCCGCTCAACCTGAGCTCGCGGCTGCAGCGCGCGGCGATCGCCGCATCGTGCGTCACCAGCACCAACGTCGTGCCCCGCTCGGCATTGAGGGCGAACATCAGGTCGATGATCGCCGCGCCGGTGGCGGCGTCGAGGTTTCCGGTCGGTTCGTCGGCCAGCAGCAGGCGAGGTTTCACGGCGAAGGCCCGTGCGATGGCGACGCGCTGCTGCTCGCCGCCGGACAGATGCTTCGGGTAATGGCCGAGACGCTCGGCGAGGCCGGCGCGCGCCAGCAACTGCTCCGCATCGGCGCGCGCCCCGGAGCGCCCGGCCAGTTCCAGCGGCAGCATGACATTCTCCAGGGCGGTGAGCGCCGGCAGCAGCTGGAAGGACTGGAAGACGAAGCCGAGCATGGCGCCGCGCAATTCTGCGCGCGCATCCTCGTCGAGGGTGGATAGGTCATGCCCGGCCAGACGCACGCGTCCTTGCGTCGGAACATCCAGGCCGGCCAGCAGCCCAAGCAGCGTCGATTTGCCCGAACCGGAGGCACCGACGATCGCCACCGCCTCGCCGGCCATGACCTTGAAGGAAATCTCGTGCAGAATCGTCAGGCGGCCGTCGCCGCTGGGCACTTCCTTGCCAAGCGACTCGGCCTCAACCATGGGTGCCGATGTGTCGAAACTGAAATTCATCTCCGCGGGATTCTTTCTTCTCTTCTCGTTCGCCGTCCACGCGGCGGGCAGCATCCTAGTCGTCGGCGACAGCCTGTCGGCCGGCTACGGCCTCGCCCAGGGCCAGTCCTGGCCGGCGCTGCTGGAAAAGCGCCTGCGCGAACAGCGCCTGGATTATAGCGTCGTCAATGCCAGCATCAGCGGCGACACCACGGCGGGCGGCGCCAGCCGCCTCGGCGCCGCGCTCGACCGGGCGAAGCCCTCGATCGTCATCATCGCGCTGGGGGGCAACGATGGCCTGCGGGGGCTGCCCGTGGCAGCCATGCGCGACAACCTGAACGCCATGCTCGAAACCGCGCGCATGCGCAGGGCGCGCATCGTGCTGGCCGGCATGAGGCTGCCGCCCAACTACGGCAGTGACTACACGCAGGCCTTCGAGCGCAGCTATGCCGACCTGGCGCGCCGCCACAAGGCAGCGCTGGTACCCTTCCTGCTCGATGGCGTGGCCGAGCGGCGCGAGTTGTTCCAGTCCGACAACATCCATCCGACTGCCGAAGCCCAGCCGATCATTCTCGACACTGTCTGGAGGGTGTTGCGCCCGCTGCTCAAATGACCGTCAGGCCAGGCGTCCTCGCCTCCAGCCGGCCGATGGCGCGCGCCTCGGCAAAACCGGCGCCGTGCAGCTCGGCCAGCACGGCGGATTCCGCTTCCGGCGCGCAGGCAATCAGCAGGCCGCCGCTGGTCTGCGGATCGGTGAGCAGCTTCTGCTGCCAGTCGGCCATGCCTTCGGGCAGGCTCACCTCGGCGCCGTAGCCGTTCCAGTTGCGTGCCGAGGCGCCGGTGGATATGCCTTCTTTCACGAAGCCAACGGCCTCGGGGATCAGCGGCAAATCGGCGAAGCGCAGCGTGGCGCCGAGCTTCGAGCCGCGGCAGAGTTCCAGCAGGTGGCCGGCCAGGCCGAAGCCGGTGACGTCGGTCAGGGCATGCACGCCGTCCATCTCGGCCAGACGCGCGCCCGCCGTATTGAGCTGCGTCGTGTGACGGATCATGGTGGCATAGCCCTCGGGCGTCAGCAGGCCTTTCTTCAGCGCCGCGGAGAGGATGCCGACGCCGAGCGGCTTGCCGAGGATCAGCGCATCGCCCGCCCGCGCGCCGCTGTTCCTTTTGACGCGCTGCGGATGCACCAGGCCGAGGGCCACCAGGCCGTAGATCGGTTCCAGCACGTCGATGGAATGGCCGCCGGCGATGGGAATGCCGGCTTCGGCGCAGACCGACTCGCCGCCGGCAAGGATCCTGCGGATCACTTCCAGCGGCAGCTTGTCGAGCGGCATGCCGACCACGGCCAGCGCCATGATCGGCCGCCCGCCCATGGCGTAGATGTCGGACAGGGCGTTGGTGGCGGCGATGCGGCCGAAGTCGTAGGGGTCGTCCACGATGGGCGTGAAGAAATCCGTCGTGGCGACGATGGCCTGCTCGTCGTTGAGCTTGTAGACCGCCGCGTCGTCGGCGGTTTCCGTGCCGACGATGAGCTCCTTCGGCATGCTGCGCAGCGGCGTGTCGGCGAGCAGCTCGGTCAGCACGGCCGGCGCGATTTTGCAGCCGCAACCGCCGCCATGGGAGAATTGGGTGAGTTTGATATCCATGATTGAAATGAAATCGACAGGCGTTGCGAACCTAACACAGCTGGGCGAATTTGACGAGATCATCGACGTGCGCTCGCCGGCCGAGTATGCCGAAGACCACATCCCCGGCGCGGTCAATTGCCCAGTGCTCTCCGACGAGGAGCGCGCCCGCGTCGGCACGCTCTACAAGCAGGCATCGCCCTTCGCCGCCAAGAAGCTCGGCGCCACGCTGGTCGCCCGCCATATCGCCGAGCATATCGAAACGCGCTTCCTCGACCGGCCGCGCGAATGGCGTCCGCTGGTCTACTGCTGGCGCGGCGGCAAGCGCAGCGGCGCCATGAGCCACGTGCTGCGCCAGATCGGCTGGCCGGCCTGCGCGCTGGAAGGCGGCTACAAGTCCTGGCGCCGCCATGTCGTGGCGGAACTGGCCGTGCTGCCGCGCCGCTTCGCCTTCCGCGTCGTCACCGGTGCCACCGGCAGCGGCAAGAGCCGCCTGCTGGAAGCGCTCGCCGCGCAGGGCGCGCAGGTGCTCGACCTGGAACGGCTGGCGGCGCACAAGGGTTCGGTGCTCGGCGGCCTGCCCGACGAGGCCCAGCCCTCGCAGAAGATGTTCGAGAGCCGCCTGCTCGCCGTGCTGGGGAGACTGACTTTATCGGCGCCGATCTACGTCGAGGCGGAGAGCCGCAGGATCGGACAGATTCAGGTTCCGGATGCGCTGCTGGAAACCATGCGCGCCAGCCCCTGCCTGCGCATCGAGGCCACCGATGCCGCGCGCGTCGCCTTCCTCATCGGCGACTACGACTACTTCCTCGCCGACCCCGCCGCGCTCAAGGAGAAGCTCGCCTGCCTGCGCGAGCTGCAGAGCGGCGAGACGCTGTCGCGCTGGAACGCGCTCGCAGACGCCGGAGACTGGCCGGCGCTGGTGGCCGAGCTGCTGGCGCAGCACTACGATCCACTCTACAAGCGCTCGCAGGGAAAGAACTACGTCCGTTTCGCCGATGCGCCGCGCTTCGCCACGGACGATCTTTCGCCGGCCGGCCTGGCGCGGCTGGCGCAGGAGATCCTCGCTACATCTGCCTGAACAGATGCGCGTAGGCGCGGCTCACCGTGACCGTCTCCGGCCGGTCGCGCAGGCTGAGCAGCACGCGGCCGCTCCCGTCGTGGCGGGCCGCCGTGACGAACGCGGCGTTCACGATGGTGCCGCGATGCACCTGCCAGAAAGCCTCCGCGTCCAGCTGTTCGGCCAGCTCCCTGATCGGCGTGCGGATGAGCAGCTCGCCCGAGGCGGTCATCACCGCCGTATATTTGTCCGCCGCCTGGAAGTAGCGCACCTCGGCCACCGCCACCAGACGCACCGCCTCGCCGACCGAGGCGCGGATCCACTTCAGCGGCTGCGGTCTCGCCGTGTTCTGCAGACTGACTTTCTCCAGCGCGGCCATCAGCCGGCTGCGCTCCCTGTCCGAAGGCTCTGCGACGGCGCGGCGCAGGCGCGCCACCGTCTGCGCCAGGCGCGCCTCTTCCGCCGGCTTGAGCACGTAATCGAGCGCCGCGCGCTCGAAGGCCTCCACCGCGTACTGGTCGTAGGCGGTGACGAACACCACCTGGCAGGCAAAGTCCAGCCGCGCCGCCACCTCCAGGCCGGAGAGCCCCGGCATGCGGATGTCGAGAAAGGCGATGTCGGGCTTGTCCGCTGCCAGGCGCGCCAGCGCCGCCGGGCCGTCGTGGCAAACGGCGACGATTTCCAGATCCGGCCACAGTGCGGCGATGCGGCGGCGCAGATCTTCCGCCAGCAGCGGCTCGTCGTCGGCGATCAGCGCGGTGGGCTTCATAGCGGCGCCAGCAGCGGCCTGACGAGGCGGCGCTCCAGTTCCGCCAGGGCCTGGGGCGGCTCGCCCTGCGCGGCGACGCCGAGCCAGGCGCGCAGCGCCGGCAGCAGCGGGCGCAGGCTGCGCGCCGCGCAATGGCCGTCGTCGCGCACGATCCAGGCGCTCACCCGCGCCGAGCCGCGCAGGCGGGCATAGCTGGCCGGCGGCACGTAGGGATCGCGCTCGCCGTTGACGATCAGCGTCGGCGGCAGCCGCTCCAGGGCGAAGGACGAGAGGTCGAAGCGGCGCAGCGCGGCGGTGAGCGCGGCATGCTCCGCCGTCTGCGGCAGGCCGAGCGCGGCGCGCAGGATGCCGCCCATGCCGTTGGGCAGGCCGTCCTGCTGCGCCGGCGCCGCCTCGCCGGTAGGGCCGCCGATGGCAATGGCGAAATCGACCGCACCGAGCAGCGCCAGCTTGAGCGCCCAGTGGCCGCCGAAGCTCATGCCGAACACGCCGGCCGCCGGCGCCGCGCCGCGCAGGGCGTGCAGCACGCCCAGATACACCGCCTCGGCATCCCCGGCGAGCGGCAACTGCGACTCGCCGGTGCCGGGCATGTCGAAGGCGGCCACGCGCAGGCCGGCCATGCCGCTGAAGAACAGGCAAAGCGGGTGCATCTCGATCTTGAAGGTATCCACGCCGCCGCTGAGCAGCAGCAGGGGCGCATCCGGCGCGCGCGGCAGATACTCGTGCAGCGCCACCGCCGTGACGCCGCCGCGCCACGGCACCTCGATCACGCGGCGGCGTACGGGCAGGGCAAAGCCGGCCATGGCGCGGGCGAAATACCCGAGCTGGCGCTGCGCCGCCGCGCGCCGCAGCGGCGTGGCGGCGACGGGAAAGCGCGCCGCACCCAGGCAGAGCGCCGCCGGCAGCCAGTCCTGGCGCGCCGCGTGTTCCTCGGCCAGGCGGTTCCATTCGAAGCACCAGCCGCCGGCCGCGTCGCTCCAGGCATCGACGATGGCGGCACGCGCACGATCCAGGTCCGCCGCCGGAATGCCCCAGCCGAGGAACTGTGCGGCGCGCTCGGCAAACAACTCCTCGACGGAAAACGCGAAGGGCTCGAAACCGACGCCCCCGCGCAGCGGCAGAAATGGCGCGCCGTCTTCCTGCGCCGACGCCTCGGCGCCAAGCAGGGCCAGCCCGGCCGCTCCCAGCACATGCAAAAAATCGCGTCTGATCATATCTTCCTCTTCTCTCTCCCCCGCCCCTCTCACCCCAAGCGGGGAGAGGGGCGAAATTGTTCATGCCGGCAGTTCGAGCGTCGCCACCACGCCCTGCCCCGCATTCGCCCGCACCTCCAGGCGGGCCGCCTCGCCGAACAGCGCGACCAGCCGGCTGCGCACGTTCTCCAGGCCGAAGCCGCTGCCGGCGCCGCTGCCGTCGCGCAGGCCGGCGCCGGTGTCGGCGACGGTGAGGCGCAGGCGGCCGTCCGCCAGCCGCGCGGCGATGCGCAGCTCGCCGCCGCCCACCTGCGGCTCGATGCCGTGGGTGACGGCGTTCTCCACCAGCGGCTGCAGCAGCAGCAGCGGGAAGGGGCGCGCGAGCAGTTCCGGCGGCACGTCGAAGGCATAGCGCAGGCGCGGCCCCAGGCGCAGGCCGAGGATGTCGAGGTAGCGCCGCAGCAGCTCGATCTCGTCGCCGAGGGTGGATTCCGCCTCGCGCGTGCGCTGCAGCGTGGCGCGCAGGTAGGCAATCAGATCGGCGAGCAGGCGCTCGGCGCGCTCGGGATCGCTGCGGATCAGCACCGAAAGGTTGGCCAGGGTGTTGAACAGGAAATGCGGCTCGATCTGCGCCTGCAGCATGCGCAGTTGCGCGTCGACGCGCTCCTTCTCCGCCAGCGCCTGGCGCAGCCGGCGCTCCTGCAGCTCGCCCTCGAGCAGGCCCAGGCGCTCGCGCAGGTAGAACAGGGCGCTGATGCCGGCGCCGAAAATGAGGCCGATCAGCAGCGACTGCCAGGCCATCTCGGCCAGCCAGGCGCTGTCGCGCGCGCCGAGCAGCAGCACGGACAGGCCGATCCCCGCCGCCACCCCGGCGGGCAAGGCGAAGAGCATGGCGTAGAGCCGCGCCGGCCCGTGGGCCGTCCAGCGATAGACGGCGAGACAGGCGGCGTAGATGGACAGGCCGATGCACTCGGAGATGAGCAGGTTCTCGTCGAAGGCGTGGCCGACGCCGATGGCGGTAAGGAAGGCCGCGATCAGCGCGTTGATGACGGCGATGGAGGCGAGCTGCGGCAGCGACAAAGACAGGGTCATGGCCGCATGTTATACGGCGTGCGCCGCGCCTGTCACTTCGAGATAGACCTGCTCCAGCCCCACCGGCAGCAGGGCGAGCGAGGTGAGCTCCAGGCCGGCCAGGGCGGCGGCGATCTCCGCCAGGCCGAAGGCACGCGGCAGCCACAGCGTGGTGCGGCCGCCGTAGCGGCGCAGCGGCCAGCCGCGCGCGCCCGCCCAGGCCTTGAGCGCCGCCTCGTCGCGCGCCTCGACCGCCGCCAGCTGCGGCGCGGCGATGTGCCCGCGCAGCGCGTCGAGCGTGCCCTCGGCGGCGATGCGCCCGGCGCGCAGGATGCCGATGCGCGCGCACAGCCGCTGCGCCTCTTCGAGATGGTGCGTGGTGAGCAGGATGGCCATGCCGTCGGCGTTGAGGCGGCGGATCAGTTCCCACAGTTCGTGGCGCGCCTCGACGTCGAGTGCCGCCGTCGGCTCGTCGAGGATGAGCAGGCGCGGCGCATGCGCCAGCGCCGCGGCGATGTGCACGCGCCGCTGCCAGCCGCCGCTCAGATTGCCGACGCGGCTGCGGGCGTACTCGCCGAGGCGAAAGGCCTCGATCAGCTCGGCCACGCGCGCGCGCCGCCGCGCCGCCGGCAGGCCGTAGAGGCGGGCGAAGAAGTCGAGGTTCTCGGCGCAGGTCAGCTCGCGGTAGAGGGCCACTTCCTGCGCCGCGTAGCCGATCAGGCGCCGGCCCTCCCCGCCCGTCGCCGCGCCCGCCAGCCGGATGCTGCCGACATCGGCGGCGAGCAGGTTGCACAGGATGTTGATGGCGGTGGTCTTGCCCGAGCCGTTCGGCCCGAGCAGGCCGTAGACCTCGCCCGGCGCGATGGAGAAAGTCAGTCCCTGCAGTACGGCGCGTCCGGCGAAGGATTTCTCCAGGCCTTCGATGTCGACGATGTTCATGCCCGCCTCTCCTGCTCCAGCATGGCGCGGTAGGCGCGCGCACCCAGCCACAGGGCGAGCGCGGCGAAGGCGGCGAGGAAGGCGACATGCGGCTGCACCTCGGCCAGCGTGCGGCCCTCGGCCCAGACGCCCTTCAGTGCCTGGTTCATGTGATAGACCGGATCGGCCTGGGCCAGCGCGAGCAGGCTCGGCGGCAGCAGCGACACCGGGAAGAAGGTACCGCCCAACACCAGCAGCGGCACGCCGAAGCCGGCGACGGGGCCGTTCACGTCCTCGGTGCGGCGGGCGAAGCGCGCGCCGAAGAAGAAGCCCAGGCCGACGTAGGCGCAGACGCTGAGCGCGACGATCGCCAGCCCCAGGGGCAGGCTGCCGTGGAAGCGCCCGCCGAAGGCCCGCGCGACGGCGTACACGATGGCGGTCTGCGCCAGGGCGATGACCAGATAGGCCGCAACGATGCCGAGGAAGCAGGCGGCCGGCGCCAGCGGCGAGAGCAGCAGCCGGCGCAGGGTGCGCCGCTCGCGCTCGGCGGCCAGCGTCGCCACGGTGCCGCCGAGGCAGCTGAAGAACAGCGCCGCGCCGATCAGGATGCCCGGCGCCGTGTGGTCGAAGGACGGCCCCGGCTGCTTGCCCGAAGCATACATGGTGCCGAACAGCAACAGCATCAGGGTCGGGAACACCGCCCAGAAGATCAGGCTGCGCCGCGTGCGCAGGAGCTCGATCAAGATGCGCCGGGCGATGGCCCAGGTCTCGGCGGGAATGCGGGCGATCACGCCAGTTCTCCCAGGATGGCCTGCAGGGCGGCGGCGAACACGGCCGGGCCGAGCGCCAGTTGTGCGGCGAGATGCATCAGCGCCCTTCCCTGCGGCTGCGTTCGGTCAGCTCGCGCAGCTTGCGTTCTTCCCACTCGGCACCGAGGAAGCGCCCGCCGAAAATAACGCTCGCGCCGTGGATGACGACGGCGATGCCCCAGCCGGCGAGCGGCCACACCGACCACAGGCGGCCGCCGCCGGCAAGCAGGTTGAGGATGAGCAGGCCGGCATTCACGGCGAGGTACACGCCGAGATGGACGTAGAAGCCGCGCAGCCGGCGCACCTGGCGGCGCGCAGCCGCATATTCGGGAGTGTCTTCGAAGGTCGTTGCCATTGCATCGCTCCTTTCAGGCGGGTTTGAAGACCATGAAGTAGAGGTTCGCCGCCGGCAGCACGGTGGCGAGAACGCCCACCCGCAGCCAGAGGCGGTTCAGCCGCCAGTACGCGGGCGGAATCTCGCCGCCGCCGGCGAAGCCGCGCGCCAGGCGCGCCAGTTTGATCTGCAGCGGAATCAGGATGCCGACCCAGAGCAGGCCGGAGAGCACGAACAGCGCCTGCCCCCAGGCCAGCCAGGGCGCGGCGAGCGGCAGATCGTGCAGCAGGGCGCCGGCATAGCCGCCGGCGCCGAGCAGCGTCGCCCCGCCGAAGGTGAACACCCAGTCGGTCAGCGTCACCTGGCGCTGGGCGAAGGCAACGATGGCGGGGTTGCGCGTGCGGTCGGCCATCACCTTCCACCAGCCGGTGACGATGATGTTGCCGAGGAACAGCACGACGCCGGCCAGATGCAGGGTCTTCAGTGCGAGATAGGCGTCCATGACTGTCTCCGACGGGCCACCCGAAGGAGGCGGCGCGTAACGATTGGAAACCGTGCCTCGCACGGTTGAACCGTCGTCACCCCTGTCCTTGGGAAAGGGGCTGGCGGCAAGGTCATTCTCATCCTCAGCTGTCCTCGCGCGCCGCGCGGCGGACCGCTTCCAGCCACTTGTCGCGCTGCGCCGGCGAGGAGGTCTTCACCGGGCCGAACTGCGCGATGCGCACCGGCTTGATGCCGCAGAACTCGAGGATGGTGCGGCGCATCTGGTTGTGGCCCGGCATGCGGTAGAACCAGCGGTAGTACCAGGGCGGCGTGTCCATGGTGACCAGCAGGCGCGCGCTGCGCCCGGCGAGCAGGCGATCCCACCAGGGCGAATCCTTGCGGTAGCTGAAGGCGAAGCCGGGCAGAAAGACGCGCTCGATGAAGCCCTTCAGCAGCGCCGGCAGGCCGCCCCACCAGGTCGGGTAGACGAAGGCGAGATGGTCGGCCCAGAGAATCGCTTCCTGCGCCGCAGCCAGATCCGCCTCCGGCGCCTGCTCGGCGCGATAGCCGGCATGCAGCACCGGATCGAAGGCCAGGTCGGCCAGCGCCAGCTCGCGCACTTCGGCGCCGGCCGCGCGCGCCGCCTCGCCGTAGCCGGCGGCGAGCGCACCGCACAGGCTGTCCTGCCGCGGATGGCCGAGAATGACCAGGATTTTCTTCATGACTGCCTCCATCGGGTTGGCGATGGCGGCAGATTAGCCGGACGGCTGCCACCGGCTCAACGGCGTTGCGACGAAACGGCGGAATCGCAGGATGAGTCGTGCAAAAGGCGGCGTAAAAGACGGCTCAAGGCAACCTGACCGGAACCGTGCCCTTCACCGCGCACAGCTTCTGCACCATGGCCGGCTTCGGCAGCGTCGCCTCGCCCTGCTCGAAGGCGACCACCGTCAGCCGGGCGCCGAAGGCCTCGAGCAACTCCCCCGGCCGCAGCAGGAAATCCGGGTTGGAAGGCCGGCCGAAGCGCTCGTTGCCCTGCATGAAGGTCTCGTAGATGAGCACGCCGCCGTCCGCCAGGGCCTCGATCAGGCGGGGAAACAGCGGCCTGTGCAGGTAGTTGGCGACGACGATCCCCTCGAAGCGACGGCCCGCCAAAGGCCAGGCTCCGCTCTCGAGGTCGGCCTGCAGTGCCTCAATGCCCGCTCCCAGTCCCGCCAATGCGACCGCATCGCGATCGACCGCCGTCACCCGCCAGCCGCCGGCCTCAAGGAAGCGCGCATGGCGGCCGTAACCACAGGCAAGATCGAGCATCGCCCCCCCGCCCGGGACGAGGGTCGCGAAGCGGCAAACCCAGGCTGAGGGTTGCGAGAGCGGCTCGTGTATGCATGCGGGAGTCGACACGCCGCGATTGTATTGCATGCGCAGGAAGCAGGTTATAAGCTGAGCCCATGAAGCCAACCGAGGGCGCCCACTGCACCGAGCCCGTGCGAGGGCACGTGCTGCGCCGCCTGCCCGCCCTTGCGGGCGCCGCGATCGTGTTCGTCCTGGGAGTCGGAATCAGCCTGCTGGCCAGCCGCGCCCTGTCCCAGCATCTGGCGCGCGAGGCCGAAGCCCGCTTCGAAGCCCGCAGCGTCTACATGCATGCCTTGCTGGAGCAGCGGCTGGACGACTTCAACAACCTGATCCTCGGCTTGCGCGGCATGTTCATCGCCTCGCCGCGCGTCAGCCGCGATGAATTCCGCCGCTACACCGAGAACCTGGACCTGCAGCGGCGCCTGCCCGGCCTGCAGGACCTTTCCTACCAGCGCCGCATCGTCCACGCCGAGAAATCCGCCTTCGAGGCGCGCGTGCGCGCCGACCGCAGCCTCGAGGCGCGCGGCAACCCGGAGTTCGCCATCCGCCCGGAAGGGACGCGCCCCGAATACATCGTCATCGACTACATCGAGCCGATGGAGGCCAACCGGGCGGCCTTCGGCTACGACGCCGCCACCCAGCCCCCCGATTCCGAGGCGATCCGGCTGGCGCGGGACACGGGCGAAGTGCAGATAACCGAGCCGTTCGCCATCGTGCAGAGCCCGAACGCCTTGCCGCGCGTCGTCCTGCGCGCCGCTGTGTACCGCCGCGGCCTGCCCGTCGCCACGATCGGGCAGCGCCGCGCCGCGCTCGACGGCTTCGTCGTGCTGGCCCTGGAAACCCGCGCCTCGTTCCGCGAGTTCTACAAGAACATGCTCATGGGGGGCGAGCGCCTCGTCATCGAGGATGTCGGCCCGGCCCAGGGCAGCGGCGTGGCCAGAAGGACGCTCGTCGCCGAGACCGGCAGCGAGGCAGGCCCGCCGCGCTTCAGCCGGCGCTTCGCCATCGAATACGGCGGCCGCCGATGGGAGCTGCAGTACGGTGCGGACGCGACCTGGCTGGGCAGCCTGCCCGGCCAGCGCCACCCGGACACCGTGCTCGCGGCCGGGCTGGTGATCAGCCTGCTGCTGGCCTCGCTGTACCTGGCCATGGCGGACGCGCGCAATCGCGCCCTGCGCATGGCGGAGGAAAAAACCCGGGTCCTGCGCGCCACGCAGGACAACATGGCCCAGGGCATCAGCGTGGTCGACCGCGACCTGCGCGTGATCGGCCACAACCGGCGCTTCTTCGAACTGCTCGGCTTTCCCGCCAGCCTCGCCCGCGAAAACGTCGACTTCGTCGACTTCGTCCGCTTCAATGCCGAAAGGGGCGAATACGGGCCGGGCGACATCGAGGAGCTGATCCACGCCCGCATGGCGCTGGCGCGCAGGTTCGAGCCGCACCGCTTCAAGCGCACCCGGCCCGACGGCACGGTGCTGGAGGTCGTCGGCACGCTGCTGCCGGACGGCGGCATGGTCACCACCTATACCGACATCACGCAGCAGGAGCGCGACCAGGAAGCCCTGCGCAGTTCGGAACGGCGCCATCGCACCCTGGTCGAGATGTCACCCGACGCGATCTTCGCGCATCGCGACGGCATCGTCCTGTTCGCCAACCCGGCCGCCGGCCGCCTCTTCGGCGCCGCCACGCCGGAGCAGCTGGCCGGGCAGCCGGTCGACCGGCTCGTCGCCCCGCAGGACCGGCCGCGGGTGCTGCAGCGCATCGCCCGCCTGCTGTCCGGCGAGGTCGCCTTCATGCCGCTGAACGAGGTCATCTACCTCACCCTCGACGGCCGTCCCGTCGAGGTGGAATCGACCGGCACGCTGATCGAGCTCGACGGCCGGCCGGCCATCCTCACCGTGGCGCGCGACATCACCGAGCGCAAACTGGCCGCGGCACGCGTCCTGCGCGAGCGCGATTTCCG
Source organism: uncultured Rhodocyclaceae bacterium (assembly GCA_964475635.1). GTDB lineage: Bacteria > Pseudomonadota > Gammaproteobacteria > Burkholderiales > Rhodocyclaceae > Desulfobacillus. Next base: position 72,890 of record CAYYXS010000019.1, read on the forward strand.
CCAGCACCTGATCGAGTCCATTCCCGGCGTGTTCTACCTGTTCGACGCGGAAGGCCGCTTCCACCTGTGGAACCGCAATTTCGAGCAGGTTGCCGGTTACACGGCCGAAGCCATGGCGAGGGCCCATCCGCTCGACTTTTTCGACGGCCCGGACATGGAACGCATCGCCGAGGGCATCGGCGCCGTCTTCTCCGGCGGCTCTGCCACGGTCGAGGCGCCCTTCCGCAGCCGGGACGGCACGAAACGCCCCTATATCTTCACCGGGGAGCGCGTCACCCTCGAGGACGGGCGGCCGGGCCTGGTCGGCGTGGGCCTCGACATCTCGGATCGCAAGCGCACCGAGGAAGCCCTGGCAAGGCAGACCGCCATCCTGCAGGCCACGCTGGAGGCCATGGACCAGGGCATCAGCGTGGTCGACACCGACCTGCACATGACGTCGCTCAACAAGCGCTTCTGCGAGCTGCTCGATTTCCCCGAGGAAATGGCCGCCGCCGGCGCCGACTTTGCCGACTTCGCCAGACTCAACGCGGAACGCGGCGAATACGGCCCCTGCAACGTCGACGAACTGGTGGCCAGCATGGTGGAACGCGCCCGGCACCCCTCGCCGCACCGCTTCCGCCGCACCCGCCCGAATGGCCGCATCATCGAGGTGCGCGGCAATCCGATGCCTGGCGGAGGCTTCGTCACGACCTATACCGACGTCACCGAACAGGAGCACGCCGAGAACGCGCTGCGGCTTTCCGAAAAGCGCTACCGCAACCTGATCGACCTCTCGCCCGACGCTATCTTCGTGCATCGGAAGCACGTCATCCTGATCGCCAATCCGGCAGCTGCCCGCCTGTGGGGCCTCGATTCAGTCGAACAGGCCATCGGCCGCAACATACTCGACTTCATTCAACCCGAATCCCGCGATCTGGTGAAACAGCGCATCGCACGGCTTGAGTCGGATCCGACGCAGTTCCGCCTGCCCTGGGTCGAACAGGATTACCTGCGCGCCGACGGCAGCATCGTGCCGGTGGAAGGATCGGCCACGGTGATCGAACTGGAGGACGGCCCGGCCATCCTCTCGGTCATCCGGGACATCTCCGATCGCAAGAAGGCGGAAAACACCCTGCGGCGGGAGCGCGACTTCCGCCAGAAACTGATCGAATCCGTTCCCGGCATATTCTTCCTGTTCGATCCTTCTGGCCGCTTCCTGCTCTGGAACCGCAATCTGGAGACCGTCCTCGGCCGCGATGCCCGGGAAGTGGCTGCCATGCACAGCATCGAAATGTACGACGAGGAAGACCGCGCGCAGGTGCGCGCCGCAACGCGGCAGGCCATGGAGACCGGCGCGGCCAGCGTCGAGGCCAGCCTGGTCACCAGGAGCGGCAGGCGCGTTCCCTACATCGTCACGGGGCTGCGCATCGAGATCGGCGACGGCCTGTCGTTCATCGGCCTGGGCGTGGACATCACCGAGCGCAAGCTGGCCGAGCAGGTCATCCGCGACCTGAACGACACGCTCGAGCAGCGCGTGCGCGAGCGCACAGCCGCGCTGGAGGCCTCCAACCGCGAGCTGGAGTCCTTCAGCTATTCCGTCTCGCACGATCTGCGCGCCCCCTTGCGCGCCCTGCACGGCTTCAGCCACCTGCTGGAGGAGGAATACGCGCACCGCCTGGACGACAACGGACTGAACTACCTGCAGCGCATCCGCAGCGCCAGCCAGCGCATGGGCGACCTCATCGACGATCTCATCAACCTGGCCCGCGTCAGCCGCCTGGAGCTCAAGCGCAGGGAGGTCGACCTGTCACAGATCGCCGCGGAAACCGCCGCCTCGCTGGCCGAGCAGTCTCATGGTCGGCACGTCGATTGGCGCATCGCCCCCGGGGTCAAGGCCACTGCCGACGCCCTGCTGATGCGCGTGGTGCTGGAAAACCTGCTCGGCAACGCCTGGAAGTTCACGGAAAAGACGACGGAGGCGGTCATCGAGTTCGGCCTCGCATCCATCGGCGGCACCCCCTCCTTCTACGTCCGCGACAATGGCGCCGGCTTCGACGCAGCCTATGCCGGCAAGCTGTTCCAGCCCTTCCAGCGCCTGCACCGGCCCGACGAGTTCTCCGGCTCCGGCATCGGCCTGGCCACCGTCGCCCGCATCGTGCGCCGCCATGGCGGCCACATCCGTGCGGAGGGCGCGCCCGGGAAAGGCGCCACTTTCTTTTTCACGCTTGCTTGATCAACCTCCGGCTTCGATGGCAAGCTGACGCCATTGCTTTGCCCAAACATATCGGCAGCAGGCCATGACCGGCGCAGAACCGCTCCATCGCACTCCCCTCGGGATCGCGGCAGCCGTGCTCGTTCCCGGCATGGGGGTCGCCGGGCTGGTCGGCGGCTACGTGGGCGTCGAGGCGGGCGGCTGGAAGGTTTTCGGCATGCTGGCGCTGATCGCGCTGGCCGCCGGCTTCGCAGCCTACCGGACGGCCTTGAGGGTGCGCCGCTCCCTCGCCGACAGCGAGCGCCGCTACCGCGATCTGGCCGAGCTGTCGGCCGACTGGTGGTGGGAGCAGGATGCGCAGTTCCGCTTCACCAGGATGTCCGGCGGCGCCCTGAACAAGGGCGGTTTCCGCATCGACGAGAGCATCGGCCGGACCCGTTGGGAACTGCCCATCTACGAACCGGATGCGGAGCTCTGGCGCAAGCACCGGGAGCAACTCGAACGCCACGAACCGTTCCACGACCTGCGCTACCGCATCAAGGTGGCGGACGGTACGGTGCACAGCTATTCCGTCAGCGGCCGGCCGCGCTTCGACGCGCAGGGACGCTTCGCCGGTTATCGCGGCATCGGCCACGACATCACGGATGCCGCCGCCGCCGAGGAAGCCCTGCGGCAAAGCGAAAGCCAGCTGCGGCTGATTGCCGACAGCATGCCGGCGATGTTCGCCTACTTCCGCGCCGGGCGCATCTGCGAGTATTGCAACAGCCGCTATGCCGCCTTCTTCGGGTATACGCCGGAGCAGGCACGCGGACGCCCCCTGAGCGACATCATCGGCGCCGCGACCATGGCGGAGCTGGAAGCCTCCTGGCAGCGGGTCGAATCCGGCGTAACCGTCAACTACGAGCGCCACGCCCGCGACCGCGCCGGCCGGGCCGCCTACATCGACGTCTGGCTGGTGCCGCAGACCGATGCACGGGGGGAGGTCGCCGGCGTGTATGCCATGGTGAACGACATCACCGCGCGCAAGGAAACCGAGCTCAAGCTGCGCCTCGCCGCCACGGTGTTCGAGAGCAGCCTGGAGGGCGTCACCATCACCGACGCCGAGGGCACCATCGTCTCGGTCAACCAGTCCTTCAGCCGCATTACCGGCTATGGTGCCGACGAGGTCATTGGCAGAAACCCGCGCATCCTCCAGTCAGGCCGCCAGAATGCCGCCTTCTACGCAGCCATGTGGCTGGCCCTCACGCAGGGAGGCGCCTGGAGCGGGGAAATCTGGAACAAGCGCAAGAGCGGCGAGATCTATCCCGAGATCCTCAGCATCACGGCGGTGCGCGACGAGCAGGGCCGGCCTCTGCATTACATCGGCGTGTTCACCGACATCAGCGATCTCAAGCGCGCCGAAGATGCCGTGCGCGCCGCCAATGCCGACCTGGAACGGCGCGTCAGGGAGCGCACCGCCGAGCTGGAAGCCTCCAACCGCGAGCTGGAGGCCTTTTCCTATTCCGTCTCGCACGACCTGCGCGGCCCCCTGCGCGGCATCGAGGGCTTCGCCCATGTCATCGGCGAGGACTACGCCGGCTGCCTGGGCGAGGAAGGCCGCGGCCACCTGGCACGCATCCGCAAGGCCGCCCAGCATATGGCGCAGCTGATCGACGACATGCTGGAATTGGCGCGCATCACCCGCGCCGACATGCACCGGCGCGAGGTCGATCTGTCGGCCCTGGCCCATGCCGCCGTCCGCGATCTGCAGAAGGAAGCCGGACGCCGGGCCGTTTTCCACATCGAGCCCGGGCTGAAAGCCTGGGCCGATCCGACGCTGGTCGCCACCCTGCTCGACCACCTGTTCGACAACGCCTGGAAATTCACCGCGCGGCAGGCGGAAGCGCGCATCGAATTAAGCGCCAGGCTGGAAAACGGCGAGCGGACATTCTTCGTGCGCGACAACGGCGCCGGCTTCGACCCGGCCTATGCCGACAAGCTGTTCCAACCCTTCCAGCGCCTGCATCACCCCGACGAGTTCGTCGGCACCGGCATCGGCCTGGCCACCGCCTCCCGCATCGTGCGGCGCCACGGCGGCCGCATCTGGGCGGAAGGCCGCCCCGGCGGGGGCGCCACTTTTTATTTCACGCTGTCATGATGCGCTGCGCATGGTGCGGCAACGATCCGCTCTACGTCGCCTACCACGACACCGAATGGGGCGTACCGGTGCACGACGACCGCCTGCTCTTCGAATTCCTCGTTCTCGAAGGCGCCCAGGCCGGCCTGTCCTGGATCACCATCCTGCGCAAGCGCGAGAACTACCGGCTCGCCTTTGCCGGCTTCGATGCCGGCAAGGTTGCCCGTTTCGGCCAGCGCGAGATCGCCCGCCTGCTCGGCGACCCGGGCATCGTGCGCAACCGCCTGAAGATCGAGGCGGCGATCAACAACGCGCGACGCTTCATCGAGGTGCAGGAGGCCTTCGGCAGCTTCGACGCCTACGTCTGGCGCTTCGTCGACGGCCGGCCGATCGCAAACCGCTGGAAGTCGTCCGGACAGGTTCCGGCCAGCACGCGGGAATCGGAAGCCCTGAGCGGGGATCTCAGGCAGCGCGGCTTCAAGTTCGTCGGCTCCACCATCTGCTACGCCCACATGCAGGCCACAGGAATGGTGAACGACCACCTCGCCGGCTGCTTCCGGCATGGCGAAGTGGCCCGCTTCGGGCGTAAAATGCGCCCATGAGTTCCTGGAGCTGCCCCCACGACCTGAACGGCGTCTGCCAGCTGGTGCAGGGCGCCGCCTGCGATCCCGGCATGCGCGGCTGCGTGCTGCACGGCAAGGTCCGCTTTGCCAACGAATCCGGGAACGCCCCACGCAAGCCCGTGCGCGCCAGGCCGGCCCAGGCATCGGCCGCGCAACCGAAGCGGCGCCTGCCGATCTGAGCCCGGAAACCCGCTCGTGTTTCAGCCATCGCCCCGGCCAGCCGTCCGAACAGATCGGGCTACCGCTTACGCGGATCGGCGGGTCTGATGGCGATCGATGGCAACCACGACGTCGGCTCGCTGGATTTCTCCGTCCGGTTGATGGAGCACCTGGTGGTGCCGACCTTCGTGCTCGACGCGGAGTGCCGCGTCATCATCTGGAACCGGGCCTGCGAGCGCCTGACCGGCATCAGGTCCGGCGAGGTGATCGGCACCCGCGATCACTGGCGCGGTTTCTACGATGAACCGCGCCCCTGCCTGGCCGACCTGGTGGCCCAGGGCCGCACTGCCGAGATCGACGCCCTGTATGCCGATCACGACCATGCCGGGGAGGAGGCGATTCTTGCCCACGGCCGGCGCGCCGAAAACTGGTGCGTCATGCCTCGGGTCGGCACACGCCTGTACCTGGCCATCGACGTCGGCCCGATCTACGATGAGGCCGGCAACCTGATCGCCGTGGTCGAGACCCTGCGCGACATGACCGCGCAGAAGGAGGCGCAGGACGAGCTGCAGCGCCTGG
>CAYYXS010000020.1:0-78017 GCA_964475635.1 uncultured Rhodocyclaceae bacterium
ACCGACACCATGGACACCTTCGTCGACTCGTCCTGGTACTACAGCCGCTACGCCTCGGCCGGCAACGACGGCGCCATGGTCGACGAGCGGGTGAAATACTGGCTGCCGGTCGACCAGTACATCGGCGGCATCGAGCACGCCATCTTGCATCTGCTCTACTCGCGCTTCTGGACCAAGGTCATGCGCGATCTCGGCCTGGTCGGCTTCGACGAACCGTTCTCGCGCCTGCTCACCCAGGGCATGGTGTTGAACGAAATCTTCTTCCGCAAGCCGGAATCCGGCCGCATCAGCTACTACAACCCGGCCGACGTCGAGCTCATGTTCGACGACAAGGGCAACCGCACCGGCGCAGTTCTCAAGGCCGACGGCCAGGCTGTGGAGTCCGGCGGCATCGGCACCATGTCGAAATCGAAAAACAACGGCGTCGACCCGCAGCACCTGATCGAGCAGTACGGCGCCGACACGGCGCGCTTCTTCATGATGTTCGCCAGCCACCCCGAGCAGACACTGGAGTGGTCCGACTCCGGCGTGGACGGCAGCTACCGCTTCCTCAAGCGGTTGTGGGCCTTTGCCGCCGCCTCGCGCGAAGCCGTGCGGGATGCGCCCGAGTTGCCTGCGAAGCTGCCGGAGGCGCTGGCCGCCGTGCGCCGCGAGGTGCACCTGAACCTCAAGCAGGCCAACTACGATTTCCAGAAGTTCCAGTTCAACACCGTCGCCTCGGCTGCCATGAAGATGCTCAACGCCCTGGAGCGCGCACCGAAGGCGGCCGAAGGCCATGGGGCGGTGGTGAAGGAGTGCCTGTCCATCCTGCTGCGCCTGCTCTCCCCCATCACCCCCCATGTCTGCCATCATCTGTGGCAAGAACTGGGCTACGAGGATTGCCATGGGGACATCCTGCATGCCCCCTGGCCGGAACCGCTCGAAGCGGCGCTGGCACAGGACGAGATCGAACTGGTGCTGCAGGTGAATGGCAAGCTGCGCGGCGCGATCCGCGTGCCGACAGGCGCGGCAAGGGAAACCGTCGAACAGCTGGCTCTGGCATCGGATGTGGCGCAGAAGCACCTGGAAGCCCGTCAGGCGAAAAAGGTCGTCGTCGTGCCTGGCCGGCTGGTGAACATCGTGGTCTGAACGGAGCGGAATATGCGTGCGTTGATTCCCGTCGTCCTGGCACTGCTGCTTTCGGCCTGCGGCTTTCAGTTGCGCGGCACGCAGCCGCTGCCCTTCTCCAGCCTGCATATCGCCACCCCTGAGGGATCGGAACTCGGAGCCGCCCTCAGGCGCAACATCCGCGCGCAGGGCGGCACCCGCCTGACCGACGTCCCCCAGGACGCCCAGGCCGTCTTTACCGTGATCGGCGAGTTGCGCGAGAAGAACATCCTCAGCCTTTCCGGCGCGGGCCGCGTGCGCGAATTCCAGCTGCTCTACCGCCTGGCCTACCGGGTGCATGGCCCGAAGGGGCGGGAATTCATCCCCCCCACCGAAATCGTCCTGGTGCGAGACATCAGCTTCAGCGACGAACGCGTGCTCGCCAAGGAGCATGAAGAGCAGCTGCTTTACCGCGACATGCAGAACGACATGGTTCAGCAATTGATGCGCCGCCTGGCCGCCGCCAAGATAGAAGGCTGAGCCGGGACGGGCACGCCATGCAGTTGCGCGCCGATCGGCTCACCGCCCACCTTTCCGATACGCTGGCCCCGCTTTACGTCCTCCACGGCGACGAGCCGCTGCTCGTGATCGAGGCGGCCGACGCCATTCGTTCCGCAGCACGCGCCAGGGGATTCGGCGAGCGCGAGGTGCTGGTGGTCGGCGCCAGCTTCAAATGGGATGCCCTGATGCTCGCCGCCGGCAACCTGTCCCTGTTCGGCGATAACAAGCTGATCGACCTGCGAATCCCGACCGGCAAGCCGGGTCGCGACGGCGGTGAGATGCTGACGCGCTACTGCGAGCGGTTGCCCGAAGGCATACTGACCCTGGTCACCCTGCCCCAGCTCGACTGGTCAACGAAGAAGGCGGCCTGGTTCAACGCCCTGTCGCGAGTCGGCGTATCGCTCGAGCTGAATGCTCCCGGCCTCGCCGAGCTGCCGGACTGGATCGCCCTGCGGCTGGCGCGACAGGGTCAATCGGCCGAGCGCGCCGCCCTTGAGTTCATCGCCGCCCACGTCGAAGGCAACCTGCTTGCCGCCCATCAGGAAATCCAGAAGCTCGGCCTGCTGCACCCGTCCGGCGAGTTGAGCCTGGCCCAGGTCGAGGATGCGGTGCTGAACGTGGCGCGCTATGATGTCGACAAGCTGCGAGCGGCGCTGCTCGATGGCGACGCCGCCCGCTGCGCCCGGCTGCTCGAGGGCCTGCGCGGCGAGGACGTGGCGCCGCTGCTGCTGCTGTGGGCCTACGCCAGCGAGATCCGCGCTCTGGCCGCATTGCGTGCCGCGCAGGACGAAGGGCGGCCGCTGGCCGCTGCGCTGCGCGCCGAGCGCGTGTTCGACGACCGCCGCGCCGCCGCCCTGCAGCGCGCCCTGCCGCGACTGCGCCAGCAGCAACTGCGCGCCGCCCTGCTCGCCGCGGCGCGCATCGACCGCATGATCAAGGGCCTGGTGCAGGGCGACGTGTGGGACGAATTTCTCCAGCTCGCGCTGAGGCTGGCAAGGAAGCCGACATGAAGAATGAAGCAATGAACGTCAAGGATTACATGCAGACGCTCGGCCGCCAGGCGCGCGAGGCTTCGCGCGCCATGGCGCGCGCCTCGACGAACGCCAGGAACGGCGCCCTGCTGGCGATGGCGGCGGCCATCCGCCGCGAACGCACGGCCCTGCTCGCCGCCAACCGCGAGGATGTCGACGCCGCGCGCGCCGCCGGCCTAGACGAAGCCATGCTCGACCGGCTGGCCCTCTCCGACAAGTCGGTGGCGACGATGGCGGAAGGGCTGGAGCAGATCGCCGCGCTGCCCGATCCCATCGGCGAAATCTCCGATCTCAAGTTCCGCCCTTCCGGCATCCAGGTCGGCCGCATGCGCGTGCCGCTCGGCGTCATCGGCATCATCTACGAGGCGCGCCCCAACGTCACGGTGGATGCCGCCGGGCTGTGCCTGAAGGCGGGCAACGCCGCCATCCTGCGCGGCGGCTCGGAAGCCATCCGCTGCAACCGCGCACTGGCCGCCCTGGTGCACGAAGGCCTGCGCGCCGCCGGCCTGCCGGCCGCGGCGGTGCAGGTGGTGGACACCACCGACCGCGCCGCCGTCGGCGAGCTGGTGACCATGCAGGCATTCGTGGACGTCATCGTGCCGCGCGGCGGCAAGGGGCTGATCGAGCGCATCTCGAACGAGGCGCGCATCCCGGTGATCAAGCACCTCGACGGCAACTGCCACGTGTATGTCGACGACGACGCCGACGCCGACAAGGCCATGCGCATCGTCGACAACGCCAAGACGCAGCGCCTGGGCACCTGCAACACCGCCGAATCGCTGCTGGTGGCGCGCGGCATTGCCGCCAAGCTGCTGCCGCAGCTCGGCGCGATGCTGGCCGGCAAGGGCGTCGAGCTGCGCTGCTGTGCCGAATCGCTGGCACTGCTTGCCGGCGCCGGCATCGACGCGGCGCAACTGAAGGCCGCAACGGAACAGGACTGGTACGAGGAATACCTCGCCGCGATCATCGCGGTGAAGATCGTCGCCGGCGTGGACGAGGCCATCGCGCACATCAACAAGTACTCTTCGCAGCATACCGACGCCATCGTCACGGAAGACTACACGCGCGCCATGCGCTTCCTGCGCGAGGTGGATTCGGCCTCGGTGATGGTGAACGCCTCGACGCGCTTCGCCGACGGCTTCGAGTACGGGCTGGGCGCCGAGATCGGCATCTCCACCGACAAGATCCACGCCCGCGGCCCGGTCGGCCTGGAAGGGCTGACCAGCCAGAAGTGGATCGTGCTGGGCAACGGGGAGGTCAGGCAATAAAAAGTCAGTCGCCCCGATACGGCGGCATTCGAACAACAACAAGGAGGAGAAGCCATGAAACACCGCAACATCGTCGCGTCTTTCGCCGCAGTCCTTGCGCTGTCCGCCTGCGCCACAGTACCGCCGGAAAGCCGCCAGCTCGCCGCCAACTTCAATGCCATGCAGCCGACCTCGGGCCTCGCCAAGGAAATGAGCATGGAGGAGGCCGTCCGCATCCGCGACGGCCTGGTCGCCGAGCTTTCCGCCGGCCAGGGCAGGGTGGTCGGCTACAAGGCCGGCCTCACCAACCCGGCGGTGCAGAAGCGCTTTGGCACCCACTCTCCCGTGCGCGGCGTGCTGCTGGAGAAAATGCTGCTCGACGATGGCGCCGAAGTGCCGGTCAAGTTCGGCGCGATTCCCTTCTTCGAGGCCGATCTGGCGGTGGTGGTCAAGGACGAGGGCATCAACCAGGCGAAGACCCCGGCCGAGGTAATCAAGCACCTGGCGAGCATCCGCCCCTTCATCGAACTGCCCGATCTGGTGACGGCCAAGGAACAGCCGCTCAGCGCCGCCGTGATCACCTCCTTCAACGTCGGCGCGCGCCTCGGCGTGCTCGGCAAGCCGCTCGCGGCCACGCCGGAAATGGTCGACGCCCTGGGCAAGATGACGGTCGTCATGCGCGACCAGGACGGCAAGGAACTCGCCAGGGTGCCCGGCGCCGCCATCCTCGGCCATCCGCTCAACGCCGTCGTCTGGCTGGCGGACGATGTGGCGAAATCCGGCGGCAGACTGCGCGCCGGCGACATCCTCAGCCTCGGCTCCTTCACGCCGCCCAATTTTCAGAAGGCGGGCATGAGCGTCACGGTGACTTATGAAGGCCTGCCGGGCAACCCGGGCGTTTCGGTCCGCTTCAAGTAAGGAGACGCCATGAAGAAACTGATACTCGCAGCCATCGCCGCCTTCGCCCTGAATCTTGCCCAGGCCGCCGAACTGGAGGGCTTCAAGTTCGACGACAAGGTCAAGCTCGGCAGCGTCGAGCTAGTCATCAACGGCACGGGCGTGCGCTCCAAGTTCGGCAAGCGCTACGCCATGGCGCTGTATCTGCCGGCGAAGACGAATGACGCCAAGGCCGCGCTGGCCGCCAAGGGGCCGAAGCGCGTCGCCATCAGCCTGATCAAGGACGTCTCCGGCGACACCTTCGCCAACGCCGTCAGCGGCGGCATCAACGACAACAGCTCGGACGCCGAAAAGGCCGCGCTCAAGGATCGCGTCAAGCAGCTGGTCGACACAGTCGTCGCGCTCGGCGAGATCAAGGCGGGCACCAGCATCGTCTTCGACTGGGTGCCGGAAAAGGGCACGGTGCTGGCCATCGGAGGGCAGATGAAGGGCAAGGAAATCCCCGGCGAGGATTTCTACGCCGGCCTGCTCAGGGTCTGGCTGGGCGAGGATCCGGTGCAGAACGATCTGAAGCAGGGGCTGCTCGGCAAATCGCAATAACCGTTCCACTGGCTATAATCGACCGTTCCAGAACGAACACGGAGGAGGCGAAATGAGAATCCCGTATCGCACCCTGCTGGCCGCCGCGGCCGGCATCCTGTTGGCCGCCAACCCGGCACTGGCCCAGCAGAAGCGCCTGTCCATCGCCACCGGCGGCACCGGCGGCGTGTATTACCCCATGGGCGGCGCCGTCGCCAGCGTCGTCACGAAGAACATTCCCGGCGTGGAAGCCACGGCGGAAGTCACCAGCGCCTCGGTCGACAACATGCGCCTGATCGGCGCCGGCAAGGCCGACATCGCCTTCACCCTCGCCGACACCGCCTGGGACGCCTACACCGCCGGCGGCAAGTTCAAGGAGAAGCTGCCGGTGCGGGCGCTGGCGGTGATCTACACCAACCAGTCGCACTGGGTCACGGTGGACGGCAGCGGCATCGAGAAGATGGCCGACCTGAAGGGCAAGCGCATCGCCACCGGCGCCGCCGGCAGCGGCACCGAGGTGATCGCCTTGCGCATCCTCGAAGCCTACGGCATCGATCCCGAGAAAGACGTCAAGCGCGAAAAGCTCTCGGTGGCCGAATCGGTCAACGCCATCAAGGATCGCAAGATCGACGCCTTCTTCTGGTCGGGCGGCGTGCCCACCGCGGCAGTGACCGACCTGGCCGCGACGCCGGGCGTGAAGATGCGGATTCTCGACCATGCCGACACTGCGCCCGCTCTGGCCAAGAAATACGGCCCGATCTATGTCGCCGGCCGCATCCCTGCCAAGTCCTATCCCGGACAGGACAAGGACGCCCAGGTCACCGTGGTGTGGAACCTGCTGGTGGTGAGCGAGAAGATGGACGAGGCTCTCGCTTACCAGCTCGCCAAAACGATCTTCGAGAAGAAGGCCGACCTGGTCGCCACGCACAAGGAGGCGCAGAACATCGTGCTGGAGACGCAGCTCGACGGCGGCTCGCCCATCCCCTTCCATCCCGGCGTGCTCAAGTATCTCTCCGAAAAGGGCGTCAAGGCGAAGCAGTAGGGCCGCGATGCGCCGCTTCGTTCCCGCAGCCATCCTCCTGCTGGCTGCGGGCCTTGCCCGGGCCGACGGCATCGACATCGCCAATGGCGAGCATTGCCGCCGGCTCGATCTGCCGGACGGGCGCTTCACCGTCACCTACCATCATTCGATGTACGACCAGCCGGTCAGCGAGGAATTTGTCGTAAGCAGCGACCAGATCGAGTTGCGCCGGCTCGAAAGCCCGAGCGCGGCCGTGCTGGAGTATTTCGGCGTGACCGCATCCGGCACGGCACACGCGCGCGCGGAGCGCTTCGGGGAAATCGTCATGCGCGTGGCCACAGGCGTACCTCAGATATTGCGCGTTGGCAGCCGCTCCCTCAGCCTGCGCGAGTTCGGCCGGCCGGGAGACCGCCTGGTCATGCGCGCAGCAACCGGCTCCCAGTGCCATGTCTGAAGTCAGCCGGGAAGCGCTGAAGAAGGCCGAGCAGTACATCGAGGAAGAGGAAGGCGCCGTCTCGCACCTGCGCGGACGGCTCGGCCTGTTCCTCACAGGGGTGGCGGTGGCGATGTCGCTGTTCCACCTCTACACGGTTTACGGCATCGTGCCGACGCAGATGCTGCGCGGCATCCACCTCGCCTTCGTGCTGTTCCTCTGCTTCATGATGTTCCCGGCGCTGAAGCGGCTCCGCAACCGGCTGATGTGGTTCGACGTGCTGCTGGCCCTGGCGGCGCTGGCCAGCATCGGCTACATGCTCGGCGATTTCGACGACTTCATCGAGCGCGCCGTCGTGCCGACGCAGTGGGACCTGGTGTTCGGCGTCATGCTCGTCGTGCTGGTGCTGGAGGCGGCGCGGCGCAGCACCGGGTGGGTGATGCCGCTGGTGGCGGTGGCCTTCCTCGCCTATGCCATGCTCGGGCAGTACCTGCCCTCGCCGTGGACCCACCGCGGCTACGACGTGGAACGGCTGGTCGGCCATATGTACATGACGCTGGAAGGCATCTTCGGCACGGCGCTCGACGTCTCGGCCACGCTGATCATCCTGTTCACCATCTACGGCGCCTTCCTGCAGCAGTCCGGCGCCGGCAAGTTCTTCATCGACTTCTCCTTCGCCGCCACCGGCGGCGGCACGACCGGCGCCGGACGCACCATCGTGCTGTCCTCCTTCCTGCTCGGCGGCCCCTCCGGCTCCGGCGTCGCCACCACGGTGACGCTGGGTTCGGTTGCCTACCCGGTGCTGGAGAAAGCCGGCTACGACAAGGATTCGGCGGGCGGGCTGCTGGCGGCCGGCGGCCTTGGCGCCATCCTCTCGCCGCCCGTGCTCGGCGCGGCGGCCTTCCTGATCGCCGAGTTCCTGAAGATCTCGTACATGGACGTCATCCTCATGGCGACCATCCCGACCCTGCTCTACTATCTGTCGCTGTTCATCATGGTCGAGCTGGACAGCCGGCGCTTCGGCATGCACGGCGTGACTTTCGAGGCCTCGGCCGGCGTCCGGGAACTGACCCGCCGCTACGGCTTCCACTTCGTCTCGCTCGTCGCCATCGTCGTCTTCATGCTGCTCGGCTTCTCGCCGATGGGCTCGGTGTTCTGGGCCACCGTGGTGGCCTTCGCCACGAGCTTCCTCAGCAAGGAGTGCGCGCTCACGCCGAAAAAGCTCGTCGCCGCGCTGGAAAGCGGCTCGGTCGGCATGCTCAACGTCGGCGCCACCTGCGCCTGCGCCGGCCTCATCGTCGGCGTCGTCACGCTGACCGGCCTCGGGCTCAAGTTCTCCGACATCGTCATCGCCTTTGCCGGCAAGAGCCTGCCGCTGACGGCCCTGTACACCGCCCTGATCGTGTGGGTCGTCGGCCTCGCCGTGCCGGTGACGGCCAGCTACATCATCTGCGCCGTGATTGCCGCCCCGGCCCTGATCAAGCTGGGCGTGCCGGACTACGCCGCGCACATGTTCATCTTCTACTACGCCGTCCTCTCCGAAGTCTCGCCGCCGACGGCGCTCTCCCCCTTCGCCGCCGCCGCCATCACCGGCGGCAACCCCTACCGCACGACCATGATGTCGTGGAAATACACCCTGCCGGCTTTCGTCGTGCCCTTCATGTTCGTGCTCGACCCGGCCGGCCTCGGCCTGCTGCTCAAGGGCAGCTGGCAGGACATCGCCCTGTCCTCGCTGACGGCGATGATCGGCATTGCGGCCCTGGCGGCCGGCGCGCAGAATTGGGCGCTGAAGCGCTGCACGCCCATCGAACGCTGGCTGCTCGTCGCGGCGGGGCTCCTGCTGGTGTACCCGCAGCCGCTGTATGACACCGTGGGCGTGGGGCTGACTTTTGCCGTATTGGCCATGCAGAAGCTGCGAAAGGAGACAAGATCATGAGCGATGCGCAATTCGATGCCGTCCTGAAAACCCCCTTCGGCGCGCTGGGTGTGCGCATCGAGGGCGAAGCCATCGCCGAGATCCGTTTCCTGCCGCCCGGCACAAAGGCCGTCAAGCCGCAATCCGCGCTGGCGGGGCGCGCCTGCGAACAGCTGGCTGCCTGGCTGGCCGATCCGAAGGCCCGCTTCGATTTGCCCCTCGAACCCGCCGGCACCGCCTTCCAGCGCAGCGTCTGGCGCGCCATCGCCGCCATTCCGCCAGGCCGCACGGCCACCTACGGTGAAATCGCCAAACGCCTGAAAAGCGCGCCGCGCGCCGTGGGCCAGGCCTGCGGCCGCAATCCCTACCCGGTGGTGGTGCCCTGCCACCGCGTCGTCGCGGCGGACGGCGGCCTCGGCGGCTTCGCCAACGCGCGCGGCGGCTACCTGCTCGACACCAAGCGCTGGCTGCTCGCCCACGAGAAAACGCATTGAGCGGAAAAGTCAGTCGCCCCGGCACGGCGGTCGACCAGGTCTTGCTCGACAACTTCTCGGACACGCTCTGGCTGGAGGCGGGCCTCTCGAAAAACACCCTGGCGAGCTACCGCGCCGATCTGGCGCAGTTTTCCTCCTGGCTCGGTCTGCGCGACAAGACCCTCGACCGGGTCGAGCCGGCCGACCTCCACGGCTACCTGCGCGATTTCAGCCGGCGTGCCAAATCCACCAGCCAGCGCCGCCTGATCGCCTCGCTGCGTCGTCTCTACCAGCACCTGCTGGCCATCGGCGAGATCCAGGCCGATCCCACGCTCAACATCGAGCCGCCACCGCGCCCCGAGCGCTTTCCGAAAACCCTGTCCGAAGCCCAAGTCGAGGCGCTGCTCGCCGCGCCCGACGTCGACGCGCCGCTCGGCCTGCGCGACCGCGCCATGCTGGAAGTGCTCTACGCCACGGGGCTGCGCGTCTCCGAACTGGTGGCGCTGAAGCTGTTCGAGGCGGGCCTGAACGAAGGCGTGGTGCGCGTCTTCGGCAAGGGCTCGAAAGAGCGCCTGGTGCCGCTGGGAGAAGTGGCGCTGGAATGGCTGGAGCGCTATCTGCAGGAGGCGCGGCCGCAACTCCTCGCCGGCCGCAATTGCGACGCCCTGTTCGTCACGCGGCGCGCCGCCGGCCTCACGCGCCAGAGGTTCTGGACGCTGATCAAGCGCCACGCCGCGCACGCCGGCATCGAGCCCGCGCGCATCTCGCCGCACACCCTGCGCCACGCCTTCGCCACCCACCTCATCAACCACGGCGCCGACCTGCGCGTGGTGCAGCTCCTGCTGGGGCACGCCGACATCTCGACGACGCAGGTCTACACCCACGTCGCACGCGAGCGGCTGAAGCGGCTGCATGCGCAGCACCACCCGAGAGGATAATGAAAGAGCCCCGCGACTGCGGGGCTCTTCTGCGCCAGACTCGGCGCGGCGCCTTCGATGAGGCGCAACCACGGGATCGGCGATCCCGTAATGGCACTCCGGCGAGACATGCCAGCTTCTTTCGGCTCGTTCTCCAAGTAATGGGAACCTTTCATTTATAGCCATCCTGGCAGGGATGTTCAAGACGGATTTTGTAGAATGCTGTTGTGAAACACGAAACCCACGCCCCGGAAACTCCCGCGACCCGCTTCCTCCAGCAGCACCGCGTCGCCCACTCGAACCATCTCTATGCATACGAGGAGCACGGCGGCACCCGTGTCTCGGCACGCGAGCTGAACGTCGACGAGCACGCCGTGGTGAAGACCCTGGTGATGGAGGACGAGGCCGGCAAGCCGCTCATCGTGCTGATGCACGGCGACCGCAAGGTGTCGACCAAGAACCTCGCAAGGCAGATCGGCGCGAAAGGCGTCTCCCCCTGCAAGCCTGAGATCGCCCAGCGCCACACCGGCTACATGGTGGGCGGCACCTCTCCCTTCGGCACGAAGAAGCCGTTGCCGGTGTATATCGAAAAGACCATCCTCGACCTGCCGCTCGTCTACATCAACGGCGGCCGGCGCGGCTTCCTGGTCGGCGTGCAGCCGCACGAGATCGTGCGCGTCCTGGCGCCGAAGCAGGTCGAATGCGGAATGCTGTAGGCCGGGCTCTGGCCCGGCCGCGCCGATCAGCCGAGCTTCCCCCGCTCGATCGCCACGCCGACCCGCTTCACTCCCCGCGCCACGCCGGTCTTGGCGATGGAAATCTTCACCCAGGGCGCGCCGAAATCCCCGGTCAGCAGGGTGACGACGAACTCGCCCAGCGTCTCCAACAGGTTGAAATGGCGCTGGCCGAGTTCCTGGCGGATGCGCGCAATCACCTCGGCGTAGTCGATGGTGTCGGCGATGTCGTCGTGCTCGGCGGCGGCGTCCGGCACGCCGAACTCCAGGCTGATCTCGATGGTCTGGCGCGCCGCCCGCTCGCGCGGGTAGATGCCGACCCAGGCCTCGACGCGCAATTCCTCGATGAAGATGCGATCCATGGCTGATTTGTGTTTAGAATGCCGCTGATTTTAGGGGATACGAATTGACTACGCTCGGTTTTGCCATTCTCGCTTACCTGCTCGGCTCCATCTCTTTCGCCATGGTGACGAGCAGGCTCTTCGGCCTGGCCGACCCGCGCAGCTACGGTTCCGGCAATCCCGGCGCCACCAACGTGCTGCGCAGCGGCAACAAGCTGGCGGCCCTGATCACCTTGTTCGGCGATGCTGCCAAGGGCTGGCTCGCCGTCTTCCTGGTGCAGCAGTTCGGCCCCGCCTACGGCGCCCAGCCGCAGGATGTCGCCATCGCCGGCTTCGCCGCCTTCTTCGGCCATCTGCACCCGATTTTCCTCAACTTCAAGGGCGGCAAGGGCGTCGCCACTGCCGCCGGGGTGCTGTTCGGCTTCAGTCTGTGGCTGGGCCTGGCCGTGCTGGCGGTGTGGATCGGCGTGGTGTGGTTTTTCCGCTATTCCTCGCTCGGCGCCATCGCCGCCGCCATCACGGCGCCGCTCTTCGCCATGGGGCTGCTGGGCAATGGCGACACGGTTACGGCAGTATTCTGCATCGCCCTGTTGCTCTACTGGCGCCACAGCGAAAACCTGCAGCGCATCCGCGCCGGCACCGAGCCGAAGATCGGCGAGAAGTAGGCAGTTAAGCCCTGAATTTCCCGGCGAGGCCGTCCGCAGCCTGCGCCAGCAGCACGGCATCGACCCCCACGGCAACGAAATTGCAGCCGGCCTCGATCCAGCGCCGCCCACCCGCCTCGTCGCGGGCGAGGATGCCCGCCGCCTTGCCGGCGGCACGAATGCGCCGTACGGCCTTCTCGATCGCCGCCTGCACCTCGGGGTGCTGAGTATTGCCCAGATGGCCCAGGTCGGCGGAGAGATCTGCCGGCCCGATGAACACGCCATCGACGCCAGGTGTGGCGGCTATGGCCTCAAGGTTCTCCAGCCCCTGGCGCGACTCCACCTGCAGCAGCAGGCACAGCTCTTCCTCGGCACGCATGTAGTAATCGCGGATGCGGCCCCATTGCGCGGCGCGCGTGCCGCCCGCCACGCCGCGCCGGCCCGCCGGCGGATAGCGCATGTGGGCCACGGCCTGCGCCGCCTCCTCGGCCGTCTGCACAAAGGGGATCAGCAGCGTCTGGGCGCCAAGATCGAGCACGCGCTTCACCCACACCATGTCGTTCCAGGGCGGCCGCACGACCGGGCTGGCGTCGGTGCCGCGCAGCGCCTGCAGCTGCGCCTGCACGTCCGGCAGCTCATTGGGAGCATGCTCCATGTCGATGAGCAGCCAGTCGAAGCCGGCAGCGCCGAGCAGTTCGGTCGCGGCAGGATTGGCCAGCACCGACCACAGCCCGATCTGAGTCCTGCCCTCGGTCAGGGCGCGCTTGAAGCGGTTCACCGGCAAGTCCATGTCACACCTCCGCGAGCGGCCAGCGCGGCCTGACGCCGAAACCGCCGGACCTTTCCGCAACGGCGGCAAAAGTCAGCCGCTGCGCCCCGGCGAAGGCGATCATCGCGCCATTGTCGGTGCACAGCTCCAGTTCGGGATAGAAAACCCGGCCGCCGATGGCTTGTGCGCCGGCGTCGAGGGCGGCGCGCAGGGCCTGGTTGGCACCGACGCCGCCCGCCACCACCAGTTGCTTCAATCCGCTGCGCTTCAGCGCCGCCAGTGCCTTGGCAGTCAGTACCTCGACGATCGCCGCCTGGAAATCCGCGCACAGGTCGGCCTTGTCGGCAGCCGAGAGCGTCCCCTGGCGCACCAGCGTCAGCACCGACGTCTTCAGGCCGGAAAAGCTGAAGTTGAGATCGCCGCTGTGCAGCATCGGCCGCGGCAGGCCGTAGCGCCCGGCGCGCCCCTGGCCGGCCAGGGCGGCCAGCTGCGGCCCGCCCGGATAGCCCAGGTCGAGCAGCTTGGCTGTCTTGTCGAAGGCCTCGCCGGCCGCGTCGTCGAGGGTTTCGCCCAGCAGCGCGTACCGGCCGACGCCGGCCACCCGCATCAGCTGGGTGTGACCGCCGGAAACCAGCAGGGCGACGAAGGGAAAGCGCGGCGGATCGGCCGACAGCAGGGGCGAGAGCAGATGCCCTTCCAGATGATGCACCGGCAGGGCCGGCACCTTCAGGGCGAAGGCCAGCGACTCGGCAAAGCCCGCCCCCACCAGCAGGGCGCCGGCCAGGCCGGGGCCGGCTGTGTAGGCAACGGCGTCGATCTCCTCCATGCGGCCGCCGGCTTTGTCGAGCACGCTGCGCAGCAGCGGCACGATGCGCCGGATATGGTCGCGCGAGGCCAACTCCGGCACCACGCCGCCATAGGCCGCGTGCAGGTCGATCTGCGAATGCACGGCGTGGGCCAGCAATCCGCGCCCGCTGTCGTAGAGCGCCAGGCCGGTTTCGTCGCAGGAGGATTCGATGCCGAGAACGAGCATGGAAGCCATTTTAGAGCCTGTTGGACTTTCCCGGGAAAGTGGATATAATGCGCGGCTTTCCCAGTTAAGCAGGGTTTATCCGCATGCCTGGTATCCGCGTCAAGGAAAACGAGCCGTTCGAAGTGGCCATCCGCCGCTTCAAGCGCGCCATCGAAAAAACCGGTCTTCTGACCGAACTGCGTTCGCGCGAGTTCTACGAAAAACCCACGGCCGAGCGCAAGCGCAAGCTCTCCGCTGCGGTGAAGCGCCATCACAAGCGCATCCGCAGCCAGATGTTGCCGCCGAAGATGTACTGAGCAGGCAGTCCTTCCGGACTGCCTTAAGCAAGCAGCCACGGATTGCACGGATCGTCGATCCGTGCAATCCGTGGCTGTTGCATTTGCACTGGAAAACATCGCCATGAACCTGAAAGCCCGCGTCAACGAGGACATGAAGGCCGCCATGAAGGCCCGCGAGACCGCGCGTCTGGGCGCCATCCGCCTGCTGCTGGCCGCCGTCAAGCAGAAGGAAGTCGACGAGCGGGTCGAACTGGACGATGCAGCCGTGCTCGCCGTCATCGACAAGATGCTCAAGCAGCGACGGGACTCCATCGCCCAGTTCGAGGCGGCCGGCCGCCAGGACCTGGCCGACGCGGAGAAGTTCGAGGTTGCGGTGCTCTCCGGCTACATGCCGCAGGCGCTCTCTGACGCAGAAATCCAGGCCGCCGTGGCCGAGGCCATCGCGGCCAGCGGAGCGGTCGGGATGCAGGACATGGGCAAGGTGATGGCGTTGCTCAAGCCGAAGCTGGCCGGGCGGGCCGACATGGCCCAGGTCTCCAGCCGCGTCAAGACGGCACTTTCGAAGTAAATCCGCCGGCAAAACCGGCGGCCTTTCCTATAATGGGTTGAAGGCGGGTGCTGCTCGTTTACGCCAGCACCCATAGCATTGAGCGTGATCCCAGACTCCTTCATCCAGGAACTCCTCGCCAGGATCGACATCGTCGACGTCATCGAGCGCCGCCTGCCCCTGAAAAAGGCCGGGGCGAACTACGTCGCCTGCTGCCCCTTCCACAGCGAAAAGACCCCTTCCTTCTCGGTCAGCCCGTCGAAGCAGTTCTATCACTGCTTCGGCTGCGGCGCCCATGGCAGCGCCATCGGCTTCCTGATGGAGTATTCCGGCCTCGGCTTCATCGAGGCGGTGGAGGACCTGGCCGGCCAGATCGGCCTGCAGATACCTCAGCAGCGCCTGGACGAGCATCGGCAGAAAGTCGTCTCTGCGGCGCCGCTCACCGAATACATGGCCCGGGCGGCGAAGTTCTACAAGGATCAACTCAAGGCCAGCCCGAAGGCCATCGACTATCTCAAGGGACGAGGCCTCACGGGCGAGATCGCCGCCCGCTTCGGCCTGGGCTATGCGCCGGAAGGCTGGCAAGGATTGACTGCCGTCTTTTCCGACTACCAGAACAAGGTCCTGGTCGACTGCGGTCTGGTCATCGAGGGCGATGCCGGCAAGCGCTACGACCGCTTCCGCGACCGCATCGTGTTTCCCATTCTCGATGCGCGCGGCAACGTGATCGGCTTCGGCGGCCGGGTGATCGGCCACGGTGAGCCAAAGTATCTGAATTCCCCGGAGACGCCGCTATTCGAGAAAGGTCGCGAGCTGTACGGCCTGCTGCAGGCGCGCCAGGCCATCCGCGACGAGGACTGCGTCATCGTCGTCGAGGGCTACATGGACGTCGTCGCCCTCGCCCAGCACGGCGTCGGCAATGCCGTGGCGACGCTGGGCACCGCCACCACGCCGACCCACGTGCACAAGCTCCTGCGCCAGGCCGACCGCGTCATCTTCTGCTTCGACGGCGACAATGCCGGTCGCAAGGCGGCCGCGCGCGCCCTCGAAGCCAGCCTGGAGCAGGTCGCCGACAACAAGACGGTGGCCTTCCTTTTCCTGCCGCCCGAGGACGACCCCGACAGCTACGTGCGCGCCCACGGCGCCGAGGCTTTCCGCCGGCTGGCGCGGCAGGCCGTGCCGCTCACCGATTTCCTCATGCAGGAACTGAAGGCCGACAAGGATCTCGCCAGCGCAGAAGGGCGCTCGCAGCTGGTGCATGCCGCCAAGCCGCTGCTTGGCCGACTGCAGGCGCCCTTGCTGCGCCTGCAGCTGGTGAAGCTGCTGGCCCAGGCGAGCGGCTGCTCCCAGGCGGAAATCGAGTCCCTCTGCGAACTGCCCGCCGTCGTGCGCAGGGCAGCCCCGACGCGAACGCCGCGCGGCGCGCCCTCGCCCCTGGCCCGCAAGCTGCTGCGCATCATCGTCCAGCAACCGGCGCTGGGAGCCCGCCTGCCCACCGGCCTGATTCCTGACAGCCAGCCGGAAAGCGATGCCCTGTGCGCCATGGTCGTCGCCGTGACTGACGGATACCTGTCGGGCAAAGGCCTCGGCATGGTTCTGGAGCATTTCCGCGGCACGCCGCATGAGAGGTTGATTTCCGAAGTGCTCGGGGAACTCGTCGAACAGGAATTCGACGAAGAGTCTATCGAGGCTGTTTTCGCCGATACCGTCGAGCGCCTGCGTCAGGCGAGGGTACGAAGCGAGATCGACGCACTTAACGCGAAACACAAGAGCGTCGGCCTGGCGCCGGACGAGATCCGGCACCTGCAAGAGTTATTGATGCAAAAACAGGCGGTTAAACCAGCAACTTCGGTTTGATTTTTTGATATAATTTTGGGTTTTCCCGGAATACAGCCCTTACAGAGGAACGACATGGCCAAGGAAAAAGCCAAGGCGGTTGCCAAATCCGCCGGAAAACGCAGCAAGGCCACAGCCAAGTCCGGCAAGATGGTCAAGGCCAAGCCGGCCAAGGCCGTTCCCGTGAAGGTTGCAGCGGCCAAGCCGCCGCGCAAGGAAATCGCGGCACCGGAGCCGGTTGCGCCCAAGGAGCAGCCCAAAACCAAGGCCGGCCGCAGCAAGGGCCGCACCGCCCTGGCTCCCGCCCCCATGGCGCAGCCGCTCGACCTGGAAACGCGGCGCACCCGACTGAAGAACCTGATCGCCCTCGGCAAGGAACGCGGCTTCCTCACCTATGCCGAGGTGAACGACCACCTGCCGGACGACATGGTGGACGCCGAGCAGATCGAGTCGATCATCTCGACCTTCAACGACATGGGCATCCAGGTCTTCGACGAGGCGCCAGCCGCCGAAGACCTGCTGATGGCCGAAGGCACGCCGCCGGCGGTCGCCGACGAGGACATCGAGGAAGAGGCGGAACAGGCGCTGTCGACGGTCGAATCCGAGTTCGGCCGCACCACCGACCCGGTGCGCATGTACATGCGCGAGATGGGCTCGGTCGAACTGCTCACGCGCGAGGGCGAGATCGAGATCGCCAAGCGCATCGAAGACGGCCTGAAGCACATGGTGCAGGCGATCTCCGCCTGCCCTACCACCATCGCCGAGATGCTCGAAATGGCGGCGAAGGTGGCTCGCGACGAGATGCGCGTCGACGAACTGGTGGACGGATTGATCGACCCCAATGCCGCCGAAGACATCGAGGCGCTGGCGGAAAACGAGGAGCTGGCCGTCGAGGAGGATGAGTCCGAGGAGGACGGCGAGGGCGGCGCGGTGTCCGCCTCCCTCCTGCAGCTGAAGGCCGACGCGCTGGAGCGCTTCACCGCCATCCACGGCCTGTTCGGCAAAATGCAGGCCGTGCTGGCGAAGAAGGGGCCGCGCGAGAAAGCCTACCTGAAGATCCAGCAACAGATCTCCGGCGAGCTGATGAACATCCGCTTCACGGCGCGCATCATCGAGCGGCTGTGCGACTCGGTGCGCCACATGGTCGAGGACGTGCGCAACCACGAGCGCAAGATCCTCGAACTGTGCGTCAAGAAGGGCAACATGCCGCGGCCGCACTTCATCAAGGTGTTCCCGGGCAACGAAACCAACCTGGAATGGCTCAAGCACGAGGTCACCGGCGGCAAGCCCTATGCGCCGACGCTGATGCGCGCGGCGCCGGCCATCATCGAAGAGCAGCAGAAGCTGATCGACCTGCAGAACCACATCGGTATCCCGCTGAAGGACCTCAAGGACATCAACAAGCAGATGTCTACCGGCGAAGCCAAGGCGCGCCGCGCCAAGCGCGAGATGACCGAGGCCAACCTGCGCCTGGTGATTTCCATCGCCAAGAAATACACCAACCGCGGCCTGCAGTTCCTCGACCTGATCCAGGAGGGCAACATCGGCCTGATGAAGGCGGTGGACAAGTTCGAATACCGCCGCGGCTACAAGTTCTCGACCTACGCCACGTGGTGGATCCGCCAGGCCATCACGCGCTCGATCGCCGACCAGGCGCGCACCATCCGCATCCCGGTGCACATGATCGAGACCATCAACAAGATGAACCGCATCTCGCGCCAGATCCTGCAGGAGACCGGCAACGAGCCCGATCCCGCCACCCTGGCGGTGAAGATGGAGATGCCCGAGGAGAAGATCCGCAAGATCCTGAAGATCTCCAAGGAACCGATCTCCATGGAGACGCCGATCGGCGACGACGACGACTCGCACCTGGGCGACTTCATCGAGGACGCCGCCACCCTGGCGCCGGCCGAAGCCGCCGTGTATGCCAGCCTGCGCGACGTCACCAAGGAGATCCTCGACACCCTGACGCCGCGCGAAGCCAAGGTGCTGCGCATGCGCTTCGGCATCGAGATGAACACCGACCACACCCTGGAGGAAGTCGGCAAGCAGTTCGACGTCACGCGCGAGCGCATCCGCCAGATCGAGGCCAAGGCCCTGCGCAAGCTGCGGCATCCCTCGCGCTCGGAGAAGCTGCGCAGCTTCCTCGACACCGAAACCTAAATGGGGAACGGCAGCCGAGGCTGCCGTTTCAGTATCATCCCCCCCGGGGGCCGTTAGCTCAGTCGGTTAGAGCAGGGGACTCATAATCCCTTGGTCGTTGGTTCGAGTCCAACACGGCCCACCAAACACATCAACAACTTAACTGCTTCCGGCGCCTGCGTCCTTGTGGGTCGCGTGACCGGATCGTGACAGACCTTCCGGCCTGATCGAGGATGTGGCGAATCTGGTAGGCAAGCAATCCGGCTGGTCGCGAGGATTTGAGAGAGCAGGCTTCGGTAGAGGGATAAATATCTTGCGTCTCCCCCTGATCGATCTTCTAAAGGTTCTGGCGTCGCAGCTCATCGTGCTGCATCACCTGGCTTTCTACGGACCGATGTCGGAGATCGCCCATTCGCTGGCACCGTCATTGCTGGACTGGCTGGCGCGGGAGGGCCGCCTCGCCGTGCAGGTTTTCCTGGTCGTCGGCGGATTCCTCGCCGCCCGAAGCCTGGCCTCGCGCAACGCCCTTCGCATCGAGCGGCCGCTGCTGCTGATCTGGCGGCGCTACTGCCGCCTGGCGATTCCGCTCGTGGCCGCCCTCGCCCTGGCCATCGCCTGCGCCGCGGCGGCACGCTCCATCCTTCCTCTCGATACCACGCCGGGGAAACCCGGTCTGGCGCAACTGTTCGCCCATCTCCTGCTGCTGCAGGACCTGCTCGGCTACGAGGCGCTCTCGGCCGGCGTCTGGTATGTGGCGATTGACTTCCAGCTTTACGCCCTGATGGTCGTCCTGATCTGGCTGTCCCGTCGCTGGGCGATGACCCTGGTCGCCGGGCTGGCCGTCGCATCACTCTTCCATTTCAACCGCATTCCCGCCTGGGACGATTCGGCGCTGTATTTCTTCGGAGCCTACGCCCTGGGGGCGCTCGCCTGTTGGGCCGGCGGGCAGCCGCGCCGGTTCGGGATGCTTGCGCTGATGGTCGCGGCGGTCGCCCTTGCGCTCATGCTCGACTTCCGCAGCCGAATCGCCGTGGCGCTCGCCAGTGCCGTGCTGCTGGGACTGACTTTTCGGCCTATGCGGCTGCCGCCCGCGCCAGGCCTTGCGCTCGCCTTCCTCGGCGACATCTCCTACTCGGTGTTCCTGGTCCACTATCCGGTCTGCCTCGTTGTCAATGCGGCCTTCGGACGGGCATTTCCTGCCGACCCGGCAGCGAACGCGCTCGGCATGCTGCTCGCCTGGGGCCTCAGCCTGCTGGCGGGCGCGCTGTTCCATCGCTACGTGGAGAGGCCTGGCGGAACATGGTTGAGGCACAGGGATGTGCCCCGCGCTAGCCGGGTTTCTTCTGGATCAACTCGATCTTGTAGCCGTCCGGGTCCTGCACGAAGGCAATGATCGTGCTGCTGTGCTTCATCGGACCGGCTTCGCGCGTCACCGTGCCACCGCGGCGTTTGATTTCATCGCAAGCGGCATGGGCGTCGTCAACTTCCAGCGCAACGTGGCCGTAGCCCGTGCCGATATCGTATTTGCCCACCCCCCAGTTGTGGGTCAATTCAAGCACGGCGCCTTCGCGCTCGTCCGCGTAGCCGACGAAAGCCAGCGTGAACCTGCCCTCCGGGTAGTCGTTGCGTCTGAGCAGCCGCATGCCCATCACCTCGGTATAGAAACCGATCGAGCGGTCGAGGTCGCCAACGCGAAGCATGGTGTGCAGAATGCGCATGTCTTCTCCCGTAAGGCCTATATCTGCGGGCAGGTTGCGGCCAGCCGCTTCAGTTCGTCGCGCGCGGCCTTGTAGTCCGGGCACAGCCGCGCCACCACGGCCCAGAACCGCTTGGAATGATTCATCTCGACGAGATGCGCTATCTCATGCGCCACGACGTAGTCGATCAGCCGTGGCGGCGCGTGGATCAGCCGCCACGACAGGCGGATGCCGGTCTTCTCGTTGCAACTGCCCCAGCGCGTCTGGGCGTTGGACAACGCCACGCGCGGCAATGGCCGGCCGAGTTGCGCGGCGTAATGCGCCGCGCGCTCCCTGAACACATCGAGCGCGCGCGCGCGCAGGGCGCGGCGGGCAAGATGTCGCAGGTCGGCATCGGGCCGCGCCTGCAGGATCATCGCATGGCCGGCCCAGCGCACGCGGTTCGCGCCCGCCTCAATGCGCACCACGCAGTCCTCGCCGAGCACCGGAATCAGCGCGCCGTCGCAAACCGCCAGGTGGCGCAGCCCCCCGTGGCCGTGCCACTCGTCGAGCTTCTTCAGCACCCAGGCGGCGTTGTGGCGCAGGAAGCGCTCGATCTCGGCAAGGGAGGTGCGCGGCGAGGCGCCGACGCGCAGCCCGCGCTGGTCAATGGTCATGCCGAGGGTGCGCCGGCTCGATCGGATCAGGCGGTATGAGACGATGCGCGTGCCAAGCTGGATGTGCCGGATCGACTCCGCCGGCGGCACGGCGCGCCTGAACAGCGGCAGCTCAAGCTGGAAAAGGCGCAGCATCCCAGAAATCGCGGGCACCGGCGCGCAAGCGGAGCGGTTCAAGCTGGCCGAGCAGACGGCGGTCGATCTCCTCGGCCTTCAGCTGCACCAAGCGCCAGGGCAGGCGCAAACGGCCGCCGGCGTCCGTTTCGATCGACAGGCCGGCCGTGAAGGCCAGCTGCCAAGCGGGCACCTGCAGGGCGAGGCGCCCGGCGCACAGAGCCAGCCGCTCGCCGAGCAGCCGCCGCGCCTCGCCCTGCAGCCAGCCTTGGGCGCGGTCGCGGACCTGGGCTTCGCCGGCTTCCGGCGGCAGCGGCAGATAGAGGATGCCGTCGACGAGTTCGGCGCGCTCGCGGGCGCCGTCCAGGCGCAAGCTCACGCTGCGGCCGAGGAAGGGCAGGCAGACCGCATCGCGCCACAATTGCTCCGGCAGTTTCCTGCGCGGTCGGCGACGCGCCGGCGCCTGCCGGCCGAGCGGCAGCTCAAGCTGGCTTTCGCTCTGCATGATAACGATGCGGGCTGATGCGGCGCATTTCGGCTTCCATCCAGGCTTCGGCGCGTTTGCTGACATCTTCCGCCGTGAGGCCGGCCGGGTCAATCGCCGGGCCTATGCTCACCGTCACCGTACCCGGGTATTTGATGAAGGCCTGCCGGCTCCAGAACTCGCCGGCGTTGAGCGCCACCGGCACCACCGGTGCGCCGGTTTCAACCGCCAGATGGGCGCCGCCGATCTTGTAGCGGCGATGGGTGCCGACGGGGGTGCGCGTGCCTTCGGGAAAAATGATCACCCAGTAGCCCTGGCCAAGGCGCAGCCGGCCCTGCTCGACCAGCTGGCGCAGCGCCTCCTTGCCGGCGCCGCGGTCGACCGAGATCATCGGCGTCGCCGCCAGGGCCCAGCCGAAGAACGGCAGCATCTTCAGTTCCTTCTTCCAGACGAACAGCGTCCAGGGGAAGATCAGCTGCAGCACGATGGTTTCCCAAGCGGACTGGTGCTTGGAGAGGATGACGGCGGGACGGCCAGGCAGATTTTCGCGGCCGAGCACGCGATAGTCGATGCGCAGGACATGCCGGATCAGCCAGGAGGCGACATGCACCCAGGGCACCACCGACATCCGGCGCCAGCGGTGCGGCAGCGGGAAACAGAGCAAGACACCCAGAGCGTAGGGAGGCGTAAACAGCAGCAGCAGCGCCATGAACAGCGCCGAACGCAGGATGATCGAGAGGGTCGGCCTGGGCGCCTTCCAGGTCATGACGCAATATGCGCCGCTGCGGCGGCGAGGTCGGGAAACACCAGCGTTTCGCCCGGCAGCTCGGGATGGTTGCGGGTCTTCGCCCCCTTGCCGGTCAGCACCAGGATGGGCTGTGCGCCCACGGCGAGGGCGGCCTGCAGGTCGCGCAGGCTGTCGCCCACGGCGGGCACGCCCTTGAGATCGGTGCTGTAGCGCTGGGCGATTTCGCGCAGCATGCCGGGACGCGGCTTGCGGCATTCACAGGTCGAATCCGCCGCATGCGGGCAGAAGAAGATCGAATCGATGCGCCCGCCGGCCAGCGCCACCGCTTTCATCATCCTGTCGTGGATGGCGTTCAGTGCATCCATGTCGAACAGGCCGCGGCCGATGCCCGACTGGTTGGTCGCCACCACCACGCGGTAGCCCCACTGCGAGAGGCGGGCGATCGCTTCCAGGCTGCCCGGGATCGGCCGCCATTCCTCCGGCGACTTGATGAACCGATCGCTGTCGTGGTTGATGACGCCGTCGCGGTCGAGGATGACCAGCTTCATGCGGAGAGCCTGGACAGGTCGGCGACGCGGTTCATGGCGGCATGGAGGATAGCCAGCAGGCCGAGGCGGTTTGTCCGCAGGGCGGCATCGTCGACATTCACCATGACGTGGTCGAAGAAATCGTCGACCGGCCCCCTCAATGCCGCCAGCGATTGAAGCGATGCTGTGTAATCACCCTGCTCGAAGGCGGCATCGGCCTGCGGCTTGACGCCGGAGAGGGCGGCATGCAAGGCGACCTCTGCCGGCTCCTTGAGCTGTGCTGCATCGATCTTCGCCGTCACCCCGCCACTGACTTTCTTCAGGATGTTGCCGACACGCTTGTTGGCAGCGGCGAGGCTCGCGGCCTCGGGCAGAGTGGCAAACGCGCGCACGGCGGCGAGCCGCTTCGGGATGTCGCCGAGACGCTGCGGGCGCAGGCCGACGACGGCATCGATTTCCAGCGCCGAGTACCCTTGTTCGCGCAGGCTGCCGGCGAGGCGCTCGTAGATGAAGTCGGCGAGCTGCTCAGCCACTTTCCGATCCGTCAGCTGTGCCGCCTGGAACAGCCAGCTCATGTCGAGCGGCAAGTCGCGTTCTATCAGCATACGGATCACGCCCAGGGCATGACGGCGCAGCGCGAAAGGATCCTTGTCGCCCGTGGGCAGCTGGCCGATGCCGAACAGGCCGGCCAGCGTCTCCAGCTTGTCGGCCAGGGCCACGCACAGTCCCACCGGCCCGTGCGGCAGCGCATCGCCGGCGAAGCGCGGCTTGTAATGGTCTTCGATGGCGTCGGCGATTTCCTCCGGCAGGCCGTCGTGCAGGGCGTAATAGCGGCCCATGGTGCCCTGCAGCTCGGGGAACTCGCCCACCATGTCGGTGAGCAGGTCGGCCTTGGACAGCAGCGCGGCCTGGTCGGCCTGCTGCGCCAGCTTGTCGCCGCCCAGGGCCTTGCCGATGGCGCTGGCGATGGCCGCCACGCGCTGGGCGCGCTCGCCCTGGGTGCCGAGCCTGTTGTGGTAGACGACCTTGGCCAGCCCGGGGATGCGGTCGGCCAGCGATTTCTTCCGGTCCTGGTCGAAGAAGAACTTGGCGTCGGCCAGGCGCGGGCGCACCACGCGCTCGTTGCCGCCGATCACCGCGGAAGGGTCGGCCGGGCGGATGTTGCTGACGACGAGGAATTTGCTGGTGAGCCTGCCCGCGCCGTCGAGCAGCGGGAAGTACTTCTGGTTGGCCTTCATGGTCAGGATCAGGCATTCCTGCGGCACGTCGAGGAATTCCTGCTCGAACCGGCAGGTCAGCACGTTCGGGCGCTCGACCAGCGCGGTGACTTCGTCGAGCAGCGCCTCGTCTTCGATCGGGTGCAGGCCTTCCCTGGCCGCCGCGTCCTTCAGTTGCCTTTCTATCTCGGCGCGGCGTGCGGCGAAGCCGGGGATCACCGCGCCTTCCGCCTCCATCTGCTGCGCATAGCTGTCGGCATCACGAATCGACACGAGCGGATTTGCGGCCTCGAAGCGATGCCCCTGCGTCTCGCGTCCGGCCCTCAGGCCAAGCACGGACACGGGTACGACATCGGCGCCATGCAGCGCCACCAGCCGGTGCGCGGGACGGACGAAGTTCACGCTGCTCCAGCCGTCAGCCAGCTGGTAGCTCATCACCTTGGGGATGGGCAGGCTGCCGAGCGCCACCGCCAGCGCCGTCTGCAGGCCCTCGGCCAGCGTGACCCCGGACACGACGCGGTCGAGAAACAGGGCCTCGGCCTTGCCATCCATGGCGCGCTTGAGCTGCGGCACCGCCGAGGCGGCAGCCTCCGCATCCACTCCCAATGCGGCAAGCTTCTTCAGCAGCGCGGGCGTGGCCTTGCCGGCGGCATCGAGCGCCACGGCGACGGGCATCAGCTTCTGCTGTACCGCCTTGTCCGCGGCCCTGGCGGCGACGGCGCCGACATGCACGGCCAGGCGGCGCGGCGAGGCGAAGGGTGTCACAACCGATGCCGCATCGGTCAGCCCCTGGGACTTCAGGCTCGCCGCCAGCGCGGCCGCGAAGGACTCGCCCAGCTTGTTCAGCGCCTTCGGCGGCAGCTCCTCGACGAACAGTTCGACCAGCAGGTTTCTGGCGCTCATGTCACGCCACCTTCTTCGCCAGTTCGGCCAGCACATCGTCGGCCCAGGCCCTGGGCGCCATCGGGAAACCGCGGCGGGCGCGGCTATCGACGTAGCTCTGTGCCACGCTCTTCGCCAGGTTGCGGATGCGGCCGATGTAGGCAGCGCGTTCGGTGACGGAGATCGCCCCGCGCGCGTCGAGCAGGTTGAAGGTGTGCGCGGCCTTGAGGATCTGCTCGTAGGCCGGCAGCGCGAGCTGCTGCTGCATCAGGTGCTTCGCCTGCTTCTCGTGGGCGCCGAAGGCGCCGAGCAGGAAATCGACATCGCTGTGCTCGAAGTTGTAGGCGCTCTGCTCCACTTCGTTCTGGTGGAACACGTCGCCGTATTTGAGACCGGGCGCATAGACGAGGTCGAAGACGTTCTCGACGCCCTGCAGGTACATGGCCAGCCGCTCCAGGCCATAGGTGATCTCGCCGGTGATCGGCTTGCAGTCGATGCCGCCGACCTGCTGGAAGTAGGTGAACTGGGTCACCTCCATGCCGTTCAGCCAGACTTCCCAGCCGAGGCCCCAGGCGCCCAGCGTCGGATTCTCCCAGTCGTCCTCGACGAAACGCACATCGTTTCGCTTCAGGTCGAAGCCGAGCGCCTGCAGCGAGGAGAGATAGAGTTCGAGGATGTTTTCCGGCGCGGGCTTCAGCACCACCTGGTACTGGTAGTAGTGCTGCATGCGGTTGGGATTCTCGCCGTAGCGGCCGTCCTTGGGCCGGCGCGAGGGCTGCACATAGGCGGCTTTCCACGGCTCGGGGCCGAGGGCGCGCAGAAAAGTGGCGGTGTGGCTGGTGCCGGCACCGACTTCCATGTCATAGGGCTGCAGGAGGGCGCAGCCTTGCTTGTCCCAGAATTCCTGCAGGCGCAGGATCACCTCTTGAAACGTGGGCATGAGCCGAAGGGAAAAATCGCAAAAGCGCGATTTTACAGGGTTTGACATGACTGCAGCCGACTCGCCGGGCCGGGCCGGGCAGCCAGGCAATTGTCGGCTCTGCGACTTTACGGTCACAGGGGATGAGGTAACATTCAGCCGTCCCAACACGAGGGGAGCCAGCAATGGGCTGTCACGTCACGATCGTCTCCGGCAGCGGGGAGCGCTACGAATTCGAACTGCACGCGGCCGACCTCGCCGGCATGGATGCGCACAAGGCGCAGGAGTGGCTGGGCCAGGAATTCGAATCGGCCGGCTGCGTGCCGACCAACCCGGTGGGCAAGCTGCTGCTTGCCGACAAGATCCTCTGCCTGGCCAAGACGCAGAAGGAAACGGCCTACGCCGAGCCGACGCCCTGGGTGAAGTCCTTCGTGCTCGCCGCCGCCGCCTCGATCGGGCGGACCGTCCTCACCATCGATCTGTGCAACCATTCCCTGGGCTACTGAGCCCACAGAACGGAACGGGGGCCGTAGCCCCCGTTCTCCCTCCTCCCACCGGCGGACATCCATCCACCCGCCTCGCCTCCAATTCGGGCCGGATTCTGCGACGAACCGGGAAACAGGTCAAGCTGCACTGCGGCGTAAACCAAGCAGGGGCAGGATCAGGCCCACCCCCGCCAGCAGCAGGGCGGCGGCATTCCCCCAGCGCACATAGGGCGTGGCGCCGCCGTGGCCACTCACTTCCCCCCTCAGCACACCCTCGGAGAAAGGCGGCAGAACACGTTCGACGCGACCGCGCGGATTGACGATGGCGGTCATCCCGGTGTTGGTGGCGCGCAGCATGTAGCGGCCGGTCTCCAGGGCGCGCATCTGGGCGATCTGCAGGTGCTGGGGCTGGGCCAGGGAATCGCCGAACCAGGCCGTATTGGAGAGGTTCGCCAGCAGGGTCGCCTCGGGCAGGGAGCGGGCGATCTCCTCGCCGAAGACATCCTCGTAGCAGATGTTGACCGCCACTTTCTCGCCGGCGAGGACCAGCGGCGGCTGGACTTCGGGGCCGGGTGAAAAGTTGGACATGGGGATGCGCAGCAGCGCCAGGGTCCAGGCGAAGGCCGGCGGCGTAAACTCGCCAAAAGGCACCAGGTGACGCTTGCCGTAGGCCTGCATGCCGCCACCGGCCAGGCCGACCGCACTGTTGAAATAGCGCCCGTTCGCATCCTGTACCGCTATGCCGAACAGCAGATCGCCCGCTCGCCCCTGCCCAGGCTTGCGCAGCGCATCCAGGTAGTCGCGTGGCAACTGGTCGAGCATGAGCGGCAGCGCCGTTTCCGGCAAAACGATGAGCTGTGCCGGATGGGCGCGCGCCAGGCGCAAATACGCTTCCATGGAAAGCTGCAGCCGTTCCGGCTTCCATTTCAGGCCCTGCTCGATGTTTCCCTGCAGCAGGCTGACCGTAATCGGCTTGCCTACCGGCTGCGTCCATTCGATCTCGCCCAGGCCGGCGCCGGCGGCAAGCAGCACGGCGATCGCGATCGCGGCGGGCAGCCGGCGCTCCCGCCGGCGAAAAGTCAGTCCCGCCAGTACGGCGACAAGCGCGGCCATGAAGCCGACGCCATATACGCCCAGCAGCGGCGCGAACCCCGCCAGCGGGCTGGGCGGCGTCTGGGCGTAGCCGAAAGCCAGCCAGGGGAAGCCGGTCAGCACCCAGCCGCGCAGCCATTCCGCCAGCGTCCAGGCGGCGGCCGCTAACAGCGCATCGTTGAGGAAGCGGCCGCTGCGCAGTCGGGCAAACAGGAAGCCGGCCAATGCCGGAAACAGCGCGAGACAACAGCAGAACAGAAAGGCCGCCAGGGCGGCGAGCGGCGCCGACATGCCGCCGAAGGCATGCATGCTGACATACACCCAGGAGACGCCGGCCAGGAACAGGCCGGCGCCAAACGCGAAGCCCAGCAGGGCCGCCGCGCGCGGCGTCGCTTCATGCCAGAGCCGGAACAGCGCCGCCAGCGCCAGCATCGGCAGGGGAAACAGATTGAAGGGGGCGAAGCCGAGGACGGCGGCGGCGCCGAGCAGGAAGGCCGCGGCGAGGCGCGGCGCGGCGCTGATCATGAAGCCGCTGTCGGGCGGTCGACCAGCAGGGTATGCACGCGCCGGCTGTCGGCGCGCAGCACCTGGATGCGCAGCCCCCCCATCTCGACCACCTCGCCGCGCTTGGGCAGGCGGCCGAGGTGATGGATCACCATGCCGCCCACGGTGTCGCATTCCTCGTCGCCGAACTGCGCGCCGAAAGCGGCGTTGAAGTCGGCGATCTCGGTGGTGGCTTTGACGCGGTAATGGCCGGCATGGTCGAGCAGGATGTTGTCGGCGGCCTCGTCGAAATCGTACTCGTCCTCGATATCGCCGACGATCTGCTCGAGTACATCCTCTATGGTCACCAGTCCGGCCACGCCGCCGTATTCGTCCACCACGATGGCCATGTGGTTGCGCGAGGCGCGGAACTCGCGCAGCAGCACATTGAGCCGCTTCGAATCGGGAATGAAGATCGCCGGGCGCAGCATGTCGCGCACGACCAGGCCCTCGCCGGAGTGCAAGCGCAGCAAGTCCTTGGCCAGCAGGATGCCGATGATGTCGTCGCGGTTCTCTCCGGTGACGGGGAAGCGCGAATGCGCCGTCTCGATGGCCCTGGCGGTCATGGCCGCCGTCGAGTCCTCGATGGAGATTACCTGCATCTGCGCGCGCGGCACCATGACGTCGCGCACCTGCATGTCGGACACTGCCAGCGCCCCCTCGATGATGGAGAGGGCATCGGCATCGAGCAGGTTGCGTTCGAAGGCGGCGTGCAGCAGGGCGATGAGCTGCTCGCGGTCCTCCGGCTCGCGCATCAGGAACGCGGAGAGGCGCTCCAGCAGCGAAGGTCGACTCGGGGAAGGGTCCATAACTCAATAGGGATCGGGATAGCCGAGGCGGGCCAGGATCTCGCGTTCCCTGTCTTCCATGCTGCGGGCGTCGGCGCCGTTCTCGTGATCGTATCCCTGCAGATGCAGCATACCATGCACGACGAGGTGGGCAAAATGGGCGGCGGCCGGCTTGCCCTGCTCTTGCGCCTCGCGCAGCACCACCGGCGCGCACAATGCCAGATCGCCGGCGAGCGGCGCGGCGGCATAGGGAAAGCTCAGCACGTTGGTGGCGCGATCCTTGCCACGGTACTGCGCGTTGAGCGCGCGCCCCTCTTCGGCACCGACGAAGCGCACCGTCAGCTCGGCCGCGCCCGGCACGCTCGCGCGCACCCACCGGCGCACCTCGCTGCGCGTCGGCAGGGCGGCATCCCTTGCGGCATATTGCACGGACAGGCTAAGCGCCGCCCGGCTCGCGCTTTTCTTCGTGCTTTTCATAGGCAGCGACGATGCGCGCCACAAGCGGATGGCGCACCACGTCCTCGGACAGGAACTCGGTGAAAGCGATGCCGCGCACCTCGCGCAGGATGCGCGCCGCCTCGATCAGCCCGCTCTTCATGCCGCGGGCGAGATCGATCTGGGTGACGTCGCCGGTGACCACCGCGCGGGCGCCGATGCCGATGCGCGTGAGGAACATCTTCATCTGCTCCGGCGTGGTGTTCTGCGCCTCGTCGAGGATGATGAAGGCGTGGTTCAGGGTGCGCCCGCGCATGTAGGCGAGCGGCGCGATCTCGATGGCCTGGCGCTCGAACAGCTTCGCCACCTTGTCGAAGCCCATCAGGTCGTAGAGCGCATCGTAGAGCGGCCGCAGATAGGGATCGACCTTCTGCGCCAGATCGCCGGGCAGGAAACCGAGGCGCTCGCCGGCCTCGACGGCCGGACGCGTCAGCACGATGCGGCTGACCTGGTCGCGCTCGAAGGCGTCGACCGCGCTCGCCACGGCGAGGTAGGTCTTGCCGGTGCCGGCCGGGCCGATGCCGAAGGTGATGTCGTGCTCCTGGATCTGCCGCAGGTACTGCACCTGGCGCGGGGTGCGGCCGTGCAGCTCTGGCTTGCGGGTGAGCAGGCCCGGGGCGGGGCGGCCGGCCTGCCCCCGGTTGGCAAGTTCCACCAGGCCAAGCTGGATGGCGTCGACGGAGAGATGTTCGCCGGCCTCGGCGTAGAAGTGCTGCAGGGCGGTGGCCGCCTGCGCCGACTGGGCGGGGTGGCCGCGCACGGTGAAGCGCTCGCCGCGGCGGGCGATGGCGACGTCGTAGGCGGTCTCGATCTGGCGCAGGTTCTCGTCCAGCGCGCCGCACAGGTTGGCCAGGCGCTGGTTGTCCACCGGGGACAGCACGACGTCGATGGGCCTGGCTTTCACAATTCTCGGGTAACGATCTCGCCGCGCAGCGAATGCGGCAGGGCGGAAGTGATGGAGACGTCGACGAAGCGGCCGACGAGGCGCGGATTGCCGACGAAGTTGACGATGCGGTTGTTGTCCGTGCGGCCGGCGAGCTCGGTGGCGTCCTTCTTCGAGGCGCCCTCGACCAGGATGCGCTGCACCGAGCCGACCATCGCCGCGCTGATGGCCCGGGCCTGCTCCTCGATGCGCTTCTGCAGACGCATCAGGCGCTGGGTCTTCAGTTCCTGCGGCGTGTCGTCGCCGAGTTCCGCCGCCGGCGTGCCGGGACGCGGGCTGTAGAGGAAGCTGAAGGAGGCATCGAAGCCGACCTCGTCGATCAATCTCATGGTGGCCTCGAAATCGGCCGCCGTCTCGCCGGGGAAGCCGACGATGAAGTCGGTCGACAGCGAGAGGTCGGGGCGCGCCGCGCGCAGCTTGCGCGCGACCGACTTGTACTCCAGCGCGGTGTAGCCGCGCTTCATCGCCGCCAGCACGCGGTCGGAGCCGGACTGCACCGGCAGGTGCAGGTGCGAGACCAGCTTGGGCAGGCGGGCGTAGGCCTCGATCAGGCGCGGCGTCATCTCGCGCGGATGCGAGGTCGTGTAGCGGATGCGTTCGATGCCGGGAATCTCGTGCACGCAATCGAGCAGGAAGGCGAAGTCCGCCACCTCCCCCTCCTCCTCCATCGCGCCGCGGTAGGCATTCACGTTCTGGCCGAGCAGGGTGACTTCCTGCACGCCCTGCGCCGCCAGCCCGGCGATCTCGGCCAGCACGTCGTCGAGCGGCCGCGAGAGCTCCTCGCCGCGGGTGTAGGGCACGATGCAGTAGGTGCAGAATTTCCCGCATCCTTCCATAACCGTGACGAAGGCCGAGCCGCCCTCGACCCGCGCCGGCGGCAAGGCGTCGAACTTCTCGATTTCCGGGAAGGAGACATCCACCTGCGGCCGGCCGGAGGCGCGCCGCGCGCGGATCAGCTGCGGCAGGCGGTGCAGGGTCTGCGGCCCGAAGACGACGTCTACGTACGGGGCGCGGCGCACGATCGATTCGCCCTCCTGGCTCGCCACGCAGCCTCCGACACCGATGACCAGATCGGGCTTGGCTTGCTTCAACAGCCGCACGCGGCCGAGGTCGTGGAACACCTTCTCCTGCGCCTTCTCGCGCACCGAGCAGGTGTTGAAGAGGATGACGTCGGCGTCCTCCGGGGAATCGGTCTTCTCGATTCCCTCGGCGGCGAGCACGTCGGCCATGCGGTCCGAGTCGTACTCGTTCATCTGGCAGCCGAAGGTCTTGATGTAGAGCTTCTTGGCCACTAACGGGGGGGAGCTGCGGTTTGCGATCTCTGTCTGATGAGCTGGTCGGCGACTTCCGCCTCCTCCTGCGTCAGCACCCAGACGCGCTGCACCGTGCCGTACTCGTCGATCTTGTAGAGCACCGGCACGGGGTTCTGCATCGACATGGGCATGACGATGCGGTTCTGGGTATCGCGGATCTGCAGGCTGGCGGACAGGCGCATCGTCCGGCTGCCGAACTGGGCATAGCCGTCCGCGGGAGGGCTCATCACGGCTAGCGGGCCGTTCTGCAGGGCCGGCCGCACGATCCCCGGCGGCGAGGAGGGCGGCGGCAAGGCAGGGGGCGGCGCATTCAGGATGTTCTCGATGATGCTGCTGAGAATCGCCGAGACAATCGGGTTCATGTACGCCTTATTGCAGTGATATTAGGCAATTATAGCGAACCGCCGGACGCCTGCAGAAGATGGATGGTGGTGATGGGCAGAATCGAACTGCCGACCTAGGGGTTATGAATCCCTCGCTCTAACCGACTGAGCTACATCACCACTGGGGAAGGGGGCGAATTATCGTTGCGGAGCAAGGCCTTGTCAAGGTTGGCAGAGTGGCGTCACAATGTCCGGACACCCCCTTCCCGCACAGAAAATTGCGTTTCGACCTCATCATCGTCGGTGCCGGCCTGGCCGGCGCCAGCCTCGCCGCCGGACTCAAGCGCAGCCGCTACCGGATCGCCGTAATCGAAGGCCGCGCCCCGGCCTGGGACACGACCCGCTGGGACAGTCGCGTCTACGCGCTCAGTCCGGCCGCCCAGGGTTTCCTGGACGAGATCGGGGCCTGGCGTCACCTCGACGCCTCACGGCTCACCCCTGTCTACGACATGGACATCCGCGGCGATGCGGGCGGGCGCCTGCGTTTCTCGGCCTACGACAGCGGCGTGGACCTGCTGGCCTGGATCGTCGAATCCGGCCCCGTGCAGCATGAACTGTGGGAAACCATGAAGCGCCAGGGAAACCTCGCCTTGTTTTGCCCGGCTCAGCCGAAGCGAATGGAAGTGCGCGGGGATGCCGTGCGGGTGGAACTGGCTAACGGCGAAACGCTGGAGTCGGCGCTGGTCGTCGGCGCCGACGGCGCCGATTCCTGGGTGCGCGCGCAGGCAGGCCTGCGCGCCGACAGCCTGCCGTACGGCGAGATGGGCGTGGTGGCGAACTTCGCTTGCGGGCAGCCGCACCGCAATACCGCTTTCCAATGGTTCCGTAGCGACGGGGTACTGGCGTATCTGCCGCTGCCGGGCCAACGCATTTCCATGGTCTGGTCGACGCCGGAGGCCCATGCACGAGAACTGCTCGGCCTCGACGAGGACATGCTGTGCCGGCGCGTCGCGCAGGCGGGCGACGGCCTCCTCGGCACGCTGGAACTCCTTACCCCGCCGGCCGCCTTCCCGCTTCGGCTGATGCGCGTGCCGCGCATCGTCGCCGAGCGGGTGGCGCTCATCGGCGACGCCGCCCATGTCCTCCACCCGCTTTCCGGCCACGGCATCAACCTGGGCCTGCTCGACGCGCGCGAACTGTCCCGCGCCCTGCTCGACCTGCCCGACCATCGCGATTGCGGCGAAGCGCGGACACTCAGGCGCTACGCGCGCGCCCGAGCCGAGGACATCGCCCTGCTACAATCGACGACGCACGGATTGCAAAGGCTGTTCCGGCCGCGGCATCCGTCCCTCGCCGTCCTGCGCAACCTGGGGTTGAACCTCACGGACCGCCTGCCTGTCCTACGTGACATGCTGGTGCGTGTTGCGCTCGGCTAACCCAACCGGAGACACCATGTTCAAGAAAATCATCACCTGCGCCACGGCCTGCCTGCTGCTCGTCGCCGGCGCGGTTCACGCCGACGAGGCGAAGGTCAGACAGGCCATCGAAAGCTGGCTCGGCGGCAAGGTGGAGGGCGTGCGCAAGACCAACGTCCTTGGCCTTTACGAAGTGCGCGTAGGCGGCGAAATCATCTACACGGATGAAAAGGTCAGCCACATCATCACAGGCAGCATCATCGAGACCAGGACGCGCACCAATCTTACCCAGGAGCGCATGAACAAGCTCTCGGCCATCAACTTCGCCGACCTCCCGCTCGATCTCGCCGTCAAAACGGTGCGCGGCGACGGCAAGCGCGTCATCGCCACCTTCGAGGATCCCAACTGCAGCTATTGCAAGAAACTGGCCAGGGAGCTGCAGGGACTGAACAACATCACGGTCTACACCTTCCTGCTGCCTATCCTGTCGAAGGACTCCGCCGACAAGTCCCGCGCCGTATGGTGCGCCGCCGACCGCGCCAAGGCCTGGAGCGACCTCATGGTGAACGGCACGCCTCCCGTCGCCGCCGGCACCTGCGAGGCGCCGACCGAGAAGGTGCTTGCCCTCGCCCAGAAATACGGCATCCGCGGCACCCCGACCATCTTCCTGCCCAACGGGGAGCGCATACCCGGCGCCATTCCGGTGGCCCAGCTCGAACAGAGACTGGGGCAGATCAAATAGGGTATAGCCGCCGTATCCGGGAGCCTGACTTTTCCCGGGCCGTGCCAGTTACCACAGGGTCTCGCGCTCCGCCGTCGCCGAGATCTTGTGAATGGACAGGTCGGCGCCGTTGAATTCTTCCTCGGCATCGAGGCGCAGGCCGACGAGCTTCTTCAGCGTGCCGTAGACGATGAAGCTGCCGGCCACCGCCACGACGATGCCCAGCAGCGTGCCGATGAGCTGCGGCATGAAGGCCACGCCGCCCATGCCGCCCAGCGCCTTGGCGCCGAAGATGCCGGCGGCGATGCCGCCCCAGGCGCCGCACAGGCCGTGCAGCGGCCAGACGCCGAGCACGTCGTCGATCTTCCAGCGGTTCTGCGTCAGCGTGAAGAGGTAGACGAACAGCGCACCGGCCACCGCACCGGTGACGAGCGCACCGAGCGGGTGCATGAGATCGGAGCCGGCGCACACCGCGACGAGGCCGGCGAGCGGGCCGTTGTGCACGAAGCCCGGGTCGTTCCTGCCGGCCGCCAGCGCCGCCAGCGTGCCGCCGACCATCGCCATCAGCGAGTTCATCGCCACCAGGCCGGAGATCTTGTCGAGCATCTGCGCGCTCATGACGTTGAAGCCGAACCAGCCTACGGTGAGCACCCAGGCGCCCAGCGCGAGGAAAGGAATGCTCGAGGGCGGATGCGCGGAGATGCCGCCGTCCTTGCTGTAGCGGCCGCGCCGCGCGCCGAGCAGGACGACGGCGACGAGGCCGATCCAGCCGCCTACCGCATGCACCACCACCGAGCCGGCGAAGTCGTGGAACTCCTCGCCGAAAGAGGCTTTCAGCCAGGCCTGGATGCCGTAGGCCTGGTTCCAGGCGATGCCCTCAAAGAAGGGATAGACGAAGCCGACCAGCAGGAAGGTCGCCGCCAGTTGCGGGTTGAAGCGGGCGCGCTCGGCGATGCCGCCTGAGACGATGGCGGGAATCGCCGCGGCGAAGGTGAGCAGGAAGAAGAACTTGACCAGGTCGTAGCCGTTCTTCTGCGCCAGCGTCTCGGCGCCGGCGAAGAAGTTCACGCCATAGGCGATGCCGTAGCCGATGAAGAAATAGGCGATGGTGGACACGGCGAAGTCCACCATGATCTTCACCAGGGCATTCACCTGGTTCTTCTTTCTTACGGTGCCCAGCTCGAGGAAAGCGAAGCCGGCATGCATGGCGAGGATCATGATGGCGCCGAGCAGGACGAAGAGGACGTCTGCGGAAGTGATCTTGACGGGTTCCATGGTGCGCTCCGGGAATAAATTGGGCGCTTCTGGTGCAAAATTCGTTCCAGAAAAATTACCGCTGCGAATCAGTAGATTAAAACCAGTCCACGGAATGCAGCGCACCAATGCGGTGCGAACAACGCCGGCAACGCACCGCGCGGGTGCGCGAATTCAGTATCCGCGCACTACTTCGCGGCGTTGTTCGGTTCCACGGCTTTCGGCAGCAGCACCCACATCTCACCCCGCTGCCGCATGCGCCCGGCCTGCGCACCCGCCTCGGCGCCAAAGCCCCAGAAGAAATCGGCGCGCACCGCGCCCTTGATGGCGCCGCCGGTGTCCTGCGCCATGACCAGGCGCGAGAGCGGGCGCTCGCTGTTGGGGAATGTGGTGGCGAGAAACACCGGCGCGCCGAGCGGGATGGTACGCGGATCGACGGCGATGCTGCGTCCCGCCGTCAGCGGCACGCCGAGCGCCCCGGGCGGCCCGCCGCCGTTGTCCGGCAGTTCGCGAAAGAAGACGAAACTCGGGTTGGCGTTGAGCAGTTCGTTGAGCCGCCGCGGATTGGCCCGCGCCCAGGACTGGATGCCCTGCATGGAGGCCTCTTCCAGCTTCAGCTCGCCCTTCTCCACCAGCCAGCGGCCGATCGACTGGTAGGGGTGGCCGTTCTGTTCGGCGTAGCCGACACGTACGCGACGCCCGTCGGGCAGTTCGACGCGGCCCGAGCCCTGCACCTGCAGGAAGAACAGCTCGATCGGATCGGCCACCCAGAACAAGGCCTTGCCGGCCAGCGCCGGCGCCTGCGGCGTGAGCTCGGCGCGCGACCAGTAGGGCACCACGCGGCGTCCGTCGAGCCGGCCGCGCAGGCGGAAATTCTTCAGCTCCGGATACAGCCCGCCGAGGTCCACCACCAGCAGGTCATCGGGCACGCCGTAGAGGGCGTGGGCGTGCGTCCGGCTGCGTTCGCGGTTGCCTTTGAGCAGCGGCTCGTAGTAGCCGGTCACCAGGCCTTCGCGCGATTCGTCGGGGTTGACCACCTGCCAGGGACGGAAACGCTGCTCGAAGAAGGCGCGCAGGGCGGCGTTCTCCGCCGGCAGCATGCGCGCCTCATCGCATGCCGCGCGCCAGAGCGGCTGCTTCGCCAGCGCGCCGCAGGAAGCGAGCAGGGCGCCGTGCGCTTCGGCCAGGTTGTCGTCCTGCCAGCCCTTCACCTCTTCCCAGCGCGCCTCCTGCAGCGGTTTCGCCGGCGGTTTCGCCGGCACGGCGCCCGGGCAGACGGGACAGGCCGGGCAGGGCTGCGCGGCGGGGCAGGCGCCCGACGCTGCGGCGGTGGTTGCGGGCGGCTGCAGGGCGCAGCCGGCGAGGAGGAACAAGGCGCCGAGGACGGGCGCGAGTTGGCGCGGGGACATGAATTTCGCTACAGTCGGTTTTTCCGCAAGTATACCCAACCAGGATGGACGACCTTTCCCGCCTCATCAAGCGCGCCGAAGCCTTGCTCGATCGCATCGAAACACTGCTGCCGGCTGCGGCGGCGGCGCCCGACTGGCGGGCGGCGACGGCCTTCCGCTGGCGCAAGCGCGGCGGCAGCCGCGGCCAGCTGGAGGCGGTGGCGCGGCCGCACCGCATCCGCCTGCAGGATCTGCGCAACATCGACGAGCAGAAGAGCCGCATCGAGCGCAACACGCGCCAGTTCGTCGAGGGAAAAAGCGCCAACAACGTGCTGCTCACCGGCGCACGCGGCACGGGCAAAAGCTCGCTGGTGAAGGCGCTGCTCAACCGCCATGCGGCAAAGGGGCTGCGCCTGATCGAGGTGGACAAGCACGACCTCATCGACCTGCCGGATATCGTGGACCTCCTCGCCGGACGCAAGGAGCGCTTCATCGTCTTCTGCGACGATCTCTCCTTCGAAGCCAGCGAGCCGGGCTACAAGGCACTGAAGAGCATCCTCGACGGCTCGGTGGCGAGCACGCCGGACAACGTGCTGCTCTACGCCACCTCGAACCGCCGCCACCTGATGCCGGAATTCATGGACGAGAACCTGGAAACAAGACACGTCGGCGGCGAGATCCATCCCGGCGAGACGACCGAGGAGAAGATTTCATTGTCGGAGCGCTTCGGCCTGTGGCTGTCCTTCTATCCCTTCGACCAGGACGCCTACCTCGCCATCGCCGGCCACTGGTTGCGCGAGTACGGCGTGCCGCCCGCCGCCGCTGCCGCCGCGCGCGAGGAAGCGCTGCAGTGGGCGCTCCTGCGCGGCTCGCGCAGCGGGCGCGTCGCCTGGCAGTTCGCCCGCGACTACGCCGGCCAGCACGGCGGAAAATGAGCCGGAAGATCGTCGAGGCGGCGGCCGCGGTCATCCTGCGGCCAGACGGCAGCTTCCTGCTCGGCCGACGGCCCGAGGGCAAGCCCTATGCCGGCTATTGGGAATTCCCCGGCGGCAAGGTCGAGCCGGGCGAAACCGCGGCGCAGGCGCTGGTGCGCGAACTGCACGAGGAACTCGGCATCGAGGCCGACCGCTACACGCCCTGGATCACGCGCGAGTTCGTCTATCCGCACGCCCACGTGCGGCTGCATTTCTTCCGCGTCAGCGGCTGGCGCGGCGAGATCCGCGACATCCACCACGATGCGCTGGTCTGGAAGCAGGCCGGCCGCGTCGACGTCGAACCCATGCTGCCGGCCAATCTCGCCGTATTGCGGGGACTGACTTTGCCGGATTTCTACGCCATCACCCACGCCGGCGAGATCGGCATCGCGGCGCAGCTGGAACGGCTGGAGCGCGCGCTTGCCAAAGGGCTGCGCCTGCTGCAGATCCGCGAGCCGCTGCTGACGGTGGAGGAGCGCAAGGCCTTCGCGCGCGAAGCGACGCACCTGGCGCATGCCCATGGCGCGCGCGTGCTGGTGAACGGCGACATCGCACTGGCGCGGCAAATCGGCGCCGACGGCGTGCACCTGCCCAGCACCCAACTCATGCAGCTAGGCGAGCGCCCCGAGCTGCCGCTGGTAGCGGCCTCCTGCCACAACGCGCCGGAACTGGCGCGCGCCGCCGCGCTGGAGCTGGACTTCGCCGTGCTGGGGCCGGTGCGCGAGACGGCGAGCCACCCGGACGCTGCCGGCCTCGGCTGGCAGCACCTCGCCCGGCTGCTGGAGAACGTCTGCCTGCCGGTGTTCGCCTTGGGCGGCCTGCGGCGCGACGACCTGGAAGCCGCGCGGCAGGCCGGCGCGCACGGCATCGCCGCGATTCGTGCAGCGTGGGATTGATCTACTGCTGATCGTCCGACCGGGGCTTGTCGTTTTCCGGCACGCGGTACTCCTCCTCCGCCCAGGCGCCCAGGTCAATGGTGCGGCAGCGCTCGGAACAGAAGGGGCGGAAGACGCTTTCTGGAGACCACGGCACCGGCTTGCCGCAGGTGGGGCAATTGACTAGGCGCGGAGCGGAAGCCTGCTTCACGAAACCGCCGAAATGGGCCTACAGGTTGCAGAACGTCATCTCGAAGTCGACGGCGCAGTCGGCTTGGCGAGGGCGGGCATCCGTGCCAGGGGTGGTGAAGCGGATGTTGAGGGCATATTTGTTGGCGCTGATCTCTGGCACGTAGGGCTCGTTGCGCTTCAGGCGCAGGCGCACCATCTGCGCCGTGCGTCCGCCGAGCATCAGCTGGTAGGCCCCATGGGGCGCGATCTGCGCCTCCTGGCGGCCGGAGGCGCGCAGCAGGCGCAGCACGATGGAGAGACCGTCCCGGATCGGCAGCATCGGGTTGAGCCAGCCGGCCAGGTCGCGCTGGCGCGCAACAGGCTCGCGGTGCAGCCAGTAGTGGTAGGAAGGCAGGTCGAACTCGCAGACACCTCCGGGAATCGAGGCGCGGCTCTTGATGCTCATCAGCCATTCGTTCTCGCGCAGATAGTGGCCGATCTTGCCCTGCATGTTGAGCAGCGCCGCCGAAGCCTGCTCGATCTCGTATAGCGCACCGGACAGCGCCGCCTCGGAGATGTCGGGATTGTTGCGGAAGGACAGCAAGATTTGGCGCTGGCGCTCGAGTTCCTGCACCAGATCAAACTTGAGGTCGGCGCGGCTGGCAACATCGAGGATCTCGAACAGCGTCACGAGGGCAATGTGATGCTCCTGCGGGCCGTCCACGCCGATGAAGTGTCCGGTCTTGTCGAACAGGTCCTCCAGGCGCAGCAATGTGCGGATGCGCTCGTTGAGAGGATATTCGT
Source organism: uncultured Rhodocyclaceae bacterium (assembly GCA_964475635.1). Lineage (GTDB taxonomy): Bacteria > Pseudomonadota > Gammaproteobacteria > Burkholderiales > Rhodocyclaceae > Desulfobacillus. The sequence continues at coordinate 39,313 of CAYYXS010000020.1, forward strand.
ATGTAATCACGCCGCGCCGTGCTGTCGGGTAAATTCGGGCAATTCTGACGTATTCCCCGACAAATAACAACAAGAACCGACTGGAAACCTATGAAACTGCTGCCATTTCCAGATAACTGCGATGCAGGACCTCAACCTGCGGACGCAGCGCGGCAAGATCGCCGCCGTTGTCGATGATGTCGTCTGCTGCGGCCAGCCGTTCCTTGCGGCCGGCCTGCGTCGCCATGATGGCGCGTGCCTCGTCGGCGCTCAACCCGCTTCGCGCCATGACGCGAGCGACCTGGATTTCCTCGGGACAATCGACCACCGCGATGCGCTGCACGCGGCTGCGGTAGCCGCCTGATTCGACCAGCAGTGGAACCACCAGAACGACATAGGGTTCGCGCGCAGCTGAGCTGCGGCGATCGGCTTCGTCGCGAATCATGGGATGCAGAATGCCTTCCAGGCGCGCCTTCGCCTGCGCGTCGGCGAAAACCATGCGGCGCATGACAGCGCGGTCCAGCGCGCCGCGTGCATCGGTGACCTCTTCGCCGAAAGCGGCGCGGATGGACCCGATGGCCGCCCCGCCCGGCGCGGTCAATTCATGGGCGATGGCGTCGGTGTCGACCACCGCCGCGCCCAGTTCCTCGAAGAGGCTGGCCGCCGCGCTCTTGCCGCTGCCGATGCCGCCGGTCAGTCCGACGCGGAAGGTCATGGCTTGGCAGTCATGCATTCAGCCCTGGTGGCGGTCGCATATTCTGCCGGCAGATCGGCCGATATCCTGGCCAGTCTCTCCGCCGTGCCGCGCACTTCGACGAACACCTTGTCGCCAACCGCCTCGCGTGCCAGGATGCGCGCCGTCTTGACGTTTTTTTTCTGCAGCTGGGCGAGATAGTCGTTCGCCCCCTCCTCGTTCCTGAAAAGGCCCAGGGAAATCGCAAACTGGTTGGCCCCTTTCTCCCGCACGACGTAAAAATCCTTGATGCCCAGCTTCGAAAGCTCGGCGGCCTTCCTGTCGGCCTGCGCACCGTTGGGCTGGGGCGGGATATGCACCCACCAGGAAACCGGCTCCTCGATCGTGCGCAGTTCGGCCCTCGCCTTCTCGTCCCGGCCGGCGAACAGTTCGACCAGCTTGCCTGCGGCATCCCGGTCGAGCCCGGCGAATGCGCGACATTCCTCGCGCGGGGGATCGGCGGATTTCGGCAACGCGCCGACGCCGACGATGCGCAGCTTGTCGGGCTCGATCTGCGCGGCAAGCCGCTCGGCCTCGGCACCGGTGCTGGCGCCGAGGTAGCCCTTCCCCCAGGCGAACAGCAGCAGGTTGCCGAGCACCAGCAGGAAAAACGTGGTGCGCAGAACCTGCATGCTGTCCTTTCAGGCCGACTCAGGCGGCGATTTTCGGCAAGCGCTTGAGAGCCTCCTGCACGGCTTCGGCCGGGTAGTCGTAATCCACCAGCTCGCCGGCGAAATACTTGTCGTAGGAGGCCATGTCGAAGTGGCCATGGCCCGACAGGTTGAAGAACAGCGTCTTCGCCTCGCCGCTCTGCTTGCAGCGCAGCGCCTCGTCGATCATCGCGCGGATGGCATGGCAGGACTCCGGCGCAGGGATGATGCCCTCGGCGCGGGCGAACTGCACGCCGGCCTCGAAGGTGGCGATCTGCGGCACCGCCACCGCTTCGATCAGGCCCTCGTTGTAGAGCTGGCAGACCAGCGGCGAATCGCCGTGATAGCGCAGGCCGCCGGCATGGATCGAGGGCGGCATGAAGTCGTGGCCGAGGGTATACATCTTCATCAGCGGCGTGTAGCCGGAGACGTCGCCGAAGTCGTAGGCGTAGACGCCCTTGGTCAGGCTCGGGCAGGAGGTCGGCTCGGCCGCGACCAGGCGCACCTTCTTGCCGGCCGCCTTGTCGGCGAGGAAGGGGAAGGCCGTGCCGGCGAAGTTGGAACCGCCGCCGCAGCAGGCAAACACCATGTCGGGATAGTCGCCGACCTTCTCGAACTGCTTCTTGGCTTCCAGGCCGATCACCGTCTGGTGCAGGCAGACGTGGTTGAGCACGGAGCCGAGGCAGTAGTTGGTGTCCTTGCGCGAGGCGGCTTCCTCCACCGCTTCGGAAATCGCCAGGCCGAGCGAGCCGGGATTGTTCGGGTCGGCCGCCAGCGCGGCACGGCCGGCGTTGGTCATGTCGGTGGGCGAGGCGAAGACTTCCGCGCCCCAGGTGTGCATCATCGAGCGGCGGAACGGCTTCTGGTTGTAGCTCACTTTCACCATGTAGACGCGCACTTCGATGCCGAACATCTGGCCCGCCATCGACATCGACGAACCCCACTGGCCAGCGCCCGTTTCGGTGGTCAGGCGGTTGATGCCGACCATCTTGTTGTAGAAGGCCTGCGGCACGGAGGTGTTGACCTTGTGCGAGCCGGCCGGGCTGACCCCCTCGTACTTGTAGTAGATCTTGGCCGGCGTGCCGAGCATCTGCTCGAGGCGGCGGGCGCGGAACATCGGCGTCGGCCGCCACTGCTTGTAGATCTCGCGCACCGGCTCGGGGATGGGGATCCAGCGCTCGCCGGACATTTCCTGTTCGAGCAGCGGGCCGGGGAAGATGGCCAGCATCTGCTCGGGCGTGACCGGATTGCCGTCCGGCGCAAGCGGCGGCAACGGCGGCTTCGGCATGTCGGCGACGACGTTGTACCAGTGGGTCGGAATATCGGATTCGTTGAGCAAAATCTTGACGTCAGACATCTTCTTTCCTCCTCGAAGTGTGGATTGTGCAAATCAGGCCAGCGCCGGTTTGATGCAGCCGGCTTGATTCGGTCTTACGGAGTCTCCTCAATAGCAATGCGGTTTAAATCATAGCCCGGGTATACTGGATACACAAGCAAGCCAAGCAGTCTTTTTTCCATTAACCGTAAAGCAAAGCGTCGTTATGGCTCAGACTACCAACGCATCCTGACAGTGTAGTCGAGCGTCGCCTTGCCCTGGGCGGGCACATTCACCGACCACACCGCGGAATGGGCATCTCCCTTCGTGTGCCTCTGGCTCTCCGCGACCATCTCCCAGTCGCCCGGCACCGGCTCGACCACTTTCACCGTCACCGCGATGTCCTTGGCATTGGCAATCTCGATGCCGAAGGCGCTCTCGTAGACCCGGTCGGCGATCTTGCGAAAGTTCGTCTGCTTGCGCGCCGCCTTGACGTCGAAGGCGTCGCCCAGCTTGAGGCGCACCGTCTCGTTCTTCGCCGTATGATCGATGGCATCTTCGCCGATGAAGAGGGCGTTGCCGCGCGAATCCTTCTTGTACACCCGAACGATGCCTTTGGGCAGCGGCACCCCCAGCTCACCGCCCTTGTTGTCGAACTCGACGAAGACGGCGACCTTATGCTTGCGACCAAGATCGGAGTGGGCGCCGCGGTAGTACCAGTCCTGCCCGGCGAGGCGGTATTCCTTGCGCACCGCAACCGCCGGGGCGGAGAGCAGCGCCACCTGCTTGGTCTGGTTGTCGAGAATCGTCGTCGGCCGGTTGAGCGAATACAGGTGGTATTCGAAGAGCTGCTCGCGCGCCATCTCGGCGGCCGGCGCGGCCGCCAACGCCTTGGCGGCGAACTGCTGCGTGCGCATCTCGTCGCGCACGCGGTTCACGTCGCCGGCGACGAGTTGCAGCTTGGCGTTCTCGTAGCTCGCGCCGCTCTGGTTGGTGAGCGTCACCCAACCGGCGAGGTCCAGCTTCGACTCGTCGCCGGCAATCTCGGCGACGTAGTCGGCGCGCCACGAAAGCCCGCCGGAAAGATAGGACAATTCCGCCGCCTGGCGCCCGGCCGCGGCGCTCTCCAGCTGCACCACCAGCGTCGGCCGGTCGCGCAGGTTGGGCGGGATCGCGCCGTAGGCGATGCGGCCCGGCACGCCGCTCTCGATGCGGTCGGCGTACTTCAGCACCACGCCGCCGTTGGTTGCCAGGACTTCCGCCGGCTCGCGCGTTTCTGCCCCTGTGGCGGGGTTCGTCCTGATCACCGTGACGCTGCTACCGACGTATTTCTCCAGCAGTTTTTGCGGCGTGAGCAGATCGAAGTCGAAGTTCTGTTCGATCAGGCGCAGGCTGCCGCCGCCGAGTGCGCGCAGGCTGGAGGTTTCAGGCCGCATCCTGGCGCTGACGTCGCGCAGGGCAATGCTGTTGGCGCCGCGCTCGAAGGGGATGCGCCGCACCTCCTTGATGAGAGCCAGCGAATCGTTGTAGATGGTGAGCGCGACCTCTTCGCGGTCCTCGGCGCGGCTGACCTTCTCGGCGGCAAGGGTCGTCAGGGAAAGCGCCGCCAGCACGGTCGCGGCGAAAGCGCATCTGCCGGATTGGAACTGCATGATGCCTCCATCTGCAATTTATCGGGCTGGGTTACCGGACCGGTCCTGCCCGATGAGCGCCAGACCCTCCAGCACCAGATTTTCAACGGGCCGCTTCGGCACGCGCAACAGATCGTAGAAATGCGCGGCTGCACCGCCGCCGACCAGGCATATGGCGCCGTCGAGGGCCGCTACCTGCTCGAACATCCGTTCCACCGCACCGGCCTGGGCATGCAGGCAGCCGCTGACAATGGCGTCCATGGTATTGCGCGGCAGGCCGGCGAACCTGCCCTCGGCCAGCGGAAGTTGCGCGGTATTGCTCGCCAGCGCCGTGAGCATCAGATCCAGTCCGGGCAGGATCAGCCCGCCTTGGAAATTGCCCTCGGCATCCAGCACGTCGACTGTGGTCGCCGTACCGGCGCAGACCACCAGGCAGGCGCCGTCATGCAGGGCGCGCGCGCCGACCAGTGCCGCCCAGCGGTCGGCGCCTAGCTGCTCAGGCCTCTCATACAGGTTGCGCACGCCGTGCTGCGCAAGCTGACTTTTCACTTCGTACAGAGGCAGCCCGAGCCTGCTCAGCGCCTCGCCAACGGCCTTGCCCACTTGCGGGCCGGCGACGTTCACCAGGAGGGCGCACTCCGCGCGCGGCTGTCTCCGCAGGAGCTCGGCCAGGGTCGGCAGATCGGCATAGTCGAGCATGCCCAGCGCCTGCCATCGCGCGCCATCGCGCACGCCCCATTTCAGCCGCGTGTTGCCGCAATCGATGGCGAGGATCATGGCTGCCTCAACGAGACGTCGCCGCTGACGATCCGGCGCACTCCGGCTGCAGTCTCCAGCAGCAATGCGCCGTCGGCATCGATGCCCGCGCAGCGGCCCATGATCGGTTCGGCGCCCTCGGCCAGGATTCGCACGCTTCGGCCGGCATGGGCATGACGCGAAGACCATTCTGCCGCAAAGCGGGCAAAGCCGCCGCGCTCGAACTCATTCAGCATGAGGTGAAGGGCGTCGAGCAATCCTGCCAGCAATTGATTGCGCGAAGGCGGCCTGGGCATCACCGCTTCAAGCGCGCTCGCACCGTCTGCCAGGGCATCGGCGATCTTGCGCGAAAGACGGATGTTCAGGCCGATGCCGATCACCGCCGCCCGCCGCTCGCCCGCCGACAAGGTTTCCACGAGGATGCCGCCCAGCTTTCTGCCGTCGGCCAGAATGTCGTTGGGCCACTTCAGCTGCACTCCGGGCGCGCCCAAGGCTTCCAGAGCGCGAGCTGCCGCAACACCCGTTGCAAGACTGAGTCCGGCCAGCGGCTGGCCCTCCGCAAAGCGCCAGAGCAGGGAAAAGGTCAGGCTGTCGAGCGGCGCGGAAAGCCAGCTCCGGCCCCGGCGGCCCCGACCGGCAGTCTGCCGCTCGCACACGATGACGGTGCCTGACGGAGCATCCTGCTGCGCTTGCTCCAGCAGCATCGTATTCGTGGAATCGCAAACATCAACCAGTTCAATCGCGAAACGCGAAGACGACTCCAGGGCAGCCGCCACAAGAGGAATGCTGAGGGAATCGACGGGTTCGGCTTTCATGCGGTGCAATCCGACGCTTCGCCGCATTATGCTGGAATTGCCGGCGTTGCGCCGTGACTTGTGAGACGTGCTCGTCTAAACTGCGAAAATGCATGGCATGAAATCCGCCGGTTCCGCCAGTCACGCATTGCCCGGTGCATTCCGCCTGGCCGGACTGCTGGCCTGCGCATGCCTGCTCGCTGCCTGCTCGACCTCCCCGGTCAGCGGTCGCACCCAGTTCAACATCCTCCCGGGGCCCCTGGAATCGACGGTGTCGGACCTGCGCTTCGGCGTCAAGACGCTGCTGGCAACCGATGGCCCCTATTGCCCAGAAGGCGTCGAAGACTGCCAGGCTGCCCTGGACGCCGCGCAACTGGCCCAGCGCCTATCCCCCATCGCCGAGCGGCTCGGCACCGTCGCGCCGATGCTCAGCCCCGAGCTTGTCACGCGCGTTCCCCGCGTGGAAGTGTTCGTCGTGCCGAGCGAGACACCCTCTGTGACTTCGAGCGCAGGCGGGAAGATCGCCGTCAGCTCCGCGCTGGCGCGCCTGAATCTTTCCGACGCCGAACTGGCGTTCGCCCTGGCGCGCGAATTCGCCCGACTCGCCGCCGCCCACCATCGGGAAAGCACCTCGGCAGGCATAGCCGTATCGCTGGTTACCAGTTCTCCGCTGGTCGGTGCCTATGTCGCGACCTCCATCATCACCGATCTGCTGTTCCCCATGGGCACACTGCTCAAGGTGGGCATTTCCATCCTGGGCTCGATGGGGACCGAGCAACTGGTCGAGGCCTCCCAGCAGGAAGAGGCGGACACGTTCGCGGGAAAGCTGATGCTTGCCGCCGGTTACGATCTCGGCCAACTCGCCGAAGCCCGGCCGGACATGCCGGAGAGCGCCATCAAGCTTGGCTGGCTGCAGGTTTTTATCTCCTCGCGAGCCAGGGTCGCCGGCATGGCCCCGCATGCCCCGGAAGCCGTCGAAACGCTTGCCGCGCAGGATCGTCCTGCGCCTCCCGGCAAAGCTGAGCCTGTAACGCCACCCCTTAGCGACTGATGATTGCTTCGGGCGGTTCCGGTTCCCCGTCGTCGTTATCCATTCCGAGCTCCTGGATCTTGCGCGTGATGGTGTTGCGGCCGATGCCGAGCATCTGCGCCGCTTCGACACGACGCCCGGCGGTCGCAAGAAGTGCATGGCGGATCAAGGTGCGTTCGAATTCGCGCGTCAGGCTGTCCCACACCACGCCGGGACGACCGGCAAGCATGCGGTCGGTCTCCGCGCCGAGGGCCACTTTCCAGTCTGCCTCCGTCTCGCGCGGCGCCTGCGCGCGCAACTCCGGCGGCAGGTCGGCAATTTCGATCACCTGGCCCGGGGCCATGACGGTCAGCCAGTGGCAGAGGTTCTCCAACTGGCGCACATTGCCCGGGAAAACCAGGGCGGAGAGGAATTTCAGGGCGGCTTCGGAAACCCGCTTCGGCTCGACGCCGAGATCCTGCGCGCTCTTTGCGAGGAAGTGCTTGGTGAGCAGCGGAATATCCTCGCGACGCTCCCGCAGCGGCGGCAGGCGCAGGCGGATGACATTGAGGCGATGGAACAGGTCCTCGCGGAATAGGCCCCGCTTGACGCGCTCGTCGAGATCCTGGTGGGTGGCGGCAATGACGCGCACGTTGGCCCTGATCGGCTGGTGACCGCCGACACGGTAGAAATTGCCGTCGGAGAGCACGCGCAGCAGGCGCGTCTGCAGTTCCGCAGGCATGTCGCCGATCTCGTCGAGGAACAGCGTACCGCCCTCGGCCTGCTCGAAGCGGCCGCGGCGCATGGCGGTAGCGCCGGTGAAGGCGCCGCGCTCGTGGCCGAACAGCTCCGACTCGAGCAGATCGCGCGGGATCGCCGCCGTGTTGATGGCGACGAAGGGCTTGTCGGCGCGCGGGCTGTGCCGATGCAGCGCGCGGGCGACGAGTTCCTTGCCGGTGCCGGACTCGCCGTTGATCAGCACTGTGGCGTGCGACTGCGACAGCCGGCCAATGGCGCGGAACACCTCCTGCATCGACGCCGCCTTGCCGAGAATTTCCGGGGCCATGGCGGCGGATTCAGGTACCGCCTCCTGCCGCGTCGATTCGTCGATGGCGCGGCGCACCAGATCGAGCGCCTGATCGATGTCGAAAGGCTTGGGCAGGTACTCGAAGGCACCACCCTGAAAGGCCGACACCGCGCTGTCGAGATCCGAATAGGCCGTCATGATGATGACCGGTATGCCGGGAAAGCGCGTCTTCATTTTCTGAAGCAACGACAAGCCGGATTCGCCGGGCATGCGGATGTCGGAGACCAGCACCTGCGGCGGCGGCGCGCCCGCCTCGAGCGTGGCGAGTGCCTCGGCCGCAGAGCCAAAGCTCTTGAACGGTATCTCCTCGCGCGCCAGCGCCTTCTCGAAGACCCAGCGGATCGAGCGGTCGTCATCGATAATCCAGACGGAGTTCATTGCATTTCCTGAGTAGTGTGAGCCAGCGGCAACATTACCGTGAAGCAGGTTCGCCCCGGTCGGCTGTCGACCTCGATGCTGCCATGATGCTGCTGGATGAAATTCTGCGCCAGAGTCAGTCCCAGTCCGCTGCCGCCCGCGCGGCCTGACACCAGCGGATAGAACATCAGCTCGCGTATCGATTCCGGGATGCCGGGGCCGTTGTCGATCACCTGCAGTTCCAGCGCCAGACGGTAGCGGCGCTTTGCCAGCGTGACCTGGCGCTGCGCACGCGTGCGCAGCACGATCTCGCCCCGCCCTTCCAGGGCCTGTGCCGCATTGCGCACGATGTTGAGAATGGCCTGGATGAGCTGCTCGCGATCGCCTGTCGCTTCCGGCAGGCTGATGTCGTAGTCGCGCCTGATTTCCAGATCTGGAAATTCGGCCAGGATGAGGTGGCGCACACGTTCCAGGATTTCGTGGATGCCGAGCGGTTGAGGCTGCATCAGGCGATGCGAGCTAAGCAGCCTGTTCATCAGCTCCTGCAGGCGATCGGCCTCCTTGATGATGACCTGGGTGTATTCGTGCAGCTGCGGATTGGCAAGCTCCCTTTCGAGCAGCTGTGCCGAGCCGCGAATGCCGCCGAGCGGATTCTTGATCTCGTGGGCCAGATTGCGGATCAGCTCACGGTTGGCCTGCTGCTGCTCTGCAAGGCGCTCTTCCCTGGCAGTCTTCAACTGCTGGTCGATGTGCCGAAACTCGAGCAACAGGCGGATGCTGCCGGCCTCCACCGGCGTCACCGTACAGTCAAGGTGCAGCGGCTCCGTGCCTTGCCGGCGTACCGTCAGGTTCTGCCCGGTATAACTCCAGTTGTTGCCTAGGGCATTGTCAAGCGCGGATGCCAGGCCCGGCGGTCCGCCAAGGAGCTGGGCCAGAGGTCGGCGCAGCAGATGTCTGGCGCTGATCGCAAACAGATTTTCCGCGGCTGGATTGAGATACTGAATGACCAGGCCGGCATCCAGCAAAATCACCGCCGACGAAAGAAGGTCCAGCCCGGCGAAAGCGCTGGCAGGAGTTTTATCAGGTGCGATCATGCTGAAAGGTTAGCAAAAACCGCACCATCGAAGCGCATCGAGCCAGAACTTATCTCAGATTGCCGATTTCCTTTTTCAGCGCCTCCAGATTGCGCTCGTGCAACGCCACCTTGTCCTTGTAAGGCTGCAATCGTTCAATCACCTTTTGGTAATTGCGTTCGTCGCCGGTGCGTATTGCCTCCTGCGCCTGCAGTTCCTTTTTGGCCTGGTCCAGGTTTTTCTGCTCGGCAGAAAGCTCCTGTTCGAGGATCTTGCGCCGGTCATTGTCGCGCGTTCTTTGCGTTTCGCCATCCACCTTCGGAAAGCTGGCAGGCGAAGGCGTGCCCGCAGCCCTGCCGGGGACGGTAGACACGCGCTGCTCACGGCTCAACACCGCGCATTTCGCCTTTGAGGAGGGCTTGGTGTTGGTATATGTCACGTGGCCATCGTCATCCACGCATTTGAAAACGTCTGCCGACACCTGCGGCGCCGCCAGTGCCAGTATCATGCAACAAACAGATTTCAGCAAATTATTCATAGTGTTCCGCCAAAAAACCAGAACCCGCTTCAAGTGTAAGCGAAGATATTGTTCTTTACAAACGCTTTCTAAACCGTGGGGTGCACAAAAAAAGGACGGCCGCAGCCGTCCTTTTTCTTGCGTCGGGAAGAATCAGAGCGAATAGTACATGTCGTACTCGACCGGATGGGTGGTCATGCGGAAGCGGGTGACTTCCTCCATCTTCAGTTCGATGTAGGCATCGATCATCTCGTTGGAGAAGACGCCGCCGCGGGTGAGGAATTCGCGGTCCTTGTCGAGATAGTCGAGCGCCTGGTCGAGCGAGGAGCAGACGGTCGGGATCTTGGCATCCTCTTCCGGCGGCAGGTCGTACAGGTTCTTGTCGGCCGGATCGCCCGGGTGGATCTTGTTCTGGATGCCGTCCAGGCCGGCCATCATCATGGCGGTGAAGGCCAGGTAGGGGTTGGCAGTCGGGTCCGGGAAGCGCACCTCAATGCGGCGCGCCTTGTCGCTCTGCACGTAGGGAATGCGGATCGAAGCGGAGCGGTTGCGCGCCGAGTAGGCCAGTTTGACCGGCGCCTCGAAACCGGGCACCAGGCGCTTGTAGGAGTTGGTGCCGGGGTTGGTGATGGCGTTCAGCGCGCGGGCGTGCTTGATGATGCCGCCGATGTAGTAGAGGGCGAACTCCGACAGGCCGGCGTAGCCGTTGCCGGCAAAGAGGTTCTTGCCGTCCTTCCAGATCGACTGGTGCACGTGCATGCCGGAGCCGTTGTCGCCGACGATGGGCTTGGGCATGAAGGTGGCGGTCTTGCCGTAGCTGTGCGCCACGTTATGCACGCAGTATTTCAGCACCTGGGTCCAGTCGGCGCGGCGCACCAGGGTATTGAACAGGGTGCCGATCTCGCACTGGCCGGCGGTGGCGACCTCGTGGTGGTGCACCTCGACGTCGACGCCGCACTGCTCCAGCGCCATGCACATGGCGGCACGGATGTCGTTCAGGCTGTCGACCGGCGGCACGGGGAAGTAGCCGCCCTTGACGGTGGGGCGGTGGCCGATGTTGCCGCCCTCGAACTTCTCGGCGGAGGCCCAGGCGGCCTCTTCGGAGAACACCTTGCAGTAGGCGCCCGACATGTCGACGTTCCACTCGACCGAGTCGAAAATGAAGAACTCGGGCTCCGGGCCGAAGAAGGCGGTGTCGCCCAGACCGGTTGACTTCAGGTAGGCTTCGCCGCGCTTTGCGATGGAGCGCGGGTCGCGGTCGTAGCCCTTGCCGTCGGCCGGCTCGACCACGTCGCAGGAGATGACCAGGGTGGTCTCGTCCATGAAGGGATCGATGTAGGCGGTGGCCGGATCCGGCATCAGCAGCATGTCGGAGGCCTGGATGCCCTTCCAGCCGGCGATCGACGAGCCGTCGAAGGCGTGGCCGGACTCGAACTTGTCGGCACCGAAATGCTTGACCGGCACGCCCACGTGCTGTTCCTTGCCACGCGTGTCCGTGAAGCGGAAATCGACGAACTTGACTTCCCTGTCCTTGACCAGTTTCAGAACGTCTTGAGGCGACATCACTCTCTCCTAGCGTTGAATCGAATTCGGAATACAACCTGTGCCGACGGCTTTCTTTAGCAGAAAATATGCCAGTAGCGGCAGAATGGAACGCTATTGTGCCACAAGGAATAAGTTTTTCTGGGCACTCCGCAGATGCACCTGACTGGTGCCCAGGCTAGGCAATCTGCCCTATTTTGGTGCAATCCGGCAGTTCAGGGATATTGCCCTGAAATGAGGATCGCCGGGCAGGTGCGCTGCTATGCGCTGTTCCAGAACCGCCATCCGGGCCGGATCCAGGCAGGTTTCCAGCGGCAGAAATACTTCGGCTTCGACCCGGTCGCCAAGATAGTGCAGAAGCGTTCTCTCAATGTGCGGCGCCTCCGTGCCCAGCAGATCGATCAGATGGGCCATGAGGGCATCACGGTCGGGCAAGCTCGCGCAGTCGCTCATCAGGACTTGGTCATCCTCAGCATCGATATGCACCAAGACGTCCGATACCTCGGGATACCTCGCCAGAACACGCTGCCGCGCCTGCTCGCCAAGGCGATGGCCCTCGGAAACGCTGATGCGCGGATCGACCAATATGTGGGCATCGACCAGGGCCTGGTGCGCCATGCGCCGCGTGCGCAAGTCATGCAGGCCCAGCACGCCCGGCGTGTCGCGCAGCGTCCGGCGGATGGCCTCGACCCTCTCCCTGTCGAGGCCGGTGTCGATCAGTTCCCGCAGGGATTCCCAGGACAGCTTCAAGCCCATGCGCAGGATCATGAAACCCATGATCGCCGCCGCCAACAAGTCCAGGAAGGTCCAGCCCATGAGGGCCCCCGCGATGCCGACCACTACGACCAGGGCCGAGGCCGCATCGGCCCGCGTGTGCCAGGCGTTGGCCGCCAGCATCGGCGAGCGCAGGCGCTCGGCGACGCTCAGCAGGTAACGGAAGAGTATCTCCTTGGAAGCCGCCGTAAACATTGCCACCCATAGCGCCAGCAGCTCGACGGCCGGCAATTCGGCCACCCGCTGCAGGCGTAGCGTCGCCTCCCAGAGGATGCCGAAGCCGATGATCGCCAGCGAAGCGCCGAGGATCAGCGTGGCCGCCGTCTCGACCCGGGCGTGGCCGTAGGGATGCTCGCGGTCGGCCGGATCGCTGCCCTTGCGATTGGCGTAGAGCACCAGGAAATCCGACAGCAGATCGGAGAAGGAATGCAGGCCATGGGCGACCAGCGACTGGGAGTGCGCCAGCCAGCCGACGACCAGCTGGGCCAGGGTGAGGGACAGGTTGAGCGTAGCGGAGATCCAGGTGGCGCGGCCGGCCTCCCTATAGCGCTGCGGATCGACCGGCTTGCCGCGTACAAGGGCTTCTTCAATGGACATGGGGCTTCGCGTATATACTTTTCGGACTTCATTCTAAGCGCCCCCCGCAGCAATGGGAAAACTCCGCGATATCCTGGCACTCGCCCAGCAGCGCGCCCGCGAGCTCGGCCTGCCCTACGAAGGCGCCCTCACCCCTGCCGAAGCGCACGAGGTCTGGCAGCTTGCCCCAGGCGCGAAACTGGTTGACGTGCGCACCCGCGCCGAACTGGATTTCGTCGGCCGCATCCCGGGCGCCGTGGACATCGAGTGGCAGCTCTATCCGGGCTTCGCCATGAACACGCATTTCATGGCGGAGCTGAAGCAGAGGGTTGACCCAGAATCGCTGGTGATGTTCATCTGTCGCAGCGGGCATCGCTCGCACCGCGCCGCGACTGCAGCCACCGAAGCCGGCTATCCGGACTGCTACAACGTGCTGGAGGGGTTCGAAGGCGACAAGGACGCCCGGGGGCAGCGCGGCAAGGTGGGCGGCTGGCGCGCCGCCGGCCTGCCCTGGCAACAAAGCTGAAGGTCTCCCCTCTCAAATTTGCTACATTACGCGGCTTGGCGAAACCCCGGACCCGGAACCACACCCACATGCAGGCTGTTCTTCAATTCGACCGATTCAACACCCTCGCAGATGCGGACGCGCAGGAGCGCATCCTCGCCGCGCGCGCGCGCCTCGGCCGTCGCGCCGTGCTGCTCTGCCACCACTACCAGCGCGCCGACGTCTATCGCCACGCCGACCTCACCGGCGACTCGCTCAAGCTCTCGCGCCTGGCGGCGCAGAGCGATGCCGAGTACATCGTCTTCTGCGGCGTGCATTTCATGGCCGAAGTGGCCGACATCCTGTCCAACCCGAAACAGATTTCCATCCTGCCCGATCTGGCCGCCGGCTGCTCCATGGCCGACATGGCAAACCTGGCCAAGGTGGAACGCTGCTGGCGCGAGCTGGAAGCGGCCGCCGGCGATCCCGACAAGGTGTTTACCCCGGTCACCTACATCAACTCGAGCGCCGATCTGAAGGCCTTCTGCGGCGAGCACGGCGGCATCGTGTGCACCTCCAGCAACGCGCCGAAGATCCTCGAATGGGCCTTCGCCCGGCGCGAGAAGGTGCTGTTCTTCCCCGACCAGCATCTCGGCCGCTGGAGCGGCCACAAGATGGGCATTCCGCTCGACGAGATGATCGTCTGGGACCCCGACCTGGAAAACGGCGGCCTGACGGCCGAACAGATCCGTCGCGCCCGCATCCTGCTCTGGAAGGGCCACTGCTCGGTGCACCAGATGTTTCAGGCCAGCCACATCCTGCGCTTCAGGAATGAGCATCCGGACGGACTGGTGATCTCGCACCCCGAATCAAATTTCGAGGTCTGCCGCCTTTCGGACTACGTCGGCTCCACCGAATTCATCATCAAGACCATCAAGGCCGCTGCCCCCGGCACACGCTGGCTGGTCGGCACCGAACTGAATCTCGTCAGCCGCCTCGCCGAGGAGGTCAAGTCCGAGGGCAAGATCGTGCAGTTCATGGCGCCGATGGTCTGCATGTGCTCGACCATGGGCCGCATCGACCCGCAGCACCTGGCCTGGTGCCTGGAGAACCTGGCCGAGGGCAACGTCGTCAACCGGATCACGGTGCCGGCACACGAGGCCGGGCTGGCAAAGATCGCCCTCGATCGTATGCTCGACGCGTCGTAAGCCGCGCGTGGTCAAGGCCGCCATCACCCGTCGCCAGCCCCGGCCGGCCAGCGCCTGCCCGCGCGGGCAGGCGCCGGTGCGGCGGCTGCACATCTGCACCTACAACATCCACAAGGGCTTCTCCCAGTTCAAGGCGCGCATGATGATCCACGAACTGCGCAAGCGCCTGCATGGCCTCGACCCGGACATCGTCTTCCTGCAGGAAGTGCAGGGACTGCACGAGGGCCATGCCGAGCGTCACCTCGACTGGCCCGAGCAGGGGCAGCACGACTTCCTCGCCGAGGGCGTCTGGCCCGACACGGCCTACGGCGGCAACGCCATCTACGACCACGGCCACCACGGCAACGCCATCCTCTCGCGCTTTCCCATCCTCGCTTCCCACAACCAGGACATCTCCGAGCTGAGGTTCGAGCGGCGCGGCATGCTGCACACCGAAATCGCCGTGCCGGGCTGGAAGACCCCGCTGCACTGCGTCTGCGTGCATCTGGGCCTCACCGCCGCGGCGCGCCGGCGTCAGATGATCGCCTTGGCCGAGCGCATGGAAAAAGTCAGTCCCGGCGACACGCCGCTGATCGTCGCCGGCGACTTCAACGACTGGCACAACCGCGCCGGCAACCTGATCGCCGAGCGGCTCGGCCTGGTCGAAGTGTTCGGCGGCGTCAACGGCCAGCCGGCGCGCAGTTTCCCGGCCACCCTGCCGGTGTTCCGCCTCGACCGCATCTACGTGCGCGGCTTTTTGATAGAGCGCAGCGAAGTGCATTTCGGACGCCCATGGTCGCAGATATCCGACCATGCCGCGCTGTCCGCGCACATTGCGTTGGCGTAAGCTGCCCGGCATGAAAGCCGAGTTCCTGCCCGGCAATGCCATCACCCTGCTGGAGACCGGCCGCGATTTCTTTCCGGCACTGATCGAAGCCATTGACGCTGCCCGGCGGGAATTCCTTCTCGAAACCTACATCTTCGAGGACGACGCCACCGGGCGCACAGTGGCCGCGGCCCTTGCCCGCGCCGCCCGACGCGGTGTTGCCGTACGTGTCCTGGTGGATGGCTTCGGCTCGCCCGATTTCTCCTTAAAGCTGCGCCCTCCCTTGGAAGCTGCCGGGGTGCAGGTACAGATCTACCGGCCGGAGATCGCCCGCCTAAGACTTCGCCGTCACCGCCTGCGCCGGCTGCATCGCAAGCTGGCGGTAGCCGACTGCCGAACGGCCTTCGTCGGAGGAATCAATATCATCGACGACAGCGACCCGGCGCACCCCGCGCCGCCGCGCTTCGACTACGCCGTCAGGATCCAAGGCCCGCTGCTGGGCCCCATCCATGCCACGGTGCGGCAGCTGTGGACGCTGGTCGCCTGGGCCAGCTTCCGCCGCCGTCTGAGACTGCCCCAGACCACGCCCGCCACCACCGGGATTTGCGGCAGCATGAGCGCCGCCTTCGTCATTCGCGACAACCTGCGCCATCGTCGCGACATCGAAGAGGCCTACCTGGAAGCCATCAGCCAGGCACGCGAGGAAATCGTTCTGGCCAATGCCTATTTCCTGCCCGGCCTGCGCTTTCGCCACGCCTTGCTGGAGGCCGCGACGCGCGGCGTGCGCGTTACCATCCTGCTGCAGGGCCGGGTCGAATACGCACTGCAACATTACGCCACCCAGGCCCTTTACGGCTCCCTGCTTGCCGCGGGCGTGCGCATCTTCGAATACCACCTCAGTTATCTGCACGCCAAGGTCGCCATCATCGATCGAGGCTGGGCCACGGTCGGCTCGAGCAACATCGACCCCTTCAGCCTGCTCCTGGCGCGCGAAGCCAACGTCGTCGTCAGCGACCGCGCGTTTGCTGACACCCTGGCCGCCGGCATCGAATCGGCGATGCGGGGTGGCGCTCGGGAATTGCTGCCCGAGGCCTGGAAACGCCAGTCAACCCTGCGCCGCCTGATTAACTGGATGGCCTACGGCCTGGTGCGGCTGCTTATCGGCATCGCCGGTTACAGCAACAGGCATTGATATGTCCCGGCCGGGCCGCTAGGCGGCTTGCGTCAATATGTGCATAATTGAAGCCTGAAGCAGTTGGCCTGGGCAAGCGCGGCGCCGCTCCGGCCATGCGGCTTGGAGCAGGCCTTCAATGACGGACAACCCCCCCCCAGCGCGGTCGCTCCCGCGTTCCGTCCGAATCATCCGCCTGGCGCGGACGGTCTCTTTTGCCTATGCATTCTGTGTGCTCGCCCTTCTGGCCTGGCAGCGTGAAATGGGGGCGGGCATCTGGGTCGGCCTGGTACTGCAGTTCCTGCTTTATCCCCAGCTGCTCCATGCCCACAGCCGGTATGCGGCGCATCCCAAGCACACCGAACTGAACCATTTCTGGCTCGACTCCCTCCTTCTCGGCGGCTGGCTGGCCGCATTCGGCTACTCGGAGTGGATCGGCTTCGGCCTAATTCTCGCCACCACGCAGAACAGCATCGTCTTCCGCGGCTTGGCCGGATTCGCTGGCAGCATCCTCCTTTTCTCCGCAGGCGCCCTTCTGGGTGGGCTCGCAACGGGTTTCGACTATCAGCCCGAAGTCGGACAGCTGGTGCTCACTCTGAGCCTGGCGGGCTCACTCGCCTATGCCTGGATGATCAGCTATTTCGTCTTCTTCAACAGCCGCAAGCTGGCACTGTCACAGAATGAACTGCAGCAGAGCGAGGAGCGCTACCGCCTGATAACCGAGAATGTCGGCGACCTCGTTGCATTGCTCGATGCCGAGGGGCGCTGGGTGTATTTCAGCCCTTCGCACGCCAATTATCTCGATGCCTCTGCGCTTCGGATTGGCAGGAAATGCTACCCCTGCCTGCTGGCGGAAGACCGTCCTCGCCTCGCCGGAGCGCTGCGGGAGGCAATAGCCAACGGCACCCCATTCGAGCTTCGCCTCCGTCTTCAAGCGAGCGACGGCACCGCACGACTCCTGAAAAGCATCGGCCGCATGGCGGCCGCCAGCAAGGATCAGCCAGCCCATATCGTGCTGGTATCGCGCGACATCAGCGAGCTGCGCAATCAGCAGGAAAGGCTGGAAGTGGCGGCGCACGCGTTCGACGAAATGACCGAGGCGATCATGATCTGCACAGCGGACGGCACCGTCGTGACGGTCAACCAGGCTTTCTGCAACATCACCGGACTGACAGCGGAAGAAGTCATCGGCGCCTCCGAGCATGCCACGCGGCTAGCCTGCCAGCCCGAATCGTTCTATGAGGAACTGTATGCCACGGTCGAGCGCGAGGGCCGCTGGACCGGCACTACCTGGAGCCGCCGCAAGGACGGTTCGCTCTACAGGGAATGGCGCAATGTCAGTGCCATTCGCGGGGAGGCAGGGCGAATCGGCTATTTCGTCAGCCTGTTCTTCGTGCTCGACTCACGCGACGCGCACACAGCAGCGCCTGTGGCGCACCTTGGACCGAGGCGCCACCAGGGCCTGTGAACGCCTCAGCGCTCCGGCATCGGCGGGCAGGTCGGTCGTTTCGAGGACACGACTCCGGTATTAACGCCAAACCAGTTGAGGCCGCCGAAAAGGCGCGCATGCTCGATCTTCACGCAGCGGTCCATCACGACCTCCAGGCCGGCGGCTTCCGCCCTGTTCGCCGCCTCGGCATTCACCACCCCGAGTTGCATCCACAGCACCTTCGCGCCGACGGCGATGGCGTCCTCGGCGATGGCGGGCATCTCCTCTGGACGGCGGAAACAGTCGACGATATCCACCTGGCACGGCACCTCGCGCAGGCAGGCGTAGCATTCCCGTCCCAGCACTTCGGCATACGACGGATTGACGGGAATCACCGTGTAGCCGTGTTCTAGCATGTACTTGGCGGCAAAGTGGCTTGGTCGGTGCCAGCGGGCGGAAAGACCGATCACCGCGATCGTGCGGCTCCTCGTCAGAATCCTGCGCAGGCCGGCAATGTCGTCGATCATGGCTCAATATCCTGCCGGAGCGGAAGCGAAACGGCAATGGGGCAGCAGGTCGCGGCTCCAGTGTCCGAGCGCCCAGCCCCAAAGGCTTTCGAGGTCGGCATCGGCCAGCTCTGCCGGCGGTTGCTGGCCAAGAAATGCCAGAGCGGCATGCAGCAGCGTCTGGGGGCGAACACCGTCGATCGCACGCGCCCTTGTCTGCTTGGACAGTTTTTCCCCATTTGCATTAACCGCAGCGGGCAGATGCAGATAGGACGGCGTTGCCAGGCCGAGGCGCCTTTGCAGGTAAATCTGCCGCGGCGTCGAGTCGATCAGGTCCGCACCGCGCACGACGTGCGTGATGCCCTGTTCGGCATCGTCCACCACCACAGCCAGCTGGTAGGCAAAGCGGCCGTCGGCGCGCAGCACCACGAAATCCCCCACCTCCTCGGCCAGTTCCTGGCAGATGCGCCCCTGCAGGATATCGTCGAAGCAAACCAGGCCGGGATCCGCCCTGAGGCGCCAGGCGCGCGCCGTCCGCCCGGCCGGCACGCCCATGCGGCAGGTTCCCGGGTAGCGTGGCGCGCCGTCCATGTCGATCGCGGAATCGGCCACCTCGCGTCGCGTGCAGGCGCAAGCGTACACCTGCTCGGCGAGGCGCAACCGCTCGAAAGCGGCACGGTAACGCTGTAAGCGCCCGCTCTGGAACACTACCGCACCGTCCCAGGCAAACCCGAGGCGCTCCAGCGTGCGCCTGATCGCATCGGCGGCGCCCGCCACCGCACGAGGTTCATCCACGTCCTCGATGCGCAGCAGCCACTCTCCGCGTGCAACCCGCGCATCGAGATAGCTGCCGACCGCCGCAACCAGCGATCCGAAATGCAACGGGCCCGTCGGCGAAGGCGCAAATCGACCGCGATAGCCTGAACGCAAACCCTCTCCGTCTGTCATGGACGAATGATAGCCAAATGCCGGCCGTCGGACAGAATACACCGCCCGACGGGAAGACTACACGGCGCGGAACATCCCATGACGTTCGCGTGTAGCATCGCCGCAAAAACCAGCAATAACAACAAGCGGGGGGGGCGTGTCCGAGCCATACAGGCTTGAGAACTGGCAATCCGGCGTAGACATGGCATGCCATGCTGAACGGGTACGCCTGCTCTTCGCCCTGTCGCGTACCTCCGTTTTCGCCACCCTGGCCGCCATAGCCTTGCTTGGAAACTGGCTATGGCCCACTGCCAACCACGGTGCGCTTTCGGCCTGGCTGATCCTGATGGGTTGCAATGTCGCCGCATTGGCATGGATGCAGCGACGATACCATTCCCGTCCTCCACATGCGGAGGACGCTCCGGGCTGGGAGCGCTGGTTCACGCTCAAAACGGCAACTGCCGGTCTGCTCTGGGGCATGGCCATCTGGCTTCTTTCTCCCCAGACGGGCGATCGGGGGCAGCTCTTCCTGGTGCTCACGCTATGCACGGTCTGCCTGGGCGCCACCGCCGTCCTTTCCCCCTCGCGACCGGCCTATTACTGCTTCATGGTGCCCACGGTGGCACCCTCGGCGCTCCTCCTCCTCAGCCGGCCGGACGAGGCGGCTGCGGCCGGCTGGGCGGTTCTGATCTACATCGCCGTCCTGTTCGCCGTGCATGATGCCTTGCACCGCAACTTGGTCGGCATGCTGCGCGGGCGGTTCGAAAGCGATGCGTTGGCCGCCGAACACAATGTGATTTTCGAGTCGGCCGCTGAAGCAATCGGGCTGGTCCGACCGAATTACGTGGCCAAGTGCAACCGCCAGTGGTGCGCGCTGTTCGGCTGTCGGCCCGAGGAAGTCATCGGCAAGCCGGCATGGAGCGCCTGGCCGAGCTACGAGTCCTGGCGCCGCTTCGCCCGGGAATGCATGCTTCCCATCCGCCGGGGAAAGCCATATAGCGCAATCGTCCAGCTGCGGCGCGCCAACGGAGATCTGTTCTGGGCAGAGATCAGCGGGATGGCGGTCGACCCGGGAAACATGGACCTGGGCGTCGTCTGGATGGGAACCGACATCAGCCGGAGACTGAACACCGAAGCCGCATTGAGAGCGAGCGAGCAGCGCTTCCGGGACCTGGTCTCGCTCTCCACTGACTGGTACTGGGAGATCGACAGTAACCTGCGCTTCACGCGGATATCGGGGCCTGCCATGGACAGTTCGGGCTATTCTGATCAGCAGGTGCTGGGCTTGCGACGCTGGGAGCTGCCTTTCATCAGGGGAGTGACGGAAGCGCAGTGGCAAGCGCATCGCGACACCCTCCAGGCAAAATCACCGTTCCGTGATTTCAGCTACAAGGTCGTCAGATCCGATGGCGGCATCCGCTGGTTTTCCATCAGCGGCAACCCGGTCTTCGACGAGCACGGCGAATTCGTTGGCTATCATGGCGTAGGCACCGACATCACAGACCGCGTCGAGACTGCCGAGCAATTCCGACACCTCGCCCATCACGACACATTGACCGGCCTGCCGAACCGGCGCTTGTTTGCCGACAGGCTGAATCTCGCTCTTGCGCTCGCCAGGCGTAGCAATCACCTAGTCGCGCTGCTTCTGCTCGATCTCGACGATTTCAAGGTCATCAACGATACCGATGGGCACTCGGCGGGAGATGCCGTTCTAGCTGCCATCGCCCACCGCCTGCGCGAGCTGGTACGGGAAACGGACACCGTCGCCCGACTCGGCGGTGATGAATTCATCATCCTTCTACAGGAAATGGCGCACCCAGGAGATGCAATCAGAGTGGCGGAAGAGGCCATCAGGACGGTGGCAGAGCCCATCGAAGTCGGCGAAAGGCAATATCTGCTGGGCGTCTCGGTTGGCATCGCGCATTTCCCAGAGCACGCCGCAAACCTCGATGGCCTGATGCAGAAGGCCGACAGCGCCATGTACCAGGCCAAGCAGGCAGGAGGGAGCGCCTATCGCTTCGCAGACCGGGTCGGCCCGGTCGCCGGCTCAGGAACAGGGCAACTGCGGGAGCCTCCCAAGGAGCACAAGCCTACACATTGAAGCGGAAGTGCATGACATCGCCGTCCTGCACGACATAGTCCTTGCCCTCCAGCCGCATCTTGCCGGCCTCTTTTGCGCCTTGTTCGCCCTTGCAGGCGATGAAGTCGGCAAAGGAAATCACCTCGGCGCGTATGAAACCGTGCTCGAAGTCGGTGTGGATGACCCCGGCCGCCTGCGGCGCGGTGTCGCCGACATGGACGGTCCAGGCACGCACTTCCTTCACGCCGGCGGTGAAGTAGGTCTGCAGGCCGAGCAACTTGTAGCCGGCACGGATAAGTCGGTTCAGTCCCGGCTCCTCCAGCCCCATGTCGGCCAGGAACACGGCCTTGTCCTCCTCCGCCAGGTCGGCGATTTCCGCCTCCATCGCCGCGCAGAAGGCCACCACCGGGGCCTTCTCCTTCGCCGCATGAGTTTCCACCGCCGCCAGCAGCGGGTTGTCCGAAAACCCTTTCTCGTCGACGTTGGCAGCGTAAAGCGTCGGCTTGGCGGTGATCAGGCAGAAGGGCTTCAGGTTGACCCACTCCTCTTTCGACAGGTCGAGCGCGCGCACTGGCTTCGCCTCGTTGAGCTGGGCCGCGCACTTGTCGAGCACCGCCACCAGCAGCTTCGCTTCCTTGTCCCCGGCCTGGGCCGGCTTGCGGTAGCGCGCCAGCGCCTTCTCCACCGTGGCGAGATCGGCCAGCGCCAGCTCGGTCTCGATGGTCTCGATGTCGGAGAGCGGCCGCACCTCGCCCGACACGTGCACGATGTTCTCGTTGTGGAAGCAGCGCACGACATGCACGATGGCGTCGGTTTCGCGGATGTTGGCGAGGAACTGGTTGCCCAGCCCTTCTCCCTTGGAAGCGCCCGCCACCAGGCCGGCGATGTCCACGAACTCGACGATGGCGTTCTGCACCCGCTGCGGCTTGACGATGGCGGAAAGCTGCGCCACGCGCGCATCGGGCACCTCGACGATGCCGACGTTCGGCTCGATGGTGCAGAAAGGATAGTTCTCCGCCGCGATGCCCGACTTGGTCAGAGCATTGAAAAGGGTGGACTTGCCAACGTTGGGCAGACCGACGATGCCGCACTTGAGGCTCATGGTTTTCCTTGCAGCCTTGGTTTACCCGGGCGGCGGTGCCGGCCGGGTGTTGATCTTCTGCATGGCGGCGGGATATTCCCCCGCGGCCAGCAGCGGCCAGGCATCGAGGGCTCGGTCGAGAGCTTCCTCGATCTGGACGCGCTCCTCGCTGCGGGGCTTCTTGAGGACGTAATCCACCACCTGGTTGCGATCGCCCGGATGGCCGACGCCGAGGCGCAGGCGCCAGAAGTCCTGGGTGCCGAGGTGATCGGCGATATCCTTAAGGCCGTTGTGTCCGCCCAGGCCGCCGCCGAACTTCAGACGCAGGACGCCCGGCGGCAGGTCGAGTTCGTCGTGCAGCACCAGCGTCTCGGCCGGCGTGATGCGATAGAAGCGTGCCAACGCCGCCACGGCCTGACCGGAACGATTCATGTAGGTCTGCGGCAGCAGCAACCAGACCTGCTCCTGGCTACGGCCGGCAAGGCCGTGGAAGCGGGATTCGCGCCGGAGTTCCACGCCGAGCCGTGACGCCAGCCGCTCGCACAGCCAGAAGCCGGCGTTGTGACGGGTGTCGACGTATTCGGCGCCGGGGTTGCCCAGGCCGACGATGAGTCGCGGCGCGGCCAATTGGGTCGGAAAGCGGCGCCGCGGCCTTCAGACCACGGCGCGCACGATCACTTCTTCTCGGGCTGTTTGGCCGTAGCGGAGGGCGCGGCCGCGGCAGTCGGCACGGCGATCGCGACGGCGGCTTCCTCGCCCACGGCCAGTTCGGCCTCGGTCGTGCCGCGCGGCACGACGATGGTGGCTACCACCGGGTTCTCGTTCCGGTGCAGCACCACCTCGACGCCCTTTGGCAGGTTGAGGTCCTTGGCGTGGATGGAGTGCCCGACCGAGACGTTCTTCATGTCCACCTCGATGAACTCGGGCAGGTCGGCCGGCAGACAGGTGACATTCAGCTCGTTCAGCACGTGGCTCACCACCCCGCCCTGCAGCTTCACGCCCGGGGCGCTATCGGCGTTCACGAAATGCAGCGGCACCTTCATGTGGATCTTCCTGTCGGCAGCGACGCGCTGGAAGTCGATGTGCAGAACCTGCGGCTTGAAGGCGTGCATCTGGTAGTCGCGCAGCAGCACAGGCTGCTTCTGCCCGTCCAGATTCATGGTCAGGATGGAGGCGTGAAACGCTTCCTGCTTCAAGCTGTGGAAGAGGGCGTTGTGATCCAGCTCGATCGGCTCGGCCGCCGCCTCGCCGCCGTAGAGGATGCCGGGTACCTTGCCTGAGCGACGCAGGCGGCGGCTCGCTCCGGTGCCCTGCAACTCGCGTTTGTTTGCGTTGAACTCGATTTTCATCTGCTTGCTCCAGTTAATGACCCCGGCCGCGACCAGCCGGGGGATTGAAAAAAACGACCCCTACTCCATGAACAGCGAGGAAACCGACTCCTCATTGCTGATGCGCAGCATCGTTTCGGCCAGCAACTCGGCGATGGAAATCTGCCGGATGCGGGCACAGGCCTTCGCTTCTTCGCGCAACGGAATGGTGTCCGTCACCACCAGTTCGTCCAGCACCGAAGCGCCGATGCGCTCGACCGCGCTGCCCGACAGCACCGGGTGCGTGCAGTAGGCCAGTACTTTGGCGGCACCATGGTCCTTCAGCGCCTGGGCGGCCTTGCACAGCGTCCCGGCGGTGTCCACCATGTCGTCCATGATGACGCAGGTGCGGTCTTCAACCTCGCCGATGATGTTCATGACTTCCGACACGTTGGCCTTCGGCCGCCGCTTGTCGATGATCGCCAGGTCCGATTCCAGGCGCTTGGCCAGCGCCCGCGCCCGCACCACCCCGCCGACGTCGGGCGACACCACCAGCAGATCCTGGTACTGGTTTTTCCAGATGTCGCCGAGCAAGATCGGCGCCGCGTAGACGTTGTCGACCGGGATGTCGAAGAAACCCTGTATCTGGTCGGCATGCAAGTCCACCGTCAGCACGCGGTCCACGCCCGCCGCCTGCAGCATGTTGGCCACCACCTTGGCCGAGATCGCCACGCGCGCCGAGCGAGGCCGGCGGTCCTGGCGCGAGTAGCCCATGTAGGGGATCGCCGCCGTGACGCGCCCGGCCGAGGAGCGCTTCAGCGCGTCAACCATGATGATGAGTTCCATCAGGTTGTCGTTGGTCGGCGCGCAGGTCGATTGCAGGATGAAGCAGTCCTTGCCGCGGACGTTCTCCATGATCTCGACGTTGACCTCGCCGTCCGAGAAGCGGCCCACCGTGGCCCGTCCCAGCGAGATGTTGAGGCGCCTGACCACGTCGGCGGCAAGCTTGGGGTTGGCGTTCCCCGTAAAGACCATCAGACTGTCGTAGGCCATGTGCGCCTCTGGTGCGATTCCGCTCTCACAAACGATGCGGGCAGGTAATCAACCTGCCCGCATTCTTGATTCTGGCTGGGGAGGAAGGATTCGAACCTTCGCATGCCGGAATCAAAATCCGGTGCCTTAACCAGCTTGGCGACTCCCCAAGTGTTTCAGTCAGCGAGTACCCGCAAGGGGTGTTCGTCCAAGCCCGGCGCCACCCAGCCGGCCAAGCCTTCCGGCAGCCGCGCCAGCACGGCGCGCGCCTCCTGCTCGGCGGCAAAGGGTGCGAAAACGCAAGCCCCGGAACCGGTCATGCGCGCCTCGGCGTGCTGCCTCAACCAAGCCAGCGCCCGCGCCACCTCCGGGTAGCGTCCGCACACGACGGATTCGAGATCGTTCCGGCCAAAAAGTCCATCCGGAACCGCGCCCCAACCCGCTGAAAAGTCCGCCATTTTGATGGCTTTCGTATCCCGTGTCAAATTCGGCGCAGCGAAGATTTCGGCGGTCGGCACATTCGCCGCCGGCTCGATGACGAGGTACCAGGCCGGCGGCAGCCAGACCGGCTGCAAGTTCTCGCCGACACCTTCGGCGAAGGCATTCCGACCGAAGATGAAGAAGGGCACATCGGCACCCAGGCGCAACCCCAGAGCCTGCAGGCGGGCGCGCGGCCAGTCGAGCCCCCAGAGCCGGTTGAGCGCCAGCAGCACGGTGGCCGCATCGGAACTGCCTCCGCCCAGTCCGCCGCCCATTGGCAGGCACTTCTCCAGGGTAATCTCCACGCCGTCCTTGCTGCCCGAGGCTTCCTGCAGCAGCCGCGCGGCGCGCACGCACAGGTCGCTTTCCTCGGCCACGCCCGCAAGCGGCCGGGCACGCAGGATGCGCCCGTCCGCGCGCGGGGCAAAGCGCAGAGTGTCGCCGTGATCGATCAGGCGGAACAGCGATTGCAGCAGGTGGTAGCCGTCGGGCCGCCGGCCGACGACATGCAGGAAGAGGTTGAGCTTGGCCGGCGCCGGATAGGCGCGCTCCCACCCGCTCATCTGGACACGCTCCAGCTATCTATCTTCAGGCGCACCTCGATGTCGCTGCGGCTGGCCTTGAGAAGTTCAGGCAAGGCGTTTGCGGTTTCGTTCTCATAGCGCAGGTATTCGATTGCCCAGCCCTGCTCGTCGAAGCCGGCAATGCGTCCGTTCGCATCGTGCCGAACCGTGCCGCCGGTGACGGATCGACCGAGCACCCAGCGCCCCAATTCCGAAACCGGCAGGCGAGCGCCGAACACCTGCTCGGCGAGGCCGTCCAGGTCTGGCGCCGCAAACCGCTTCTGGTCGGCCGTTTCAAGCAGCGCGGTACCGCCGCCTGCGGTCAGGCGGGCAAACCCCTGGCCGAGTGGGCCTGTGAGGATCAATTCGTCGGAATGGGCGTCATGCCGCCATTCGATACGGGCGGAAAAACTCTCTTGGGCGCGTCGCACGGCAATCCGTCCTTCGAGACGGAAAGCCTCGACCGTATCGCGCAGCGGGCGCGGCTCCGTCTCGATGGGCCGCAGCATGGCGCAACCACCGACCAGAGCAAGACATGCGGATGCCAGAAAGACAAGCTGCTTCAAGGCGCGAAACGCTTGATGGCCTCGGCAAGCGTCTCGTTGCCCGGATGCGCCTTGATCGCTTCCTGCCAAGTCTTCATTGCCTCGTCGCGGCGGCCGAGCACCCAGAGTACCTCGCCAAGATGGGCCGCGATCTCCGGATCGGGCCGGATGGAATATGCACGTTGCAGCTGGATCAGCGCACCGGCGCCGTCCCCCTTACGGAAGAGCACCCAGCCCATACTGTCGATGATGAAAGGATCTTCTGGCGAGAGTTGCAGCGCCCTGGCGATCAGCTGCTCGGCCTCCGCGATGCGCAGATTGCGCTCTGCCAAGGAATAGCCAAGCGCATTGTAGGCATGCGCATGGTCGGGGCGGAGTCGGATGAGCTTACGCAAGTTCCCCTCCAGCACGTCATGTCGGCCCAGTTTTTCCGCCAGCAGGGCGGATTCATACAAAAGCTCCGGCTGTTCCGGCTGCGCAAGCAGGTTCCCTGCCAGGAAATCGTATGCCTCCCGCGTCATCCCGGCGTCCCGCAGGAGCTGACTTTCGGCCAGCAGCAGCTGCACGCGATCGGCATTGCCGGCCTCGCGCACTCCTTGCAGATGGCGGCGCCCTTCTTCCAGCCGTCCCTGTCTGGCCAGAAGCTGGGCAATGCGCAACTGCGCTACCAGATACTGCTCGCCCGGCGTCACTTCGGCATACCGGCGCAGTGCCTCCTCGTATTGCCTGCGTTCTTCGGCAATCTGGCCGAGATACAGGCGTACTGTGTCGATTTCCGCAAAGTCACGTCCAAGCAGCTTCCTAAAGTTCTCCTCTGCCGTCACCCAGTCCGAAAGCTGCATGGACAGCACGGCCACGGCATAGACAACTTCAGAATTGTCCGGAAAATCGTCCAGCAGGCGCTGGAACTCGGCCCGGGCCAGCGGGAATTTGCGCGCCCCGACCAGGCCGCGCGCATATTGCAGGCGGACTTCACGCGACTGGGGATGGCCTGCAAGATAAGCGCGCAAGGTTTCCAGGGAAACGTCGGGGGTCTCGGCGCGCTGCAGCTGCGCCTTGAGCATCACTGCGCCGTCCCAATCAGCCCGCAGTGCCAGTGCCTTGTCGGCTTCCGCCACGCCGCGCTGCCAGGCGCCGGCATTCAGAGCCGCCTGGGCGCGCGCCAAATGCGCTTCGGGCAGGTCGATATACGGCAGGGTCAGCTGCTCTACGATGGCCAGCACCGCTTTCTTGTCCGGATAGCGCGCAAACAGCCGGTTCAGGCGCATCAGTCCGTCGCTGAGGTTGTCTCCCTCTTGTGCCAGCAGCTTGGCAACATGCGGCTGCAGTTCATCGAGTCGATGGGCGCTCACCAGCAGGCCGGCCAGCATCTGGCGTGCCTGCGAGGACTCGGAATCGATTTCCACCCAGAGCCGTGCCGCCTGGAGGCCCATGTCCAAGTCACGCCCATGCAGGGCGATTTCTGCGGCTCGACGGGCGACACGCGGGTCGCGGGTTGTCCTGGCCAGGTCGAGATAGGCGGAAGCGGACAGACCGAAATTGCCGCGTTGTCCGGCGACCTCGGCCAGCAGTGCCTGATAGAGTATCTGCCCGGTCAGTTCCTGTCTCGGCAGCGGCTCGCTTCGCTCCGGCCTGGCTGCGGGCAGGGGTTTTTCAGAGGCTTCTTCGGCTGGGTGCTGAACGGGCTTCTGGGCGCAGGCGGAAAGCAGGAACGCCGCCGCAACGGCTGCAAATGGATGGCGTATCAAATCTCGCATGTCGGGGTCGGAACGGTACAGCGTAGAATCTGGATGTGTTTGACTCATGTTAGGGGGTTTTGTCCCCCCCGGCAAGCAAGTCTGTCGTCATGCCCGAACTGCCCGAAGTCGAAATTACCCGACGCAGTCTGATGCCCGGCCTGAAGGGGCGGCAGATCGGCGCCGTCGTCGTTCGCCGGCATATGCTGCGCTATCCGCTCCCGCGCGGAATGACTCGCCTGCTGGCGGGGAAAACCTTGCGCAGCATCGACAGGCGCGGCAAGTACCTGCTTTTTCGTTTCGATCATGGCACCCTGATCGTTCATCTTGGCATGTCCGGCAGTCTGAGGCTCGTTTCCTCGGTCGAGTCGCCGGGCAGGCACGATCACCTCGACCTCGTCTTCGGCGCGAGGGCGCTGCGACTGCGCGACCCGCGTCGTTTCGGGGCCGTGCTATGGACGATGGACGACACCGCGTCCCACCCCCTGATCGCCCCGCTTGGCATTGAGCCCCTGTCCGAGCTCTTTGGTGGCAATTGGCTATATGACAGGACACGCGGCCGCAGCACGGCCATCAAGGTCTTCCTCATGGACAGCCACGTCATCGTCGGCATCGGCAACATCTATGCCTCGGAAAGCCTGTTCCGAGCCGGCATCGATCCGTGCACTCCGGCAGGCCGGCTCTCGCGGGTGCGCTGTACGCGTCTTGCCGCGTCCGTGCAGGCCACGCTGGAAGCCGCCCTGGACGCCGGCGGCAGCACCCTGCGCAATTTCACCGATGGCGACGGCAGCGCCGGTCGTTTCCAGCAGCAGCATCTTGTCTATGGGCGCGAAGGCGAACCGTGTCGCGTGTGCGGCACCAGGGTCCGCTCCTTGCGTTTGGGGCAGAGGTCCACCTTTTATTGCCCGCGCTGCCAACGCTGACGGAAGGCGGGGCGCCGGAAACGGCCGGCGCAGAGGCCTCGGACAGTTGTGTTAAATTGCGTTTTCCAAGAGGTTTTCGAGAAGTCTCATGGGCTTGGTACAGCATTTTTCCGCATACGGCAGCTGGCGTTCGGCGGTCTCGGGGCATCTCCTCGATCTGCACAACTGGCTGGTCGAGAATGAACTCGGGGATGCGCATAGCGAGCTGCGCATTCAGCAATTGCTCGAACGCCTGCGCGAGGACAAGCTGATCATCGCCTTCGTCGCCGAGTTCTCGCGCGGGAAATCCGAACTGATCAACGCCATCTTCTTCGGCGAATACGGCAATCGCGTTCTGCCTTCCAGCGCCGGGCGCACCACCATGTGCCCGACCGAACTCCTGTTCGATCCGGCCAAGCCGCCCGCCATCGAACTGCTGCCCGTCGAGACGCGCGCCGCCAATACCGGCGTGTCGGAATACAAGCGCTTTCCGGAAGAATGGCATATTCTCGACTTCGACATCTCCTCGACCGAGTCAATGCACTCGGCGCTCTCGCGTGTCGGCGAGCAAATGCGGGTTACGCAGGACGTCGCCGATTCGCTCGGCTTCGCCATCGATGCGGAGGGCAAGACAGGCCTCCGGCCCGACACTGGGGGCATGGTCGAGATTCCCCGCTGGCGGCACGCCGTCATCAATTTTCCGCATCCGCTGCTCGAACAGGGACTGGTGATCCTCGATACACCGGGCCTCAACGCCATCGGCGCAGAACCCGAACTAACCTTGGCTCAGCTGCCCAATGCTCACGCAATCCTCTTCATCCTCGCCGCGGACACCGGAGTGACGCAGTCCGACCTGGCGGTATGGCGCGACCATGTAAATGCGGTGCAGGCCCGCCGTAAGGGCCGCATCGCCGTGCTGAACAAGATCGACGGCCTCTGGGACGGCATCCGCAGCGAATACGAAATTGAATCCGAAATAGCACGTCAGGTAAGGGCGACGGCGGGCATCCTCGGACTGGACCCGGGCCAGGTTTTTCCGGTATCTGCGCAGAAGGGACTGCTCGCGAAGATCAATCGTGACGACGATTTGCTGAAGAAAAGCCGCCTTTCCGAGCTGGAGCAGGCGCTCACCGCCGAGCTTATTCCGGCCAAGCAGGACATCGTCTGCAACAATACCGAGAGCGAGTCGTCGGATCTCATCGCGCGCGCGCGCGCCCTGCTCGAGACGCGCCGCAATGGCGTGGCCGAACAGCTCTGCGAGCTCTCGGACCTGCATGGCAAGAACCAAAGCGTCATCGAGTACATGATGTGCAAGGTGAAAAGCGAGAAAGAGGAGTTCGAACGCGGTCTGCAGCGCTATTATGCGGTGCGAAGCGTTTTTTCCCAGCTCACCAACAACCTGTACTCGCATCTTGGCATGGACGCCTTGCGAGAGGAAACCCGCCGCACGCGCGAAGCCATGCTGGAGGCGCGCTTCACCAAGAACCTGCGCGAAGCGATGCGGGCGTTCTTCCGCCAGGTTCGCGCCAACCTGGGGAAATCGGCCGGGGAGATTGCCGAAATTACCCGGATGATGGAGGCGATGTACGAGCGCTTCTCAACCGAGCACGGCATGAAGCTGGCGGCACCGGCGCCTTTTTCCCTGCTGCGCTACGAGAAGGAGATCGACCGGCTCGAAGAGGGATTCGATGCCCATTTCAACACGCTGCTCAACATGGTGACGCACGCCAAGCGCGGGCTGACCCAGCGCTTCTTCGAAACCGTGGCGACACAGGTGCGCCGTGCCTTTGAGCTGGTCAACCGCGATGTGGACCACTGGCTGCGGGCGATCATGTCGCCGCTGGAGACCCAGGTGCGCGAATACCAGTTGCAGCTGAAGCGCCGCCTGGAAAGCGTCAAGCGCATCCACCAGGCCACCGACACCCTGGAAGACCGCGTACGCGAACTGGCGCAGATGCAGTCCGTGCTGGAGGTGCAACTGGCCGAACTGGCCGCGATTGCGAACGCGTTGCGCGCAACCCTGTACGAGCATGCCGGGGAAGCGCCCATGGCTGCGGCCGCCTGAACAGGCAGGCCGCCGGAGGGAGGATTACTTGACAGCGGTCAGCTTGAGGAATTTCCGCTGCAACTGATCCTTGTCCTCGGCGTGGTCGGGATTGGGGATGATGCAGTCCACCGGGCAGACCTCGATGCATTGCGGCGTGTCGTAGTGGCCGACGCACTCGGTGCACTTGTTCGGGTCGATCTCGTAGATCTCCTCGCCTTGCGAAATGGCGCCGTTGGGACACTCCGGCTCGCACACGTCGCAGTTGATGCATTCGTCGGTGATCATCAAGGCCATCTTGCTTCCCTCACTTGCTTGAAATTCGCTGCTTGAGCCGCTCGTGTACCAGAGGCTGCACGAACTTGCTCACATCGCCGCCAAGGGAAGCGATCTCGCGCACCATGGTGGCTGAAATAAACTGGTACTTCTCGGCTGGCGTCAGGAACACGGTCTCGACGTCGGGATTCAGGCTGCGGTTCATGCCGGCCATCTGGAATTCGTACTCGAAGTCGGACACCGCGCGCAGCCCCCGCAGGATGATGCGGGCGTTGTGGCGCTTCAGGAAATCCATCAGCAGGCCGTCGAAGCCCTCGATCCGCACGTTGGGATAGGGCGCCAGTACTTCGCGCGCCATCGCCACCCGCTCATCCAGTGTGAAAAAGGGACGTTTGGTGCGGCTGTCGGCCACCGCCACCATCACCTCGTCGAACAGGCGCGAGGCGCGCCGCACCAGATCCTCGTGACCCAGAGTCACGGGATCGAAGGTGCCGGGATAAATCGCAATCCCATCGCTCATGCCTGCAAACGCTCCAATAAGTGGTAATAAACCTGGCCCGACTTTCCGCTGCGGACCGTCTCCCAGGCGCCGATGCGCTGGACGGGGAACTCGGCCTCGGCATAGATCCGGGCACCGTCGGCCAGCACCGCGTCTAGCCGGGGTTCGACGCGCTCGATCCAGCCTTGATGGTAGGGAGGGTCAAGAAACAGCACATCGTAGCGCCGGGGTGGTCGGGCGAGGAATTTTAACGCATCCGCGCGGATCAACTCCAGCCGTTCCATGTCGAGGACCACGGCATTGTCCCGCAGTACAGCGAAAGTGCGCGGATCGCGCTCGACCAGGGTGATCTGCGCGGCGCGGCGCGAAGCCGCCTCGAAGCCGAGCACGCCGCTGCCGGCGAAGAGGTCGAGGCAGGCGAGTCCGGTCAGGTCCTGTCCCAGCCAGTTGAACAGGGTCTCGCGCACCGCATCCGGCGTCGGCCGCAGGCCGGGCGCCGCGCGGAAGGTGACGTAGCGGCGCTTCCATTCCCCGCCGACAATACGGACTCTGCTCACTCCCCGCCTACGATGACTGTTATCAGATGCTCCGGCTTGACGTGGCGGGCAAACGCGGCCCGGATATCGGCGGCGGTCACCATTTCTACCTTGCGCGGGAAATCGTCGAGATAGGTCAGCGGCAGGCCATAGAAGCCGATCACCGAGAGGTATTCGAGCAGCTTGCGGTTGCTGTCGATGCGCAGGGGGAAGCCGTCGGCCAAGTTGCGCTTGGCCGCTTTGAGTTCCTCCTCGGTCGGGCCGCGGGCAAGGAACTCGGCCAGCACCTCTGCCACCACCTCCAGTGCCGCCTGCGCCTGCTCGCGCTTGGTCTGCAGGCCGATCTGGAAGGGGCCGGGCTGGCGCTGCGGCTGGAAATAACTGTACACGCTGTAGGCGTAGCCGCGCTTTTCCCGCACTTCCTTCATCAGGCGCGAGACAAAGCCACCACCGCCCAGTACGTAGTTGCCGACCAGCAGCGGGATGTGATCGGGATCGCCGCGGCGCACCGTCGGCAGGCCCATCAGGATGTGCGCCTGGGCGGCCGGATGGTCGACGCGAACGGTGTTCTTCGCCGGCAGCGCCGTCTCCTGGAGACTGACTTTTTCCGGCGCCTCGGGCAGGCTCGCCGTGAGAAGCTGGGCGAGCGCTTCGGCCTCGGCGCGCGAGACATCGCCGATGATCGAGACGACGGCGCGCTTTGCGCCGTAGTTCGAACGGTAGAAGGCCAGCAGATCCTCGCGGCCGATCTTCTCCACGCTCTCGGCCGTCGGCAGGCGGCCATAGGGATGGTCGGGATACAGCGCGGCGGCGAAGCGCTTGCCGGCGATGCTGCCCGGCCGCATGTCGGCCTCGCGGATGCCGGCGATGCTGCGCGCCTTCTCGCGCTCGAGCACGGCAGCCGGGAAGCTCGGCTGCTGCAGCACCAGCTGCATCAGCTCCAGCGCCGACTCGCGCTCGCGCGGGGAGGAGAGCGTGCGCAGGGTGACGCTGGCGCGGTCCTGCTCGGCGCCGCCGCCCATCGCTGCGCCGGTGTCGGCCAGGCGCTCGGCGATTCTCTCCTCGTCCAGCTCGCCTGCGCCCATGCTCATCAGGCTGCGCGTCAGGCCGGCCACGCCAGCCTTGCCTTCCGGCGCATAGGCGCCGCCGGCGGCGAAATCGACCTGGATGTCCAGGATCGGCACGACGCGGCTCTCGATGAAGAACACCTGCGCGCCCGAAGGCGCGGTCCAGTGCTCGATCTTCGGGCCGGCCTGGGCCACGGTGGCGGCGAGCGCGAGCAGGCTGGTGCAAAGCCGTTTCTTCAGGGTTCCCATTTCAGTGCCGTCCTGTGGAAACTGACTTTTTCGGCGCCGCCTCTTCGTGCAGCGACTGCGGGGCGAGCACGGCAACGGTGAGCGTGTCCTCGCCGAAATACTTCTTTGCCACCGCCTGCACCTCCGCAGCGGTGACGCTGCGCAGCTTCCCGATCAAGGCATCGATGTCGCGCCAGCTAACGCCGGCCGACTCCATCCTCCCGATCTCCATGGCCTGGGCCATCATCGAGTCGCGTTTGAATACCTGCGCGGCAATGAGCTGGGCTCTGACCCGCTCCAGCTCCTGCGAGGCGACGCCCTCGTTCGCCACGCGCGCGATCTCGGCGCGCAGTGCCGCTTCCAGCTCGTCCACGCTGCGCCCTTCCGCCGGCGTGCCGCTGACGACAAACAGCGCCTCGCCGCGCACAGTGGCGTCGTAGCCGGCACCGGCGGAAACGGCAATCTTCGCGTTTCGCACGACGCTCCTCGCCAGACGTGCCGCCTCGTGGCCGTCGAGCACCCCGGCCAGCATCTCCAGGGCATAGGGTTCGCGATCCGTCTGCAACTCGCGCAGCGCCGGCACCTTCCAGGCCAGCGACAGGTAGGGCAGCTTGGCCGGCGCCTTGACGCTGAGGCGCTTGACGCCGACCTGTTGCGGCTCTGTCTGCGGCTTGCGCTGCGGCAAGGCCCGGCGCGGAATCTTGCCGTAATGCTTCTCGGCCAGGCGGAAGACTTCCTCCTTGTTCACGTCGCCGACGACGATGACGTAGGCGTTGTTGGGCGCGTACCAGCGGCGGTACCAGTCGCGCGCGTCCGCCGCCGTCATGTGCTCCAGATCGTTCATCCAGCCGATTATGGGGCGGCGGTAGGGATGGGCTTGGAAAGCCGCTGCCATCAGCTTCTCATACACCAGCGACTGCGGGTTGTCGTCGGTGCGCAGCCGCCGTTCCTCCATGACGACCTTGATCTCCTGCTCGAACTCCTTCGGGTCGAACACCAGGTTGGCCATGCGGTCGGCCTCGAGCCTCATCATCTCGCCCAGGCGCCTAGCCGGCACCTGCTGGAAATAGGCGGTGTAGTCGGTACTGGTGAAGGCATTGTCGCGCCCGCCGGCAGCAGCGACGCGCTGGTTGAACTCGCCCGGCTTGAGGGTTTTCGTCCCCTTGAACATCATGTGTTCGAGTACATGGGCCACGCCGGAAGTGCCGTCCGTCTCGTCCATGCTGCCGGCGCGGTACCAGACCATATGCACCGCCGTCGGCGCACGGCGATCCTCCTGAACGATGACGCGCAGGCCGTTGGCCAGCGTCTTCTCGTGGGGATTGGCCCACGCAGCTCCCGCTGCCAGGGCCAACATTGCGATAAAGCCGATCTTCATGGGGTCTTGTTCGCTTCTGCTAAAATTCTCGTTCATTTTCGCACGGGGATGGTCCCCGCGCCGATTCAGACTGTCTTATCCATGTTTGGTTTCCTGAAGAAGTCCGTCACACCCGGCGCGCCGCGTCCGTCCTGGGCCGAGCGCCTCAAGACCGGCCTGTCGCGCACCCGCGCCCAGCTCAGTGGCCTGTTCGGCCGGCGCATCGACGAGGAGATGCTGGAAGAGCTGGAGACCACCCTGCTCATGGCAGACGTCGGCGTCGAGGCAACGCAATACCTGCTCGACGAGCTGAAAGCGGCAGTCAGGCGGGAGAAGCTGGAGACCGGCGAACAATTGCAGCGCGTGCTGGGGGACCTCCTTCTCAAGCTGATCGCGCCGCTGGAGCTGCCGCTCGATGTTTCGACGCATCACCCCTTCATCATCATGATCGCCGGCGTGAACGGCTCCGGCAAGACCACCTCCATCGGCAAGCTGGCCAAGCATTTCCAGGCGCAAGGAAAATCGGTGCTGCTCGCCGCCGGCGACACCTTCCGTGCCGCGGCGCGAGAACAGCTGGCGATCTGGGGGGAGCGCAACGGCGTGACGGTGATCGCTCAGGAATCGGGCGATCCCGCTGCCGTCATCTTCGACGCCGTGAATGCCGCCAAGGCGCGCGGCATCGACGTGGTGCTGGCCGACACAGCCGGGCGGCTGCCGACCCAGCTGCACCTGATGGAGGAGATCGCCAAGGTCAGGCGCGTCATCAGCAAGGCCGAGCCGGGCGCGCCGCACGAAGTGCTGCTGGTGCTCGATGCCAACATCGGCCAGAACGCCCTGGCCCAAGTGAAGGCGTTCGATGCCGCCGCCGGCGTCACCGGCCTCGTCCTCACCAAGCTCGACGGCACCGCCAAGGGCGGCGTCATCGCTGCCATTGCGCGGCAGCAGCCTGCTGGTCACCCTGTCGCGCTGCGCTACATCGGCGTCGGCGAGGGCATCGATGACTTACAGCCTTTCCGGGCACGCGAGTTCGTAGACGCACTGTTCGGCAAGGCATGATCCGGTTTGAGCAGGTCGGCAAGCATTATCCGGGCGGCATCGCCGCGCTGACCGATCTCACGCTCGCCATCGAGTCCGGCGAGATGATTGTTCTTTCCGGCCATTCCGGCGCGGGCAAGAGCACGCTGCTCAAGCTGGTTCCCGCCATAGAGCGGCCGAGCGAGGGCACCGTGATCGTGAGCGGACAGAACGTCGCCGCGCTGAAACGCGCCGCCATTCCCTTCCTTCGCCGCAACATCGGCATGGTCTTCCAGGACCAGAAGCTGCTCTTCGACCGCAGCGTCTTCGACAACGTCATGTTGCCGCTGGCCATCGCCGGGGTGGCGGTGCGCGACGCCGGCAGGCGAGTGCGCGCAGCGCTCGACAAGGTCGGCCTGCTGGAGCGCGAAAAGGCCATGCCGGTGGCGCTCTCCGGCGGCGAGCAGCAGCGCCTGGCCATCGCCCGCGCCGTGGTGGCGCGCCCCGCCATCCTCATCGCCGACGAGCCGACCGCGCACCTCGACAACGCCACTGCGGCAGACATCGCCGCCATGTTCCACGCCTTTAACCAGGTCGGCGTCACGGTGCTGGTGGCGACCCACCACGAAGCACTGTTCGCCCCCTACATGACGCGGCGCATTGCGCTCTCCCACGGGAGGGCGATTTCATGAAGGGGTGGTTGCTGCACCATCGCCAAGCGGTAGCGCAGGCACTGCGCCGCCTGACGGCTACGCCGCTCAACACCTTGCTCGGCGCGCTGGTGCTCGGCATCGCCCTGGCTCTGCCGGCGGGAGGGGAAATGTTGCTCGCCAACTTCCAGCGCCTGGCGCAGCGCTTCGCTGCGACGCCGCAGATATCCGTGTTCATGGCGCTCGATACGGTTCGAAAGGACGTCGCCGAAACCGAGTCGCGCCTGAGAAGGCATGCACAGACGCGTGAGGTGCGCCTGGTGCCGCGCGAGGAAACGCTCGCCCGGCTCAAGTCAAGCGAGAGCCTGGGCGAGGTAGTCGACAGTTTGCCGCGCAATCCCTTTCCCGATGCCTTCGTCGTGGTGCCGCGCGACGAATCGCCAGCGGCCCTGGAGGCAATGCGCGACGAGTTCGCGAAATATCCGCGCGTGGAGCACGTCCAACTCGACTCGGCCTGGGTGAAGAAGCTCGACGTCCTGTTGCGGCTCGCCCGTCTCGCCATAGCACTGTTGGCCGCGGTGCTGGGCGTGGCGTTGGTCGCGGTGACATTCAACACCATCCGCCTTCAGATTCTCACCCAATCGGAGGAAATCACGGTGAGCCGGCTTCTGGGCGCAACCGAAGCCTACATCCGCCGGCCCTTCTATTATTTCGGCGCCCTGCAGGGTCTCACTGGCGGACTGGTGGCTTGGCTGGGAGTACTGAGCACCTCGTTGTTGCTGGACACCCCTGTCGGGGAACTGGCTGGCCTCTACGGCATCGATTTCTCATTCCAAATCATGCCCTTGACTGACTCCCTCATGCTGCTCGGGCTGGCGGCCTTGCTGGGCTGGGCTGGCGCCTGGCTTTCGCTTACGCGTCACATAGCAGACCAGTAAATAAAACAAATAGATAAGAACCTAGAAGGCGGGAACTTCAAAGGCGCTTAGCACTCTATGGCGTTGAGTGCTAAAATTCGATGGGAGGTTAAATCATATGTCACATGCGTTGAATCTGCCGGTATCCGTTGCCGTCGGCAATTTGGATAGTTACATCCATGCCGCCAATCGTTTTCCGCTACTCAGTGAGGGTGAAGAGGTTGATCTGGCACGCCGTTTCCGCCAGGATGGCGATATTGGGGCCGCACGCCAGTTGGTACTTTCGCACCTGCGCTTGGTAGTCTCCGTCGCCCGCGGTTACCTCGGCTACGGCCTGCCCCATGCCGACCTGATCCAGGAAGGCAACGTCGGCCTGATGAAGGCGGTCAAGCGCTACGATCCCGAGCGTGGCGTGCGCCTGGTTTCCTTCGCCATCCACTGGATCAAGGCCGAAATCCACGAATACATCCTGCGCAACTGGCGCCTGGTGAAGATCGCCACGACTAAGGCGCAGAGAAAGCTGTTTTTCAACCTGCGCAGCCTGAAGCAGGGCCTCAACACCATGAACGGCGAGGAAGTCGGTGCCATGGCCAGACAACTCGGCGTGAAGCCCGAAGAAGTGCGCGAGATGGAAACCCGCCTGTCAGGCCGCGACATCGCCATGGAAGGCAGCGTTGAGGACGACGACGAATCTTTCGCGCCGATCGCCTACCTCGCCGATCCGGCCGAGGAGCCCTCTGAAGCGCTGGCCAACCGTGAGATGGAGCACCTGCAGGAAGAGGGACTGAGGCAAGCCTTGGCCAACCTCGACGAGCGCAGTCGGCACATCATAGAGCGGCGCTGGCTGGCTGAGGGCGATGCGGCGACGCTGCACGAACTGGCGGACGAATATGGCGTCTCGGCCGAGCGCATCCGCCAAATCGAGGCGAAAGCCCTGCAGAAGATGAAAGGCATGCTGGCCCACGCCGCCTGATGGTGCGCAAAAACTAAGGCCGCTGCGCTCGCCGCAGCGGCCTTTTTCTGTGCGCCCGGCACGGGCGCACTCTTGCAGGTGAAAGTCCTGCCGTA
>CAYYXS010000021.1:0-76444 GCA_964475635.1 uncultured Rhodocyclaceae bacterium
TGGTAGGTGTCGGAGCCGGCGCCGCCGAGCAGGGTGTCGGCGCCGGCGCCGCCGGTGAGGGTGTCGGCGCCGGCGCCGGCACGGAGTTCGTCGTTGCCGGCGCCGCCTTCGAGCTGGTCGTCGCCCGTATCTCCCTGGAGGTAGTCGCCCAGCGGGCTGCCTTGGATCGCATCGTTGCCCTCGCCGCCGTAGAGGTGCACCAGCATGTCGCTCCAGGTGTGGGTGTCGCTCGCCTGGCCGCCGAAGACCACCTTGATGGCAGCATTGCTGTCGCCGTAGGCAAAGCCGAAGGTGCTGTCCACGTAGCGGACGGCGTAGGTGTCGATCTGCTCGGGTTGGTTGATCTCCTGCACGAGGAAGGCGGCGCGGTCGGCGATGTATTCCTCAGTGAACTGGCCGTCGCCGGTATCCTCGTCAAAGAGCGCCAGGATGTCGGCAAACTCGGAGAAATCGACCCCTTCGCGGGTAAAAGGTTCGAGCGTGTATAAGGCGTAGCGCACCGCCTCGGAGTCTTGCGCCAGCCCTGCAATCTCGCCTGCGCCGGCACCCATGAGCGAGCGCGGCTGCTCAACGCTGGCCGGCGGCTGAATGGCCGGCAGGTAGCCATTCACTGCATCGAGGTCGGCCAGGTAGCGGCCGAGAATGTCTGCGATGCCGCCATCGGGATTGGCAAGCACGACGCCCTCCCACGTCTCACACTGGGAGTTATGATGAATACCGTCCGCCGGTATCGGCAAGGGCCCATATGTGCCAAGTGCCGTGGTCGTGACGGTCCCGTCCGTCTGGGTCACCGTCTGGGTAATGGCGTAGCTGCGGTTGCCAAACCCATCGGTGGGGCCTTGGGTGCCGGACGGAAGCGCGGTGTAGACGGTTCGGGTGATGACGCCATTGTCTTCGACTGTTCGGATGAAGTTGCGTTGTCCGAGATTATTGATATTTTCCAACCTCAAGGTCACCTGCTTGCCATCGAGATGACCCTGATAAACGAATGCGTTCGATGCGGCGTCGTACATCGGAATGACAAGGCGCCCCGCCATGTCCACCGGCAACGGTTCGCCGGGGAAGTTATTTCTGTTGAGTTCGCCCCCATACGCCCATTCGGGTTGTGTCCCGTCGGCCAGCGGCCTGCTCGGCCGCCTTCCGTTCAGGTGCTGGTTGAAGAGCAGCATCTCCTGCTGGGTAAGCCCCTTGTTTTCCTTCAGCATGGCAGGGGGCAGAAAGTCGCTCGTGGTCAGCCGCTCGAGCCCGTTGAGCCCCCAGCCGTTGGAATCGTTGTAGCCCATCACCATCCAGGGCAGGTTGGGTACGATGCCGGCCAGCGAGGCTGGCATCCTGGGCCGGGAATAACCCGGATCGAGGGGCTGCAACACCTCGTTCCAATAGCGGTCCATGTGCTCGCCGAGGCCGTATGTGAATCTGGCCTGCAGGTAGAACCCTTTGATTACCATGTCGCGATACTGCGCACCGATGAAGTCGTCCGCCGCCGGCCGATAGGTCATGGCATTCCTTACGAGATCCATGTCGGCGAGAAACTGCACGGCATTCTTCATCGCCTTCAGCCCCGGTTCCGTCGGGTTCTCGCCATAGACTCGCGCGGCGTATTCGTAGACGGCATCGTGTTCCCGCGCGGCGGCGTCGAGAAAGCCGACGGCATTCACACCCCGGTAGAGCGCCACGAAATCACTGGATTGCGGATAAAGCTGGCCGCCGCCATATTTCGGGCCGCTCCACATGCCGTAATTGCAGGGAACGAAGGATGAAATGGTCGAGAGCGCCATGGTCGTTTCCTTTCCGTCTATTGCGCGAGCGTTTGGGTGGCGGCCGGATCGAGTTCGAGCCGCGGCCAGTCGATGAACTGCGGAGGCCGGTTGCCGGGAAGAATGAGGCCGAGACGATTCGTGAAATGCCAAGTGTCGGCCACCTCACAAAAAGCAATTCGTCGCCCGTCGTTGGAAATCGAAGCGGATGCGCTACCAATCGGCGGCGGCAGCCAAAATTCCCGGATCGTTCGCTTTTGATCCGCCGGAACGTACAAGTGGAAGATGTCGGGCAGCGGCGAAGTCGGTTGAATGCCGTCGGCTCCCGGTTGGTACGCACCCTCGGCCTGTTTGGCCTTCAGGCATTCGATATCGCAGCGATACCGGCCGAGCATCTCGCCCTTGCGATTGACGTCCAGCGGAAGGTGGAATCCGGCCGGATCGATTTGAGTTACGTTGCCCTTCGTCACAGGACCAAGCCTCATGTCGGCGACGAAAGTGCTGACTCCCTTGTTTGGCCCCTTGATATCCAACTTGGTACCGTCCAGTGGATGAATGGCAACTGGAGAGCCATCCTCCCGATACACGATCTTCCCGTCCTTCCTGAGCAATTCCCCCGTCGAGCGAATTGGCAGCCACCCGGAAAAAACGAAGCGCTCCCCGCCCGGCAGGAAAAAAGCCGGGCCGGTGATGCTGCTCATCCAGAACATGAGTTGCGTCAGCATCCGCTCCTTGCCGGTGTCCAGATCAAACAGAGCAACATCGGCGCCGCCCCCGCCGGTGTATCGCCAGTAGATGATCCTGCGGCTGTCCCCGGAAAAGCTCGGCATGAAGGCGATGGTGCCGGCAAGCCGCTCGATGCGCTGGCCGTCGGGACTGAGCAGCGCAAGGACATAGCGCCGCATGTCGCACCGGTAGTTCTCGTCGCAGCCGCCCGCACTGACCGCAATGCTCTTGCCGTCCGGCGAGTAACTCGGCCAGCGATAGGTGATGCGCGGCTGAAGGTGCAGTATTTCCCAGCGGTTCTCGGCAATCCAGTACTTGCCGATGCGGCAATAGTCGGATCGATTCACGTGGCACAGGCTGACCAGCAGGTGCGAGTCGTCGGGCGCCCAGCGCACATGGGCCGGGAACCAGCGGGTATCCCATTTGGTGGACATCACGTCGAAGGCCGGCTCCGGTTTCGGCTCGCGCGGCGCTCCGCCGTACATGCCGAAGCGGGCATCCTTGCCCATATCCATGGTGCAGGCGGAAAGCGCCATTAGAAGCACCGCCGCCAGAATCGTCGTTCGTTTCATGCCAATCTCCCCCGTTCCCTTTCACGCTCGACCTTCATCGCCGCCCTGTGCAGACTGACTTTTTCCGGCTGCAGGCATGCCCGCGACTTGCTCGTCGCCGAAGACCGCGGCCCCGCTGTCGTAAAGGATTGGATTGTTCTTCTCATGCCCCTCCCCTGCCGGTTGCCCCGTTCCGTGTTCTTGTTGTGTCGGGTTTTACTTCTTTTGCGGCATCCGGACTGTATCTGTCTCGTTATGCCGGGTCAATTAGACGAAAGTGATATCCGCCCGGCCGGTGCGCTCGCGCTTTTCTCTCTGCGGCATGCCTTCGCAGCGGGTGCGCCGGCCCGGCCGGGGCGGCGCTCGCCGTAGTGCGGGGGCTGACTTTTGCCGGCGGCGACAGACCGCCGGATTTCGTTGCATGGCCGTGCAGCGGTTGCGGTTTGCGAGCCCCGCCGGCGCCCGCTCGAGCACGCTCCGGAACAGCGCCCTGAAGCGGGAGTCCTGCAGTCGGTCGCGCAGCGCTTCGCCGAAATCGGAAGGGTTTCCGGCTTGGCAAGTCCTGATTACCAAGGAATCTCGGCCAACCTCGCCAACGGCCGTTAAATCCCCCCTGCCCTCTTTTGCAAAGGGGGGAAGAATGCCATGGACGTCTCCGGAGGGTGGATTGGCCGCTATCCCTTCACTTCGACCCTCTCCCCGCGTGCGGGGAGAGGGGGCAGGAGACTGGCCGCCAACCACACGAAAGCCGGGTGAAGCCTATTTTTCTCCCAGCTTGAAGAAGTCGCGCATCTTGCCGAGGATGGTTGCGTGCTGGCGCTGGCGCTCGCGGGCGTGAGCCTCGGCGCCGAGGGTCTCCTGCGCCTGGGCGAGCTGCATGTTGCGCTCGGCGAGGATGGCGGCCATCTCCTCGGCGATGGCCGGGCGGGTGCGGAGGATGTCCTCGAAGCCGGCCTTGTCGAGGCGGTAGCACTCGGCGTCGCTCTTCGCGGTGACGGTGGCGCGGCGCGGCTCGCCGGTGAGCATGCCCATCTCGCCGAAGACGCTGCCGGCCGGCAGGGTCGACAGCAGGCGGCGCTCGTTTTCCTGTTCGAGCCACACCTCGGCCTCGCCGGCGACGAGGATGTAGAGCCAGTGCGCCACCATGCCCTGGCGGGTGACGATGTCGCCGCGGGCGAACGGGGCGTAGACGAGGCGGCCGGCCAGCGCCTTCAGCTCCGCTTCGCTGAAGGAGGCGAAGATGCCGACCCCGTGCAGGGCCTTCAGGCGGCGGGCCAGCTCGCGCTCCTGCACGGCCTCGCGGTGCGCCTCGTTCTCCTTGATCATGTGCACCGAGTACTCGGGTTCGGCGATGCGGATGCCGCCGCGCTGCAGCGCGGCGAGCACATGGGCGCGCACGGCCGAGTCGGTCGGGTCGTCCGCGCGCGGGTCGTTGAGCCAGTAGCGCAGCGCGTAGCGGCCGGCGCTCGGGCCGAACTCCATCAGCAGGCAGCTGGGCGGCGGCGTGCGCGCCACGTTGGCGATCTCGGCGCCGGCGACGGCCTGCTCGACGGCCTCGACGACGCGCGCCGGCGGCACGGCGTAGTCGACGTTGAACCAGATCCAGCGCCGCCACGGCTGCGTCGCCTGCTCGGGGCTCCAGATGACGGTGAACTTGCTCTTCATGAGCAGGCTGTTGGGCACGACGATGGTCTCGCCGTTGCGCGTCTCGATGGCGGTGTAGCGCCAGCGGATGTCGACCACCCTGCCGCTGACCTCGTCGATCTTCACCCAGTCGCCCAGCTCGATCGAGCTGTCGAGCTGCAGGGCGAGGCCGCCGAGGATGTTGCCCAGGGTGTCCTGCATGGAGAAGGCAATCACGGCGGTGATCACCGCCGAGGTGGCGACGATGCCGGAGAGGTCGACGCCGGCCAGGCGCATGCGCACCATGGCGAAGCCGATGTAGGCGAGGATGACGGCGATGTCCTCGACGATGCGCGGCGGGCGCAGGCCCGCGGCGGGCAGCAGCACGCGGAACAGGCTGAGGCCGGCCAGGCGGATGAGGGCGACGCCGGAGCCGACGACGAACAGCTCGTGCGCCGCGGCGGCGCCCGTCGCGAGCCCGCGCGCATGAAGCGCGCCGGCGGCGAACTGGCCGGCCAGACAGAGGGCGAACAGGCCCAGGGTGTAGCCGACCGAGCGCCGGTCGCCCGGGCGGCGCTGCCAGAGCAGGGCTGCCAGCGCCAGCGCGGCGGCGGCCACGTAGGGCGATTCCTCGCGCCAGAAATAGCGCCAGGCGGCCCCCAGCAGCTCGTCGGTCACGAGCGGCCTTCCCCGGCGAAGGCCGCCTTCACCGCCGGCCATTGCCGGCGCGAGACCGGCAGCTTCTCGTCCAGGCCCGCCAGCAGCACCGACCAGTGCGTCTCGCCGTCCTCGGCCGCGCTCTTCTCGAAGCCGGCGATGGCGCCGCGCGCCACCAGGCAGTTGCGGTGCACGCGCACGAAGCGGGCGCCGAATTCCTGTTCGAGGTGGGTGAGGGATTCGTCGAGCAGGTATTCTCGTGCGCGCGTGCGCGCCGTGACGTACTTCAGCTCGGCCTTGAGGTAGAGAACCTCGGCCACCGGCACCAGCAGGATGCGGCCGCGCTCCGAGACGGAAAGGTGGCGGCGCGCCTCGGACGTGAGCTGCGCCAGGGCGTCGCGCGGCGGCGGCGCGGCGCGGCGCGCCTTCTCCAGGGCCGCCGCCAGCCGCTGCGCGCGCACCGGCTTGACCAGGTAGTCGACGGCGGCCAGATCGAAGGCCTGCACGGCGTACTGGTCGTAGGCCGTGGTGAACACCACCGCCGGGGGCTGCTCCATCCGGGCCAGGTGGCGCGCCAGTTCGACGCCGTCCATGCCGGGCATGCGGATATCGACCAGCGCGACGTCGGCGGGCGTCCTTTCCAGGGCCTGCAGCGCCTCGATGCCGTTGGCCGCCTCGCCGACGACGGCGTTGGGCAGCTCGTGCGCGATGTCCGCCAGCAGC
Source organism: uncultured Rhodocyclaceae bacterium (assembly GCA_964475635.1). Classification (GTDB taxonomy): domain Bacteria; phylum Pseudomonadota; class Gammaproteobacteria; order Burkholderiales; family Rhodocyclaceae; genus Desulfobacillus. The sequence continues at coordinate 6,038 of CAYYXS010000021.1, forward strand.
GCCCGCATGCGCGCACGGGCCGGCGCCTCGTCATCTACTACCAGTATCCGCAGCGGATCGCTCACTGGACTGCCCCTTTCCGGTAAGGCAGGCGGATGGCGACGCGGAACACGCCGTCCTTCGCCTCGGTCTCCAGTCTCGCCTCCACATCGTAGAAAAGCATCAGACGCTCCCGGATGTTGTCCAGCGCCATGCGGTTGCCGGCATGGTGGGCGTTCTCGCCATGATACGGGTTGGAGAGCTCGATGCGGATCTCCTCGCCCTCGCGCGTGGCGCGGATCGTCACCGCCGCCGGCTGCGCCGAGGGCTCGATGCCGTGATACACCGCATTTTCCAGCAGGGGCTGCAGCATCAGCGGCGGCACCTGCGCATCCTGCGGGCAGGCGGAGACGTCCCAGGCCGCCTGCAGGCGCTCGCCCAGGCGCAGGCGTTCCAGCTCGAGATACTGCCGGCACAGGGCGAACTCCTGCTCCAGCGTCACCAGCTCGCGATTCTCGGCCATCAGCACGCGAAACAGGTCGGAGAGCTCCTCCAGCGCCGCTTCCGCCCGGCGCGGGTCGGAGCGGATGACGCCGAGCACGGCGTTCAGGCTGTTGAACAGGAAATGCGGCCGGATGCGCGCCGTCAGCGCCATCAGCCGCGCCTCGGCCAGCGCCGGGGAATAGGCGCGCTGGCGCAGGTCGAGGTAGAAGAGGACGGCGAGCGCCGCGGCGGCGCCCCAGGCGGCGGCGCGCGGCAGGGGCGCGAGCGGCTGGCCGGGCAGGGCGAACAGGGCGGCGTAGAGGGCGCTCGCCAGCGCGGCACCGGCGGCGACGAGGCCCAGCGCGGCCGCATAGGGCAGACGGGCGAGCCGCCCGCCCGCGGCGTACAGCAGCACCACGCAGGCGATCAGCGGCGGCTCGACCGCGGCCGCCAGCTCGATCAGCTCCCGCGGCAGGCGCGCCAGCTCGGCGTTGCGCGCCAGCGCGGCGCCCAGCGCCATCAGGTTGACCGCCAGCAGGCTGCGCAGCATGACGCCCTGGTTGCCGAAGTCGGGCAGGCGCGGCGGCTGGGAGTTTTGCCGTATACTCATCCGTTGCCTTGCAAGTCAGCAAAGTTCGAAACGATTATGACAGATCACAGCAACGACGCCAGCGCCAAGGCCTGGTCGGGGCGCTTCGCCGAGCCGGTGGCGGAACTGGTCAAGCGCTACACCGCCTCGGTGTCCTTCGACCGGCGCCTCGCCCCGCACGACATCCGCGGCTCGCTCGCCCATGCCCGCATGCTGGCGCAGCAGGGCATCGTCGGCCGCGACGACCTGGCCGCCATCGAGCGCGGCATGGCCGCCATCAAGCACGAGATCGAGACCGGCGAGTTCCAGTGGTCGCTGGACGACGAGGACGTGCATCTCAACATCGAGAAGCGCCTCACCGCGCTGGTCGGCGACGCCGGCAAGCGCCTGCACACCGGCCGCTCGCGCAACGACCAGGTGGCCACCGACATCCGCCTCTGGCTGCGCGAGGAGATCGACGGCCTCGACGCGCTGATCAAAGCCTACCAGGGCGCGCTGCTCGACCTGGCCGAAGCGCATGCCGCCACGCCGATGCCGGGCTTCACCCACCTGCAGGTGGCGCAGCCGGTCACTTTCGGCCACCACCTGATGGCCTATTTCGAGATGGCCTCGCGCGACCGCGAGCGCCTCGCCGACTGCAGGAAACGCGTGAACCGCCTGCCGCTCGGCGCCGCCGCGCTGGCCGGCACCTCCTTCCCGATCGACCGCGAGTTCGTCGCCAGGGAACTCGGCTTCGACGGCGTCTGCGCCAACTCGCTCGACGCCGTCAGCGACCGCGACTTCGCCATCGAGTTCGCCGCCGCCGCGGCGCTGGTCATGACCCACGTCTCGCGCTTCTCCGAGGAGCTGATCCTGTGGATGAGCCCGCGCGTCGGCTTCATCGACCTGGCCGACCGCTTCTGCACCGGCTCCTCGATCATGCCGCAGAAGAAGAACCCCGACGTGCCGGAGCTGGCGCGGGGAAAAAGCGGCCGCGTGTTCGGCCACCTGATGGGCCTGCTCACCCTGATGAAGGGCCAGCCGCTGGCCTACAACAAGGACAACCAGGAGGACAAGGAGCCGCTGTTCGACACGGTCGACACCGTGCGCGACACGCTGGCCATCTTCGCCGACCTGGTCGCCGGCATCCGCGTCCGGCCGGAGGCCATGCGCGCGGCGCTGCGCCAGGGCTACGCCACCGCGACCGACCTGGCCGACTACCTGGTGAAGAAGGGCCTGCCCTTCCGCGACGCGCACGAGGCCGTGGCGCAGGCCGTGCGCGCCGCCGAGGCGCGCGGCTGCGACCTCGCCGAGCTCGGCCTGGAGGCGCTGCGCGGCTTCTCGCCGCTGATCGGCGATGACGCGCTGGCGGTGCTCGGCATCGAGGGCTCGCTCGCCTCGCGCAACCACGTCGGCGGCACCGCGCCGGCGCGCGTGCGCGAAGCCATAGACGCGGCCCGCCGGTCCCTGTAGCCACCATGGAAAAGATCGGCAAGTACCAGGTCGTCAGGCGGCTCGGCGAGGGCGCCACCTCGGTCGTTTTCCTCGCCCACGATCCGTTCGCCGAGCGCGACGTCGCCATCAAGGTGGTGGCCAGCAGCGTCTTCAACGACGGCGAAGGCGGCCGCCTAGCGCGCAAGCTGTTCGTCACCGAGGCCTCGCTCGCCGGCAAGCTGACGCACCCGCACATCGTGCAGATCTACGACGCGGTGGGCGACACCGACCCGAGCTACATCGTCATGGAGTACGTCCCCGGCGGCACGCTGGAGCCCTGCTGCGCGCCGGACCGGCTGCTGCCGGTCGCCGACGTCGTCGAGATGATCTTCAAGTGCTCGCGCGCGCTCGACTTCGCCTACCGCCTCGGCGTCATCCACCGCGACCTGAAGCCGGCCAACATCCTGCGCGGCGGCAGCGTCGGCACCGACGTGAAGATCTCCGACTTCGGCGCGGCCATTTCCACCTCGAGCGACCAGACCGCCATTGCCGGCATCGGCTCGCCCGCCTACATGTCGCCCGAGCAGGTGAAGGACAGCACGCTGGACCACCGCAGCGACATCTTCTCGCTCGGCGTGGTGATGTACCAGTTGCTCACCGGCCAGGTGCCGTTCCAGGGCAGCAACAACATCAGCATCGCCTACCAGATCCTCAACACGCAGCCGCCGCTGCCCTCCTCGCTGCGCGCCGGCATCCCGCCGGTGGTCGAGAAGGCCGTCCTGAAGGCGATGGAAAAATCGCTCGACCGGCGCTACGCCACCTGGGACGCGTTCTCCTACGACCTGGCCGAGGCCTTCCGCAGCGAGAACCTGGCCGAGACGCGCACGCAGATCGCCGACACCGAGAAGTTCAACACCCTGCGCGAGCTGTCCTTCTTCCGCAACTTCAGCGACGTCCAGCTGTGGGAGGTGCTGCGCTTCTCGGACTGGAAGCGCGTCAAGCCGGGCGCGCGCCTGATGCAGGAGGGCGAGCCGGGCGACTACTTCTGCATCCTCGCCTCGGGCGGCATCAAGGTCACCAAGAACCAGAAGCTGCTCAACATCCTCTCCGCCGGCGAGTGCTTCGGCGAGATGGCCTACCTCAACGAGACGGCCGGCACGCGCGGCGCCGACGTCTCGGCCATGAACGAGTCGACCGTCATCACCGTGCCGACCGAGGCGCTGCGGCGCGCTTCCGACGCCTGCCGCCACAGCTTCGACCGCGCCTTCCTGCGCATCCTGGTCGAGCGCCTCTCCCTGGCCAACACGCGCCTGACCTCCGTGTAAGGGCTTCGTCCGATGGAACAGCCCGGCAGGATCGGCAAGTACGAGGTGCGCAGCCTGCTCGGCGAGGGCGCCACCAGCGCGGTCTGGCTCGGCTGGGACCCCTTCGCCCAGCGCGAAGTGGCGATCAAGGTGATCTCCCAGGAGGTGCTGCAGGACAAGGAGCGCGGCCGCGTCTACCGCCACCTGCTGGTGAACGAGGCCTCGCTCGCCGGCAAGCTGACGCACCCGCACATCGTGCAGATCTATGACGCGGTGGTGGAGGCGGCGCAGAGCTACATTGTCATGGAGTACGTGCCGGGCGGCACGCTGGAGCCGTTCTGCTCGGCCGACAACCTGCTGCCGCTCGACCGCGTGGTGGAGATCGTCTTCAAGTGCACGCGGGCGCTCGACTACGCCTACCACCTCGGCATCACGCACCGCGACATCAAGCCGGCCAACATCCTGCTCACCGCCGCCGACGCCCTCGGCGGGGACATCAAGATCTCGGACTTCGGCGCCGCGCTGTTCACCACCGGCGAACAGACGCGCACCCAGGTCTCCGGCATCGGCTCGCCCGCCTACATGTCGCCGCAGCAGGTGCGCGAGATGCCGCTCAACCACCAGACCGACATCTATTCGCTCGGCGTCGTCATGTACCAGCTGCTCACCGGGCGGCTGCCCTTCCAGGCGAGCAACAACTTCAGCATGGTCTACCAGATCACCAACGTCGTGCCGCCGCCGCCCTCGGACTTCCGCCGCGGCATCCCGGCCAACCTCGACTCGGTCGTCGCCCGCGCCATGCAGAAGGACCTCGAAGCCCGCTACGCCAGCTGGGAGGAGTTCTCGCACGACCTGGCGCAGGCCTTCCGCAACAAGCAGCTGATGGCGCGCAGCCGCGACTTCGCCGACACCGAGAAGTACGAGACGCTGCGCGAGCTGCCGTTCTTCGCCGATTTCAGCGACGTCGAGATCTGGGAGATCGTGCGCTTCTCCGACTGGGAGCAGGTGGCGCCCGAGACGGTCATCATGAAGGACGGCGAGCCGGGCGACTATTTCTGCTTCCTCGCCGAGGGCGAGGTGAAGATCGTCAAGCGCGGCCGCGTCCTCAACCTGCTCACCGCGGGCGACTGCTTCGGCGAGATGGCCGTCATCGGCAAGTCGGGCGGCAGCCGCAACGCCGACGTCGTCGCGCAGACGCCGGCCAAGGTCATCACCATCCGCGGCGACGCGCTGCGGCAGGCCTCCGAGGTCTGCCGCATGCACTTCTACGCCGCCTTCCTCGAGGTGCTGGCCAACCGCCTGTCGCTGGCCAACGCGCGCCTTGCCGCCGTCTGATGCCGCCGGCCGGCGCGCTCTCGGCTGAGATCGGTCGGGTCCTCGGCCGCCCCTTCCGCGCCGAATCGGCGCGCGAGGCCGGCGGCGGCTGCATCCACCGCGCCCTGGTGCTGGAGGGCGGCGGCGAGCGCTGGTTCGTCAAGCTGAATGCCGCCAAGGCGCTGCCGATGTTCGAGGCCGAGGCCGACGGCCTCGCCGCGCTGGCGGATGCCGGCGCCTTCCGCGTGCCGCACCCGTTGTGCAGCGGTACGCTCGACGGGCAGGCCTATCTCGTGCTGGAGTTCCTGGAGCTGCGCCCGATCGTCTCGCGCGAGGGCGCCGTCGCCTGCGGCCGCGCCCTGGCGGCCCTGCACCGCACGGCCGGCGCGCGCTACGGCTGGCACCGCGACAACTTCATCGGCGCCACGCCGCAGGGCAACGCCGAGTACGACGGCTGGGCGCGCTTCTTCGCGCAGGCCCGCCTGCTGCCGCAGCTCGCGCTGGCCGCGGCGCACGGAGCGGTGCTGCGGAAGAAGGGGGAGACCCTGGCGGAAAAGCTGCCGGCCTTTTTCCTCGACTACCGGCCGCAGGCCAGCCTGCTGCACGGCGACCTCTGGCACGGCAACGCGGCGCTATGCGGGGAGGCGCCGGCGGTCTTCGATCCGGCCGTGTACTGCGGCGACCGCGAGACGGATCTCGCCATGACGGAACTCTTCGGCGGGTTTCCGGAAGCCTTCTATGCCGCCTACCGCGAGGCCTGGCCCCTGGCGGAGGGGTATGAATCGCGCAAGACGCTGTACAACCTCTATCACGTCCTCAACCACCTCAACCTGTTCGGCGCCGGCTACCTGCGCCAGGCGGAGCGGATGATCGACAGGCTGCTGGCAGAGTTGCGCAGGTAAAAAGTCAGTCTGCGCGATACGGCGATGGGGAAGCGCGAATCCTGCCTGGCAGCGCCATTCCCGCTTTCGCGGGAATGACGCCCTTGGCGCCTAGGCCGCTGCGGCGATGCCTTCCAGCTTCTTCTGCAGCTCGCCGGCCTGGAACATCTCGTTCATGATGTCCGAGCCGCCGATGAACTCGCCCTTGATATAGAGCTGCGGGATGGTCGGCCAGTTGGAGAAGTCCTTGATGCCGGCGCGGATGCCGGGATGCTCCAGCACGTTCACCGAGAAGTACTGCTTGAGGCCGCACTGCTTGAGGATCTGCGCCGCCTTGGCCGAGAAGCCGCACTGCGGGAAAGTCGGCGTGCCCTTCATGTAGAGCACCACCGGATGCGTGCTCACTTGTTCCTTGAGGAGATGCTGTACGTCTTCCATGGGGTTCCTTTCAATAACCTACTGTTTTCGTCAAGTTTAGCGTTGGCGGGCCTGTGCCGTCAAGCACGGCGCCCGCCCGACACCCGCAGAATGCCCGCCAGATCGCGCCGCTGCGCAATGCTTGCGAAGCCCGCCTGCGAGAGCAGCGCCGCGGCCGCCCCGGCCTGGTCGTAGCCGTGCTCGAACCAGAGCTGCCCGTCCGGCAGGAGATGCGCCGGTGCGGCGGCGACGATGCGGCGGATGTCGTCCAGGCCGTCCGGTCCCGCCGCCAGCGCCGCGCGCGGCTCGAAGCGCACGTCGCCCCTGACGAGGTGCGGATCGGCCGCGGCCACGTAAGGCGGATTGGCGAGGATCAGCTCGAAGCGTTCGCCCTCGACAGGCGCGAACCAGTCGCCCTGCAGGAAGCGGACGGCCACGCCATGCCGCGCCGCGTTCGCGCGCGCCACGGCGAGCGCCGCGGGCGAGGCGTCCACCGCCGTCACCTGGGCCTGCGGCAAGAGCTTCGCCACGGCGACGGCCAGGCAGCCGCTGCCGGTGCCCAGATCGAGGATGCGCCCGGCCTTCGCCTCCAGCGCGAGGTCGACCAGCAGCTCGGTCTCCTCGCGCGGGATCAGCACGTCGGGCGTGACATGGAAATCCAGGCCGTAGAATTCGCGCCGGCCGGTGAGGTAGGCGACCGGCTCTCCCGCGGCGCGGCGCGCCGCCAGGGCGCGGAATTCCGCCGTGTCCTGGCGGCTGACGTTTCTTTCCGGGTGCGCCTCCAGCGCGGCATGCGTCAAGCCGAGGACACGGCACAGCAGCAGGCGGGCTTCGCGCAGCGGGATCGCAGCGCGCGCCTCATCGAGCAGCTTCGCCGGGCTCACGCCGCCTCTTCCGACAGCGCCGCCAGCTGCTCGGCCTGGTGCTCCGCCGAGAGCGCGCCGATCAGCTCGTCGAGGTCGCCGTCCATGATGGCGTCGATCCTGTACAGCGTCAGGTTGATGCGGTGGTCGGTGACGCGGCCCTGCGGGAAATTGTAGGTGCGGATGCGCTCGGAGCGGTCGCCGCTGCCGACCAGCGACTTCCTCGTCGAGGCGATCTGCGCCTGCTGCTCGCGCGCCTGCTTGTCCCTGATGCGCGCCGCCAGCACCGAGAGCGCCTGCGCCTTGTTCTTGTGCTGCGAGCGGTCGTCCTGGCACTCGACGACGATGCCGGTCGGCAGGTGCGTCACGCGCACGGCGGAGTCGGTCTTGTTGACGTGCTGGCCGCCGGCGCCGCTGGCGCGGTAGGTGTCGATGCGCAGCTCGGCCGGGTTGATGACGACCTCGGCCAACTCGTCCGCCTCCGGCAGCACCGCGACGGTGCACGCCGAGGTGTGGATGCGGCCCTGCGCCTCGGTCTCCGGCACGCGCTGCACGCGGTGGCCGCCCGACTCGAACTTCAGCTTCGAGTAGGCGCCGTTCCCCACGATGCGCAGGATCGCCTCCTTGTAGCCGCCCAGGTCGGACGGGTTCTGCGAGATCACCTCGACCTTCCAGCGCTGGCGTTCGGCGTAGCGCGCGTACATGCGGAACAGGTCGCCGGCGAAGAGGGCCGACTCGTCGCCGCCGGTGCCGGCGCGTATCTCCAGGAACAGGTTGCGCTCGTCGTTGGGGTCCTTCGGCAGCAGCGCCCGCTGCAGCTCATCCTCCAGGCGCGCCATCGCCTCGCGGCAGTCGCGGACCTCCTCCTCGGCCAGCGCCTTCATCTCCGGGTCGGCGAGCATCGCCTGGGCCGACTGCCGGGCCGCCTCGGCCTTCCGGTAGTCGGCATACAGCGCCGCCACCGGCCCGATCTCGGCGTGCTCGCGCGAGAGCCTGCGGTAGGCGTCCATGTCCCGCGTCGCCGTCTCGCTCGACAGGACGGCGTCGAGCTCGGCCAGGCGCCGGGTGAGGAATTCGAGCTTGTCGCGGATGCTGGTTTTCATGGCAGGGGGGAACGGCCCCGTCCCGCGCCGGGCGCGGGCGGGCGCCGCGTCGGCTATTCCTCGGGGTGCAGGTGGTAGATGCGGGCGATCAGCCCGGCCAGCTCGCCGCGGCTGGGCCCCTCGGACTGGTTGAGCGCGGCCGTCGGGCCGTGCATCAGCTTGTTGGTGATGCCGTGCGAGAGCGTCTCCAGCACGCGCTGCGGATCCTCGCCCTTGGCCAGCAGCTTCAGCGCATGATCGAGCTCGTGGCGGCGCATGCGCTCGGCCGCGTCGCGCAGGGCGCGGATGGTCGGCACCGTCTCGCGCGATTCGAGCCAGTGCAGGAAGCCGTCGACGCGCGTGCTGATGATGGCCTCGGCCTCGACCACGGCCTTCTCGCGCGACTCCAGCCCCGATTCGACGATGAGGCCGAGGTCGTCCAGGGTGTACAGAAAGACGTCGTCGAGCTGGGCGATCTCCGGCTCGATGTCGCGCGGCACGGCCAGGTCGACCATCACCATCGGGCGATGGCGCCGCGCCTTGATGGCGCGCTCGGCCATGCCCAGCCCGATGATCGGCAGCGGGCTCGCCGTGCAGGAGACGATCACGTCGTACTCGGCCAGCCGCGCGCCGATCCCGTCGAGCCGCATGGCGTCGCCCGAAAACCGCGCCGCCAGGGCCTCGCCGCGCTCCAGCGTGCGGTTGGCCACCGTGATCCGTTTCGGCTTCTGCGCGGCAAAGTGCGCGGCACACAGCTCGACCATCTCGCCGGCGCCGATGAACAGCACCTTCTGTCCGGCAATGTCCTCGAAGATGCGCTCGGCCAGGTGCACCGTCGCCGCCGCCATCGAGACGATGTTGGCGCCGATGGCGGTGGTCGAGCGCACCTCCTTCGCCACGGCGAAGGTCTTCTGGAACAGCTTGTGCAGCAGGGCGCCCAGCGTGCCGGCGTTCTCCGCCACGCGCGCCGCCTGCTTCATCTGGCCGAGGATCTGCGGCTCGCCCAGCACCATCGAATCCAGCCCGCTCGCCACGCGGAACATGTGGCGCACGGCATCCCGGCTGGGCAGGGTGTACAGGTAGGGCGTGATCTTCTGCGGCGGCAGGCGATGGTATTCGGCCAACCACTGCGCGGCGGCCTCGGGCGCCTCGGCGGCGCAATACAGCTCGGTGCGGTTGCAGGTCGACAGGATGGCCGCCTCGCGCACCTCGCGGCCGTGCGTCAGCTCGACCAGCGCCTGCGGCAGGCGCATCGGGTCGAACGCCACCTGCTCGCGCACGGCAAGCGGCGCGGTATGGTGGTTGAGGCCAAGGGCGTAGAGCTGCATGAAAGAAGGCTGGGCTTCGAAATTCCTCGGAAAATTATAGCATTAGCCTTCCCGTCCGCCGACTGACGCAAATCAACATTGAAGCGCTCCCGGTCTCTCGTTTGACTCTGCCGGCCCGACGGGTTCATCGAATTCATCCGGCTGCGGCGGCAGATCGACGACCTCACGCGCGCCCAGGAACGCGCCCGCCCCCAGCCCTGGGCCGTCGGCGACGCCCCGGACGACTACCTCACCGCGCAGATGAAAGCCATCGTCGGCATCGAAATCCCCATCGAGCGCATCGAAGGCAAGTGGAAGCTGAGCCAGAACCGCGCCGAGGCCGACCGGGCCGGGGTGGTCGCGGGACTGGGTTCGCCGGATGACCCGAACGGGAATGCGGCGATGGCGGAGATGATGGCGGGGCGCGGCCTTCAATAGTCGTTGTGATGCCGGGAAAAGTCAGTCCCCGTGATACGGCGAGACAGGGATCCGGCCTACCCGGTTAGCCGCGCTGGTTGAAAAGTGGTGCCGCTATTGATACCATTGTTCCATGCCGTCTTCCCGGAAAATTCTCGACCAGATGCGACGCGAACCGAGCAATGTGCGGTTCGGCGATCTCAAGAAGGTTTGCGAGGGGTATTTCGGGAAGCCGCGCCAGACGGGCACCAGCCATGCCATCTTCAAGACGCCTTGGGTAGGCGATCCGCGGATCAACATCCAGGACGACAAAGGCAAGGCCAAGGCGTATCAGGTCAGGCAGGTGCTGCTTGCAATCGACAAACTGGAAGGAATGCGCAATGAGCGTTGATCACTACACCTACCGCGTGACCTGGTCGGCCGAGGACGACGAACATGTCGGCCTGTGCGCCGAATTTCCGTCGCTGTCATGGCTGGCGAAGACGCCCGAAGCCGCGTTAAAGGGAATCCGCCGGATCGTGTCCGAGGCGGTGGCCGACATGCAGGCCGCAGGCGAGGCCATTCCCGTGCCCCTGGCGGAAAAACACTACAGCGGCGAGTTCCGCGTCCGCATTCCGCCGCAAGTGCATCGCGCCCTGGCGACAGAGGCTGCCGAGCAGGGCGTCAGCCTGAATCGACTGGCGAGCGCAAAACTGGCGGCCTGAGAACATGGACGCCGCAGCGGAGGAAATGGGCGGTGCCCGCAGCTTCTTCACCGCGCAGATGAAAGCCATCGTCGGCATCGAAATCCCGATCGAGCGCATCGAAGGCAAGTGGAAGCTGAGCCAGAACCGCGCCGAGGCCGACCGGGCCGGGGTGGTCGCGGGACTGGGTTCGCCGGATGACCCGAACGGGAATGCGGCGATGGCGGAGATGATGGCGGACCGCGGGCAGGGATAGTCTCGGCGCTTACGGAGAAAAGTCAGTCGCTGCGATACGGCGATATTCATGGCCTCGGTCTGGAATCGGCTGCGGAGAGCCAGGACAGCAAAGTCTGTTTCTCTTTGTCACGAACATCAGAGCTGGATATAAAACCGCCTATTCTTCACAGGCCATCCCAAGCGGTCAGTCCGTTGCGTTGGGGGGTCATATGGGAAGAGTCACGCAGGCCAGAATGGAATCTCCAATGTCTCGCCACAGGTTCCGGCCAAATGACTGCACTCCGCCCACGCGGTCACTATCCAGCGTCCGTCAACGACCTCAATCCAATTCAGTGCTGCATTGGGAATACAAAAATTCCGCTGTTCGGACAGTGCCCTGCCCATTGCGTGCCGATTGAGAATATCAAGAACCCCGCCGTGGGTGACGACAAGAATCGATTGGCCTCGATGTTTGGCCTCCAACTCTGAAAAACAGCGTATTACCCGACCGGAAAACTGAATCAGATTCTCGCCGCCGAACGGGATGAACTCTTGATCACGCTCGGAATGACGAGCCACTTCTTCCGGGTATCTCTCGAGCGCCTCTCCATATGTCAGACCTTGGAAGAAACCATAGTGCCTTTCGCGCAACTCGGGTGTTGTTTGAATTGGTTGACCCATTCGACGTGAAACCGCCGCTGCGGTCTGCCAAGCTCGGCGCAGGTCACTTGCATAGATCGACGCAAATCCCATCAGACAAACCCGTTCCGCCACAGCGAAGGCTTGCAGACGTCCCGCTGCCGAAAGCGGGACATCCAACTGCCCTTGGACCTGGTTACGAGTATTCCAGATCGTTTCACCATGCCGGACTATACAAAAGGAAGTCGAGGGGCTACCCGGCCGTGTTCGCCCCAAGTCGGGAACTATCATTCCTAACTGGACGCGATCTGATGCATCAACATGCTCTGTCAAAATAGCGGCTAGAGTCCGTGCGAGTACATCAACGCTGCGAAAAGACCACCCGCGATTGGCCCGACGACTGGAACCCATGCGTAGCCCCAGTCACTGTCGCGCTTTGATGGGATGGGAAGAATTGCATGCACCATTCTCGGGCCCAGGTCTCGCGCGGGGCTCAATGCAAATCCCGTTGTCCCGCCCAGCGACACCCCAATGCCCAACACAAGCAGAGATACTGGCAAAGCGTCTATCGCCCCCAACCCTACCTTCGGTGCCGTCATGTGGAGAATCCCATAGACCAGAACGAAGGTTGCCACGATTTCGGAGAGCAAATTGCTGAACGAATTGCGAATTGCTGGACCTGTGCAGAAGACCGCCAGCTTCGCGTTCGCGTCCGGAGTTGAATCGAAATGTTTGCGGTAGATTATCCAGACGAGCAGGGCTCCCATCATCCCTCCCAGCATCTGGGCGCCGATGTAGCCGTATACGTTGCTCCAGGGGAACCGGCCTGCGGTAGCTAGAGCAAGCGTTACGGCTGGATTCAGGTGTGCGCCACTGGATGAGGCCGTGCTCAAGACGGCCACGAAGACGGCCATGGCCCATCCGAATGCAATCACGATAAGGCCACTGTCGGCGCCCTTGGTCTTGGCCAGAATCACGTTTGCCGCAACTCCATTTCCGAGCAGAATTAGAAGCAGGGTGCCAATGTATTCAGCGAACAGTGGATGCATTGAAAAATGTCCTTATATCAGAGAGAAAAGCAAGTTGTTCCGGGTAATGCGCCATTAGCCCATGCGGCCGGCTTGGCCCAATGGTGAGTCTCCAAGATTGCGCCGCGTTATCCCGAGCTCCAGAGCAGGGGCACGCATCCGAGCCAACGAGGTGCTTCGGGCAATCGCTCTCGCAGTAGTACGTTGCGCGGCCTTACTCATGCAGTTTCCTGACAGGCTCACCGGTACGCTATGCTGGGTAGCCATAGCACAAGATCCTTCCACACATACACCGCAGCAACGCACAGGAAAATCATCACGTTGTAGGGAATGATGCCAATGTAGATGTCTCTGGTCTTCAGTTCGGGCGGTGCGACGGCTTGCATGAAGAAGAGCGAGGGGCCCACGGGTGGAGTGAGGAACGCCGACTGCAGCACGACAGCGAAGATCACGCAAAACCACACCAGACTGAAGCCGAAGCTTTCGACGAGCGGCGCCACCAGGGGCAGTACGATCAGCGTGATCTCGATCCAGTCGAGAAAAAAACCCAAGACGAAAACAAAGAACAGGACCGCGATTACCACCCCATCCGGACCAAACGGCAGAGCGCGCAGCGCTTCCTCGACCAGATCGTCACCGCCCATCCCACGCAGCACAAGCGAGTACGCTGTGGCCCCTAGGAAGATCGCCATGATGAACCCTATGGTCTTCGTGGTCTGAAAGCACGCGTCCTTGAGCACCGTCGGACTCAACCTTCTGTTTGCCCAGGCCAGCAGCATCGCGCCGAGCGCTCCGATTCCCGATGCCTCCGTCGGCGTCGCAGCACCCACGAAGATGGAGCCGAGCACGGCAAGAATGAGAAGGAACGCGGGTACCGCTGCTCGCACCACATCCCAGATCAACCGCCAGCAGAACGGTTCGACCTCCTGCGGGGCCGGAGCCACAGTAGGATCTACATAGGCGTGCACCAGGATATAGGCCATGTAGAGGCCGCCCAGCAGCAGCCCGGGAATCATTGCCCCCATGAAGAGATCACCTGCGGAGATCGATAGCCTGTCCGCCATGAGGACCAGCATGATCGAGGGTGGGATCAGGATGCCAAGGGTACCCACGGCAGCCACGGTGCCGCTAGCCAGGCTATGGCTATATCCCATTCTCAGCATGGCGGGCAATGCCATCAAGGTCAGCAGCGTTACCGAAGCGCCCACGATGCCGGTCGAGGCTGCGAGCAGAATCCCGATTATCGCCACCACCAGAGCCATGCCTCCGCGCAGGCGTCCGAACAGTTTCGTGAAGTTGGCCATCATGGTTTCGGCGACGCCCGATCGGTCCAGCATGACGCCCATGAACACGAACATCGGTATCGACACCAATACCCAGTTCTTCATGATGTCCCAGATGCGGTCCACGATACCGCTGGTGAAGGCCCAGTCGACGCCGGTAAAGGTGCCAATGAAGACATCGCTCCCCCAGGCGACGAGCGTGAACAGGATCGCCAGGCCACCAAGCACCCATGCGACGGGGAAGCCGGTGAAGAGCAATCCAATGAACGAGACGAACATCAGGATTGCGAGGATTTCGTTGTACTTCATTGTTGCATCCTCCGGGCGAGAAGCGCCGCGATGACCCTGGTCAGTCGCGACATCGCTGCCAGCCCCAGCAACAGGAAACCAACAAGCAGGACCGCCTTGATCGCCCACCGGTATCCCAACCCGCCGGGAGCTTCCGAAATCTCGTTGATATTGAACGAATACATGATGAAGGGGACCGCAAACCACGCTATGACCGTGATAAATGGCAGAAGAACGCCGAGAAGACCCGCGAGTTCGATCCAATATTTAGTTCGAAGTCCGAATCGTTCGGAAACAACATCGATCCGCACGTGGCCATCCATTTGCATGACCCAAGCCAGCCCAAACATGAAACCTACGGCATAGACGTGCCACTGCATCTCCTCGAACTCGATGTAGCCTTTGCCAATCAGGTGGCGCATCAGAACATTCGCGGTAATCACGACTACCAGTAGTGGCCACAGAAACGAGGCGTATTGTCCGACGAGGCACACCATCGGATCCACCGCCCGCGAGAAACGCGTTTCGGGCAACTCTCTACAATAGTCGGTAGACTCCGATTCGATCTTTTTTTGGACTCCACACTGGTCGGCCAGCATGTCTATCTCGTCGCATATATTCATCTTGAGTGCCTCCAGGGATTGCCACGCGCCGTACATGCCGGTTAATCCGTGGGTTTCACAGAGCAGCGTTCGTGGCTCGACTGCTGGCCGCGGCATGACACAAGTGCCGCGGCTGGCCGTGCTGTTGCGGTTCCCTTATCTGCTACGTGGCAGGTAGGCCTTGTCTTTCCATATCTTGTAGTTGGCCTCGAAGGCGCGCTGCGACTCAAGTACCTTCTTGAAGCCCGGGTCTTTAGCCGCTTCCTCGAGCAGCACTTCGTCGGTCACCTTTTCCAGCGCCTTTAGCAGCTTCTCCGGTAGAACTCGGGCCGTGACACCTTTGGCGGCAAAGTTCTTCATGGCCTGCGGTTGAAGATACTCACCCTTGGAAAGACTGCGCATAACACCGGCAGTGCAGGCAGTGTCGATCGCGGCCTTGCTTCCGATATCGAGCTTCTTCCACAGGTCAAGGTTAACGAGCAGATATTGGGCCGTATGGATCTGGTGCCAGCCGGGGAAGTAGTAGTTCTTGGCAATCTTGTCGAAACCCAACTTCTCGTCGATGGCGGGCATGGAGAACTCCGTGGCGTCGAGCGCGCCTTTCTCCAGTGCGGGAAATATTTCTCCGGCTGGCAGCACGGTTACCGAGGCGCCCATCTTCTGCATGACCTGACCGCCGATGCCGGCGAAGCGGATCTTCAGGCCCTTGATGTCGTCTGCTGACTTGATTTCGTGCCTGAACCACCCAGCCGCCTCCGGTCCGAAAATGGTGCACAGGATCGGATGCACGTTGTGCGCGGCATATATTTCCTCGCCCAACTGGCGGCCACCTCCTTCATACCACCAGGCCGTAAACTCCCACGGCTCCAACCCGAATGGCCTGGCCGCGAACAATGGGGCTGAGGGGATCTTCCCTTGGTCATACCCGATAAAGGTAAATCCTGCTTCGACCTTCCTGTCTTTTACAGCATCGAGGATGCTGAAGGCCGGCGCCAGCTTGCCGGGTTCATAGACCTTCAGCTGAATTGCACCACCGCTCATGTCCTCGAGCCGCTTCGAAACATACATGATCGTGTCACCGGCAATGGGCAGGTTTGTCGCGAATGCGCTTTGTACTTTCCAGCGCACATGCTCACCTGCGCATGTGACACAGCTTGTGATAAGCAACAGGATCGATCCAAAGGCATGGATCGTTAAACGGGTTACGGCATTCATCGTATCCTCCTCCTAAAAAATGGTGTCTTGCACAGGTTGTGTTGCTGCGCCGCGATCCAACTGTCGCGGTTTCTGGGTACAAGGCATATCTGCATGACAGCCGCGGGTGTTCTCTCTGTGGCGTAGGCCCTTACCTGAAATCGCTCGATGTTGAAGCAGGGCCCTATCACGCGACTCATGCTTCATTCGACGGCTCTCGCCTCACCTGCATGTCCAGCCATCGGTTCCTGTCCTGCTGCTCCGCACTTCGTGCCGGCAGCACCATTGCCTATGGAAACGCGAATGAGATTGGTGCTGCCTGACTGTCCAAATGGCACTCCCGCCACAATCACGATGCTCTGTCCGCCTCCATCTGAGACAAATTGGCTGGCGACCACGCGTTCCGCCACGTCCACCATCTCAGTGGGCGTGTCCATATCCGGAACTACGCGAGGACGAACGCCCCAGGCCAGGGTGAGCCGGCGCGCAACCGGGACGGCTGGCGTGATCCCAAGCACGGGGACACCTGGCCTTTCCCTTGCGACACGCAGAGTCGTCGAGCCGGAACTTGTATAGGCCACGATCGCCGTCGCACCGATTGTTTGCGCAACTTGCCTGGCCGCGACACTCATCGCGTCAGCAACTGTGGGCGCCGGCTCGTGTTGCACCGCTTCCAGGACATCCCTGTAGAGTGCGTCGCCCTCCACCCGACGGATGATGCGATCCATCATCGTTACCGATTCGACCGGGTAGCGCCCCGTAGCGCTTTCCGCCGAAAGCATGACCGCATCGGCCCCCTCGTACACGGCCGTTGCGACGTCGGACGCCTCTGCACGCGTTGGCAGCGGCTCCTTCACCATCGAGTCCAGCATTTGTGTTGCAACGATCACGGGCTTGCCGAGGCGCCGGCACTCTCTGACGATTCCCTTTTGCACACTTGGAACTTCTTCCATAGACAGTTCAATACCGAGATCCCCACGGGCGATCATGATCGCGTCGGAAAGCGCAACGATTTCGCCGAACCTGGACAATGCCGCTGGCTTCTCGATCTTCGAAATGATGCCGGCGCGGCCGGAAATTCGCCTCCTGGCTTCCATCACGTCTTCCGGGCGCTGAACGAAGCTGAGCGCCACCCAATCGACACCGCAATCCAGTCCGAACTCCAAATCGCACAGGTCCTTCTCGGTCAGTGGCGAACTCGGCACAACAACACCCGGCAGGTTCACTCCCTTGCGGTCAGACAGTTCGCCGCCGTTCAGTACGATGGTTTCCGCAAATTCCGGCCCGCATCGCTGCACGCGCAGCCGGATTCTCCCGTCATCCAGCAACAGTTCTGCGTCAGGTCGCAGTGCCTCGAATACCGCCGGATGGGGCAGCGCTACGCGTCTTTCGTCGCCTTGTTCATCGGAGAGGTCCAGGCGAAACACGGCCTTGGTGGGCAACTTGATCCGTCCGGAATGAAAAGTTCCTATCCTCAGCTTCGGCCCCTGTAGATCCAGCATGACCCCGATGGGCCAACCCACCTGCTTTTCCACCCTTCGGATAGCGGCGACGTTTGCTCCATGGTCTTCGTGCGAGCCGTGGCTGAAGTTCAAGCGGAACACGTCAACGCCAGCGTCGGCGAGCGCTAGGATGGCCGTCGGCGACGAGCTCGCCGGTCCAAGGGTGGCGACGATCTTGGTACGACGTTCCATATGCGGGTTCACGATGCTATTTCCAATTACCAGCGTCCATCACAGCGATGGCGCGGAAATCGTTAACGTTGGTTCGCGTCGGCCCTGTTACTACCAGATCGCCCAACTCCTCAAAGAATGTATAGGCGTCGTTACGTTCAAGATAGGTTCGAGCTGACAGCGATACGGCGGCCGCTCTGGCTAGGGTGTCCGGCGTAAGCAGCGCACCGGCATTGTCTTCACTGCCGTCAATGCCATCTGTATCGCCTGCGATCGCCCATATGTTCGGATGCCCGTCAAGCGCGATGGCTAGGGCAAGAAGAAACTCCGTATTTCTTCCTCCTCGTCCTTCGCCGCGGATCGTCACTGTTGTTTCGCCACCGGAAATCAGAACGCAGGGTGCTGGCGCTGGTTGCGCATGTCGCGCGCAATGCCTGGCAATGGCAGCGTGCACAAGCGCCACATCTCTCGCCTCGCCTTCCATGCCGTCACCAAGAATGACTGGATTGATACCTGCGGCTCGTGCGACATCCGCTGCTGCCTCAAGTGCCATTTGTGGCGTTGCGATCATGACGTGCTGAACTCCGGCAAACCCGGGATTACCCGGTTTCGGCGTCTCACATAGCGGATTTTCCAGGTGCTTCTGTACCGATGCGGGAATGCGTAAGCCGTACTTCTTGAGTACTGCGAGCGCCGTCTCGCGAGTTGTTGGATCCGGAACGGTGGGCCCAGAGGCAATGTCGGACAAGTTGTCACCTGGGACGTCCGACATGACCAGCGACACGACCCGCGCCGGTGCCGCGGCCAGTGCAAGACGGCCGCCCTTGATCGCCGACAGATGCTTGCGCACACAGTTGATTTCGCTGATGGTCGCCCCACATTCGAGCAGGTCCTTGGTCAGCGCCTGTTTATCCTCTAAAGTCACGCAGCCCGCCGGCAGGGTAAGCAGCGCAGAACCGCCACCGGATATCAAGCAAATCACCAGATCGTCTGCATCTAATTCGCGGACCAGCCGGAGAATGTCGGCCGACGCGGAAAGGCCTGCGGCATCTGGGACCGGATGCGATGCCTCGACGATCTTGATTCTCTTGCACGCAACGCCGTGCCCGTAACGCGTTACCACCAGACCCGAGAGTTCTCCGCTCCAGTTTGCCTCGACGGCCGCAGCCATGGCAGCAGCCGCCTTCCCAGCCCCGACCACTACCGTTCGACCTTTAGAGGGCACTGGTATCCTGGACGGCACGCACACTGCAGGCGACGCTGCTGCAACGGCTGCCTCGAACATCCGTTGCAGCAGGTCAGGAGGAAAGGGGAGGGCGGGCATGACACGCAATCCAAACCGATCAGGCATCGACCGATTCACCGACTTGATGCTTGGCCAGCATTTCAAGCACGCTCAGTACGGCGGAGTGATCCAGCTTGGCGCCCCCATTTGCGGCCGCGGCATTGAAGAGCTCTTGGCAGAGTGCCGTACCTGGAAGTGCAAGTCCCAAAGCACGGGCACCCTGTAGTGCAAGATTCAAATCCTTCTGATGCAACTCGATGCGAAATCCCGGTGCGAACTTGCGTTGGATCATCCGATCGCCATGCAGATCGAGAATGCGGGAGGACGCGAAACCGCCCATCAATGCCCTTCGAACGCTGGCCGGGTCGGCTCCCGCTTTTGAAGCGAAAAGCAGGGCTTCGGCAACGGCCTCTATGGTGAGCGCAACTATGATCTGATTAGCGACCTTGGTGGTCTGGCCGTCTCCGTTCCTGCCGACCAAAGTTACGTTCTTGCCCATCAGGTCGAATAACGGCTTGACACGGTTGAAGGCGCTTTCCGGCCCGCCGACCATGATGCTCAAGGAAGCCTGCCTGGCTCCCTGTTCCCCTCCTGACACTGGAGCATCCAGGTACTCGCACCCCTGCTCCTCGATTCTCTGTGCAAACACCTTCGTGGCAAGAGGTGAAATCGAGCTCATGTCGACTACGATTTTTCCCTTCGAGAGTCCTGATGCGACGCCGTCCATTCCAAACAAAACCGATTCGACATGCGGGGTGTCTGGCACCATGATGATGACAACGTCGGCTGCGCGCGCGACATCGCTCGCGTTCTTGCATTGCCGCGCTCCGGCATCAGCAAGGGCTGACGGAATCGCTGCAAGATCGTGTACGAAAAGCGTGTGCCCCCCGGCCAGTAGATGCCCAGCCATTGGCCGTCCCATGATGCCCAAGCCTATAAATCCAGCTTTCATGTCCTCTCCACCCAATGTGTTGATCTGTGCAAGGCCTTGATATCGGTCATAGGCGTGCGTTGGGGCGCGTTCCCGAAGCCATGCCCACAGCAACAACAATCTCGTCATGCCGCGGTGCGTCCGGAATGAAGATGGGGATGGTGTGGTAGTAGTTCTGCGCCTTCGCGTCGTCTTTGTGGGCCATAGGCAGTTCAAGGCCGGTTCCGGGCGGGCATGCCTTCTGGTTTCCCACCATCCAGGCAGAGCCATTTACCGCACGCCGACATTCGTCGCCAAACAGGACCGTATGGATGAGGGCATTGGCGTGTTCATAGTCGCCACCCAGACCAACGGCTGCTGCCTTTCCGAACGCCTGCACCAAATCAGGCCCGCCCATAATCTCCACTGCCTTCGTCGCGAGGATGTGGCCGAGTTCCGGAGACACTTCCGAGATAATGGGTTTCAGATCCTCTACGTATTCCCGCCCGTACCAAGGATTCTTTATCACTGCGGCAACTATCACGTGTCGAAACTCTTGAACAAGCGGGCGCCGGTCAGCGCGAACCGCCTCCTGGAATGCGCAGATTTTTCTGATGCTGAGTGACACCTTGAATGTCTCCTTTTCTAGGGTTACGATTGACAGGCGTCCATTATAAGGGACACTTGTCCCCTCCTGTCAAGCCCTCAATGGATTTTTTTACTCGTAGCATGCAAAGGGCCGGCCGAAGGGGCAGGACTGCCCGAATGTCGGAGCTCTGGCGACATCACTTGCTGTGCGCGTCACATTAGGGAAGCAGCATTTCCCTCGGGCGTAACAGGGGGCTAAACTTGCGCCCTGAAATCAAATCGGGAGGTAACTTAAGCGATGGACGCACTGAGCCGAAGAGCCAAGGAACTCCGTGAAACCAAGCTCCTCTCCCTTCGCGAAGCGGCGGAACGCACGGGCGTGAGCAAGTCCATGCTGTCAAAGATAGAGAGGGGCCTAGCCTCCCCGACCGCAACAGTGTTGGGAAAGATAGCCGAAGGCTATGGCGTAAGCATCTCCGAACTTGTCGGCGGACCAGTACGCAGGGACGACGTTGTCGTTCTTCGCGTCGACGAACAACCGGTATTCTCGGTGCCAAAGACCGGTTTCGTAAGGCGCTCCCTCTCTCCGTTTGGCCCGAATAGGAACGTTGATCTGGTCGTTAACATTCTCCCTCCCGGCCAGAGTTCGGGGCCATTTCCGCCTCATCGGCCTGGCATCGAGGAAACGTTAGTTGTAGCGTCCGGACAACTGCGCCTCTACCTGAAGGACAAGGCTTACGACCTGAACGCGGGCGATTCGGTCTTCTACCGGGCACAGGTGGAGCACAGGTTTGACAATCCATCGAAGGCGCAGAACGCAGTCTTCTTCATCATGATCGACAACAGCGGCGCCCATCTCAGACAGCCATGAGCGATGCTCGTCCTTTCTTCCGGACGAGCCTATTCCCCCTTCAGGTCCAACTCCTGGTTCGCCAGCAATCCAGCACGATCAAATAGAGCTGATTCATACGTCAAGAGACAATGAAGCCGCCCGCCCTCCCACAAAACCGCATCCCCTCGAAGGTAAGGTAACCACGGCACTCTCTCGACCACCATCCCGCACCCGGGGGGAAGGGGGATAGCCGTATCGCTCGGCCGCGTTGCGCAATTGTCCATTATAGGATACGATGTCCACCGTCATCTGACGCGGTGCTCCGCTCGCCTGCCATCCGCGTGGTGCCTTCATTCAAGCGCAGAGAGGGTAGGCATTCATCATCAACTGAATATGTGCCTTTGGGGGAGTCATGCCGAAATTTGCAGCAAATCTTCATTACATGTTTGCCGAGATGCCGTTTTTCGATCGCTTCAAAGCCGCCGCAGCGGCAGGCTTCCGAGCGGTTGAATTCCAAGTGCCATACGACTGGCCAAAGCACCTTTTGGTTGAGGTCATCCAGGAGAGCGACGTTGAGGTGGTACTGATCGACAGCCCCGTCGGCGACTGGCATCAAGGTGGGCGGGGCATGGCGGCGGTACCGGGACGGGAAGCGGAGTTCAGAGACAGTCTCGGTCCTGCCATTGAGTACGCCAAGGCCTTGGGCTGCAATACGGTGAACCTACTGGCTGGAGTTCCCGGCCCGGGAGTGCCTGCACAAGCCGCTGAGACCACCTTCATCGAGAACCTGAAACACGCAGTCCGCGAATTTCAATCAGCCGAACTTAATGCAGTCATTGAGCCAATCAACGGAGCGCTCGGGCGCACTGACGGATATGTCACGGCTGGAATGCCAGGATACTTCCTCAATCGAGTTGATCACGCCCGCGCGATCATCGACACAATAGGAGCAAGCAACCTCTACATGCAGTTTGACTGCTATCACCGTCAGATTGTCGAGGGCAACATCGCCAGTGCTCTCAGACAACATGTCGGCGTGATAGGGCACGTCCAATTTGCGGGGGTTCCCGGCCGCCATGAACCGGACATCGGAGAGATTCACTACCCATACCTCTTCGCCCTCTTTGACGAACTTGGATACCCAGGCTGGCTGGGCTGCGAATATATTCCTGCCAACGGCACCCTATCCGGCCTGGGATGGGCGGCAGAGTACGGGATCGGTCAGGCGGCCGAACAAGAGAACCAACGGGGAAATGGATAATGCGAATCCTGATATTGGGTGCCGGCGCTACAGGAGGCTACCTCGGCGGACGACTGATCGAAGGGGGTGCTGATGTGACCTTTCTGGTTCGGGACCGCCGCGCGGCACAGTTGCGGGACTATGGGCTCGTGGTATTGAGCGGACTCGGAGACATCCGTCGAAACGTGGAATTCGTCAATTCAACCGATATCGACTCGACATACGACTTGGTCATCCTCAGCTGCAAAGCATACGACTTGGCTTCATCAATCGAGGCGATCCGCCCGGCAGTCAGTTCAGGAAGCGCGATCCTTCCGCTGCTCAACGGCCTTGCCCATTTGCAGAAGCTGGATCACGAATTTGGTCGCGATCGAGTACTTGGCGGCTTGTGCCATCTATCCGCGTCCTTGGATGCGTCCGGCCACATCAAACACCTTAATCAGACCAATCAGCTTGTGCTCGGTCCGCGTTTCGACGGGCAGCAGGTTTATTGCGACACATTGTCCGAGGCGTTTTCCAGAACCTCAGTCGAAGTACGCGTAAGCGAATGCATCCTCCAGGATATGTGGGAAAAGTTCGTAATGCTCACAACCGCGGCGGCGATGACGTCTGCGATGCGAGCCAATGTTGGAGAGGTCGTTGCAACCGATAGCGGAACGGAGCTCATGCTAGAGTGCCTGGATGAATGCCGCGATGTTGCAGCGTCGTACGGCTATCCACAGTCCGACGCGCACTATTCCGACACAAGAAAGCTGCTGACGACCCCAGAGTCACGATTCACGGCGTCGATGCTCCGGGACATCGAACAAGGAGCACCGACCGAAGCTGATCATATCCTGGGCCATATGTTGCGACTTGCGCGGGACAATCGGATCGCTACGCCCTTGCTGCGGATGGCCTATTGCCATCTTCAGGCGTATCGTAACCGCAGGCTTCGTTCTACGCAGTAGGATGATCGCGGTTCACAACCCGATTTTGACGAGCCATTCGGAGAAGCACTTGGCACCCTGATTTTCAAGAACAGGCCCAAGGCGCGCAGTAGCTTCACGCAATCCCGGTACAGAAATTCCCGCGGCCGCGATTTCGCAAGCGTGGCCGATCAGCCAGCGCTCCAGTTCCCCCGTTCGAGCTTCCGGATGACACTGAAACGCCAGAGCGCGGCGGCCCCACGAGTAAGCTTGCTGGCGGCAGAGATCAGTGGAGGCAAGTAGCGTAGCGCCCGCGGGAAGATCGAATGTGTCACCGTGCCAGTGGAGCATGGAGGTCCGATCGCCATTCAGGTGAGCTAGAGGGGAATTGCGTCCCTCATCCGTAAGCAACAGTGGCTTCCAACCGATTTCTTTGGCTGGTCCGGGATAGACTCGCGCACCGAGAGCCCTCGCCATCATCTGGGCGCCGAGACAGATGCCGAGCGTTGGCAAATCCGCAGCCAGGCGGCGTTCGAGCATTCGAATTTCGTCCCGTACAAAGGGATAGTTCGCCTCCTCATAGGCACCAATTGGTCCACCCAGGACCACCAGCAGATCCGGCGCGCACGGATCAAGACGTGCGAGATCATCGATACCGGCATCCAAATAGCTTTGACGAATGCGGCGCCCGGACAGAACGGCAGCGAAAGTACCCAGGTCCTCAAAACCGACGTGACGTATGGCGACTGCGGATTTCATGCCCCTCCCCTTAAACAGATTGCCTCATTCTTCGCAAATGACACTTTGTGTCCTATTGTACACTGCGCGGCAACAAATCCGACACATTGTCTCCATGAGTGAAAGAATTAAATTTCTGCGCCGTCAGCTGGGGTTAAGCCTGGAGTCTTTGGCCGACATGAGCGGACTGACCAAGAGTTACCTTTCCAAGGTTGAGCGGGGCTTGTCCATGCCTTCGATCACGGCAGCTCTAAAGATCGCCGGCGCCCTCCGGGTGGATGTCGCCCAGCTCTTCAGCCACACCATGTCCCAGGACATGGTGACGGTGGTCAGGCACGACCAGCGCCTGAAAATCCAACGTGGCGGCGCAGTCAATTCCAGCGAACTGGAACTGATCGCAGCAGGTGTCGAGCGCAAACGCATGCTTCCGTTCGTCGTCACGCCGCGGCGGGAATTCGGGGGCGGCCCTCATCTCTCCGGCCACGGCGGAGAAGAGTTTCTTTTCGTTCTCAAGGGACGGGTGGAAATTGCCTTCCCTGACCGCAGAGAGCTCTTGAAATCTGGGGACGCGATCTACTTCAATGCGCTCGTCCCGCACCGTCTGCGCTCCGTCGGATCAAGTCCAGCCCTTGCGCTCGTCGTAATCAGCGCAGAAGAAGAAAGATGAAAAAGTGCAAGTTACCAGCGCCAGGGCATTGGCAAGGCGCTGATCGCGAAGGATTGGCGAAGCCGAGGAACAAGCAGGCTCGCGGCTGTTGTCTCGTGGGGCATCCGGAGTACTACAGAAGTTCGGATTCGACAATGCGCCAGACCTTGTCCTTGAGGGCGTTCCACCGGAGTTTTTCTTCACGCTGACTTTCGACGGGAATGTTCCCCGGGACACCGTCACTTTCCACGAGGCATTCAAGGCGGATGGCCACAAAGCGTAATGGCGAAGCCTGGCAGCATGCCTGTTGCGCGATGTTGAACGTCAGCTGCTAATGGCTGCAACTTCAGTTCTGGGTCGTCACCAGCCGCCCCTTCTGGATTCCCGCGTTCGCGGGGATGCCGAAGACTCACCGCCGCAAGACGCACCATAGTGCCCCTTGCCTTCATGGGCGTGCCCGGCATAATGTCGCTTTCCATCCAGCGACACCGACATGATCCATACCCCTCCCGGCGCCTGGCCCGAGCCCGGCCCCGAATACCTCGCCAGCGCGCGCTTCATCGATTCCGGCACGCCATCCGTGCGCCGCTTCGCCGAGGAGACCTGCGCCGGCGCGGCGTCCGACATCGAGAAGGCCGTCAGTCTTTTCTATAAAGTGCGCGACGGCTGGCGCTACGATCCCTTCACCATGAGCCTCGATCCGGAGCCCTACGTCGCCAGCAACGTGCTGCAGGCGAAGGCCGCCTACTGCCTGCCGAAGGCGATCCTGCTCGCCGCGGCGGCGCGCGCCGTGGACATCCCCGCGGCGATCGGGCTCTCCGACGTGGAGAACCACCTCACCACGGAGAAGCTGAAGGCCATGATGGGCGGCAAGACGCTGTTCATGCATCACGGCTACGCGGTGCTCTATCTCGGCGGCAAATGGGTGAAGGCGGCGCCGGCTTTCAACATCGAGATGTGCGTGAAGTTCCACGTGCATCCGACCGAGTTCGACGGCACGGGCAACGCCATCTTCCAGGAATACGACGCGAAGAACCGCCGACACATGGAGTACATCCGCGACCACGGCTGCTGGTCGGATTTTCCCTTCGAGAAGGTGATGGCGGATTTCCGCGCGTTCTATCCGGCGGATGCCTACAAGACCTTCCGTCCGGGCGAGCTGTTCGAAGACGGCCTCAGGCTCTGAACGCGCCATGCGCAAGCCCGTCCCGCAACTCACGCTAGACGAGCTGGACTACGCCGTCGCCAGGATCGAGCGCCTGTTCTACATGCGCGATCCGGCCGGCCAGGTGTTCGGCATCGACCCCGACGGGCGCATCACCTGCACGACCTCCACCCAGCGCTTTTTCATCTACACTCCGACGCGGGACTGGCGCCAGGCCGGCCCCATCATCGAAAGCCGCGGCATTTCGATCCAGAAAATCCGCAATACCTGGACCGCCGACATCGGCCGCGAGACGGCGGCCGAGGGCGACACCCCGCTCGAGGCGGCCATGCGCGCCCTCGTCGTCCAGGCTTTCGGCCCGGAAATCGATCTCGACGAATAGGAGTCCACCTTGAACCGAGCCCTGTTTTCCCCCTACGCGCTGGGCAAGCTCGCCCTGCCCAACCGCATCGCCATGGCGCCGATGACGCGCTGCCGCGCCACCAACCCGGCGCTGGCGCCGACGCCGATGATGGTCGAGTATTACGGCCTGCGCGCCGAGGCCGGACTGATCGTCTCGGAAGGCGTGCCGGTCTCGCCGCAGGCGCGCGGCTATGCCTACACGCCGGGCCTCTATTCCGCCGAGCAGATGGAAGGCTGGCGCGGCGTGACGAACGAGGTGCACCAACTGGGCGGGCGCATCTTCGCCCAGCTCTGGCACTGCGGGCGCATCAGCCACGGCAGCCTGCGCGAGGACCGCGCGCCGCCGGTGGGGCCGAGCGCCGTCGCCGCCAACGGCAAGACGATGGCGCTCGACCGCGCCACCGGCGCCGCGGCGATGACCCAATGCGAAGCGCCGCGCGCGTTGTCGACCGCCGAGGTGAAAGGCGTCGTCGGCGAATTCGTGCAAGCGGCGAAGAACGCCGTTGCCGCCGGCTTCGACGGCGTCGAGGTCCACGGCGCCAACGGCTACCTGCTCGACCAGTTCCGCTGCCCCTTCCTCAACGACCGCAAGGACGAATACGGCGGCTCGCTGGAGAACCGCTGCCGCCTGCACCTGGAGATCGCGCGCGAGGCGGCCGCCGCGATTGGAAATGAGCGGGTCGGCATCCGCCTCTCGCCGCATGGCCAGGCCAACGACATGCGGCCCGATCCCGAGCCGATGCTCACCTACGGCTACCTCGCGGCGGAACTGCAGAAGCTCGGTCTGGCCTACCTGCACCTCTACGACCAGTCGGCAAGCTGGATCCACGACCCCGACAACGAGCTGCTGCGCCTGATCCGCGACAAATTCAGCCACGCCCTGATGCTCTGCGGCGGCTTCACCGGCAAGAAGGCCGAGGCGGCGCTGGCGACCGGCAGCGGCAACCTGATCGCCCTCGGCAAGCCCTTCATCTCCAATCCCGACCTGGTCGCGCGCCTGCGCCAGGGCGTGGAGATCGCGCCCTGGGACAGCAAGACCTTCTACGCGGGCGGCCACAGCGGCTATCTCGACTACCCGGCATTCTCGGTGTGACCGCCATGGCGCTGCCGGCATTCGAGACCCTGAAGATCGAACTGGCAGACGCGGTCGCCACGGTCGAGCTGAACCGGCCGGAGAAAGCCAACGCCATGAACCTGCGCATGTGGCTGGAGCTGCGCGAGGCCTTCCGCTGGGCGGACGAGGAAGCCTCGGTGCGCGTCGCCGTGCTGCGCGGCGCCGGGCCGCACTTTACCGCCGGCATCGACCTGGAACTGCTGGCCGGCGTGCGCGAGGAAATCGCCGACGCCTGCGAGGGGCGGATGCGCGAGAATCTGCGCCGCCTGATCCTCGACCTGCAGGACTCGCTCACCAGCATCGAGCGCTGCCGCAAGCCGGTGCTGGCGGCGGTGCATGGCCAATGCCTCGGCGGCGGCGTGGACCTCGTCTGCGCCTGCGACATGCGCTATTGCAGCAACGACGCGAACTTCAGCATCAAGGAGATCGACGTCGGCATGACGGCCGACGTCGGCACCCTGCAGCGCCTGCCGAAGCTGATCGGCGGGGGCATGGCGCGCGAGCTCGCCTACACCGGCCGCGCCGTCGCCGGCCCGGAGGC
The DNA here is from genome assembly GCA_964475635.1 of uncultured Rhodocyclaceae bacterium. Taxonomy (GTDB): domain Bacteria; phylum Pseudomonadota; class Gammaproteobacteria; order Burkholderiales; family Rhodocyclaceae; genus Desulfobacillus. The sequence continues at coordinate 34,062 of CAYYXS010000021.1, forward strand.
GAAGGAGATCGGCCTGGTGAACCGCAGCTACGCCAGCGTCGGCATGCTCTTCCACGAGGCGGCGAAGATCGCCGCGACGATCGCGAAGAAGTCGCCGCTCGCCATCCGCGGCATCAAGGAGATGATCGCCTACGCGCGCGACCACTCCGTCGCCGACGGCCTCAACTACGTCGCCACCTGGAACGCCGCCATGCTGATGTCGGAGGACCTGACCGAGGCGATGACGGCCGCGCGCGGCAAGCGGGCAGCGAAGTTCAGGGATTGAACGATTGTTGCGGCTAGGGGCTCCAACTCTCCGCAGCCGCGGCCCCCCCGCACCCCCAACCTCTCTCCCGCAGAGGGAGAGGGGAGTTGACGGAGGTAGCCGACATGAAAATGCATCTTGCCGCCGTACTGTGGGGACTGACTTTTGCCTGGAGCAGCCAGGCGGCCGAGCCGCTGCCGCTGTTCGACGCCCATCTGCACTACAACGTCGAGGCGGCGCAGGGGCCCTATCCGCTGGAGCACGTGCTCAAGCTGTTCCGCGACAACCGCATCACCGGCATTCTCGCCAACAGCCGGCCCAACGACGGCACCCGCGCCCTCTACGAGGCCAAGCCGAAGGACCTCTGGGTGGTGCCCTTCATCCGCCCCTACATCGTCCAGCCCGATCGCCACACCTGGTTCAACGACCCGAAGATCTTCGCCCTCATCGAAGCCGAGCACCGGCGCGGCTACTACCGGGGCATCGGCGAATTCCACCTGTTCGGCAAGGACGCGAAGACGGAATGGGTGAAGAAGACCGTCGATTTCGCCGTTGCCCACGACCTGGTGCTCCACGCCCATTCCGACGACGAGGCGGTGGACATCCTCTTCGCTCACAACCCGAAGGTGAAGATCGTCTGGGCGCACAGCGGCTTCTCCACCGCGCCGGAGACGATCGGGAAGTACCTGCGGAAATACCCCAAGCTGTGGGGCGAGCTGTCCTACCGTTACGACGTCACCGAAGGCGGCAAGCTGAAGCCCGCCTGGCGCCGCCTGTTCGAGGAATACCCCGACCGCTTCGTCGTCGGCTCCGACACATGGGTCAACGAGCGCTGGGGCCAGTACGCCGGAATCATGAACGGCTACCGCGACTGGCTGGCCGAGCTGCCGAAGGACGTCGCCGAGAAGATCGCCTGGCGCAACGCCGAACGGCTGTTCCGGAAATGAGCCGGCGTCCGCCGGAGCTCGCCGGCGCGGTCGAGACTTTCCTCGCCCGGCTGCTATCCTGAGAGCATGACCCGCCTGCTCACCCTGTCGCGCGCCGCGCGCCTGGTCGGCGCGAGCCGCGTCGTCCTGCAGCTGAAAATCCGCAGCGGCGAACTGTTCGCCTGCGACGGCATGGTTTCCACCGACGACCTGCTGCGCCTCTATCCCGGCCTCCGGCTGGAGGAGGACGGCGGCTTCGAGCAGGTCATGCAGATCAAGGAGCGCGCCTTCGGCAGGCGCGTGCGCGAGCGCCTGCTGCCGAGCCAGGAAATTCTCTCCCAGCGCCTCTACGAGCAAAGCACCGAGCTGGCCGGCCTGCGCGCCCATCTGCAGCGCTACCACGCCATGATGGAGGCGCTGCGCAGCCGCCTCCGCGAGCAGGCGTCCCAGCCGGCGATGGCCGCGCTCGGCGCATTCCTCGACGGCCGGCTGGCGGAGATCCTCGACGCGAACGAGGCGCCGAATCCCCTGTCAGTCATGGATGATATGCTCCGCGTCATGACGGCCCACGTCACCTTGCATCCCAGCCGCCACGACTTCTTCGTCGAGGGCGCCGACACGCTGCTGGAAGCTGCGCTGAGGGCGGGGCTGGCGGTGAACTACGGCTGCAGCAACGGCAACTGCGGCCTGTGCAAGGCGCGCGTGGTATCGGGCCAGGTGAGAAAGGTGCGGCCGCACGACTACGTCCTCTCCGAAGCGGAAAAAAGCCAGGGCTACACCCTGCTCTGCTGCCATGCGGCGGTGGGCGACCTCGTCCTCGAGACCCTGGAGACGAGCCATTCCGGGGACATTCCGCCGCAGCAGATCGTCACGCGCATCAAGGCCATCGAGGCGTATGGCGCGGATATCCGCCTGCTGCACCTGCAGACGCCGCGCAACATCCGCCTGCGCTTCCTCGCCGGCCAGAGCGCCACGCTCACCGCCGGCGAAGCCTCGGCCGAGCTGCCCATCGCCAGTTGCCCCTGCGACGACCGCAACCTGCATTTCCACATCGTGCGCGATGCGCAGGACGACTTCGCCCGCCAAGTGTTCGAGGTGCTGCGGGCGGGCGACCCGGTCACCGTGTTCGGACCGTGGGGCGACTTCGTCCTGCGCGCGGAGTCGCCGCGGCCGATCCTGTTCGTCGCTTCCGAAGCCGGCTTTGCGCCCATCAAGGGTCTCGTCGAGCATGCCATCTCGCTCGATGCGGCGGGACTGCTGCACCTCTACTGGCACGCGGCCGGCCCGGCCGGGCATTACCTCGCCAACCTCTGCCGCTCCTGGGCCGATGCGCTCGACAATTTCCGTTACACCGCCGTGACGGATGGCGGCGCGCAGGAGCTCGTCGCGCGCATGGCGCACGAGCATGCCGACCTGGCCGCCTTCGATCTCTATCTGGCAGGGCCCGAAGCTTTCGTCGAGGGCGCGGCAAAGGCCCTCGCCCAGCAGGGTTTCCCCTCTGCGCAACTGGTCGCCACAACGATATAAATTCCGCTCGCCCCCGCATCAAAGCGTTCTGCTCGCCGGCGGGCAGGCCACCGCTTAAGATGGCCGCATGCAGAAACGAATCATCCCCGTCCTGCCGGCGGAGCAGCCGGCCGCGCAAGACTGCGAAAGCGCCGAGCCCTACGCCCTGATGGTGCTCGGCGACAGCATGCTGCCGGAATTCGCCGAAGGCGAGGTCATCGTCGTCGAGCCGGAGGGCCTGGCGCAGGACGGCAGCTACGTCGTCGCGCAGCACGACGGCGAGCCGATCCTGCGCCAGCTGCTCCGCCGTGACGGGCGCTGGTGGCTGCACCCGCTCAACCCGCGCTACGCCGACGCCGGGCTCGCCGGCCTGGAGGCCGTGCGCGGCGTCGTCATCCAGAAGAGCCTCCCCGGCTCGCGCCGCTCGCGCAAATCCTACGTGCCATGACAGCCTATCCCCCATCCCCTTTCGCGAGGAAAGGGGTGACGCTGGTTCAGCCGCCGTGCGGCTTCCATCACGTTGACTTCCGGCCTCCCTGGGACGGCTCGGCGGAGGCCTGACATGCCCTACTACCTCTACAAGATTTTCGAGACCCCCATCCGCCGCCTGGAGAAGCTCGAAAGCCACGACAGCTTCAGGGCCGCCTCCGCCCGCGCCAAGGAGCTGCGCCGCGCGCTGGCCTTGAGCGAGGGCTGCGCCGTGAAGACCATCTTCGCGGAGAACGAGCTGCAGGCCGAGGACCTCCTCTCCGAGATGCGCGCGCCGCAGCCGGAGCCAGGCGATGACTGACCCCTGCCGATGGACACGCCCGGCCTGGAAGCGCTGAGGCAGGCCGTCCAGGCCAACTGCGACATCGCCGACGCGCGCCACGCGCGCGAGATGACGATGTGCAACTATCTGCTGGCGATGCGCGAACTCTACCGCTGGGAGCGCGGCATCCCCCTCTCCGGCGCCCTCGCGCAGGCCGAGCTGGGCGCCTGGATCGCCGGGCGCGAGGCGCGCTGGAACGCGCTGGAGGAGGCCGACTTCCGGCCCATTCCCCTCGGCGGCGGCTGCGATCCCTTCGACAATGCCGCCATCAACGCCCTGCTGGCGCCGCACGGCCTGGTCTACTCCGGCGGCATCGGCCGCTGGGGCAAGCCGCATTTCTTCCTCGGCGAGCTGGCGCGGCGCGAGCGGCGCCATGGCCTGGAAGTGCTGGTCTCCGAGCGCGAGCATGCGCGCGACCTCTTCGCCCCGCCCGCCGCCCTGCGCGAAGGCACGGTGTTCCTCCGCCTGGATGCGCTGCGCCGCTGGCTGTGGGAGAAGGCCGAGGTGTGGGGCGTCAAACAGGCCGAGGGGGCGCTGAAAGCCGCGCTGGCGGGCTACGGCTTCGAAGCCGGCGCCGAGGCCGCCTTGGCGCGCATGGCGGAGGCGGAAGGGGAAACGCTGATCCTGCACGAGGTCGGCGAAGCGCTGGCCGAGCCGCTGCTCGGTCCGGCCTGGCGCGAGATGCTCGGCGGCCTGACGGAGCGCCGCGCCGAACTCCTCGCCCGCGCAGTGCGCGACAACCTGGCCGACTGCCTGTCCACCCTGCCGGCGCTGCTGGAGCGCGGTGCGGCACCCTCGCTGCATTTCTATTTCGCCAACTTCGAGGGCCTGCGCCGCAGCCTCTTCCCGCGCCTGTGGTCGGCCTATGCAGCGTGGCGCAGGTCAGGCGCAGACGATGCCCTGCGCCTTGCCTGCCGCGACGGAGCGGCGCACTGGCGAATAGCCGCGCAGCGCCTGCTGGCGGCATGGCGGAACGATCCGGCCGGCGCAGGCCGGGACTTCTCGGATTGGGTGGATGAACCCGGCCCGCTGATGCTATAGGGCCATAAAAAAACGCCCTCGCTCCGGACGGAGAGAAGGCGTTTCGTGAGGGCCGACGCTTACTTCAGGTGCTTGTTGACGAGCTTGGTCATCTCGAACATCGAGACCTGGCCCTTGCCACCGAAGATGGCCTTGAGCTTTTCGTCGGCATTGATCATGCGCTTGTTGATCGCGTCCTGCAGCTTGTTCTTCTTGATGTAATCCCAGATCTTCTTGGTGATTTCCGTGCGCGGCTGAGCGAGCGCACCGACCACGGCGGCCAGCAAGGCGCTCGGGGTCATCGGCTTCATGAAGGCGGGATTGGGCTTGCGCTTGACTGCGGGTTTCTTGGCAGCGGCGGCTTTCTTGGGCGCTGCTTTCTTGGCAGCGGCTTTCTTGGGTGCTGCTTTCTTGGCGGCGGGGGCTTTCTTCGCGGCCGGCTTCTTGGCGACGGCTTTCTTCGGTGCGGCTTTCTTGGCGGCCGGTTTCTTGGCGGCCGGTTTCTTCGCTGCGGGCTTCTTCGCTTTCTTGGCTGTGGCCATCTTCACCTCCTAATAGTGATTACACCTGAAAACACCACGAATTTCCTTGCTGCGTACAGCAAGAATGGAGCGAAGCATGCGCATGCCGAAACGATTTGTCAATCATTTTTCAGAGGGGAATGGAAAATTTTTCACTCTGGCGTTGCATCCGCCGCCTCGCCGGCGGACGGACGAATCCGTCGTCAATGGGCATAATGCGCCGAGAGAAAAAGGAGCGACCGCCCGGAATGATGCGCATGCGCGAACCTGCCACGCCGCCCGACCGCCGGCCCCGCGATCGCCGGAACGGCGCGCCGTCCGACTTCGCGGACAGGCGGCCGCCGGGCAAAAGTCAGTCTGTGCGGCACGGCGGGAGGCGCGCGCCGTGACGGTCGGCCGCCGCGACTTCCTGCTCGCCGCCTCGCTCGCCCTTGTCGTCCCGCGCCTGTGGGCGCGGCCGGCATTTTCCGCCTACCCCTTCTCGCTCGGCGTGGCCTCGGGCGCGCCGAGCGCCGACGGCGTCGTGCTGTGGACCCGCCTGGCGCCCGCTCCCCTCGAGGGCGGCGGCATGCCGCCGGCGGCGGTCGAGGTGCGCTGGGAAATTGCGCGCGACGAGGGCTTCCGCGACATCGTCCGGCACGGCAGGGCGCTGGCCGAGCCGCAATCCGCGCACAGCGTGCATGTCGAGGCGGAGGGCCTGGAGCCGGCGCGCTGGTACTGGTACCGCTTCATGGCGGGCGAGGCGGTCAGTCCCGTCGGGCGCGCGCGCACCGCGCCGGCGGCGGGCGCCGCGGTCGAGCGCCTGCGCTTCGCCTTCGCCTCCTGCCAGCAGTACGAACAGGGCTTCTATGCCGCCCATCGCCACATGGCGGACGAGGACCTCGACCTGGTGGTCTTCCTCGGCGACTACATCTACGAGTCGTCCTGGGGCAGCCGCCATGTGCGCAAGCACGAGGGCCCCGAGCCCTACAGCCTGGAGCAGTACCGCAACCGCCATGCCCGCTACAAGTCCGATCCGGATCTGCAGCGCTGCCACGCCGCCTTCCCCTGGCTGGTGACCTGGGACGACCACGAGGTGGACAACGACTACGCCAACGACCGCGCCGAGGATCTCGCCCCGGATTTCCTCGTCCGCCGCGCAGCGGCCTACCAGGCCTACTGGGAGCACATGCCGCTGCGCGCGGGCGCCCGGCCGGAAGGCCCGCGCATGCGTCTGCACGGCCGCCACGATTTCGGCGGGCTGGTGCGCTTCCACGTGCTGGACGGCCGCCAGTACCGCGACCACCAGGCCTGTCCGCGCGCCGGCCGCGGCGGCAGCAATGTGGTCGACGACGCGCTCTGTCCTGAACGCCTGCTGCCGGCGCGAACCCTGCTCGGCGCGGCGCAGGAGCGCTGGCTCGACGAGGGGCTCGCCGCCTCCCGCGCGCGCTGGAACGTCGTCGCCCAGCAGTTGCTGATGGCCCAGCTGGAGCGCAAGCCGGGCCCGGAGCGCCGCTTCTGGAGCGACGGCTGGGACGGCTATCCGGCGGCGCGCGCCCGCCTGCTGCTGGCGCTGGCCGGGCGCCGCGCGGCCAACCCGCTGGTGATCGGCGGCGACGTGCATTTCAACTGCGTGGCCGACCTGAAGCCGGATTTCGACGATCCGAAATCGCCGGTGGTCGCCACCGAATTCTGCGGCACCTCGATCACCTCGCAGGCCCAGCCGCAGGCGCGCCTCGACGCCCTGCGCGCGGAAAATCCGCACATCCGCCTCGCCAACGGCGAGAAGCGCGGCTACGTCACGCTGGAGCTGACGGAAAAACGCTGCCTGGCAAGGTTGCGCACGATCGACAGCGAGAAGGCGGCGGATTCGCCGATCTCGACCCTGGCCGCCTTCGTCGTGGAAGACGGCCGGCCGGGCGCACAGGCCGCCTGAAGCCTACAGATACCTTTCGCCGACAAACCAGGCCACGGCCGCCATGAAGGCCGAGCAGGGGATGGTGAGGATCCAGGCCCAGACGATGTTGCCGGCCAGGCCCCAGCGCACGGCGGAGAGCTTGCGCGAGGAGCCGACGCCGACGATGGCGCCGGTGATGGTGTGGGTGGTGGACACCGGGATGCCGGCGAGCGAGGCGATGGTCAGCGTGATTGCGCCGCCGGTCTCGGCGCAGAAGCCGCCCACAGGCTTCAGCTTCGTCAGCCGCTGGCCCATGGTCTTGACGATGCGCCAGCCGCCGAACAGCGTGCCCAGGCCCATCGCCGTGTAGCAGGACAGGATCACCCAGTCCGGCGGGCGCTTGGCATCGGCCGCCAGGTAGCCGCCGGAGATCATCAGCAGCCAGATGATGCCCATGGTCTTCTGCGCGTCGTTGGCGCCGTGGCCGAGGCTGTAATAGCCGGCCGAGAGCAGCTGGAGGCGGCGGAACCAGCGGTCCACCTTCGAGGGCGGCGTGCGGAAGAATATCCATGACACCAGCAGCATCAGCAGCCCGCCCAGGATGAAGCCCAGCGCCGGCGAGACGACGATGAAGATCAGCGTCTTGCTGATGCCGGACTCGATCAGGCCGCCGGTGCCGACCTTCGCCACCATGGCGCCGATCAGTCCGCCGATCAGGGCGTGGGAGGAACTCGACGGGATGCCGTAATACCAGGTGATGATGTTCCAGGCGAGCGCCCCCGTCAGGGCACCGAAGATCACGTAGTGGTCGACATAGGAAGGGTCGACGATGCCCTTGCCGACGGTCGACGCCACCTTGAGCTGGAAAACGAACAGGGCGACGAAGTTGAAGAAGGCGGCGAAGGCGACGGCGTGGTGCGGCTTCAGCACGCCGGTGGAAACGACCGTGGCGATGGAGTTGGCGGCGTCATGAAACCCGTTCATGAAGTCGAACGCCAGGGCGAGGGCAATCAGCAGGACGAAGACCTCGAAGCTCACTTGCCCCCCGCCCCCCGCCCCCCGCCCGACGGGCGGGGGTGACGGTAGTTCGCCGCTGCGCGGCTCCATGTCGTTGGCGGCGCCGCCCTCGGGGGCCGCGCGGGCGTTATGCCGAATTCCCGGTGGGCGGCGCTCACGTGTAATCCCTGTCTGCGGTGCGGCAAGTTAGGAGTTCTCGAGGACGATGCCTTCGATCAGGTTGGCCACGTCCTCGCAACGGTCGGTGATGGCCTCCAGCAGCTCGTAGACCGAGCGCAGCTTGATCACCTGGCGCACGTCCGGCTCGTCGCGGAACAGCTTGGCCATGGCCGAGCGCATGACGTGGTCGGCCTCGGATTCCAGCCGGTCGATCTCGTGGCACACCTCCATGATGGCGCGCGCGTTGTCCATGTTGGAGAGCTGGCTGACGGCCTCCTTGACCTTGGTGGCGCAGGCGACGCAGATGTCGGCCAGCTTCCTCGCGTCGGGCGTCACGCTGCGGATGTCGTAGAGAAAGATCGACTGGGCCGAATCCTCGATCAGGTCGAGGATGTCGTCCATGCTGGTGATGAGCTGGTGGATGGCCTCGCGGTCGAGCGGGGTGATGAAGGTCTTGTGCAGCAGCTCGACCGCCGAGTGGGTGATCTTGTCGCCGTTCTTCTCGATGCTCTCGATGTTGTAGGCGCGCCGCTCGACGTCGTCGAAGCTGCTCATCAGTTCGGCCAGCTCGCGGCTGGCCTGCAGGATGTGCTCGGCCAGGTCCACGAAATGATCGAAGAACCGGCCCTCCCTGGGCATGAAGCTACCAAACATGGCGACCCCGCATCGGCTGTCTTTTTGAGTTGCGCGAATAGTACAACAAGCCCGGGCGAAGCCGCGACCGCCGCCGGCTATTGTTGATGCAAATCAAGTCCGCGCGATGCCCCTGCGGAGCCTCAGAGGACTCCGAGCAACTCGACTTCGAAGACCAGCGTCGCGTTGGGCGGAATCACGCCGCCCGCGCCGCGCGCGCCGTAGCCCAGTTCGGGCGGAATGGTCAGCCTGCGCACGCCGCCCGTGCGCATGCCCTGCACGCCCTCGTCCCAGCCGCGGATGACGTGACCGGCGCCGAGCGGGAACTCGAAAGGTTCGGCGCGATCCTTGCTGGAATCGAATTTCGTCCCGTCGGCAAGCCAGCCGGTGTAATGCACGGAGACGGTCTGCCCCGGCGCGGCGGCCTCGCCGCTGCCGACGGCAATGTCCTCGACGATCAGGCCGTCGGGGGCGGTTTTCCGGTTCATGGTGGTCCTTTCAGGGTGAATTCAGGGTTGTCTGCGCTTGCGCGAAAACTGCTTGCGGAACTTGGCCAGCTTGGGCGCCACGACGAACTGGCAGTAGGGCTGGGCGGAATGGTTGCGGTAGTAGTGCCGGTGGTAGTCCTCGGCCGGATGGAAGTCCGGCGCCGGCGCCAGCTCGGTCACCGGCGGGGCGCCGAAGGTGTTCTCCGCGGCAAACTCGTCCAGCAACGCCCGCGCCGTCGCCATCTGCTGCGGCGAGTGGGTATAGATCGCCGAGCGGTACTGCGTGCCGACGTCGTTGCCCTGGCGGTTGGGCGTGGTCGGGTCGTGAATGGCGAAAAACACCTCGAGGATCTCGCGATAGCCGATGCGGGCCGGGTCGAAGGCCAGCCGCACCACCTCGGCGTGGCCGGTGCCTCCGGTGCACACCTGCTCGTAATCGGGATCCGGCGCGTGGCCGCCGGCATAGCCCGGGACGACTTCGCCGACGCCCTCCAGCTCCTCGAACACCGCTTCCAGACACCAGAAGCAGCCGCCGGCGAGCGTCGCGAACTCGAGCCCGGCAGGAGGCGCATCAGTCGGCATGGTAGCCCGTGACCCGCTCGACCTCGTTCTTCGAGCCGAGGATCACGGCGACGCGCTGGTGCAGGCCGGTCGGCCGGATGTCGAGAATGCGCCCGCGGCCGTTCGTGGCGGCGCCGCCGGCCTGCTCGACGATGAAGGCCATCGGATTGGCCTCGTACATCAGGCGCAGCTTGCCGGCCTTGGCCGGGTCCTTGGTGTCGCGCGGGTACAGGAAGATGCCGCCGCGCGTCAGGATGCGGTGCACGTCGGCCACCATCGAGGCGACCCAGCGCATGTTGAAGTCGCGCCCGCGCGGCCCGCTCCGGCCGGCCAGCAGCTCGTCGATGTAGCGCCTCACCGGCGGCTCCCAGTGGCGCATGTTGGAAGCGTTGATGGCGTACTCGCCGGTTTCCTCGGGGACGCGCATGCCGGTCCGGGTGAGGACGAAGCTGCCGCTCTCCCTGTCGAGCGTGAAGCAGGCGACGCCGCACCCCAGCGTCAGCACCAGCAGCGTCGAGGGGCCATACACGGCATAGCCCGCGCAGACCTGCGCCGCGCCCGGCTGCAGGAAGGCCGACTCGTCCGGCTCCGTCACCCCTTCCGGGCAGCGCAGCACGGAGAAGATGGTGCCGACGGAAATGTTGACGTCGATGTTGCTGGAACCGTCGAGCGGATCGAACAGCAGCAGGTATTCGCCGCGCGGGAAGCGGTGCGGGATGCGGTGCGGAAGATCCATCTCCTCGGAAGCCATGGCGGCGAGGTGGCCGCCCCATTCGTTGGCCTCGAGCAGGATCTCGTTGGAGATCACGTCGAGCTTCTTCTGCGCCTCGCCCTGCACGTTCTCGCTGCCCGCGCCGCCGAGCATGCCGGCCAGATCCCCCTTGCCGATGGCGATCGAGATGGCCTTGCAGGCGCGCGAGACGACTTCGATGAGCAGGCGCAGGTCGGCGTTGATCCAGTCCTGCTCGCGCTCCTGCTCGATGAGATACTGCATGAGGGTGATGCGGCGCATCGACGTACTCCCGCTGCTGATTGCCGAAAAACGCGATTATCCGGGTTTCCGGCAACTCACGCATCCATGCCTGCGGATAAAATGGGGCATGCACGTCATCGTCCTCGGCGCCGGCCTCGCCGGCGTCACCAGCGCCTGGTATCTGCGGCAGGCCGGCCACGCCGTCACCGTCATCGACCGCCAGCCCGCCGCCGGCCTGGAAACCAGCTACGCCAACGGCGGCCAGATCTCGGCCAGCCACCCCGAGCCCTGGGCCAATCCGTCTGCGCCGATGCAGGTCCTGCGCTGGCTGGGGCGGGAGGACGCGCCCTTGCTGTTCCGCCCGCGCCTGGACTGGAGCCAGTGGTCCTGGGGCATGCGCTTCCTGCTCGAATGCCTGCCCGGGCGCGCGCGCCGCAACACGGCGGCGATCGCCCGGCTCGCCATCTACAGCCGCGACGCCCTGCGCGAGTTGCAGGCGCAGACCGGCATCGAGTACGACCGCCTGCAGAAGGGCATCCTGCACCTGTTCTTCAGCCGGGGGGAGTTCGCCCTGGCCGGCGAGCGGGCGGCGCTGCTGCATGGCTTCGGCATGCGCGCAGAGGTGCTCGACGCCGCCGGCTGCCGGGCGGTCGAGCCCGCCCTGGCCCACTGCCGCGACACGCTCCGGGGCGGCCTCTACGCACCCGACGACGAGACGGGAGATGCCTTCGCCTTCACGCAGGGGCTGGCCGATCTGTGCCGCCGGGCCGGCGTCGAATTCCGCTACGGCCTGCGCATCGGCGCGCTGGCGACCGGCGCGGGCGGCGTGGCCGCCGCCGTGGCCGAGGACGAAACAGGCATGGCGGTGAGCATCGGCGGAGACGCCTTCCTCGTTGCGCTGGGCAGCCATGGCGGCGCGCTGGCGCGCCGCTGCGGGGATGTCCTGCCGATCTATCCCGTCAAGGGCTACTCGGTGACGCTGCCGCTGGCGGCCGGCGCGCAAGCGCCCTCCGTCAGCATCACGGACGAGTCGCACCGCATCGTCTGCTCGCGCCTCGGCGACCGCCTTCGCATCGCCGGCACCGCCGAGCTGACGGGATTCGACACGAGCGTCAATCCGGCCCGCTGCCGGGCCATCCTGCGCCGCGCCAGGGAGCTCTACCCCCGCCTCGAACCGGCCGGCAAGGCGGAATACTGGGCCGGCCTGCGCCCCGCCACGCCCGGCAACGTGCCCGTCATCGGCCGCGGCCGGCTGGGCAACCTCTTCTACAACACCGGCCACGGCACGCTGGGCTGGACGCTGGCCTGCGGCTCGGGCCGGGCGATCGCCGACATCGTCGGCGGCAGGCCGCCGGCGGTGGCGTTTCCGTTCCGCAACCCCTGATTGGCTCTTGGTGCCTTCGTGCCTGCGCGCGAGAAAAATACCGGAGATTCCTTCCCGCACGAGGGCACGAAGGGAAAAGTCAGTCTCCGCAGGACGGTGACAGGAGCGTCGCGGCCATGACGCTGCGCGCCCTCTACGTCGATTTCAATTCCTACTTCGCCTCGGTCGAGCAGCAGCTGCGGCCCGAGCTGCGCGGCCGGCCGATCGGCGTGCTGCCGGTGCTGGCCGAGACCACCTGCTGCATCGCCGCCAGCTACGAGGCCAAGCGCTGCGGCGTGAAGACGGGCACCTCCGTCAGGGAGGCAAGGAAGCTCTGCCCCGAGATCCGCTTCGTCGCGGCGCGGCCTGCGGTGTATGTCGAGCAGCACCACAGGCTGATCGAGGCGGTCGAGTCCTGCCTGCACGTCGAGCGCGTGCTGTCGATCGACGAAGCGGTCTGCCGTCTGACCGGCAGCGAGCAAGGCCGCGAGCGCGCGCTGGCACTGGCCCGGCAGGTGAAGCGCACCATCGCCGAGCGCGTCGGCAGCGAGCTGCGCAGCTCGATCGGCATCGCGCCGAACGTCTTTCTCGCCAAGGTTGCCTCCGACATGCAGAAGCCCGACGGCCTCGTCGTGATCGAGCAGGCGGACCTGCCGGACTGCCTGTTCGACCTGGCGCTGCGCGACCTGTGCGGCATCGGGAAGGCGATGGAGCAGCGCCTGCAGCGCAACGGCATCCGCAGCGTGCGCGAGCTGTGCGCGGCCGGCCGGGACAAGCTGCGCCTGGCCTGGGGCAGCATCGAGGGCGAGCGGATGCACGCGCGCCTGCGCGGCGAGGAACTGCCGGCGCTGCCCTCGCAGCGCGCGAGCGTCGGCCACTCGCATGTGCTGCCGCCCGAGCTGCGCACGCCGGAATCGGCCCGCTCGGTGCTGCATCGCCTGCTGCAGAAGGCGGCGATGCGCCTGCGCAGCTACGGCTGCGTCGCCGGGGCCCTGCAGGTCAGGGTGAAGTTCCGCAACGGCGACGCCTGGGAGCGCCAGGCTGCGTTCGACCCGACCGGCGACACCCTGGCATTCCTCGACGTGCTGGAACGCCTCTGGCGGGAATTCCCCCGCAACGGCCGGCTGCAGCCTCTCGCCGTGGCGGTCACCCTGGGCCGGCTGGACGAGTCGTCGCACCGCAGCCGCTCCCTCTTCGAGCCGGGCCGCGACCATGACAAGCTGAATGCGGTGATCGACTCGATCAACCTGCGCTACGGTCGCAACGCGCTCTATTTCGGCGGCGCGCACCAGGCCCTGAACGCCGCCCCGATGCGCATCGCCTTCAACCACATCCCCGACCCGGAGACGGAAGGAGACGATTAGAACGTGATGACCTGCCTGACCCCCTGCGCGTCGGACAGCGCGTCGAAGGCCTCGTTGATCTCGTCCAGCTTCAGCGTCCTCGTCACCAGCTTGTCCACCGGCATGCGCCCCTGGCGATGGAGGCGGATGAAGGCCGGGATGTCGCGGCCGGGCACGCAGGTGCCGATGTAGCTCCCCTTGATGGTGCGCGCCTCGGCGACGATGCGCGCGACGGGGAAGCTGAACTGCTGCGACGGATGCGTCAGGCTCGTCGTCACCGTGCAGCCGCCGCGGCGCGTCGCCTCGAAGGCGCCGGAGAAGCCCTCCAGCGAGGAACTGGCGTCGATGGCATGATCGACGCCGCCCTGCGTCATCTCGCGCACGGCTTCCGCCGCCGCCGCGCCGGTTGCGTGCACCGCATCGGTGGCGCCGAGCGATTTCGCCAGCGCCAGCTTTTCCCCGCCCGGATCGACGGCAATGATGCGCGCCGCCCCCGCCGTCACGGCCCCCAGCACCGCCGAGAGGCCGACGCCGCCCAGGCCGAACACCGCGACGCTCTGCCCGGGCCGGATGCCGGCCGTGTAGAGCGCCGTGCCGGCGCCGCACATCACGGCGCAGCCGAACAGGCTGGCCTCGACGAAGGGCAGGTCCTCCGGGATCTTCACCAGGGATTTCTCCGACACCAGCGCATATTCGGCGAAGGCCGACAGGCCCATGTGGTGGTGCACGGCCTCGCCGCCCAGCCGCAGGCGCGGCCCGCCGCCGAGCAGGCGCCCCTCGCGGTTGGCCTGGGTGCCGCGCGCGCAGAGCGAGGGCCGTCCCTCGATGCAGTGCTCGCATTCGCCGCATTGGGTAAGGAAGATCAGGGCGACGTGATCGCCCGGCTGCACCGAGCGCACGCCGGGCCCGACTTCCTCGACCACGCCGGCCGCCTCGTGACCCGGCACGATGGGCATCGGCCAGGCGCGGTCGCCGTTTACCACGGACAGATCGGAATGGCACAGGCTGGCGGCCCTGATGGCAACGACGACCTCGCCCGCCTCGGGCGGCGGCACCTCGACAGTCTCGATGAGGAGCGGCCGACTCGCCGCATACGGCCGCGGCAGGCCGGCTTTCCTGAGAACGGCAGCCTTGAAACGCATGGCAGGTTTCCTCGCGCAACGGATTGAAGCCGGGAGGTTAGCACGCAGCCGGACAACACGACTGCGCGCGCAGGATGCCCGTCTTTCCTTGTGCCTTCGTGTGAGAAAAACAGGCCGTGAAAATCGTCTCGCAAGAAGACACGAAGGAAAAAGTCAGTCTCCGCAGGACGGCGCGCACCGGAAAAAAATTCCCCTCGCCCCGCGTACGGGAGGAGGGGAATTTCCGGACGGGAAGAACGCGCGGCGGAGCCGCTGCGCTCAGAGCACGGATTTCAGCAGCTTGCCCATCTCGGCCGGATTCTTGGTGGTGCGGATGCCGCAGGCTTCCATCACCGCCAGCTTCTCCTGGGCCGTGCCCTTGCCGCCGGAGATGATGGCGCCGGCATGGCCCATGCGCTTGCCGGCCGGTGCGGTGACGCCGGCAATGAAGCCGACCACCGGCTTCTTGTTCCGGCATTCCCTGGCGTACCACTCGGCGGCCGTTTCCTCGTCGGAGCCGCCGATCTCGCCGATCATGATCACGGCGTCGGTGTCGGGATCGTTCATGAACAGCTCCAGCACCTCCTTGTGCTTGAGGCCGTTCACCGGGTCTCCGCCGATGCCCACCGCCGTCGATTGGCCGAGCTTGAGATCGGAGAGCTGGCCGACCGCTTCATACGTCAGCGTGCCCGAGCGGGAAACGACGCCGATGCGGCCCTTCATGTGGATGTGGCCGGGCATGATGCCGATCTTGATCTCCTCCGGCGTGATGATGCCGGGGCAGTTCGGGCCGCACAGGACGGTCTTGGAGCCGGCCTTGCGCATCTTGTCCTTCACCTCGACCATGTCGCGCACCGGAATGCCCTCGGTGATGCAGATGACGAGGTCGAGTTCGGCCTCGACGGCCTCCCAGATCGCCGCAGCGGCGAAAGGGGGCGGCACGTAGATGACCGAGGTGTTGACGCCGGTCTGCTGCTTGGCTTCCTTCACCGAGGCGAAGATGGGAATGCCCTCGAAGGACTCGCCGGCCTTCTTCGGATTCACGCCCGCCACATAGCAGTTCGCGCCGTCGGCGTACTCCTTGCTCATCTTGGTGTGGAACTGGCCGGTCTTGCCGGTGATGCCCTGGGTGACGACGCGGGTGTTCTTGTTGATCAGAATGCTCATGTCAGTCTTCCTTACTTGCCGGAGACGGCGGCGACGATCTTCTGCGCCGCATCGGCCATGTCGCTGGCGGAAATGATGGGCAGGCCGGAATCCTTGAGGATTTGCTTGCCGATGTCCTCGTTGGTGCCGCGCATGCGCACCACCAGCGGCACGGAAAGGTGCACCTCGCGCGCCGCTGCCACCACGCCGGTGGCGATGGTGTCGCACTTCATGATGCCGCCGAAAATGTTGACGAGTATCCCCTTGACCTTGGGGTTGGCCAGCATCAGCTTGAAGGCTTCCGTCACCTTCTCCGTGGTGGCGCCGCCGCCGACGTCGAGGAAGTTGGCCGGCTCGGCGCCGAACAGCTTGATGGTGTCCATGGTGGCCATGGCCAGGCCGGCGCCGTTCACCAGGCAGCCGATGTTGCCGTCGAGGGAGATATAGGAGAGATCGAACTTCGAGGCTTCGATTTCGGCCGGGTCTTCCTCGTCGAGGTCGCGCATGGCGACGATGTCCTCGTGGCGGAACAGGGCGTTGGAATCGAAGTTCATCTTGGCGTCCAGCGCGATGACCTTGCCGTCGCCGGTGAGGATCAGCGGGTTGATCTCGGCCAGGCTGGCGTCGGTCTCCCAGAAGGCCTTGTAGAGGCCCTGCAGCACGCTGCGCGCCTGCGCCACGGAGGCGTCCGGCACGCCGATCTTGCGGGCGACGTCGTCGGCCTCGGCGTCCTTCAGGCCGGCGGCGGGATCGACGAACACCTTGTGAATCTTCTCCGGAGTGTGAGCGGCGACTTCCTCGATGTCCATGCCGCCCTCGCTGGAAGCCATCAGACAGACCTTCTGCGTGACGCGATCCACCACCATGCCGACGTAGAGCTCCTTCCTGATGTCGGCGCCCTCCTCGACCAGCAGGCGGCGCACCTTCTGGCCTTCCGGCCCGGTCTGGTGCGTCACGAGCTGCATGCCGAGGATCTGGCCGGCGTACTGGCGCACCTCGTCAGGCGATTTGGCTACCTTGACGCCGCCGCCCTTGCCGCGACCGCCGGCATGGATCTGCGCCTTGACGACCCACACCTTGCCGCCGAGTTCCGCGGCCGCCTGGACGGCCTCGTCGACGGAAAAGCAGGCCTTGCCGCGCGGCGTGGCGACCCCGAATTTCCTCAGGATCTCCTTGCCCTGGTATTCATGGATTTTCATGCTTGTTCCTTGCTGGTTGGTGCTGAAGACGGCGATGCCGGAAAGGCGCTCATCGGCGCGTGTGCGCGAGCCTTTCGGAGAAACGCGATAGGTTTCATGGAGCTGGCCATAATATCACATTATGACCTCCCTCCAGAGGGAAACAGGCGTCAGGACGACTATTCGGGCGGGTTTTCTGCGGCAGCCTCGGCCCACTCCGCCTTGGCCTCGATGAGCGGCTTGATGTCCGGCAGGACGATGCGCCTGCGCCCGGCCTCGACCTCCGTCAGGGCCTCCGTTTCGACCATGGTGACCAGCGAACTGCGCGCCAGCTGCTGGTAGAGCACCGTGCCCTCGGTCTTCCAGGTCATTTCCTGCTCTGTGAGTGCGCGCACCACCTTGGCGGGTATGCCCGCCACCAGGCTTTTCGGGGGGACTTTCATGCCCGCCTTGACGAAGGCCATGGCAGCGACGATGGAGAATTCCCCCACCTCCGCGTTATCGATCACGACGGCATTCATGCCGACCAGGGCATTGGCGCCGATGCGACAGCAATGCAGCACGGCGCCATGGCCGATATGGCCGTTTTCCTCGACCAGCGTGTCGCGCTCGGGAAAGCCATGCACGATGCAGCAATCCTGGATGTTGACGCCGCGTTCGATGAGAATGCGGCCGAAGTCCCCGCGCAGGCAGGCGTTCGGCCCGATGTAGCAGTCGGGGCCGACAATTACGTCGCCGATGAGGACGGCCGAGGGATGAACGTAGGCCGTAGGATGCACGACGGGAGTGACGCCTTCCAGTGAATAGACTTTTACCATGTGGCAAAATGCTGCAGGTTGTCTCTCGGAACTGAATTATGTAGCATGGCGGGGTGGATGTAAAATGATACTCATAGAAATTAACTGATCTTTATTCTTGTATCACATTTGGCGCACCCCATGAGCAGCGTGCTTTATCAGTTCCATGACGGCGTTGCCCGCATCACGCTGAACCGTCCCGACCGGCTGAACAGCTTCAGCGAGGCGATGCGCGGCGAGCTGCGCCAGGCCCTGGACCGCGTCCGCACCGAGGGCGCCCGCGCGCTCATCCTGACCGGCGCCGGCCGCGCCTTCTGCACCGGCCAGGATCTGGCCGAGCGCGTCATGCCGCCCGGCGCACCGCCACCCGATCTCGGCCGGTCGATCGAAACCTTCTTCAAGCCGCTGGTGCTCGAACTGCGCGCCCTGCCCCTGCCCGTCATTGCTGCCGTCAACGGCGCCGCCGCCGGCGCCGGCGCCAACCTGGCCTTCGCCTGCGACATCGTCCTGGCGGCGCGCTCGGCCTTCTTCATCCAGGCCTTCTGCAGGATCGGGCTGGCGCAGGATTGCGGCGGCAGCTATTTCCTGCCGCGCCTCGCCGGCACGGCGCGGGCCATGGGCCTGGCCCTGACCGGCGAGCGTCTGACGGCCGAGCAGGCCGCCGATTGGGGTCTGATCTGGCAATGCCTCGATGATGAGAAGCTGATGCCGGAGGCCGAAGCGCTCGCCGCCCGCTTCGCCCAGGGGGCGCCGCTGGCCCACGCCGCCATCAAGCGGGCGCTGTACGCTTCGCCGGACAACACGCTGGAACAGCAGCTCGACCTGGAGCGCGACGCCCAGCGCGCGCTCGGCACGAGCGAGGACTACCGCGAGGGCGTCGCCGCCTTCATGGAAAAGCGCGCGCCGAACTTCAGGGGAAAGTAAACTTTTCGCATGAGCTCGACCCGAAAGACCCAGGAACTGGCCGAGGCCGTCGGCCGCGAGATGTACGGCAAGGACCGCACGGCGCAGTTTCTCCGCATCTCGCTGGACGAGATCCGTCCCGGCCTTGCCCGCATGAGTCTGCGCGTGACGGAAGACATGGTGAACGGCCACGGCATCTGCCATGGCGGTTTCATCTTCACCCTGGCCGACTCGGCCTTCGCCTATTCCTGCAACAGCCACAACCACAACACCGTCGCCTCCGGTTGCAGCATCGAATTCCTGGCGCCGGCGAAGGTCGGCGACACGCTGACCGCCGTCGGCGAGGAGCAGGTGCTTGCCGGCCGCAGCGGCATTTACGACATTCAAATCAGCAACCAGGACGGCCAGCGCATTGCGATGTTCCGCGGCAAATCCCACCGCATCCAGGGCGAAGTCGTCAAACCGCAAGGAGAATGAATTGAAGGAAGCTTATATTTGCGACGCCGTGCGCACGCCCATCGGCCGCTACGGCGGCGCGCTCGCCTCCATCCGTGCCGACGACCTCGCCGCCCTGCCGATCAGGGCGCTGATGAAGCGCCACCCCGAGCTCGACTGGGGCGCCGTCGACGACGTCCTTTATGGCTGCGCCAACCAGGCCGGTGAGGACAACCGCAACGTCGCGCGCATGGCCCTGCTGCTCGCCGGCCTGCCGCAGACGGTGCCCGGCGCGACGATCAACCGCCTGTGCGGCTCGGGCATGGACGCCGTCGGCTCGGCCGCGCGCGCCATCCGCGCCGGCGACACGGACCTCATGATCGCCGGCGGCGTCGAAAGCATGACGCGCGCGCCCTTCGTCATGGGCAAGGCCGATGCGGCCTTTTCGCGCAGCGCGGCCATCTACGACACCACCATCGGCTGGCGCTTCGTCAATCCGCTGATGAAGAAGCTCTACGGCACCGACGCCATGCCGGACACGGCGGAGAACCTCGCCGACGAGCTGAAAATCTCGCGCGCCGACCAGGACGCCTTCGCGCTGCGCAGCCAGCAGCGCGTCGCGGCGGCGCAAGCCGCCGGCCGCTTCGACGACGAGATCATCCCCGTCGAGCTCGCCCAGAAAAAGGGCGAGCCGAAAATCGTCGCCCAGGACGAGCACCCGCGCGCCGACACCAGTCTGGAGAGCCTGGCGAAGCTGAAGCCCATCGTGCGCGAAGACGGCACGGTGACGGCCGGCAACGCCTCGGGTGTGAACGACGGCGCCTGCGCCCTGCTGCTTGCCTCGGAAGCCGCGGCAAAGCGCCACAACCTGACGCCGCGCGCGCGCATCCTCGGCCTGGCCACGGCCGGCGTGGCGCCGCGCATCATGGGCATCGGCCCGGCGCCGGCGGCGCGCAAGCTGCTCGACCGCCTCGGCCTGAAGCTGGCGCAGATGGATGTCATCGAGCTGAACGAGGCCTTCGCCGCCCAGGCGCTGGCGGTTACCCGCGACCTTGGCCTGCCGGACGACGCGCCGCAGGTCAACCCGAACGGCGGCGCCATCGCCCTGGGCCACCCGCTCGGCATGAGCGGCGCGCGCCTGGCGACGACGGCCATGTACCAGCTCGCCCGCTCGGGCGGACGCTATGCCTTGTGCACCATGTGCATCGGCGTCGGCCAGGGCATCGCGCTCGTCATCGAGCGCGTCTGACAAATTCAATAAAGGAGGAGACACCATGACCGCCAAGATTCCTCAACCCGGCGACCTGGAGCCGATCGAAAAAGCCAGCCGCGACGAGATCGCCGCCGTGCAGCTCGAGCGCCTGAAGTGGTCGCTCAAGCACGCCTACGACAACGTGCCGCACTACCGCAAGAAGTTCGACGCCGCCGGCGTGAAGCCGGAAGACCTGAAGCGGCTCTCCGACCTGGCGAAGTTCCCGTTCACCACCAAGCAGGATCTGCGCGAGAACTACCCGTTCAGCATGTTCGCCGTGCCGCGCCAGCAGGTGGTGCGCATCCATGCTTCCAGCGGCACCACCGGCAAGCCGACCGTGGTCGGCTACACGAAGAAGGACATCGACGACTGGGCCAACCTGATGGCGCGCTCCATTCGCGCCTCGGGCGGCCGCCCCGGCGACATCGTGCATGTGGCTTACGGCTACGGCCTGTTCACCGGGGGCCTCGGCGCCCACTACGGCGCCGAGCGGCTCGGCTGCACGGTCATCCCCATGTCCGGCGGCCAGACCGAGAAGCAGGTGCAGCTGATCGCCGACTTCAAGCCGGACATCATCATGGTGACGCCCTCCTACAGCCTGGCCATCGCCGACGAGTTCGAGCGCCAGGGCCTGGATCCGGTGCAAAGCTCGCTCAAGATCGGCATTTTCGGCGCCGAGCCGTGGACCAACCAGATGCGCCTGGAAATCGAGCGCCGCCTCGGCATCGACGCCGTGGACATCTACGGCCTGTCCGAGGTGATGGGGCCGGGTGTCGCCAACGAGTGCATCGAGACCAAGGACGGCCTGGTGATCTGGGAAGACTACTTCTACCCCGAGATCATCGACCCGGCCACCGGCGAGGTGCAGCCCGACGGCGCCAGCGGCGAGCTGGTGTTCACCTCGCTCGCCAAGGAGGCGCTGCCGATCATCCGCTACCGCACGCGCGACCTCACGCGCCTGCTCGCGCCCACGGCGCGCAGCTTCCGCCGCATGGACAAGATCACCGGCCGCTCCGACGACATGCTGATCATCCGCGGCGTGAACGTCTTCCCCTCGCAGATCGAGGAGCTGATCCTGAAGCTGCCGAAGCTGGCGCCGCATTACGTGCTGGAAGTCAGCCGCCCCGGTCACATGGACGAGCTCGACGTGCTGGTCGAGATGAAGCCGGAGTTCGCCCAGGCGCCGGCCGCCGACCAGGAGGCGGCAGCGAAGGAACTGCAGCACCACGTCAAGTCCTACATCGGCGTCAGCACCACGGTGCGCATCGTCGGCCAGGGCGGCATCGAGCGCTCGATCGGCAAGGCCAGGCGCATCATCGACAAGCGGCCGAAATAGCCCGGCCGGCCTCGGCGGGCGGCCTGCGGGCTGCCCGCCGCCCGGCGGACGCTTGAGGTGATCCCGGTTTCGGCGGAAAATCCGCCCGATGCCGACAACCGCCGCGGAAATGAGACAGCCCCCAAGCCCGGATATGCAGGCCGAACTGGCGGCCCTGAGAAAGCGCGTCGCCGAACTGGAATCGCGCGAAGCCGAGCTTGCCCGGGCCCACCGCGCCCTGCAGGAGAAGATCAGCCGCGAGCACAGCCAGGCCGCCGAGGCGCTGCGACTGTCAGAGGAGAAATTCTCCCGCATCTTCAACGCCAGCCCCGACGCCATCGTCATCAGCTCCCTCGCCACCGGGCGCTATGTGGGCGCCAACCCGGCCTACGAGAAGGTGTTCGGCTTCCCGCCCTCCGAAGCGGCCGGCCGCGAGGCCGCCGAAGTCGGCGTCTGGCCGGAGGCCGCAGCGCGCGACCGCATCGTCGCCCTGCTGGGGGAGCGGGGCGAACTGATCAATCAGGAGGTGCGCTTCCGCCACAAGTCCGGCCGGCTCTTCGACAGCCTGTTCTCGGCCTGTCTGATCGAGCTGGACGGGGAACCCTGCATGCTTTCCATCACGCGCGACATCAGCGAGCGCAAGCGCATCGAGCAGCTGTTTCTCGAACAGAACCGCATGCTGCATGCCGTCGGCGAAGCGCAGGCCGACTTCATCATGGATGCCGATCCGCATCCGATCTTCGAGCGCCTGCTCAGCCATCTGCTCGACATCACGGACAGCCAGTTCGGTTTCATATGCGAGGTCTTCCGCGAAGCGGACGGCACGCCTTTCCTGCGTCCCTATGCCATCAGCGACATCTCCTGGGACGAGGATTCGCAACGGCTGCATCAGAAATACATCAGCGGCGGCTTCGAGTTCCGCAATCTCAATACCCTGTTCGGCCAGGTCCTCACCAGCGGCTGTCCCGTCCTTTCCGCCGACCCGGCGAGCGACCCGCGCCGGGGCGGCCTGCCGCCGGGCCATCCGCCCCTGCTGTCGTTCATGGGCCTGCCCTTGTACCGTGCGGACAAGCTGGTCGGCATGGTCGGGGTGGCAAACCGCCCCGGCGGCTACAGCGATGGCCTGGTCGGGCACCTGCAGCCGTTCACCAACACCTGCGCCGTGCTGATCGAAGCCTACCGCCAGGGCCAGCAGCGGCAGCACGCCGAGAGCATGCTGCGCAGGCTGAATACGGAGCTGGAGGATCATGTCAGCCAGCGCACCGCGGAACTGCAGGCCTCGCTCAAGGAACTGGAAAGCTTCAGCTACTCCGTCTCGCACGATCTGCGCTCGCCGCTGCGCGGCATCAACGGCTTTTCCCGGCTGCTGCTCGACGACTACGGAGACCGGCTTGACGAGCACGGCCGCGAGTACCTGCGCCGCATCTGCTCGGCCACCCTGCGCATGAGCGAGCTGATCGACGGCATGATCGACCTGGCCCAGCTCACGCGCGAGCCTCTTCATGTCACCGAGGTCGACCTGTCGCGGCTGGCCGAATCGGTGGCGAGAGACCTGACGAGCGCCGAGCCGGAGCGCCGGGTGGTCTTCACAGCAGCGCCCGGCGTGCGGGTGCGCGGCGACGAGCGGCTGTTGCGCGTCGTCCTGCTCAACCTGCTGGCCAACGCCTGGAAATTCACCGCGCGCAGGGAAATCGCGCACATCGCCTTCGGCATGAGCCGCACCGGAAACGCCAATGCCTACCATGTCAGCGACGACGGCGCCGGCTTCGACATGAAATACGCCGACAAGCTGTTCGGCGCCTTTCAGCGGCTGCACGGCGTCAACGAGTTTGCCGGCACCGGCATCGGCCTGGCCACTGTCCAGCGCATCGTCCAACGCCATGGCGGGCTGGTATGGGCAGAGGGTGAAATCGACAAGGGCGCCACCTTTTATTTCACCCTCGCATGAATACCGTCTTCAAGGACCATTTCTCCGCCCAGGCGACCGACTATGCCCGCTACCGGCCGGACTACCCGGCCGGGCTGTTCGTCTGGCTGGCCGGCCTCGCGCCGGCACGCGACGCGGCCTGGGATTGCGGCACCGGCAGCGGCCAGGCGGCCGTCGCCCTGGCGGCACATTTCGCGCGCGTCGTCGCCACCGATCCGAGCCGGAGCCAGCTGGAACATGCCGAACCTCGCCCGAACATCGACTATCGCTGCGCATCCGCAGAAGTCAGTCTCCTCGACACGGCGAGCATCGACCTGGTGACGGTGGCGCAGGCGATCCACTGGTTCGACCTGGAGAAGTTCTATGCCGAGGTGAAGCGCGTGCTCAAGCCGGGCGGCGTCATCGCCGCCTGGACCTACACCCTGCTCGACGTCGAGGCGGGCATCGACGAATTGCTGCAGGACTTCTACAGGAACGTGGTCGGCCCCTACTGGCCGCCGGAGCGGAAGATGGTCGACGACCGCTACCGCTCGCTGCCCTTCCCCTTCGATCCGATCGCGGCGCCCGCTTTCGATATCCGCACGGTGTGGACGCGCGACGACCTGCTCGGCTACCTCGGCACCTGGTCGGCGACGCGGGCCTGCATGAAAGCCACGGGCGCCGACCCGCTGGTGGAATTCGCCCGGCGCCTGGCGCCGCTGTGGCCCGACCCGGCGCAGCAGAAGACCCTGCGCTGGCCGCTGCACCTGCGCGTCGGCCGCCGTTAGCGCAAGGCGGCCAGGAAGGCGATCAGCTCGCTGCGCGCCCGCGCGTCGGCGAGGCCGGGGAACAGCATGCGCGTGCCGGGCAGGAAGGCCTGCGGCCGCGCCAGGAAGCGGTCCAGCGCGGCAGCATCCCAGTACGCCGCCGCCCGGACGCGCATGCCGTCCGAGTAGTCGTAGCCCGGCGCCGCGGCGATGCCGCGGCCGACGACGCCGAACAGGTTTGGCCCGGCCGCATGGCCTGCCCCGTTCTGCGCCGTGTGGCACATCGCGCATTTCGCCGCAAACAGAACCCGGCCGGCTTCGCCTTCGCCTGCGACCGCAACGGCGGAGAAGCCGGCCGCAAGCAGCAGGCCAGCCGCTACGCGATTAGACCGCAACCCCGACACACTCGGCCCAGATGCGCTCGACCAGCTCGCCCGCGCCGGGGATGTCGCGGATCGAGGCCACGCCCAGGCCGGCGTACATCGCCATGTCCTGCGGCGCGCCGGTCGTCACAGCAAAGGCGGGGAACATGCTGTAGCGCTCGAACTTCATCTCGCCGATGGCGCCGACCACCTCGCCCTCGCCTGGCCGCAATCCGGCGCCCTTGGCGCCACCCGCCTCCCAGCTCTCCAGCGTCGGATTGCGCAGCACCCGATGCAAGGTGCTCGGCCAGCCGCCATCGAAGCAGACGGTGAGCGCGGTGTCGGCGGCGCGGGCATGGACCATGCGGCGCTTGTACTCGGCATGGGCAGGATATTCCCTGCAGGCAGCGAAGCGCGTACCGAACACGCCACCCGAGGCGCCCAGCGCCAGCACTTCGCGCAAGTCCTTGCCCGTGGCAAGGCCGCCAGCGACAAGAACGGGCGTGGCGCCAGCCGCTTCCAGCACCTGCGCCAGCTGGTCGCGCCAGCTGCCCTGGGCCTGGATGTGGCCGCCCGCCTCCTGGCCCTGCACGCTGAGGTAGTCGGCGCCGGCATCGAGCGCCTGCCTTGCGCCCAGCGCCGTGCTTACCTGCATGCCAAATTTTGCGCCTGCGGCGCGGATCGCGGCCGTCTGCTTCGCATTCGGCGTGCCGAAGGAAAACTGGATCACCGGCGCGCCGGCATCCAGCGCAACGGCCAGAGTGTTGGCACCGAAAGCCAGCACGTAGCCGATGGCGAAAGGCCGCCCGGTCAGTTCGCGCGTGCGCCTGACGAAAGCGCGCACTTCGGTCTCCGGCGACCAGGTCATACCGATGCCGCCCAGCCCACCGGCATTGGACACCGCCGCCGCCAGCTCGGGCACGGCGCCGCCAATGACGGCCTGCACGATCGGGTAGCGCAGGCCCAATTGCCTGACGAAGGCTTCCGCCTTGCCGCTGCCCCTGCCGTTCTTCTCTGCCTCCCCGGCGATCGCGCCCTTGCCGAGCACCAGGCTGGCGGATGCCAGCAGCCCGCCGGTCGTGAAGGCACGCCTTGATTTGTCCATCGTTGTCTCCTCTTTGCTTGTCGATTGGTTCCCGCAATCTAGACGGGGTCGCAGACAAAGGCATGGACAAGAGCGCACCGGAGGCTGGACTCCGGCGAACAGGAGAGAAGGGCCGTTCAGGCGCCGCGCAGGCGCCGGCGATACTGCGTCGGTGTCTCGCCGGTGAGCTGCTTGAAGCGGCGGTTGAAATACGAGAGGTCGCGAAACCCGAGCTGGAAGGCAATCCGCGTCACCGTCATGCCGGCGGAATCGGCACAGTGGAGCAGATCCAGGCTGTGGCGGATGCGCAGCTTGCAAACGTACTCGGACACGGTGGTTTCCGTTTCGGCAAAGAGCTTGTGTACGCAGCGCGGCGAAACGCCGAAGACGCGCGCAAGCTTGACCGCGCCGAGCTGCTCGTCTTCCAGATTGCGCTCGATGTAATCGCACATAGCCATCAACCGGGCATGCGCCCGCTTCTCCTGCGGGGCGCTGTCCCCGCCCCAGGCATCGAGGCAGGCGAGCAGATCCGCAACATGCCGGCCGACCAGCGGCAGCGGCACCGGCGCCTCGTTCTGCGCACGCAGGGCGAGTTCGGCATAGCCCATCAGGGTGCGGGCGATTTCCCGCCCCGTCACGCTGCGCGACAGCGGCACGCCGCCGCGCCGCACCAGGTCGGGCGGCAGAATTTCACGCGGAACGATGAGAGAGTAGAGCGAGAAATCCGAACGGTGCTGGATGTCGAAAGGCTCGGTGGTATCGACGACCGTCACATCCAGGGGGCGGGAGAGGATTTCCTGCCCGCCCCGCCGCGTCAGGCCGACGCCTTCGATCTGCAGATTGACGAAACAGAGGTCGGCGCCGCCCTGCCGGATGTGTTCTGCCAAGCGCGACACACTGTGGGCGGAGGCGCGCACGCGCGACAGTGCGATGCGATCCACGGCGACTTTCTCGATGCTACCCCTGAAGACAGGGCATTCCTGCAGGCGCGGCTCCAGGCGGACATAAGCCTGGGCCAGCTGATCCGCCCAAGACCTGCGGGTGAACGCGGAATCGCCGCCTGTAGTCTGCCAATGCATGTGAGAAACCGCCGTGGAACGGTGCGGCGATTATGCGCCCATGGCAAACGCGGTCAAGCGACCGGCGGCCCCCCGCCGGCCGTTTTGCGAAGCGGCTTACTTGTCGTACTGGTTGAGCAGGGCGCGGGCCGCTTCCAGCAGCTTCTTGCCGTCGGTGCCCTTGGCCGTGGCGTCCTTCACCCACTCGTCGTCCACGCTCTCGGTGGCCTTCTCCCAGCGCTTGTACTCGGCCTCGGAGAGCACCGTGATGGCGTTGTTGCGGTCGCTTGCCGACTTGCGGCCGGGGGCGACGGTGCTGTCCCACACCTCGCCCGCCCAGGCCGAGGCTGCCGCGCCGCTGTTGGCGTCGATCACCTTCTTCAAGTCTGCCGGCAGGCCGTTGTACTTGGCCTCGTTCATGGCCACGACGAAGATGGTGTTGGATATCTTGCGGCGGCCGGAGCCGGTCTCGGTGTGGAATTTCGTCACTTCCTGCACCTTCAGCGCCGGCACCACTTCCCAGGGCAGGGAAGCGCCGTCGACGACGCCCTTGGCGAGCGATTCGGGCACCTGCGGCACCGGCATCGCCACCGGAGTGGCGCCGAGCGCGGCCAGCATGCGCGTGCCGATGCGAGTCGGCGCGCGCACCTTGAGGCCTTTCAGATCCTCCAGCGTCGCCACGCTCTTCTTGTTGAAATGCAGTTCGGCGCCGTCATGCACGTGGGCGAGCAGCACCTTGGTGCCCTTGAACTCGTCGAGCGAATGCTGCTGCAGGTACTCCCAGAAGGCGCGGCTGCCGCCCTTGGCCGTCTTCGTCATGAAGGGCAGCTCGAACACCTCCGACTTGATGAAGCGGCCGGCCTGGTAGGTCGGCACCGTCCACACGATGTCGGCGACGCCGTCGCGCGCCTGGTCGAACAATTGCGGCGGCGTGCCGCCCAGCTGCATGGCCGGATAGATCTGGCACTTCAGGCGGTTGTTCGACTCCCTGGCGATCTTCTCGCACCAGGGGCCGAGCAGCAGGCGCTGCGAGGTGGCCTGCGGCCCGAGGAAATGATGCACCTTGAGGGTGACTTCCTGGGCCGCGGCGCCGGCTGCAGCGAAAGTCAGTCCCGCCAGTACGGCGAGCGAAACGAAAGAGTTGCGGATTTTCATGTATAGCTTCCTTGCGTGTAAAAACTAGCTGCCGAAGGCATGCACCAGATAGAGCGAGACGATCGGGAAGAACACCAGCAGGACGATGCGGACCAGGTCGGAGAGCAGGAAGGGAATCACGCCCTTGAAGGTCTCCACCAGCGGCACGTTGCCGGCCAGCCGGTTGATGATGTAGACGTTCATGCCGACCGGCGGATGCACCAGGCCGATCTCCACCACCATCAGCGCCAGGATGCCGAACCAGATCGACTTGTCGGTCTGCGACATGCCCCAGAAATCCAGCCCCATCACCATCGGGTAGAAGATCGGGATGGTGAGCAGGATCATCGCCAGTGCATCCATGACGCAGCCGAGCAGGATATAGACGATGAGGATCATCGCCATCACCAGCAGCGGCGGCATGCCGCTGCCCTTGACCCATTCGGCCAGTTCGCCCGGCATCTGCGAGAGCGCCAGCGCCGTATTGAGCATGTCGGCGCCGAGCAGCACCAGATAGATCATGGCGGTGGCCTGGGCCGTGCCGAGCAGGCTGTGCTTGAGGCGCTCGAGGTTCATGTTGCCGGACAACAGCGCCAGCAGGCCGCAGGCGGCCGCGCCGATGGAGGCGGCTTCCGTCGGGTTGGCCCAGCCGCCGTAGATGCCGACGATGACGACGACGAAGACCAGCAGCACGGGCAGCACCTGGAACAGGCTCTTGAGGCGCTCCGGCCAGGGCACGCGCGGGCCGGCCGGGCCGGCCGCCGGGTTGAGATGCACCACGATCTGCACCACGATCATGTAGCCGAGCATGGCGATAATGCCGGGAATCACGGCGGCAATGAACAGCTTGCCGATGGATTCCTGCGTCAGGATGGCGTAGATCACCAGCGGCACCGAGGGCGGAATCATGATGCCGAGCGTGCCGCCGGCGGCCAGGGCGCCGGTCGACAGCGCGCCGGAATAGCCGAAGCGGCGCAGCTCGGGCAGCGCCACCTGGCCCATGGTGGCGGCGGTGGCGAGCGAGGAACCGCAGATGGCGCCAAAGCCGGCGCAGGCGCCGATGGAGGCCATGGCGATGCCGCCCTTGCGGTGGCCGAGGAAGGCGCTGACGAAGTGAAACAGCAGCTTGGAGAGGCCGCCGTGGGTGGCGAACTGGCCCATCAGCAGGAACAGCGGGATCACCACCAGGTCGTAGTTGGAGAGCCGGGCATAGGCCAGGTTCTTCAGCGAATTGAGCAGCAGCAGCGTCTCGCCGTGCATGAGATACAGGTAGCCGCCGGCGCCGCACATGAACATGGCGATGCCGATCGGCACGCGCAGCGCCAGCAGGGTGAGGAGGATACCGAAGATGATGAAGCCAACTCCGGTCCCGCTCATGATTTCACCCCGCGGTGCGTCCACGTATGCACGCACATGTAGAAGCCGGCCAGGGCGAGCAGGACGAAGCCGGGCACCATGAGGATCTGGCCGATCCACACCGGCCAGCCGAGCACCGCGGTGGTCTCGCCGGCCTCCTTCACCGAGAGCGCGCCGGCGCCGGCGCGCCAGGCGATCAGCGCGCCGAACAGGCCGACCAGCAGCGAGCCCGCCGCATCGAGGAAGGCGCGCTTGGCCGGCGCCAGGCGGGTGGTGAAGAAATCGACCTTGACGTCGCCGTGCATCAGGTGGGTGTAGGCGAAGAACGAAGCCGAGGCGAAGGCGGCGCACAGCTGCAGCACCTCGACGTCGCCCGGCACCGGCGCGCTGGCGAGCTTGCGCCCGACGATGGAGACGACGGACATCACGACGAGCCCGGTAAACACGACGCCGCCGGCAAAGGCCGTCCATTTCGAGGCGGCCAGCAGCAGCCGGCCGAAAGGTCCGAAGCCGGCATCAGGGCCGGCGGCGGCAGATGGTTCTTGCACTTTGCTCCTCCTTGCTGTCGAACGCTCTCCCGTCATCCTGCGCCGCCGGGATCACGCCGGCGGCGAGACGATACGCGATTTATGTTTGGTATGCAACAATCTGTAATACATCGCACTTCATCTGCGCCGCCTCAAAACACCAGGCGGCAGTTGCTGCTGACGATGCTGATATCGACGTAGCGCGAGCCGGTATGCTTTTCGGGCGAAAAATCGACGTTGAAGCCGCCCAGATCGACATCCTTCATGCTGTCCAGCGCCCTGACCACTTTCTCCCGGGTCGGCGCCGGGCCGGCCCGCTTGAGCGCCTCGAGCAGCACCTGTGTCGTCACATAAGCCTCGAAATGATTCTGCGTCGATACCGCGTCCGCCGGAGCGAAGCGCTTGAAATCCGCCTGGAAGCGGCGCGAAAGCGGCGTGGTCGGGCTGTTGCCGTTGGGGAACACCTGAGCCACGCCGACGCCCTTGGCCATTTCCGCGCCGGCCACCGCGCACAGGATGTCGGCCAGGCCGTAGGACAGGGTCATGACCGGAGGATTGAGTCCGGCCTTGCGGTACTCGCGCACGAAGGCGCCGGCCGGCTCGGGCGGGCTGATCAGCACGACCACGTCCGCCGCGCTCCTGCCCAGGCGTTCGATGGCGCTGCTGAAATCGATATTGGGGCCGAGGGTAAACGGAATGCCCGCCACCGGGACGAGCTCACGGGCTTTCAGAAGGCTTTCGATGGCAGCCAGGCCGCCCTTTCCGAACGGGATGTCGGCATACACGATCGCATAGCGCCGCATGCCCACGGTCATCGTATGCTCGACGATATGCCGGTACTGATCGAGATCGCCCGCCCGGACGTGGTAAAGGTAGGGATTCATGGGCGTTCGCAGCAGCTCCGCCCCGGGAATGATGCCGACGACGGGCAGCCTGGTCGATTCCAGCACTTTTTCCTTAAGCACCTTGGCCATGGAGACCGAACCCACCGGCATCAGCAGCGCAAGGGTATCCGTGGCGCCTTCCTTGCGGACCAGTTCCACGGTCCGGTCCGGCTTGTATTCGTCATCCATGGTGCGCAGGGCGATCTTCTGGCCGTGCACGCCGCCGCGCGCATTGGCCGCGTCCAGCGCGACGCGAATGCCCAGGTTGGTGGACTTGCCGTCGGCTGCTGCAATGGGACCGCTCATGGGGGCGATCTGCGCCACCACCAGCTCGGCTCGGGCCGGCAAACACATCAGCAACGCGGCGCACAGCATCAGCTTCCCGTTCATGCTGCCTCCGCTGGGAATTCGGCGTAACGGCCGTGCCTGCGCAGCTGCACAGTGAAGCCGAATTGTTGCCGCGCTCCGCTGCGCACGTTCCGAGGCGCGACGCTCCCGCGCGGCCCCCGAGGAGGCAGCAACTCGAGGAGGCAGCAAGTCAGCAACCGGAAGCCGCGCATCGCGCGGCTGAACCGACGTCACCCCTTTCCTCGGGAAAGGGGACGGGGGATAGGTGGTCATCATGCCTCCTTTGCAGTCATGGCCCTGTGTTGTTATTCGCTGTCCGTCTCGGGCCGGGCGGACATTTCATTCGAGCATCTTGCCGAGCTCGCCGCGGCGCAGCTTGCCCGTCTCGGTGCGCGGCAGCTCAGCCAGCAGATGCACGGCCTGCGGCCGCTGGTAGGCCGGCAGCGCGGCCAGTGCTTCCTCGATAACGCGGCCGGTCTCGGCTGCGCCCGCCGCACCGGGCACGGCGAACAGATGCAGGGCGACGGTATCCTCGCCGCCCGCCCCGGCGGGCACGACACAGCTGTCGCCGATCTTGCCGGCCAGCGTGCGCGCCAGGGTCTGCTCCAGCGCCAGGGTGTCAACCCAGCGGCCGAACACCTTGATCAACTGATCCGAGCGCCCGGCGAAGCCCCATTCGTCCTTCCCCGCCGCGATCGGCCGGAACAGGTCGCCGGGCGAAAATCCCGCGGGGCCGAAGCGCGCGCTGTCATGCGTCACGACGCGCGAATAGCCGAGCGACACGGCGGGGTGGGAAAACCACAGCCGCAGTGCGCCGTCGCGGCCGCCTTCCTCCGTATCGGCCCGCACCTCGGTCAGCGGCGTCGGCCGCAGGCCGTCCCAGCCCTCCTGGCGGCAGAGCACCAGGGAAAGCGTCTCCGTCGTGCCGTAGCCATTCACCAGCGGCACGCCGGTGCGGCGCTGCCAGTTCCCGGCCACCTCCGGCGGGCAGGCCTCGCCGGCGGAAACGGCCTGGCGCAGCGACGGAAACGCCACGCCAGCCTCGAGCAGGCGGCGATACAGCGTCGGCACGCTGAAGAACAGCGTCGGCCGGTGGCGCGCGAGATTCTCCGCCACCCGCTGCGGATTCGGCCATTCCGGGTCGAGCACCACGGCGGCGCCCAGGCGCAGGGCGGCGAACAGCGTGTTGGCCAGCGGATAGGCGAAGAACAGCTTCGAGGTCGAATAGAAAACGTCCTGCGGCGTGGCGCCGAGCACCTCGCGGGCGAAGACATGGGCGTGGGCGGCGGCGCGGTGGGCATGCACGATGCCTTTCGGCTTGCCCGTGGTGCCGGAGGAATACAGCCAGAAGGCCTCGTCATCCTCCTGCGCCCGATGCGGCGGCAGGTCTGCGGCTGCGGCAGGAAACCGCTCGCGCCAAGCGCCCAGGCCGAGGGCGCGCGCATCGCCGAATGCAATCGCCTGCGCGTCTTCCAGCAGCAGGGCGACAGCCCCGGAATCGGCAAGCAGCGCGCCCATCATGGCGGCCTCGGTGCGCGGGCTGATGGCGATCGGCACGCCGCCCAGCCAGATCAGGCCGAGAAAGGCGGCAACCCAGTCGGCGCCGTCCGGCAGGGCGATCACGGCGCGCTCCCCCACGCTCACGCCGCGTGCCTGCCAGGCGGCGGCCGCGCGCACAACCCGCGCGCGCAGTTCCCGGTAAGTGATGCACTCATCGCCGACGTAGAGGGCGATGGCCTCGGGCCGCCCGGCCAGCAGCAACTCCGCACTGTTCATGCCACACCTCCTGCATCGTGGAGTGGGCGGGGGAATTGCAGGATGGCGGGCGGCAAAGGGCCGCCGCGCCGCGTGAGCGCGCGCAGGGATGGCATGGGGTCTCCTCCGTGTTGTCGTATGTCTGCCGGGGTGCATTAAACCCTCTGCCACGGAAAGACCACAATCCCATTATTGTGATGAGCGTTATTCGAAATCATAATAACGCTATGAAAGACTTCGACCTCAACCTGCTGCGCGTGGTGGTGGCGCTCTACGACGCGCGCAGCGTCAGCCGCGCCGCGCAGCACCTCGGCATCAGCCAGCCGGCGGTGAGCGCGGCGCTCGGCCGCCTGCGCCGCGCCTTCGGCGATCCACTGTTCGTCAAGACGGCCCAGGGCATGTCGCCGACGGCGCGCAGCCATGCGCTCGCCGCCGCCGCGCGCGAGGCGCTTGCCCGCATCGCCAGCGACGTGCTCTCGGAAAGCGCCTTCGATCCGGCAACGACGGCCAAGGCGTTCACCCTCGCCCTCTCCGACGTCGGCGAAATGGTGTTCCTGCCGCGCATCCTGGAGCGCCTGCGGCAGCAGGCGCCGCAGGCTGCGCTGCGCTCCGTCTCGCCGCCGCCGGCGCAGCTCGAGCACGGCCTGGAAAGCGGCGAAATAGACCTGGCCATCGGCTACTTTCCGGACCTGAAATCCAGCGCCTTCTACCAGCAGCGCCTGCTCACCCATCGCTTCGTCTGCCTGCTGCGCGCCGATCATCCGATCCGCGCGAGCAGGCTGACGCCTGAGCAGTTCCTCGCCCTCGGCCACGCCGTGGTGCGCGCCGAGGGGCGCAGCCAGGAAATCTTCGAGAAGTACCTGGCGCGGCGCAAGATCGCGCGGCGCATCGTGCTGTCGACGCCGCACTTCATGAGCATCCCGACCGTCATCGGCAAGAGCGACCTGGTCGTCACCCTGCCTCATGCCATCGGCCTGTTCTTCTCGCAAACCGGCGCCAATATCAGGATCGTCGAGCCGCCCTACGCCCTTCCGCGCATCGAGCTCCGGCAGCACTGGCACCGCAACGCTCATCACGATCCCAAAAATAAATGGCTGCGCCGCCTCGTCGCCGCGCTGTTCAGCGACGCCAGCGACGAGTGGCCCTATCCGTTCCAATAGCGCCGGGGGCGCTCAGGCGCTCTTGTCGAGGAAGCGCGTGACGCGGCGCTGCGTTTCGTCGGCCGCCAGCAGGCGGGCGCTGCCGGCCAGCTCGACCTCGAATCCATTTTCGCTGCCGTCCACCGCCACGCCGATGCAGCGCTTGTTCTCCGCCAGCGTCTGCGGCGGCAGCTCGGCGATGCGCGCCGCGACGGCCCGCGCCGCGGCTTCGGTCTCGCCCGCCGGCGCCGACCAGTGCGCCAGGCCGAGGGCGACGGCCTCGCTGCCCGAAACGAGTTCGGCGCCGAGGATCAGGCGCCGTGCCACCGCCTCGCCGCAAATGCGCGTCATGCGCTGCGTGCCGCCGGCGGCGGGCAGCAGGCCGAGGCGTGCCTCGGGCAGGCCGATCTTCGCCTTGTCGGCGACCAGGCGCAGATCGCAGGCGAGCGCCAGCTCGAAGCCGCCGCCCATGGCGGCGCCGCCCAGCTCGGCCAG
Organism: uncultured Rhodocyclaceae bacterium; assembly: GCA_964475635.1. Lineage (GTDB taxonomy): Bacteria > Pseudomonadota > Gammaproteobacteria > Burkholderiales > Rhodocyclaceae > Desulfobacillus. The sequence goes on from CAYYXS010000021.1 coordinate 68,465, forward strand.
AGTCACCTTGGGCAGGGCCTCCAGGCGCGCGTACACCTCCTGCATGCGCCGGGTGAGGACGATCATGCGCTCGCGCCCGGCGGCGCTGGCGAAGATGCTGCGCATCAGGGCCAGATCGGCGCCGGCGCAGAACACGCGCTCGCTGCTGCGGACCCACAGGACCGAAACCTGTTCCGCGCGCTCGACCTCGCCGAGCACTTCGTCCAGGCGCGCCACCCATTCCTCGTTGATGGCGTTGACGGGCGGCCGGCACAGCGTCGCCGTGGCCACCGCGCCGTCGATGTTCAGGGAAATCAACTGCTCCATTGGTTATCGCTTCCTTTTTGCGGACGCCGCCGCGGTTCGGCCCTTCGCCGCCCTGGCACGCGCAGCCGGCTTGGCACTGCGGCTGCCGAACGCCTCGGTGCGCTCGCGCATGGCGTCGAGTACCCGCTTGCCGCGCGCCGTCAGGAAGGGCTCGACGAGCAGCTTGATGCCCTCGTCCACGTACTCGGCCAGGCTGTAGCGCTCGCGCAGCGCCCAGTGCTTCAAGGCCCAGGAATGGGCGAACATGACCATCTGGTAGGACAGCAGATGCGTATCGACTTCGCGCATGAAGCCGCCCTCCAGGCAGACGGCGAGGCAATCCTCGATCAGCTGGTTGGTGCGCGTCTCCGCATCCTTCACCAGGATGCGGCGGTCGGCACGCAGCGACTTGGTCGAGCGGTAGGCCAACAGCGTCGCCTCGAGCAGGCCGTCGACGATGCGGCAGTAGGCCCAGACGGCCATGCACAGCCGCTCGACCGGATGCTCGATGCCTTCCAGCTGCGGCGGAATCTCGTGCTCGTAAGTGTCGAGCACCAGCTTCAGCGTCAGGAACAGGATGTCGTCCTTGTCGCGGAAGTACTGGTAGATGAGGCCGGTGCTCACGCCGGCCTCCTTGGCGATCTGCTGAATCGTCGTGGTGTAGTAGCCTTCTTCGGAGAACAGCTTCACCGCGGCGCGCACGATCTGGCCGCGGCGCTCCTCGACCAGCCTGGGATCCGTCACCAGCGCCAGCACGTCTCCCGCAGAACTCATAGGGCCCCCTCCCGTGTTTTCGATCAGGCGGCTAGTCTGCCACGAAACCGCAGCCAGCCGCCTGGCGCCGTCAGTTGCCCTCGAACTTCGGCTTTTCCTTGGCCACGAAGGCGTTGTAAGCGCGGGTGAAGTCCTTGGTCTGCATGCAGATCGCCTGGGCCTCGGCCTCGGTCTCCAGCGCCTGCTCGATGGTCTGGTTCCATTCCTGGTGCAGGCACTTCTTGGTCATGTAGTGGGCGAAGGCCGGGCCGTCGGCGAGCGACAGCGCCACCTTCTGCGCCTTCGCCAGCACATCCTCCTTGGCCACCACGTCGTTGAAATAGCCCCAGGCCAGGCCCTGCTCGGCGTTCATCACGCTGCCGGTGTAGAGCAGCTCGGAGGCGCGGCCCTGGCCGATGATGCGCGGCAGGATGGCGCAGGCGCCCATGTCGCAGCCGGCCAGCCCGACGCGCACGAAGAGGAAGGCGGTCTTGGCATCCGGCGTGGCATAGCGCAGGTCGGAGGCCATCGAAATGATGGCGCCGGCGCCGGCGCAGACGCCGTCCACCGCGGCGATGATCGGCTGCGGGCAGGTGCGCATCTCTTTCACCAGGTTGCCGGTCATGCGCGTGAAGGCGAGCAGACCGTCCATGCTCATCTTGGTGAGCGGGCCGATGATCTCATGCACGTCGCCGCCCGAGCAGAAGTTGCCGCCGGCGCCGGTGATGACGATGGCGCGCACGTCCTCGGCATACTGGAAGCGGTGGAAGGTGTCGCGCAGCTCGGCGTAGCTCTCGAAGGTGAGCGGGTTCTTGCGATCGGGGCGGTTGAGGGTGACGGTGGCGACGCGATCCTTGACTTCGAGCTTGAAGTGCTCGGGCCGCCATTCGGCTGCTTTCAGTGTGTACATGCGTTTCTCCTGTCTTGGGTTTGAGTTCGGGGGATCAGCCGGCCAGCGTCAGGCCGCCGCTCACGCTGAGCACCTGGCCGGTCACGAAGCTGGCCTGGTCGCTGGCGAAGAACAGCACGGCATCGGCAAGCTCGGAGGGCTTGGCCAGGCGGCGCATCGGCGTCGCCTTGACGAAAGCCTCCTGGTGCTTTTCCGGCACGGCGCGCAGCAGCGGCGTGTCGGTCGGCCCCGGGCAGACGGCATTGACGTTGATGTTGTAGCGGGCCACTTCGCGCGCCAGCGACTTGCAGAAGGCGATGGCACCGCCCTTGGCGCCGGAATAGACGGTCTCGCCCAGGCTGCCGACGCGGCCGGCATCGCTCGCCACGACGACGACCTTGCCGCTGCCGCGCTCGATCATCTTGTCGAGGAAGGCGTGGGTGACGGCCACCGGGCCGAGCAGGTTGAGGTCGATCACCTTGCGCCAGAATTCGGGCGTGTTCTCCATGAAGGGCTGGATCTTGCCCCAGCCGGCGACGTTGGCGACGATGTCGACATGGCCGCGCATCTCGTAGGCCTTCTTCTTGCACTGCGCGATCGAGTCGAGGTCGGTGACGTCGAGGCGCACGAACTCGGCGCCGAGGCCGCGCTCGCGCAGCTCGGCGGCGGCGGCGCGCCCCTTCTCCTCGTCGATGTCGCCGAGGAACACGAAGGCGCCGGCCGCCGCCAGCGTCTCCGCCGTGGCCCGCCCGATGCCCGAGGCGGCGCCCGTGACGACCGCGGTCTTGTCTTTCAGTTGCATGCTGAGAACCTCCTGTCATGGCAGAGTGTGAATATCGCTGGCGCGCGCGCCCCGAAGGCGCGCCCGGCCTGGCCGCCGGAAGCGGCAACGTTGCATGAATGATTGCTCATTCAGTTTCGTGTGTCAACTGCCAGACAAGGCATGCCCGCGCTTGACAAACAAAATGAATGAGTGTTCAATCATTCTGTCGCCAACAGACCCGGCGGCGGCGCTGCGGCGCACAACATCATCGCAACCAGACAGGCATTCAGGGCACGGAGGAGACAGGCAATCATGATCCGCATAGTGAAGTACGCATTGGGCGCCGCGCTCGCGGCAGTCGCCGTCCAGGTCGCCGCGCAGGAGACGGTCACCCTGCGGCTGCACCACTTTCTGCCGCCGGGTTCGAATGCCCAGGTGAAAATGATCGAACCCTGGTGCGCCAGGATCAGCAAGGAATCGGCAGGGCGCCTGCGGTGCCAGATCTATCCTGCGATGCAGCTCGGCGGCTCGCCGCCGCAGCTGTTCGACCAGGCCAAGGATGGCGTCGCAGACATCGTATGGACCCTGCCCGGCTACCAGGCGGGGCGCTTCCTCGCCACCGAAGTGTTCGAGCTGCCCTTCATGGTGTCGAGCGCCGAAAAGGCCTCACCGGCGCTGTGGCACTACGCCATGAAGCACGCGCAGGATGAGTACAAGGGCGTCAAGCCGCTCATCTTCCACGTCATCCCGGGCACACAGCTGCACACCACCGGCAAGCAGATCAAGGCGCTGGCCGACTTCAAGGGGCTCAAGCTGCGCGCGCCGAACCGCATGGCCACGCGCCTGGTCACCGCGCTGGGCGGCACGCCTGTACCGATGCCGGTGCCGCAGGTGCCGGAGAGCCTGTCGAAGGGCGTCATCGATGGCACGGTGCTGCCCTGGGAAGTCATCCCCTCGCTGAAGATCCAGGAAATCGCCAAGTTCCACACCGAGACCGAAGGAGCATTCATCGCAACCTCGGCCTTCGTCTTCGCCATGAACCCGGCAAAATACGAAAGCCTCTCTCCCGAGCTGAAGAAGGTCATCGATGCAAACAGCGGCGCCGAGGCTTCCGCCTGGGCCGGCAAGGTGTGGGACACGGTCACGGCGCCTGCGCGCGACCTCGCCGTGGCGCGAAAAAACACCTTCTACACCGTTCCGGCCGCCGAAGTGGGCGCCTGGCAGAAGGCGTCCGAGGCCGTCGTGGCGGATTGGGTCAAGGAAGTCGCGGCGCGCGGGATGGACGGCAACAAGCTTGTCGCCGATGCCAAATCGCTTATGAAATGAAGCGGGCAATCGAGCAATCAGCCACGAGGAAAGTATGACGAAAGTCGGAATGAATGCGGCGGACGAAATCATCGGTCGGCCCCTGGCGCACGGGCTCGGCGATCAGGCCGCCATCCTGTGCAGCGAGCGCACGATCAGTTACGCGCAACTCAATGCCGAGGTCAACCGGCACGGCAACGCGCTCAAGGCGCTCGGCATCGCGCGCGGCGCGCGCGTGCTGTTCCTGATGGACGACTCGCCCGAGCTGGTGGCGGCCTATCTGGCCACCCTGCGCATCGGCGCGGTGGCCGTGGCGCTCAACGTGCGCCTGGCGCCGCGCGACCTGCGCTTCGTCATCGAGGACAGCGCCTGCGGCGCGATCTTCGTCGACGCGCATTTTCTCGATCTTTACGAGAGCGCGGCCGAAGGGCTGTCCGCGCCGCCGCGCGTCATCGTCCTGGGCAGGGCATCGACGCCGCCCTATCTCGGCCATGCCGAATTCCTCGCCGGACAATCCGCGCAGCTCGAGTCGGTAAAGGTCGATCCGGAGGAAGTCGGCTTCTGGCTGTACTCCTCCGGCACGACGGGCAAGCCGAAGGCGGTCATGCACCCGCACCGCACGGCGATAGTCGCCGACCGCCTGGAGCGCGAACTGTTCGGCCTCAAGCCGGGCGAGCGCGTGTTCACCACCTCGAAGCTCTTCTTCGGCTTCGCCCTCGGCCACTCGCTGATGGGCGGCCTGCAGTGCGGCGCCACCGTCATCCTGTCGCCGGCCTGGCCCGAGCCGAAGTTGATCATCGACACCGTCGAGCGGCACAAGCCCGACGTCTTCTTCAGCACGCCGGTGATGTACCGCAATCTGCTGCGCGAAGGCGCGCCGACGCACCCGGCCTTTCGCCGCATCCGCCATTTCGTCTCAGCCGGCGAGAAGCTGCCCGAATCGCTCTACGAGGACTGGCTGGAACTCGCCGGCAAGCCCATCTGCGACGGCATCGGCGCTTCCGAGACGGTATTCCTGTTTCTCGCCAATCGCCCCGACGACTCGCGTGCCGGCTCCTCCGGCAAGCCGGTGCCCTGGGCCGAGGTGCGCCTGGTCGGCGAGGACGGCAGGGACATCAGCGAGCCGGAGACGCCCGGCCTGATCGCCATCCGTACCTCCTGTCAGTTCGTCGGCTACTGGAAGCTGCCCGACATCTCGGCGCACGCCCTGCGCGACGGCTGGTACTTCCCCGGCGACATGTTCCGCTTCGACGCCGCGGGGCGCTGGTATCACATGGGCCGCGGCGACGACATGCTGAAGATCTCCGGCCAATGGGTCAGCCCGGCCGAAATCGAGGCCTGCGCCATGACGGTGCCGGGCGTGTCCGAGGCAGCGGTGGTCGGCTATCCCAACGAGGATGGCCTCACCCGCATCGCCCTCTTCGCCGTGCCGCGCGACGAGGAGGCCGACCGCGAGGCGCTTGCTGCGGCCCTGACGGACACCTTCAAGTCGACGCTGTCGATCTACAAGTGCCCGCGCACCATCCGCTTCCTCAAGCAGATGCCGCAGACGGCGACGGGCAAGATGCAGCGCTACCGGCTGCGCGAACTGCTCAGGCAACCGGGATGACCGACAACACGGCCAAACTGCCGCTCGCCGGCCGCCACGCCCTCGTCACCGGGGGCGGGCGCGGCATCGGCGCGGCGATTGCGCAGGCGCTGGCCGCGCAGGGTGCGCGCATCACCCTGGCAGGACGCACGCGCAGTGCGCTCGACGAGACGGCCGAGCGCCTGCGCGATCTTGCCGAGGTGCAGTGCGCCACGGCCGACGTGGGCGACGCAGCTTCCGTACAGGCTGCCTTCGCCGGCGCGGCGGAAAAATTCGGCCCCGTCTCCATTCTGGTGAACAACGCCGGCCAGGCCGCCGGCGCCCCTTTTGCGAAGACCGATCCCGAACTGTGGCAGCGCATGCTGGCGGTGAATCTCACCGGCACCTACCACGGCATCCGCGCCGCCCTGCCCGGCATGCTGGAACAAGGCTGGGGACGCATCGTGAACATCGCCAGCACGGCTTCGCTGAAGGGCTATGCCTACGTCTCCGCCTACTGCGCCGCCAAGCACGGCGTGCTCGGCCTCACCCGCGCCCTGGCGCTGGAGCTGGCGAGCAAACCCGTCACCGTGAATGCCGTCTGCCCCGGCTACACCGAGACGGACATCGTGCGCGAGACGCTGGAGAACATCCGGGCCAAGACCGGCCGCTCGCTCGACGAGGCGAAAGCCGAGCTGGTCAAGCATAATCCGCAGGGCCGCCTGATCCAGCCCGAGGAAGTGGCGCAGACCGTGCTGTGGCTGTGCCTGCCCGGCGCCGAATCCATCACCGGCCAGGCGATTTCCGTCTCCGGCGGAGAAACGATGTGAGCGCGCCATCCGCCGGGTCGTCCCAAGGATGGCGCAGTCAACAACCTGATGACCGATGAGGCTCTGCGAACGCATCGTCATTCCGGCTTCCGCCGGAATGACGATGAAAGGGAATGGCAATCATGCTGAGCCTCGTTGCTAATCGGGTTCAGCAATATCGAGCCGCGAAGCGGCGAACAGCTACCACCCCCTTCCTCGGGATGTGGGGCGGGGAGAAAGCATTATGAGCGACAAGACTTATCTCGACTGGCCGTTTTTCGAAGAGCGGCATCGCCAGCTCGAACGCGAACTGGAAGCCTGGATCGCCGATAACGTAGGCGAGCACCACGGCGACGTCGATGCCGCCTGCCGCGACCTGGTGAAGCGCCTGGGCCACGACGGCTGGCTCCGCTACGCCGTCGGCGGCACCGCCAACGGCGGCAGGTTCGACACCATCGACACGCGCTCGATCTGCCTGCTGCGCGAGACGCTGGGGCGCCACTCGGGGCTGGCCGACTTCGCCTTCGCCATGCAGGGACTGGGCTCGGGCGCCCTCACCCTGCACGGCTCGCCGGAACAGAAACAGCGCTATCTGACGAAAGTGGCTGCGGGCGAGGCCATCCCCGCCTTCGCCCTCTCCGAGCCGGGCTCCGGCTCCGACGTGGCGGCGATGGCCTGCACGGCGCGCGCCGAGGGCGAGCATTACGTGCTCGACGGCGAGAAGACCTGGATCTCCAACGGCGGCATCGCCGACTTCTACGTCGTCTTCGCCCGCACCGGGGAGGCGCCCGGCTCGCGCGGCCTGTCGGCCTTCATCGTCGAGGCCGACGCGCCCGGCTTCAAGGTCGCCGAACGCATCGAGACGATTGCGCCGCACCCGCTGGCGCTGCTGCGCTTCGAGGGCTGCCGCATCCCGCGCGCGAATCTCGTCGGCGCCCCCGGCCAGGGCTTCAAGGTGGCGATGCAGACCCTCGACATCTTCCGCACCTCGGTCGCCGCCGCCGCCCTGGGCTTCGCCCGCCGCGCGCTGGACGAGGCGCTGCGCCGCGCCACCCAGCGCAAGATGTTCAACCAGACGCTCGCGGATTTCCAGATCACCCAGGCCAAGCTGGCGCAGATGGCCACCGGCATCGACGCCTCGGCCCTGCTCACCTACCGCGCCGCCTGGCTGCGCGACCAGGGCCGCAACGTCACGCGCGAGGCGGCCATGGCCAAGATGACCGCCACCGAGACGGCGCAGCAGGTGATCGACAGCGCCGTGCAGATCTGGGGCGGCCTCGGCGTCGTCAGCGGCCACCCAGTGGAGAAGCTCTACCGCGAGATCCGCGCCCTGCGCATCTACGAAGGCGCCACCGAAGTGCAGCAACTCATCATCGCACGGCAGACCCTGGCCGCCTTCGCCCGGGCTGACGGGCAGTAAGCGCAGGACACGACGATGACGACGCGGCCGCTTTCGTCCTGTATAATGAATGAGCGTTCATTCATATTCACTTTTCAATCTGGGCGGCACCTCCGCCGCGTGGAGACGGTTTCATGAGCACGATGCTTTTCCAGCAGTTCAAAGAGTGGTACGAAAAGCGCCACGACTACGCCCGCGCCTGGAAGGCGC
>CAYYXS010000022.1:0-54330 GCA_964475635.1 uncultured Rhodocyclaceae bacterium
TCCCAATTCCTGGCAAATCATGCTCATGGAATCGGCTAACTGCGGTTTTTAGGTTCATTTCTCTTTCCCGAACAGTCCGGCCGGGCGGATCATCAGCACCACGGCCATGATGACGAAGACCACCGTGGCGGAGGCCTCCGGCCAGAAGACCTTGACCAGGGCCTCGATCACGCCCAGGCCCAGTCCGGTGAGGATGGCGCCGAGGATGGAGCCCATGCCGCCGATCACCACCACGGCGAACACCACGATGATCAGGTTCGAGCCCATCAGCGGGCTCACCTGGAAGGCGGGCGCCGCCAGCACGCCGGCGAAACCCGCCAGCGCCACGCCGAAGCCGTAGGTGAGCATCACCATCAGCGGCACGTTGATGCCGAAGGCCTGGGTCAGGCGCGGGTTCTCGGTGGCGGCGCGCAGGTAGGCGCCGAGGCGCGTCTTCTCGATGATGAACCAGGTGGCCAGGCACACCGCCAGGGAAGCGGCGATGACCCAGGCGCGGTATTTGGGCAGGAACATGAAGCCCAGGTTGAAGGCGCCGGACAACTCGTCGGGGATCGAATAGGGCTGGCCGGAGACGCCGTACTGGTCGCGGAACAGGCCCTCGATCACCAGGGCCAGGCCGAAGGTGAGCAGCAGGCCGTAGAGGTGGTCCAGCTTGTAGAGCCACTGCAGCATCGCCCGCTCGATCGCCACGCCGGCGGCGCCCACCGCCAGCGGCGCCAGGATGAGCGACCACCAGTAGCTCACGCCCCAGTAGTTCAACCCCATCCAGGCGAGGAAGGCCCCCGCCATGTAGAGCGCGCCGTGGGCGAAGTTGATGATGTTGAGCATGCCGAAGATGACGGCCAGGCCCAGGCTCAGCATGGCGTAGAAGGAGCCGTTCACCAGGCCCAGCATGAGCTGGCCGAGAAGGGCGGGGAGCGGAATGGCGAAAAGGTCGGTCATTTTGGATTAACCCGTCATTCCCGCGAAAGCGGGAATCCATGAAAAACGCTGGGTCCCCGCTTTCGCGGGGACGACGGCAACGGCGTCACTTCTTCACCAGCGGACAGCGCGACTGCGCCAGGGGCTGGAAGGCTTCCGCCGCCGGGATGGTCTGGCGCACGTGGTAGTAGTCCCAGGCGTACCTGGACTCCTCGGGCTTCTTCACCTGCATGAGGTACATGTCATGCACCATGCGGCCGTCCTCGCGGATCGTTCCGTTCCTGGCGAAGAAGTCGTTCACCGGCGTCTTGCGCATCCAGGCCATCACCTTCTGGGTGTCGTCCGAGCCCGTGGCCTTCACCGCCTTGAGGTAGTGGCTCACGGCGGAGTACATGCCCGCCTGGATCATGGTCGGCATCTTCTTCTGGCGCTCGAAGAAGCGCTTGGACCAGGCGCGCGTCTCCTCGTTGCGGTCCCAGTAGAAGCCTTCCGTGAGGTACATCGTCTGGGTCGCCTTCAGCCCCAGGCTGTGGATGTCCGTGAGGAACATCAGCAGGCCGGCGAGGGACTGCTTGGGCGTGATGCCGAATTCGGACGCCTGCTTGATGGAGTTCATGGTGTCGGTGCCGGCATTCGCCAGGCCGATCACCTGGGCGCCGGAGGCCTGCGCCTTGAGCAGATAGGAGGAGAAATCCGAGCCCGGGAAGGGATGGCGCACCGTGCCCAGCACCTTGCCGCCGTTGCTCTGCACCACGTCGGCGGAGTCCTTCTCCAGGGAGTGGCCGAAGGCGTAGTCGGCGGTGAGGAAATACCAGGACTTGCCGCCCTGCTTCACCACCGCCTTGGCCGTGCCGTTGGCCACTGCGTAGGTGTCGTAGGTCCAGTGCACCGAGACGTCGTTGCAGTCCTCGTTGGTGATGCGCGTGGAAGCCGCACCGGAGATCAAGGCGATCTTGTTCTTCTCCTTGGCCACCTTCATCACCGCCAGAGCGGTGGAGGTGGTCACCAGTTCGGTCACGACGTCCACCTTCTCCCGGTCGATCCACTCGCGCGCCTTGTTGGAGGCGATGTCGCCCTTGTTCTGGTGGTCGGCGGAGATGAGTTCGATGGCGAAGGCCGGCTTCTCCTGAGCCTGGAAATCCTCCACGGCCATCTTCGCCGCCAGCGCAGCGCCGGCGCCGGAGAGATCCGAATAGGGGCCGGACATGTCGGTAAGCACGCCGATCCTGACCAGGTTGTCGGAGACCTGGGCGGCGGCCGGAGCGGCCAGGCCGAGGGCGGCGGCGAGCGCCGCGGCAATACGGGTGGGTTGCATGGTGTCCTCCTGTGGGTGGTTAAACGCCTAAATATTCCTGCAGCAGTTCCTGCTTCTCCGCGATCTCGGCCTGGGCGATCTCGGCGACGACCCGGCCGCGCTCGACGATGTACATGCGGTCGGCCAGCGGTGCCGCGAAGCGGAAGTTCTGCTCCACCAGCAGCACGGTGAATTCCTTCTCCTTGAGCGCGCGGATCACTTCCGCCAGCTTCTGCACAATGACCGGCGCCAGGCCTTCCGAGATTTCGTCCAGCAGCAGCAGGCGCGCGCCGGTGCGCAGGATCCGCGCCATGGCCAGCATCTGCTGCTCGCCGCCGGAGAGCCGCGTGCCCTGGCTCGTGCGCCGCTCCTCGAGGTTGGGGAACATGGCGTAGAGCGTCTCCAGTCCCATGCCGGCGCTGCCCACCGGGGGCGGCAGCAGCAGGTTCTCCTCGCAGGAGAGGGACGAATAGATGCCGCGCTCCTCGGGACAGTAGCCGATGCCCAGCCGGGCAACGCGATGGGGCGCCATGCCGACGGCCTCGCGGCCATTCACCATGATGGAGCCGGTGCGCCGGCCGGTGAGGCCGAGGATGGCGCGCAGCGTCGTGCTGCGCCCGGCGCCATTGCGCCCGAGCAGGCAGACGCACTCGCCGCGGTTCACCCTGAAGTCCATGCCGTGCAGGATGTGGCTCTCGCCGTAGAAGGCGTGCAGATCGGTGACGCGGAGGTATTCGGTTTTCATGCAGCTTGCACCGGCTGTTGAAATCCCCCCTGGCCCCCCTTTTCCAAAGGGGGGAACGCAGCTGAGCCCCCCTTTGAAAAAGGGGGGTTGGGGGGATTTTCCTGCGGCGACCCCATGTAGGCCTCGATCACCCGCGGATCGGCCGCCACCTCGGCGTAGCTGCCCTCGGCCAGCACGGCGCCGCGCGCCAGCACGGTGATCGCGTCGCAGATGCCGGCGACCACCTTCATGTTGTGCTCCACCATGAGCACCGTGCGGTTGGCGGAGACTTTCTTGATGAGCTGCATGACGCGGTCCACGTCCTCGTGGCCCATGCCCTGGGTCGGCTCGTCGAGCAGCATCAGCTCCGGCTCCAGGGCGAGGGTGGTGGCGATCTCCAGGGCGCGCTTGCGCCCGTAGGGCATCTCCACGGTGATCATGGCGGCGTGGCGCTCCAGCCCCACCTCCGCCAGCAGTGCCATGGCCCGCTCGTTGAGCACATCGAGGGAGCGCTCCGAGCGCCAGAAGTGGAAGGAGGTGCCCAGCTTCCTCTGCAGGGCGATGCGCACGTTCTCCAGCACGGTCAGGTGCGGGAACACGGCGGAAATCTGGAAGGAACGCACGAGGCCGCGCCGGGCGATCCGCTCCGGCCGCTCGCGGGTGATGTCGGCGCCGTCGAACAGGATGCGCCCGCGCGTCGGCTCGAGAAATTTTGTGAGCAGGTTGAAGCAGGTGGTCTTGCCCGCCCCGTTGGGGCCGATGAGGGCATGGATGTCGCCGCGCCGCACCTTCAAGTCCACGCCGGCCACGGCGACGAAGCCCTTGAACTCCTTCACCAGGCCCTCGGTGACGAGGATGTGCTCGCTGTCCTGCGCGCGTTCCATGGCTACTCGATCGCCGAAGCCGATTTCATCTGCTGGCGCAGCAGGTATTTCTGCAGCTTGCCGGTGGAGGTCTTCGGGATGGCCCCGAACACCACCTGCCGGGGCGCCTTGAAGTGCGCCAGCTGGCTGCGGCACCAGGCGACGATCTCCTGCTCCGTAACGGCGGCGCCCTCCTTCAGCTCCAGGAAGGCGCAGGGCACTTCGCCCCACTTCGCGTCCGGCTTGGCCACCACCGCGGCGGTGAGCACCGCCGGATGCTTGTAGAGCACGTCCTCCACTTCCACCGAGGAGATGTTCTCGCCGCCGGAGATGATGATGTCCTTGGAGCGATCCTTGATCTTGACGTAGCCGTCGGGCTGCATCACCGCCAGGTCGCCCGTGTGGAACCAGCCGCCGCGGAAAGCCTCTTCCGTCGCCTTGGGGTTCTTCAGGTAGCCCTTCATGGTGAGGTTGCCGCGGAACATGATCTCGCCCATGGTCTCGCCGTCGCGCGGCACCTCGGTCATGGTCTCCGGATCCATCACCGTGACCGCCTGCTGCATGTGGTAGGGCACGCCCTGGCGGCCGTTCAGGCGCGCCCGCTCCTCCAGCGGCAGCGCCTCCCAGCCCTCCTGCCTGGCGCACACTGCCGCCGGGCCGTACACCTCCGTGAGGCCGTACACATGGGTGAGCTCGATGCCGATCTTCTCCGCCCCCTCGATGATGGCCAGCGGCGGCGCCGCCCCGGCGATGAGGCCCGCCACCTTGTGATCGATGCCCAGGCGCTGCACGGCAGGCGCGTTGATGAGCAGGCCGTAGACGATGGGCGCGCCGCACAGGTGCGTGACCCGGTGGCGGCGGATGGCGTCGAACACCGGCGCCGCCTCGACGCGGCGCAGGCAGACGCTGGTGCCGGCATTCGCCGCCAGGGTCCACGGGAAGCACCAGCCGTTGCAGTGGAACATCGGCAGGGTCCACAGGTACGCCGCATGCGGCGGCATGGCCCAGGAGAGGATGTTGCTCGCCGCGTTGAGGTAGGCGCCGCGGTGGTGATAGACGACGCCCTTGGGATTGCCCGTGGTGCCCGAGGTGTAGTTGAGGCAGATGGCGTCCCATTCGTCGGCGGGCAGCGCCCAGGCGCAGTCCGGGTCGCCCTCGGCGAGGAAATCCTCGTATTCGATGGCGCCCAGGCGCCTGCCGCCCACGTACAGCTCGTCCGTCACGTCCACCACCAGAGGCTTCGGCCCTTCGAGCAGGGCCAGCGCCTTCTCGACCACCGGCGCGAACTCCGGATCGGTGAGCAGCACCCTGGCCTCGCCGTGGCCGAGCATGAAGGCGATGGCCTCGGCGTCGAGCCGCGTGTTGAGGGTGTTGAGCACCGCCCCGGCCATGGGCACGCCGAAGTGGGCCTCGACCATGGCCGGCACGTTGGGCAGCATCACGGCCACCGTATCGCCGCGACTGACTTTGTGCCGCGCCAGGGCGGAAGCCAGGCGCCGGCAGCGCGCGTAGGTCTCGGCCCAGGTGTAGCGCCGCTCGCCGTGGATGACGCTGGTGCGCCGGGGATAGACATGGGCGCTGCGCTCGAGGAAGCTCAAGGGCGACAGCGGCACGTAATTGGCCGGATTGCGCTCCAGGCCGACGGCATAGGGGTTCATCCACTCCTCCTCCCGGCTCGGTGTTGCGCCGGCATGGGTGCAGGATGCCCCGCGATGTTTGCCCGATCGTTCGCCGAATGTAACGAATCGTAATCGGGGGCTAGCACCGCGCCGGCGGCGGCCTACAATCCCTGCATGGTCGCCCCCTTTCCCACCGTCGATGCCGCCGACGCCGCCGGCCGCCTGAACCTGCTGCAGGCCGGCCTGGACCTGATCAACCAGGGCTTCACGCTCATCGACAGCGAGCTGCGGCTGGTGGCCTGGAACCGCAGCTTCTTCACCATGCTGGAATTCCCCGAGGAACTGGCCCGCTTCGGCACGCCCTTCGAGGCCTTCATGCGCTACAACGCCGAGCGCGGCGAGTACGGCGCCGGCGAGGTGGAGGAACTGGTGCGCTTCCGCGTCGAGCGCGCGCGCCGCTTCGAGGCCCATTACTTCGAGCGGGTGCGCCCCGGCGGGCAGATCCTCGCCGTGCGCGGCCAGCCGGTGCCGGGCCGCGGCTTCGTCACCCTCTACACCGACATCACCGAGCAGCGCCGCTTCGAGCGCCTGATCCAGGAGCAGAACACCGAGCTTGAGCGCCGCGTGCGCGAGCGCACCGAGGCCCTCGAGCGCACCCAGGCGGCGCTGCTGCAGGCCCACAAGATGGAGGCCGTGGGCCAGCTCGCCGGCGGCCTCGCCCACGACTTCAACAACATGCTCACGGTGGTCATCGGCAACCTGGTGGCCCTGCAGGACCGCGACGGCTCGGCCGCCACGGCGGACTTCCTCGATCCGGCCCTGACCGCCGCGCGCCGCGGCGTCGAGCTCATCCGCCGCCTGCTCACCTTCGCCCGCCAGCAGCCCCTGGCGCCGCAGCCGGTGGACGCGAACGCCCTCATCGCCAGCCTGGTCCTCCTGCTGCGCCGCTCGCTGCCCGAGACCCTCTCTCTCGACACGCGCGCCGGCCGCGAGGCCCTCTACGCCCTCGCCGACCCGCATCAGCTGGAAAGCGCCCTGCTCAACCTGGCGCTGAACGCCCGCGACGCCATGCCCGGCGGCGGCGTCCTCACCATCGCCGCCGATCTGCAGGCGGTGGATGCGGCCCTCGCCGCGGAGCTGGAACTCCAGCCGGGCGAGTACGTGCGCATCGCCGTCACGGATACCGGCACGGGCATGGATGCGGAGACCCTGCGCCGCGTCTTCGAGCCCTTCTACACCACCAAGGGCCTCGCCTCGGGCAGCGGCCTCGGCCTGTCGATGGCCTACGGCTTCGCCAAGCAGTCGGGCGGCGCCCTGCGCCTGGCGAGCACGCCGGGACGCGGCACGGAGGCCGCCCTCTACCTGCCGCGCAGCGCCGCCGCCGCCGAGGCGGCCGAGGAAGTCCTCGGTCCGGTGACGGCCGCCGCCGACCGGCGCCTGGTGCTGCTCGTGGAAGACGACGCAGAGGTGCGCAAGGTGGTGCGCGTGCAGCTCACCGACCTCGGCTATCCGGTCATCGAGGCGGGCGAAGGCGAAGAAGCCCTGCGCGTGCTGGAAGCGGTGGCCGGCGTCGGCATCGTCGTTTCCGACACCGTGATGCCCGGTGCGCTGGACGGGCGCGCCCTGGCGCGCCGCGTGCGGGCGCTGCACCCCGGCGTGGCCATCCTGCTCATGAGCGGCTACGCGCAACAGCCGCAGGCGGGCGAGGACGACCCGCCGCTGCTGCCCAAGCCCTTCTCCACCCGCGAGCTGGCCGCCGCCCTGGAGGCCTGCACGCGATGAACGGCACCGCGCCTGCCGAGAGTTCGGACAACCTGCTCTACGTCCTCGAGGACGACCCGCTGGTCGCCCGCACCCTCACCCAGACCCTGTCCGGCTACGGCTTCCGCTGCCGCTGGTTCCGCACCGCCGCCGAACTCTCCGCCCAGCTCGGGCAGCAGACCCCCGCCCTGTGCATCGTGGACCTCGGCCTGCCCGATCGCGACGGCCTCGACGTGGTGAAGGAACTGCAGCAGAAATGCGACTGCGGCGTACTGATCCTCACCGGCCGCGGCTACGTCTCCGACCGCGTGGCGGGCCTCGAGCTGGGCGCCGACGACTACGTGGTGAAGCCCTTCGAGCCGCGCGAGCTGGTGGCGCGCATCCGCAGCATCCTGCGCCGGCGCGGCCGCGCCGGCCCCGCCCCCGCCCCCACCCCCGCCGGCAGTCGCCGCATCGCCGGCTTCGAAGGCTGGCGCTTCGACCCGGCCAGCTACGCGCTGACCGGCCCCGAAGGCGCAGAGGAAGTGCTGAGCGCCGCCGAGGCGAAACTGCTGCTCACGCTGATCGAGCGGCCCAGCCGCGTGCTCACCCGCGAGCAGCTCGCCGGCACGCCCGACCTGCTGCCCTACGACCGCAGCATCGATGTGCGCATCTCGCGCCTGCGCCGCAAGCTGCGCGACGACCCGCACAACCCGCGCCTGATCAAGACGGTCTACGGCGCCGGCTACCTGCTGGCGGCAACGGTGAAGTGGGAGCAGACGTAAGCGGCGCCGTGCCGCCGAAGGACGATGGCGGCGCGGTCAGACGTAATCCGGGATATGCATCCAGCACCAGCCGGTGAGCCGATCCATGTCCTTCCAGTAGATCGTTTGCAGATACGCCCAGCCGTTCTCCTTCGACGCCAGCTCGGCCATCAGGGAAAGGTATTCGTCGTACTGGCCGGGCGTCATCGCCACCTCGATGGCCGTCTCGTCGCGCCAGACGGCCAGCGGCCGGTGGTTGCGCGCCTCGCAGAAATCCAGGGCGCAGAGGACATTGCCGCCGGCCGTCTCGCGGCGCACCACCACGGCATCGGGGCTTGCCTCGAACAGCGCGGAGAAGCGCTCAGCCCGCGTGCGAACCAGGGGCAGGGATTTCGCAGCGGCCGGGGCCGGCCGCTCGGCAAGAGTCGTCGTCATCGCTCACCTCGTTTCGTCTGTGTGTATGTCCGCACAGCTTGGGCCGGCAAGATGACGTGGTGATGAACGGGCAATCTGCCCGGGCCTGTCGCTAATCGGGTGGCTGTTTGACACGGTGTAATCGCTCGACTACGCTCGATTCATGCCACCGATCAAACCCAAACGCATCGAGGCGGCCGACATGCCGGCGGAGAGGCGAGCCTGCTTCGTGAACGAAGCGCAGGCGGCACGCAAACACATGCTGCGCACCGGCAAGGGCTACGATGCCGACGAGGTGCATGCCTATCTGAACGCGCGCATCGCCGGCAGGAAACCCGCGAAGCCAAAAGCAAAATCCTGGCGAAGCTGATCCGGAAAGAAGCCCCATGACCCCCACCCTCGCCGCCCTCACCGGCTTCATCGCCTGGACCCTGTTCCTCCTCGTTGTGATGGAAGCCATCCGTTCCAAGATGGTCGTCACCAAGGAAGTTCCGGCCAACGGCTTCCGGCCGGACAACGCCAACCTCTCCCCCTTCATGCAGCGCCTCGCCCGCGCCCACGCCAACTGCCTGGAAGGCCTGCCCCTCTTCGGCGGGCTCATGCTGGTCGCCGCCGTCTCGGGCAACGCCGCGCTGACCGACCCGCTCGCCTTCGTCCTCCTCGGCGCGCGCATCGTGCAGTCGTCGATCCATCTCGCCTCGCTCTCCCCCACCGCCGTCACGCTGCGTTTCTGCGCCTTTGCGGTGCAGATGGGGATCGGGGTGTATTGGGCTTTTCTGCTGCTCCCCGTGTAGATGAAGACGAGGGGAAAAGTCAGCCGCTGCGGGACGGCGGCGAGTTCTCTGAATACGTGCTTATGACCATGAGGAAACCGCCGGGATGTTGCTTACGAACTGCCGGAGTTCGGCCGAAGGGGCCAGTGGCGTACGATGCTGACTACGACAGCAACCGGCCATGAGCCGTCCTTCGCCAGCGACTGCTCCAGGGCAATACGATCACGTTTGCGCAGCCCGCTGCGAGACTCATCTCTCGATGATATCGAGATCGTGGGATTGCCCGATCACGTTGTGCGCGACGCTGCCGGGCTGGCTGAGACAGGAGCCGGCGACGACGGTGACCGCTTCATCTGTGCCGTCGAACCGGAACCTGATCCAACCCTTCAAGGCGTAAACGAAGTGCGCGTTCAGGTCGTGCCAGTGCCAAACCGTCTCTTCGCTGAACGGCTGGATTGCGTGGATGTGCTTGCCGCCGATGCGGCCACCCGTCGCTTCCGCCCGAGCACGGGGACTGCCGCGCTCAGCGCCAGCGCGACCTCGGGCCGCATTGTGGAGCCTACGCGCCGTAGGCCGCCATGAAGACCCGTACGGCCTCGCGCAGAAGAGCCCTGTTTTCCCGGGAATCCGGCATCTCGAGCTTCAGCAGTCCGCGGATGTGCCCGGAGCCCAGGAACATCGACAGGAACAGGTCCGCTGCCTGAAGCGGGTTCCGCACCTTCAGCGTGCCCGCCGCGTCGGCACGGCGCAGGTATGCAGCCAGCTCGCCGTTCACACGCTCCGGGCCCTCCTTGTATAACGCACGGCAGACTTCCGGCTGCGCCCCCGCGACGCCATAGACAGCGCGCAACGCGCCCAGGGCGTCCCCGCGCGCCAGTGCGAGAAACCGGGCGCCGATCGCCAGCAGCGCCTTCTCCGGCTGGTCCGGGTCCAGCGCCCCGGCGCCCGGGAAGCCAGCCACCACCGCCGCCGACCTGTCGCGCACGACCGCCTGGAACAGCCTCTCCTTGGAGCCGAAGTTGCTGTACACGGTCATCTTGGACACACCGGCGTCCGCGGCGATGGCATCCACGCTGGCACGCTCCAGGCCATGCTCGCTGAAGTGCCTTTGCGCCGCTTCCAGGATGCGCCGGCCGCGCTCGGGATCGCGTGGCCGCCCGCGTTGGGGCTTGGGGGCAGGAACTGGGTGGTGGGTCATGGGCAGATTTAGTGGACTCGACAGTTCACTATAGCTCACCCGCATTATTGGACTTGAAAGTTCAGTAACTGATGACAATCCGAGGAGCGCCCATAACGCAACAGACGATCGATTGAACCATCGGCAGGATCACCGGCACAACCAGCGACGCCGCGGCGATCGCGTCCGTGCCGAGCGTACTCACGAAATAGGTCTCCGCCGCGCTTAGCAGGGTTACAAGGAACATCACCGCCACGGTGGGCAGGGCGAGCCGCGCGAGCAACGGGCCATCAAGCATGGCGAACTCGTGGAATATTTATTGTACTTGACAGTTTGCTATATCAGCACCATAGTTACTGTACTTGTTAGTCCACTAATTGATCGACCCATGACTTCCTCCTCCTGGCGCGGCCGCTGGCCGGCCCCCCGGACAAGCCGCCTCCTGTCGCTCGCGGCATGGACCGTGCTGTCGGCGTGCTCGACCCCCCCCGTGCAGCCTCCCGCGACCTCGGTGCCCCTTGCGGCCGCCTTTGCCCACAGCGATGCGGCACAGGCGGAAGGCGCAGCTGCGGGCGCTGCGTGGTGGGCCGCCTGGGGGGATTCCACTCTCACCGCGCTGGTTGAGGAAGCGCTGGGCGCCAACCAGGACATCAACATCGCGCTCCAGCGCGTCGCCCAGGCCCGCGCGGGCGCGGATGCCCAGGCCTCCCGCCTGTGGCCGGCGGTGGGTGTGCAGGCTTCCGCATCGCGCAGCAGCAGCGGCTTGCCTGCGCCCGTGAAGCAAGGGATGCCCGACACGCGCGCGTTGCGCGCCGGAATCGACGTGGCCTGGGAGATCGACCTGGCGGGAGGCGTGCGGGCTGCGCGCGACGCAGCGCAGGCCGACACCACGGCGGCGGCTGCAGGAGTGCAAGGCACCCGCCTGCTGGTCGCCAGCGAGGTAGCGCGCCAGTACTTCGTGCTGCGCAGCGCCCATGAGAGGCTGCGCATCGTGCAGGCCCTGGCGAAGGCGCAACGGGACACCGCCAGCCGCGTGGAAAGCCGTCTGCGCGAAGGCCAGGCCAGTGCGTTCGACCACGACCGCGCGCGCGCCGAAGCCGACGCGCTGGATGCTCAGGTGCCGGCGCTGCGGATGCTGGTCGGCACCACGCAGACCAAGCTGGCCGTGCTGCTCGGCCGCAACCCGTCGGCGCGCGTTGTCGCCGCCGACAACGGCTTCGCGTGGCCGGCGGTGCGCGCCATCGCGGCGGGCCAGCCCAGTGAGTTGCTGAGGCGCCGCCCCGATCTGGTCGCCGCCGAGGCGCGCGTCGGGGCCGAGGCGCTGCGCACTGCCGAAGCGCGGGCCCAGTGGTGGCCCAAGCTGTTCCTGAGCGCATTGGTGGGTCGCGAAGACTTGCGGCTCAACGCGCTCGATCTCGCGCCGGTTCACTTCTCCAACGTCGCGCTGGCCTTTGCGATGCCGATCTTCAACGCCGGCCGGATCGATGCCGGCGTTCGCGTGCAGTCCGCGCGCGCCGACGAAGCGTTGCTCGTCTGGCAGAAAGCGGTGCTGGTGGCGGTCCAGGAAGTCGAAGACAGCCTGCTCGTGCGCTCGCAGGAGGCCGAGCGCAACGCGGCCCTCGCGCTCACCGTCGAGCACCGCCGCCGTTCGCTGCAGCGCGCCGAGTCGCTGCAGCGCGAAGGACAGATCGACCTGCTGGTTCTACTGGACGTGCAGCGCTCGGTGCTTGCCAGCGAACTGGCCTTGTCGGAGAGCCGTCTGCAGCAGGCGTTGGCCGACGTGCAGCTCTACAAAGCCCTGGGCGGCGGGTTTCCCATGACGCAGCCCAGCACCGACATGACTCCACTTGCCGCAAGGACGCCGCGATGAACGACTCATTGAACAGCATCTTCCCCGCCCTCTCGCTATCGAGCATCGCGGTCGCCAGCCTGCTGCTGACGGCCTGCAGCGAACCGCCCGCGCCGGCCGCCATCGTGAAGCCGGTCTTCGTGACGACCGTGACACCGGCCAACTCCGCACAGAGTCGCAGCTTCACTTCGGTGATCCGTGCCCGCGTGGAGACGGAGCTCGGATTTCGGACCGGAGGCAAGGTGGTCGAGCGACTCGTGGAAGTCGGTGGCAGCGTCAAGGCAGGCCAGGTGCTGGCACGTCTCGATCCTGCCGACTACCAGCTCGCTGTGAAGGCTGCGGCCGACCAGGTGCAGGCCGCGTCGGTGGACGCACAGCAGGCCGCCTCCGACGAGGCGCGCTTTCGGCGGCTGCTCGCCGACGGATCGGTCGGCGCCGCCGACCACGAGCGCCAGAAGGCGCGTGCCGACGCCGCTGCAGCGCGCCTGGATCAAGCTAATCGCCAGCTCGAGCTCGCGCGCAATCGCGAGGGCTATGCGACGCTGGTCGCGCCCTATGCGGGCGTCGTCACGACGCTGCGATTCGAGCGCGGGCAAGTGGTCGCGGAAGGCCAGCCCGTGCTGTCGCTCGCCCGTGACGGCGAACGCGAGATCGTCGCCGAACTGCCCGAGGATTGGGTCGGCCGGGCCCGAAGCCTGGTCGCCACGGCGGCCCCCTGGAGCGATCCGAAATCGCAGGTCCGTCTCGTGCTGCGTGAGCTCTCGCCGCAGGCCAGCGTGCAAGGCCGGACCTACCGCGCGCGCTATTCGGCCGCGCCCGAGTCGCGCGAACCTGTGGCTGCGCTGCCGCTGGGCAGCACGATGCAGTTGACGCTGTCGGCACCGCAGGCGGGCCTCGCGACTGCGGTGCTCCCCGTGAGTGCCTTGGTCAAGGGCAGCGGCCCCGCCGGCGTGTGGACTGTGAACGCCAAGGGTTCGGGCCTGGTGTTCACACCGGTCCAGGTGGTGGCCATCGACGACGCCACGGTTCAGGTCACGGGCCTGACCACGGGCAGCAAGGTCGTCAGCGTGGGCGCTCAGAAGCTCGATGCGGGCACCGCCGTGCGCGCCATCGAGCGCACCCCCGGCTCCGACACGGCCACTGTTTCCAAGAGCAGTTCATGAAGCGCTTTAATCTTTCGGAGTGGGCCGTCACGCACCGGCCGATGGTGCTGTTCCTGATCATCTTGACGCTCATCGTCGGCGGCATTTCGTTCAGCCGGCTGGGCCGGCTGGAAGACCCGAACTTCGACGTGCCGCAGATGACGGCCATCGTCGTGTGGCCTGGCGCCACCGCGCAGGACGTGCAGGACCAAGTGCTCAACCGCATCGAGCGCCGCCTGCAGGAGCTCGATCACTTCGAGTACGTGCGCAGCTTCTCGCGCCAGGGCTACGGCGGCATCACGCTGTGGATGAAGGGCGGCAGCAGCAAGGCGGAGCTGGACAACGCCTGGTACCAGGCGCGCAAGAAGATCGGCGACATGCGCCAAGAGTTTCCCGAGGGCGTGCGCGGGCCGTTCTTCAACGACGAGTACAACGACCGCTACAGCGTGCTGTATGCGTTGAGCGCACCCGAACTGTCGATGGCCGAACTGCTGACGCTCACCGAGGACGTGAGGCGCCGCCTCCAGAACGTGCCCGGTGTCGCCAAGGTGGACGTGCTGGGCAAGCAGGCCGAGCGTGTGTATGTGGAGTTGTCGACCCGGCGTCTGGCATCGCTCGGCATCGCGCCGACGGCGGTCTTCGACGCACTGGCGCGCCAGAACCTGGTGACGCCCGCCGGTTCGGCCGACGCAACGCACGACCGTGTGCAGGTGCGTGTGGGCGGCGGGCTCAAGAGCGCCGCGGACGTCGCCAACGTGACGCTGGAAGTCGGTGGTCAGTTGCTGCGACTGGCCGACATCGCCACCGTGCGCGCCGGCTATGAGGACCCGCCCAGCTTCAGCATCCGTCACAACGGCGTGCCGGTGCTGGCCATCGGCGTGACGATGCAGCAAAACGGCAACGTGCTGGATTTCGGCAAGGCGCTGGAGCAGCGGCTCGCCCAGATCAAGCAAGAGATTCCGGCCGGGGTCGATATCCAGCAGTACGCCGACCAGCCGCGCGTGGTGGCCGAGTCGGCCTGGGAGTTCGAGCGCTCGTTCCTGGAGGCGCTCGCGATCGTGCTGGCGGTGTCCTTCGTGTTCCTCGGCTGGCGCACCGGCATCGTGGTTGCGGCGTCGGTGCCGCTGGTGCTCGCGCTGGTCGCGGCCGTGATGTATGCCGCCGGCTGGAACCTCGACCGCATCTCGCTCGGCGCACTGATCATCGCGCTGGGCCTGCTGGTGGACGACGCGATCATCGCCGTCGAGATGATGGTGGTGAAGCTGGAGGAAGGCTGGGACCGGCTGCGCGCGGCCACCTACGCGTACACGTCCACCGCGTTTCCGATGCTGACCGGCACGCTGGTCACGGCCGCCGGCTTCATGCCGGTGGGCTTCGCGAAGTCGATTGCCGGCCAGTACGCGGGCGGCATCTTCTGGGTCGTCGGAACGGCGCTGATCCTGTCTTGGCTGGTAGCCGTGATCTTCACGCCGTACCTGGGCGTGCTGATGCTGCCGAAGAACCTGGCGACCGGCACCCACCACGACCCCTACGACCGGCCCGTCTACCGCCGCCTGCGCGGCGTCATCGACCGGGCGGTGCAGCACCGCGCATGGGTGCTGGGCATCACGGTGCTGGTCTTCGGCATAGCCGGTGCCGGCATGATGACGGTGCAGCAGCAGTTCTTCCCGACCGCATCGCGGCCGGAACTGCTGGTGGACCTGCGGCTGCGCGAGGGCGCTTCGTTCGCCGCTACGTCCACCCAGGTGAAGCTGCTCGAGGCGCGCCTGGCGAAGGATCCTGACATCGAGTTCTTCACCGCCTACACCGGTGGCGGCACGCCACGCTTCTACCTGTCGATCCAGCCCGAACTGCCTAACCCGGGGTTCGCCCAGTTCGTCATCAAGACGGCGGGCGTCGAGCAGCGCGAACGGGTGCGCGCGCGCCTGATGGACCTGTTCGCCAAGGACGAGGCTTTCCCGGACGTCAATGCGCGCGTCACGCGCCTGGAGTTCGGGCCGCCGGTGGGATTCCCGGTCCAGTTCCGCGTCATCGGCCCAGACAAGGCGCAGGTGCGCGAGATCGCCTACCGCGTGCGCGACACGGTGCGCAAGAGCCCGCTGGTGCGTGACACGCAGCTGGACTGGAACGAGCAGGTGCGTTCAGTTCAGGTCCACGTCGACCAGGACAAGGCCCGGCTGCTGGGCCTGTCCAGCGCCGACATCCAGGGCCTGGTGCAGACCACGCTGGACGGCGCGCCGGTGACGCAGATCCGCCGCGGCGAGGAACTCATCGACGTCGTCGTGCGCGCCACGCCCGAAGAGCGCAAGCGCATTGGCCAGCTCGGCGACCTGCAGGTGTTCTCGCGCAGCGGCGTCGCCGTGCCGCTGTCCCAGCTGGCCCGCATCGAGCCGGGTTTCGAGGAGCCGGTGCTGTGGCGGCGCAACCGCGACATGGCGCTCACCGTGCGCAGCGACGTCGTCGATGGCGTGCAGGGCCCGGACGCCACTGCGAAGATCCGGCCGTCGCTCAAGCCGATCATCGACAGCCTGCCGGCGGGTTACCGCATCGAGGAAGGCGGCGCGATCGAGGAGAGCGACAAGGCCAACGTGGCGTTGTTCGCCGTCTTCCCGGCGATGTTCGCGGTGATGCTGACGCTGCTAATGATCCAGCTGCAGAGCTTCTCGCGCCTGTTCATGGTATTCATGACCGCACCGCTGGCGCTGGTCGGCGTGGTGCCGGCACTCCTGCTGTTCAACGCGCCGTTCGGCTTCGTCGCGCTGCTCGGCGTGATCGCGCTGAGCGGCATGATCATGCGCAACTCGATCATCCTGGTCGACCAGATCGACCAGGACGTCGGGCGTGGCATCGCTCCCTGGGCCGCGATCGTCGAGGCCACGGTGCGGCGCTCGCGCCCGGTGGTGCTGACGGCGGCTGCGGCGGTGCTGGCGATGATCCCGCTCACGCACAGCGTGTTCTGGGGACCGATGGCCATTGCGATCATGGGCGGCCTGGTGGTGGCCACGGCGCTGACCCTCGTCTTCGTGCCGGCGCTGTACGCCGCCTGGTTCCGCATCCGGCGCGACAGCCCTGCACAGGCGCCTGCAGAAGCGACGCCAGCGCTCGGCGCACGACTTGCGGACGAAGGGTCCCATGCTTGAGCGCGTCGACGCCGCGCTTGCCGTGTTCATCGAACGGGTTCGCCGCGGCCCGGCCGGTAGCCCCCTGCCTGGGATCGCTCCGAGCAATGCCTATCTCTGCAAGGATGAGGCTACGCGCTCATGCTGGCAACAGTGACAGCATTTCAAGCGCTTGATGGCAGTCATCGACAGGGCCGACCCAAGGCGGCTGGCCGCTGCATCGACATACGCTCACCGTAACCGCTAAAGGACGATTTCGATGAACACTGATCCCGAAGTTTCCAGGCATTACAGCGGAGGCAATCTTCTCGCGCGTCTAAATGCGGCGTTGGCGGAGGACGGGATCGACCCCGATCACCCAAGCATGGAGGCGCTTGCGCCATACGACCAATTTCATGGTCGCGGACTGGAGGCGACAACGGAAGTTGCCGACCTAGTCCATGTCACTGCTTCTGACCACATTCTGGACATTGGCAGCGGAATCGGCGGGCCCGCGCGCTACTTCGCGAACCGCTTCGGTTGCATGGTCACCGGGATCGATCTGACGCCGGAATTCTGTGACGTCGCCCGCCACCTCACGCAGTTGCTCGATCTCGAGGATAGGATCACGTTCGAGGTTGGCGATGCCTTAGCGATGCCCTTCGCCGATGGCAGCTTCGACGGCGCTTACTCGATGAATGTTTCGATGAACATCGCTGACAAGAGCGCGTTCTATCGCGAGATTCTCCGGGTGCTCAAGCCGGGCGGCTGGCTGGCGCTCTCGGAGATTGCCAAGGGCGAAGGCGGGGAACTCGACTATCCAACGCCTTGGGCGAGGAGCGCGAGCACTAGCTTCCTGTCGACGCCGGAGGAGACGCGGCGCGACCTACTTGAGGCGGGTTTCGACGTCATTCGATTGCACAGTACTCGCGAGGAAACTCTGGCATTTGGCGCGCGCTCTCGCGCGATGCTCGAGCGCGGGGAAAAGCCGCCGAGCCGCGCGGCGGTGCTGTTGGATCGGGAGATCGCGGCCCAGGCAGCGGCGAACGTGTCTCGCGGCCTTTCCGAGGCGCGGATCATCCCGATCGAAGTTCTCGCTCGAAAGCCGGCTCAAGCATCACCGGACGCTGAGCGTGATCGCGCATAACAACCACATCGAGCCGACCGTCGGCAAGCCTCTGCGCGGATCGCTGGACGATGTTGCGCGCCAGGCCCAGCCCACCACCCTCCATCCACAACAAGGAGCCCATCATCATGAATGACGTTATCATCATCGGCGGCAGCTTTGCCGGCCTCGCCGCCGCCCTGCAGCTCGGCCGTGCCCGCCGCAAGGTCACCGTTCTCGATACCGGCCTGCCGCGCAATCGCTTCGCCGGCCACTCGCATGGCCTGCTGGGCCACGATCACAAGCCACCGCTGGACATCCTGGCCGAGGCGCGGCAGCAGCTAGCGCGCTATCCCACGATCAGGCTGGTCAATGCCCGGGCCGACAGCATCTCCGGCGCCATCGACGATTTCTCCGTCCTCACTGCCGATGGCGAAAGCCTTAGGGCGCGCCGCCTGATCCTGAGCTATGGCGTCACCGACCAGATGCCTGATGTTCCGGGCTTTGCCGAAAGCTGGGGCACGTCCATCGTGCCCTGCCCCTATTGCGACGGCTTTGAAGTCGCCGGCCAGCATTGGGGCCTCGTCTGGTCCGGCCCGCAGTCGCACAACTATGTCAGGCTGTTCCACGATTGGACCGACACGTTGACGCTCTTCGCCGATGGTCACGACATTCCGCCCGATATCCGGGCCGATTTGGCGCGCCGCAACATACCTGTCGTCGATGGCCGGATCACCGAGATCGCCCATCACGGGGGCCATAGCGCCACCGTCAAGCTCGATGCCGGCCCCAATGTCGCGGTCGACATCCTGTTCGCGCATCCGCGCAACAAGCTGTCCGCAAGCCTGCATGAATCACTGGGCCTCGCCACGGTTAATACGCCCCTCGGCATCGTCCTCAAGGTCGACGAGCGCCGCGAAACCAGCATGCCCGGCATTTACGCCGCGGGCGACCTCGCCACGCCCTTCTTGCCCTCGGTCACCCTGGCATCATCGCAGGGCGCGATGGCGGGTATCTTCGCCCAGCAATCGATGCTGGTTTGAGAGCACAGATTCCCTTCTACGGTTGCCGCTGGCTATCGCCAGAAGGGCGATCCCGTTGTGTGCGCGGCGGGTGATGCCGGGCGCTAGGCCTCATGGAGCGATATGAGAGTGCTTGAACTGAAGGTTCCACCCCCCATCGTGGCGCTTGTCCTGGCGCTTCTTATGTGGCTGACGCCAGCCGTCGCGGGCCTTGTGCAGGTGCCCTATCCGGCCCGCGTGCTCTGCGCCATCGTTTTGGTGTGCATCGGCCAAAGCATCAGCATCGCCGGAATGGTTGCGTTTCGGCGCGCCAAGACCACCGTGAACCCGATCAAGGCGAGCTTGGCGTCCTCGTTGGTCATCCAAGGCGTGTACCGGTACACGCGCAACCCCATGTATGTCGGGCTCTTGCTTACCCTGTTGGCCTGGGCAATGTTTCTGGCGAATCCGTTCGCTGTCCTATGGGTTGTCGTGTTCGTGCTCTACATCACTCGGTTCCAAATCATTCCGGAAGAACGTGTGTTGGCGTCTCTATTTGGGGCAGAGTACGAGGCTTACAAAGGCAGGGTACGCAGATGGGTATGAGGCCTGACTGGTCTGCAAGGACTTCCCCCAAGTCAACCGCCTGACTTTCTGCCCGCACTTCACCCGCCACCGCCGCCAGCCGGTCGTGCACCAACTGGTCGAGCAGCGCCGTGGCGGTTGTCGAGATAGCGCAAGGTCCGGAACAACATTTCGGTCCAGATGATTTCGAACAGCGCGTTGCCGCCGAAGTCCTCCGGGGTGGATAGCGCGACCCCAGCCTCACATGTGGACCCGAGCGCCGCCTCGACCGTCGCCCTCACGAGATGGCTACCTTTTAGGACCCGGCGATCCGCAGAACACGGAACAAGGCACCTTTGCGCGAAGTGCCAGGATCATGGTGCCTCGCTTCAGTCGGTCGCGCCCCATCCGAGCGCTGCGCCTAACTGGCCTGCGTGCCGCCTACCGGTGCGCGCCTCCGCTGCAGGCTCCATAGGGGCATCGGTCCGGATCCGACCGACCGCTTCGGGGCGACGAGTTCAGAACTGCAAACGTCGCGGATGGGTCGAAACCACCCATTCGCCGTCCCGCAGAGACTGACTTTCCCCTCACCCCCACCCCTCTCCCCGCAAGCGGGGCGAGGGGAGAGGTTCAGCTGCGGCTGGCCCGCTCCACGCCGCCGATCTCGCCGATCAGTTTCAGCGCGCGCTGCAGTTGCGCCACGCCGGTGACTTCGATGGTGAAGGCCATGCGCGCGGCGCCGTGCTTCGACTGGGTGTTCACCGCCGTGACGTTGAACTTTTCGCGCGAGAGCACTTCGGTGATGTCGCGCAGCAGGCCCTGGCGATCCTGCCGCAAAGACCCGGGTGCGGAATAGTCAGCCTCGGCTTTTGCGGCCGCCTCTCAAGCTTATGCGTCCACTCCGTCGGATACCGCAGGCGCCGGCATAAGGTCCAACTGGCGCAACAGCTTGAGTTGGCGCTGCATGACTTCGCGTCGATAGGCTGCGGCATCGACCTGCGACCAATCGTAGAAGCCCTTGCCGGCGCGCAGGCCGGCACGGCCCTCGGCCATGTAGCGGTCTATGATGGGCGGCGGCGCGTGGCGCGGGTCGTCCAGGGCCCTGGCCAGGTAATGACTCGCGTAGTAGAGAATGTCCAGGCCGCCGTAATCGATGAACTCGACCACGCCCATGCTGGCGAAGCGCGGTCCGAAGCCGTAGCGCACGGCGCGGTCGATGTCCTCCGGCGTCGCCACGCCCTGCTCCACCATACGCGCCGCCTCATTCATCAGCAGCGCCTGCAGGCGCGGCACGATGTAGCCTGGCGCGGCCCGGCACAGCACGGGCTGCTTGCCGATGGCGGAAAGCAGTTCGCACAGGCGCTGCGTGGCGGCCGAATCGGTGCCCGGGTGCGGCGAGACCTCGACTAACGGAATGAGGTATGCAGGGTTGAGCCAGTGGGCGTTGAGGAAGCGCTCGGGCCGGGTGACCAAGCCCGCCAGTTCAGTGGAAAGCATGGTCGAGGTGGTCGAGGCCAACAAGGCGTCGGGACGCAGGTGAGCACAGGCGAATTCGAACGCCTCGCGCTTGGCGTCCAGCACCTCGGGCACGCCCTCGAACAGCACGTCAACGCCGGCGAGAACCTCCGCCGCCGCGTCGCGTGCGGCAAAGCGCACGCGCGCGAGTATGGCCGGAATCAGCGTCGCGTCGAACACGCCGAGCTCGGCCAGCGTGGCAAGGCCAGCCGCGATCTCGCGCCGGGCATCGGCCTCAAGCGCCTGCGCGGCATCGAACGCGCGCGGCTTGGCATCGATCAGCCAAACTTCATGGCCTGCATAGGCGAACGCATGGGCGATGCCACGCCCCATGCGTCCTGCGCCGAGCGCGGCAACCGCGCCCATCAGTCACAGCCCGCGTGCAGCATCCGCTGCATGCCGGCGCGATCGAATGCCGCCAAGCCCATCGCCTCCAGCGTACGCGGTCCGGCGCGCAGATCGCGGCCGCAGACCGCCGAGGCGAGCGCCAGCAGGCCGCTCGCAAGGGGCGTGGGCACGCCGGCCCATTGCGCCACCGACACCAGGAAAGCGAGCCCGTAATGGATGTCCTCGGTCATGTAGCGATGCTCGGTGAGCACGATTTGCTCGCGCCAGTCGCCGCTGTCCGTCAATCGCTTGTGGGCGTCGCCGTACATCCAGCGGTCGCTTTCGTAGTGGTCGCGCAGCGGGAAGTGCTCGCCGCCGTAGCCCAGCGCGAGGCGGATCGCAATGCGTTCCCCGTCCAGCGCGTTGGTGACGCGGCGGATGGAGGGCTGGGTGCCCTCGTTGTGGATGTCCCATTTCTCGAAGTGCTCGAGCGGCCCGGCGTTCATCAGGATCAGCGGCGGATGGATGATCGGCCCGGCGTTCATCAGCGCCCCGGCCAGGGCATCCTCGATCGGCTCGACGGCCGGAAAGGCGGCGCGCAGCACGGCGAAGGCCTGCGCCGACTTTTCCGCCGGGAACACGCCGGTCGGCAGGCGCACCGCGCGCATGGTGATGGCGACCTCGCGCGGTCCGTGCATGCGCGTGAGCCAGGGCAGGGTGCCGGTCTCGGCGAGGGCGACGTCCGCTGTGCCGCCGGCGCGGCGCAAAGCCTGCATCATGGCCACGCTGCCGAAGGTTCCCGGCGGCAGGAAGATCACCTGGCCGTCGGCGAGGTGCGGCGCCAAGGACCGGGCGATCGCTTCCTGGGCGAAGGCCGGGGTCGGGATCAGGATCAGTTCGGCGCCACGCACTGCCGCGCCAATGTCGGCGGTGATCAGCGCAATGTCGACCTCGCGCCGGCCGGCGATGTCCTTCATGGCGAGTCGCGGCATTGCCAGCAGCGGCCCCAGCTGCGCCGCGTCGCGGCGCCAGAAGCGCACCTCGTGGCCTTGGTCGGAAAGATCGGCCGCGGCGGCGTGCGAACCGTTGCCGCCGCCCAGCACGGCTATGCGCATGCCGGACACTCCGCAATCGCCGTCCCGTGGGAGCTGACTTTCATCCCGCTCCCAGCATCCAGTTCGGCAGGCCCGTCACGGTAGCCGGGAAAACCCACATCAGCAGGATGCATAGCGCGAACGAGACCATGAAATAGAACACCCCGCGGAAGATGGTGTGGATCGGCACTTCCGGCGCCAGTCCGTGCACGATGAAGACGTTCACGCCGACCGGCGGCGTCACCGCGCCCATGGTGGTGACGATGGTCAGGATCATCGTGTACCAGACCGGGTCGTAGCCGAGCGCAACGCCGAGCGGGAAGAAGATCGGAACGGTCACCACGAGGAAGCCCAGCGCATCCATCAGCATGCCGCCGATGATGTAGATGCCCAGCACCACCAGCAGGATCACGACCGGCGCCACGGGCAGCGCCGCCGCCCACTCGGCGAGTTCGAAGGGCAGGCGCGAGACGGTGAGGAAGCGGCCGAAGAGCACGGCGCCGGCGATCAGCAGCACCACCATGGCCGAGATGCGCACGCTCTCGACGATGGACAGCACGATGCCCTTGAAGCCGAGGCTGCGCTGGATCAGGCCGATCGCCAGCGCGCCGAAGGCGCCCGCGGCGCCGGCCTCGGTGGGCGTGAACCAGCCCATGTAGAGGCCGCCGATCACCAGGCAGAACAAGGCCAGCGCCTCGATCACGCCGGTCAGCGCACGGAACTTTTCGCCCCAGGTGGTCTCCGGCCCGAGCGGCCCCAGCGTCGGGTTGCGCAAGCACATCCAGAAGATGGTCGCCAGGAACAACGCCGTGAGGATCAGGCCCGGCACCACGGCGGCGACGAACAGCCGCAGCAGCGATTGCTCGGTCTGCACCGCGATCACGATCAGCACCACGCTCGGCGGGATCACCACCCCCAGCGTGCCGCCGACGGCGATGGCCCCGGTCGACAGCGCCGGGTCGTAGCCGTAGCGGCGCATCTCGGGCATGGCGATGGTGCCCATGGTCGCGGTGGTCGCCGAGTTCGAGCCGCAGATCGCCGAGAAGCCGGCGCTGGCGGCGATCGTCGTGCCGGCGAGGCCGCCCGGCAGGCGTCCGACCCACTTGTAGGCGGCATCGTAGAGCCGCTCTGTGGTGCCGGCGCGGTAGGCGAACTGGCCCATCAGCACGAACAGCGGAATCACCGACAGGCCATAGGAGGAGAACTGCTCCCAGATGTTGGTGGCCAGAAGATGCGTGGCGGCGCCCGTGCTCAGCAGGTAGGCGTTGCCGAGCACGCCGGCGGCAAGCATGGTGAAGGCGATGGGCTGGCCGAGCAGCATCAGCAGGGCCATCAGGGCGAGTCCGATCACCGCGATGAGGTTAGGATCCATCTCAGCTCCTCAGCGCGGCGCCAAGCGCCGTCAGCGAACGCAACAGGTCGACCAGCAGCGCCAGCGCGAGGCCGAAGCAGCCGAGGCCGACGACATAGACCCAGGGATAGACGATCACGCGCAAGGTCTCGGACATCGAGCCGGTCTCGTGCAGGGTGCGGCCGTAGCGCATGACATAGAACATGGTCACGGCGAACAGCGCCAGCGAAAGAAGTGCCATCGCCGCCTCGACCAGGGCGCGATTGCGGCTCCCCAGTTTGACCACGAAGAGTTCCATGGCGACATGTCCCTTGTGCCGTTGCACCGTGCCCAGCGCCAGCGCCATCGCCGCCGCCGACATCCAGCCGACCACCTCGTAGGAACCGGCGATGGTGACCCCGAAGCTGCGCGCCACCATGTCCACCACCGAGAACAGCATCATCGCCCCCAGCATCAGCGCCGCGGCCCAAGCCAGGCTCTCGTTGAGGCAGAAGCTCGCCCGGTCAAGAACGTGGATCAGGCCGCCCGACGTCCTGGTGCCGCCACCGTCCGGCGCACCCATCAGTTCTTCGCGAACTGGTCGCGCAGCTCATGCAGGCGCTTGATATAGGCGGCGGCCGGCAGACCCTTGGCGCCCATCTCCTTGACCCATTCGTCCTCCATCGGCTTGAGCTTGGCATCCCAGCGCGCCTTCTCGTCGGCGGCCAGCGAAACCACCTGCAGCTTGTGCTCCTTCTGCGCCCAGGCCATGGCCGTGCCGACGTTCTCGGTATCGTGGTACTTGCCGGTCCAGGCCGGCATCTCTTCGGCCAGTTCGTCGATCACCTTCTTCACGTCGGCGGGCAATTTGTCCCACTTCTTCTGGTCCATTACGGCTGCGAAAGCCACCACCACAGTCGGATAGTCGGTGACGAACTTCAGCGACTCTGCAAGCTTGAAGTCCTGCAGCACCTCGCGCGAGGTCATGGTGCCGGCGATCACACCGGTCTGCACCGATTGCGGCACCTCCGGCATCGGCATGCCGATCGGCGCAGCGCCAAGGGCCTTGAGTACCGGCACGCCGGTGCCCGCGGCGCGCAGTTTCATGCCAGCCAGGTCGGCGGCATTCTTCACGGCGGTTTTGGCCTGGATGAAGCCGGGCTCGGTGGTAAACATCGCGATCACCTTGAAGCCCTCGTACTCCTTGGGCTTGAACTCCTTGGTCAGCGCCCACAGCGTGCGGCTGGTCTGGGTGGCACTGGTGAAGCCCACCGGCAGCGCCACCCCCGAAGTCAGCGGGAAGCGGCCGGGATCGTAGGACGGCGAGCCCAGCCCGATGTCGGCCACCCCCTTGGTAACGCCGTCATACATCTCCTTGGCGCCGAGCAGCGTGCCGCCGGGGAAGGTCTTGACTTCGACCTTGCCGTTGGTGCGCTTGGCAAGCTGCTCCGCCCAGTGCGTCATCTGCCGCGCCGGGAAGGTCTTGGCCGGTGCGAAGAAGGCATAGGTCAACGTAATCTCGGCGGCGGATGCAGCCTGCGGCAGGCCGATGAAGCCGGCGGCAAACACGCCGGTGATGGCGGAAAGCATGGTGCGGCGTTTCATTCTGTCTCCTCCTCGTTGTTAGCGCGTGCTTCCGGCCGCGCGGCGGTATTCATGACCTGATCTCGGGCACCACAATGTCCAGACCGTCGAGCGTTGCCGGCCTGACCTTGGCCCGGGTGTAATTTTGCGTATGCGGAAAGGGCCGCGTGGCGTCGAAGCCGACCTTGGCTCCGAGGTAGTCGGGAAAGCTCGGGTTCAGCCCGTGGCCGAAGACGTTCTCGATCACCAGGATTCCGCGGCCCGGATCCAGTCGCGTGGCCATCGCCCACTCCACGTCCGCAGGATTCCGGATGTCGACGTCATCATCAACCACGGTGACCATCTTGAGCGGCGGAAAGGCGGCAAAGGCCGCCATCAGCGCCTGCTTGGCCCAGCCGGCGCGCTTTTGCGCGATCTGCACCACGGCGTGGTAGAAGCCGCAGCCGCCATGCGAGAAATACACGTCCTTGACGCCCGGCACCTGCTTCTGCAGCAGGGCCAGCACGTTGGCCTCGCCGAGCAGGCCGACCGAGTTGAATACCTCGCCGCCCGAAATGATGGTCTGGAACACCGCTTCGCGGCGGTGGTGGATCCTTCTCACGCGCACCAGCGGGCGCGGCGCCACGGTCGCGTAGTAGCCGGTAACCTCTGCGAAGGGCCCTTCCGCATGCACCTCGCCGGGCGTCATTTCGCATTCGAGCGCGAACATCGCGTCGGCCACCATTTCGACGGGGGTGATGTTGCTGGCGACCAGTTCCAGCGGCCGGCCGTTAAAGCGGCTGACGATGCCGAGTTCGTCCGTGCCGAAGGGCGCCGCCTCGGCCGGCGCGGCCGCCGCGAAGTGCAGGCCGGGACCGACGCCGACGTTGAGCGTGAAGGGCAGCGTCTGGCCGCGCGCCGCCGCCTTGGCGAGGCACAGCTCCAAGTGGCGGCCGGCATCGATGTTGATCGCCAGCGTGTCCTTGCCAACCACCTGGAAGCGCTGGATCGAGGTGTTGCGGATCCCCGTCTCGGGATCCTTGGTGATCACCACGCCGGCATCGAAGTAGGGCCCGCCGTCGAGCTCGGCATGCGTCGGCACCGGCAACGCGGCGAGGTCGACCCTCTCCTCGGTGACCTCCCTCACCGGGCCGGTGCGGACCACCACCGGGGGCACCGGCTTCTGCTGCCAGTCGCGGATGCACTCGGCGACATATTGCGGCAGGCTCAGCACAGGCCGCCCGAACAGATCGCCGAGCAGCTCCCGCGACCAGTAGAGTCCCGTGAACACCGGGTAGGCGCTGCCCTTGACCTTCTCGAACAACACTGCGCGCGGGCCGCGCTCGAACTTGGCAGCGATGCCGGCTAGCTGGTGTGCCGCGTCGACCTCGCTTCGCACACGGGCCAATCGCCCGTTTTCGTCGAGCCAATCGATGATCTTCCCAAGATCACCGATGTCAGCCGTGACCGGTTGCATCGCCATGCCTGCTCCCATTTGCCTGCATACCCGCTTGCCGACCGCCGATCACGGAAATTCGAAAAGGGGACTTATACCCGCTCGCCGGTTTGATCGGGATACTGTATACAAAATATCCCCGCTAGGGAATAGGCAGTCCTTTCCAGCATGGCATGCGTCTGAAGCGCGTAGCGAATGGATCGATCATGGTGAGCATGGCGATCGACATCGGCGAACAAAGCCTCATCCTGATTTCGTGTGGGCGAAGGCCTGTCTCCTGCCCCCTCTCCCGCCAGCGGAAGAGGGGGCGTCATTCGCGCAGACGACCGACACGAAACCCTGAAGAATCAGGCGCTGTCTTGATGGTCGGCAGGCGCTGCCTTGAATCCTGCCATCGCCGTGCGGGCATGGGTGGATAGATAGTCCACGATGGCAGCGCCGCTGCTGCCCGGCAGGAATATCTTGTCCACGCCCTTGGCGAGCAGCTGCTCTGCCGCCGGCCGCGGAATATTTCCACCGCAAACGATCAGCATGTCATGCAGATCGCTTTCTTTCGCCAACCCCACCAGTTCCTCGATTTGCGAGTAGTTGGATGCGTGAGAGCTGATGCCAATCACATCGGCGTCCTCCTGGATCGCCGCCTCGACGATCATCTGCGGTGTCTGGTTGACCCCCAGATAAACGACCTCGAAACCGGCATCGCGGAGAATCATCGACACGACTTCTCCTCCGGTCGTGTGCCCGTCAAGTCCAATCATCGTAACGATGACCTTGATTCCATTGCCAGTCTTCATGCAAACCTCCTGGGACGAATTCCGCTGCTGCTGAGTGGCGCGGCTCCGCGGCGCTAGTGAAGCGCGAAAGGACACTCGATCATGTTGAATGGGTCGTAATTCAGCCCGCGAGCCTTCCGGATCACGCCAATAACCTCTCCGGCCGTAGCGTATGCCTTGACGGCCTCGATGATCGAAGGCATCAGATTGAATCGATCGTCCTTTCCTGCCTCCGCATAGAGCTGTTCGATACGCGCCTCGAGCAGATCGCGGTCGCGGGTCTTCTTCCACTCGGCCATTCGATTCGCGATTGCCTCCGAATCGCCGGGGTGCACCTTTTGAATCGGGATCTCGAAGTCATCTTCCGGGGGGATTTCCAGGTGGTTCACCCCAACGACCAAACGCTCCCTGCGATCCATTTCACGGAACTTGATATTCGCCTCTGCGCGGAGCATTTCCTGTATGTAGCCCTTGCCGATTGCGGCGATGAGCCCGCCCATGTCGTCGATCTTGCGGAGAATCTTGTAAGCCTCGTCCTCCACCTTGTTGGTCAGGGTTTCTACGAAATAGGATCCCGCAAGCGGATCGACCACGTCGGCGACGCCCGTCTCTACGGCAACGATGTGCTGCGTATTCAGCGACATGCGCGCCGCCAGGGCCGACGGTTCGGCATAGGCATTGTCCAGGGTGGCGTTGTCCATGGCCGTGCAACCCACGATTGCCCCCGCCAAAGACTGAATGGCGCAGCGCGCGATGTTGTTCAACGGCTGCTGGTAGGTCATGGTCCGACCGGAGGTATGAACGGCAATCAGCATCTGGCATGCCTTATCCGTCCTGGCCTTGAACTCCTCCCTGGCGATCTTTGCCCACATTCTTCGCAATGCCCGTACCTTGGCGATCTCCTCGAAAAACCGGGTTCCGATGCTCACCAGCTCATAGGGAACCATCGCGACATCGTCGAAATCGAGCCCCCTTTCGTTCACAAGCTTGCCGCAGAGTTCCTTGTACATCGACAGCACGATGGCAAGCGCCTGCGCATTGTTGCCCCCTGATTCCTGGAAGTGCTGGCTGATGACGCTCGAACGCATGCGGATATTGTTTCGCACCACGTATTCCGACGCGTCGAGCCACAGTTTCAGGTTAAGGTCGAACGGCTGGATGTCGGTTTGCCCGAAGTAGTTCTCGAAGGGCGATTCCATCACGCTGCCGTGAACTTCGCGCACATCGATACCCCGCTTCTGGGCAAGCGCAACCACATAGGCCAGGCGCAACGACGTCGGGGCGGATGAGCCAAGCAGGGTGATCGACTGTCCTGTCAGCGGAATACCGTCCATGAGCTCTTCGAACTCCAGCAGGGAACAACCTGGCCATCCCAATACGCCGGCCTCGCGACGGCCAAGAGGATGATCGGGATCGATGCACATCGAAAATACGCGATCGCTGATAACGCACATGCCACCGCGCTGCCCCATTTCGCGGTATTTCTTCAGAACCTGGTTGGCCTGGACGGAGCTGCCCAAGCCAGCCGTCATGCGCTGGGTCCACATGCGGGAGCGATAGCCGCTCTCGTGATAGCCCCTCGTGTAGGGGTAGGAGCCCGGATCCCCCAGATGCCGGCGATAGTCGAAGCCCTCGATGTCGCCAGGCGTGTAGACAGGCTTAATTGCATACCCATAATCAGTCTCGCGCTTCATCGTATCTCCTGAGCAATCTGCCAACGCCGAGGTTTGCGCAAAGCCACCTCAAAGCAGTGGGTGGCTTGCGCGGGAAAGAACGGAACGAAGCTTAATATATTCCGTCCGTACGGTCAACTATAAGCAACCACACAGCGGACAGGCCGGCAATTATTATTGCTGTGCTCTGATATTTTCTAGCTGTTGCTGCTATTATTCGACTAAGTGGACTGTTATATTTATCCGTTGCCAGTGTTGTCGGACGGGCTGTTTTGGCCCGCGCGGGAAGGAAGGTCGGCCTCGATGGATGCAATTCAGCAGGCAGTGCCTGCGATGGACTTTATGGATGATCGGGATTCCATCCTTTCGGCCGTGGCGAGCGGGCACATCCGCACCGCCGCGAGACTGATTTCGAGGATCGAGCGCGATGAACCGGAAATGATCCCGATACTTCAGGCGCTGTATCGAATGGGCGGCCGCAGTCGCGTAATCGGCGTGACCGGCCCGCCGGGCGCCGGCAAGAGCACGCTGATCAATCGTCTCATCGGGCACTGGCGGGCAAACGGCCTGAAGGTTGCCGTGCTGGCCGTCGATCCGTCGAGCCCGTTTTCCGGCGGGGCTGTCCTCGGCGATCGCCTGCGCATGGCCGCCCACAGCGGAGACGCCGGCGTGTTCATCCGCAGCATGGCGTCGCGCGGCCATCTGGGAGGGCTGTCGCGCGCAACGGGCGATGCACTGACGGTTTTCGATGCCATGCCCTGGGATGTCGTGCTGATCGAAACCGTCGGGGTCGGCCAGAACGAGACCGACATCATGCGCCATGCTTCAGTCATCATCCTGCTGCAGACGCCGATGGGCGGCGACGATGTCCAGGCGGCCAAGGCCGGGATCAACGAAATCGGCGATATCTTCGTGGTCAATAAGAGCGATCATCGCGAGGCCGATCGCCTGGTCCAGATGCTCCAAGAAATGATCGCCCTCGGGCAGCGGCTCCATTCCGAACGGACCTGGTGTCCGCCGGTCGTAAAGACGCAGGCAACCACCGGCGAAGGGATAGCCGACCTTGCCGCTCACATCGATCGGTGTTTCGCCGCCAGCAGCGAAGGTTCTGCAAGCGCCCGGCAGCGCGCCCGCGCTAGGGCGCGATTCCGGGTCGGGGAAATCCTTCGCGACCTGCTTGACCGGCGCATGCGCTCCGATGACGGAGAATGGCTGGATGCCTTGCTGGACCCGGTGATCGCCCGCCAGAGCGATCCTTACGCGCTTGCCGCGCAGATGCTCGGCAGGGCATCGGCCTGACTCCGGCAGACGAGAGCGGCAACCCGACCGCGCGCCGCAGGGCTGTCGCTCAGAAGCCTCGAAAGCGAACGAATTCCTCGATGGGCGCGCGCTCGGTCCGCAGGCGATTCACCGGATGCTCAGCATCGGCGCAACCCAGCGCCAAGCCGCAGAACAGCATCAGGTTTTCCGGCAGCCCGAGGAAGTTCGACACGATCTCGTCCCACCAGGTCCACGCCTCCTGGGCGCAGGAATCGAGACCGGCCTCGCGGGCCAGCAGCATCAGCGTCTGGATGTACATACCCAGGTCCGCCCACTGCGGCGGCCCCATTTGCCGGTCGATGCAGAAGAACATGCCTATGGGCGCTCCCCAGAACTGGAAGTTCCCGGCCACGAATTTCAGGCGCGCCGCCTTGTCCGTGCGGGCGATTCCCATCGTCGCATACATGTCTTCGCCGCACTTGCTCCGCCGCGCGCGATAGGGTTCGCCAAGCTCCGCAGGGTAAATGGAGTAGCCGGGCTCGGTGCCGAAGGGGTGCGCGCGAGTGAGCATGCGCATCGAGGCCTTGAGGCGCTCCAGTTCGGCGCCGGCAAGCACGTAAACCTGCCATGGCTGAAGGTTGCCTCCGGATGGACTCCTGGCCGCATCCCGGAGCAATCGCTCCACTGTCTGCCGCGGTACCGCGTCAGGGCGGAAGGCGCGTGTCGCATTTCGACCGGCCACCGCTTCGCTCACCGTCATTGCCCCAGTCTCTTTCATTCTGTCAGAATCAGCCCCGGCATTCGCCGCCAGCCGCCCCTTGAGTCGGGCTAGTTCGTTTTCTGTCTCTGGCGGCGATGCACGCGCACCGCCTTCGCCTCGTAGCGGGGCAGACTGCCTTCCTCCAGGCATTCGACCGCAACGCGCATACCCAGGCGGGCATGCACGGCGTGGCCGATGGCGCGTTCGATGTCCTGCGGCATCCGGGCGCTCGACCTGGTGCGTTCCACGGCCACGGTGATTTCTTCCATCATTTCAGGATCGTCGTCGATGTAGATGTGCCACGCTTCCTTCACCGTCCCCGCCGTGTCGGCGATGATGTCCTCGATCTGGCTGGGGAACACTATCACGCCGCGGATCTTGAGCATGTCGTCGCTGCGGCCGATGATGCGGCCGATCTTCGGCATGCCATGGCGTCCACACGGGCAGTCGAAAGGCTTGTCCGAGAGCTTCACGAGGTCGCGGGTGCGCCAGCGGACGACCGGGCTGCCTTCGCGATCGAGCGAGGTGATGACGATTTCGCCGACCTCGCCGGGGCCGACCGGTTTCAAGGTCGATGGATTGACGATTTCCGTGATGATCGTGTCTTCGTTGATCAGGTGCATCTCGTCGCTGTCGTGCGAGTAGGGACAGGAGATGCTGACCAGCGGCCCGCCGGCCTCGGTGGTGCCGTAGATGTTCTGCGCCATGAAGCCGGGCGGCATTTCCGCTTCCAGCTGGTCGCGGAAGGCGGCCGAAATCGACTGGCCGCCGAAGACACCGACGCGCAGCTTCCATTCCTTGCGCGGATCGATTCCCTGCACCTTGGCCTGATTGATCAGGGTCATCAGCCATAGCGGCGACAAGGAGCAGGCGGTGTAGGCATGGTCGCCGAGCCATTTCAGCATCAGGTCGCTGCGCCCCGGCCCCACGGGGAAATTGACCGCGCCGTATGCGGCCAGTCCGATGTCCATGGCGAGACCGCCGATCCACAGGCCGTATCCGTAGCCTTGGTACACCTTGTCTCCGGGAAGAATGCCAGAGGCGCGCAGGAGCCGGCACATCTGATACGGGATGAGATGTTGCAGATCGCGCGCGGTCAAACCGAACATCACCGGCAGCCCGGTGGTTCCGGAGGTCGCGACAAACCTGCGAATCTCTGAAATGTCGACGGTCAGCATCGGATAAGGATAGAGCGCCCGCAGATCCGCCTTTTCCAATGTCGGCATCGATGACAAAGCATCGTAATCGCCCAAGTCACGAGGCTCCATCCCCGCAGCCTTGAAACGTTTGACCCAATCCGGGGAAGACTGCAGGCGGTCGGCAAGTTTCTTCAACTTTTTTCTTTGGATGGCGACGATTCCGTCGCGGTCGAGGCTTTCGATGTCCGGATGCTCGAACTGGATGGTGCTCATGGATCTCTCCTCCGCGGTGCAGATCTGGATTTCCCGGGCTGCCATGCGTCATCAGCCCACGACCGACCGCAACATACCATCGGCCGACCGGTCGGTCAACTATTAAAGAGTTGCGGCAGGCAGGGCCGAACGGATGTCGGGCGCTCGCTCCTGAAGCGAGCCAAGGCCAGGCATGAGTCCTTGACGACTCGCTTGGCGACACGACAACGAGCTATTGTTCAACCGGATCGGTTGTAGAGGGGCGGCAGCCGGAGCGCCAGCAGGACTGCGTCAGGAATCGGGTCTGATCGCGGAGTAGTCGGTATTGGCTACACCATTCAGAATAAGCTCGGCGGCAAGCATCGCCAACTCTCTTGGAGCCAGTCTCCCCTTGTCGGAATACCACGTGTCGGTCCAGTTGATCATTCCGAAGAAAAGCATAGTTATGGGCTGCAGGAAAGCCGTATGGTCTTTCAGTTGCGGGAAAAGACTTTGTAGCAAACGTTCGGTGGCCCGAATGATGCGGCGCTCGGAGGCCACGACGAATTCACGATCCTTCGGCGGCAGCGAGCCAATGTCATTGACCAGGACAGCGTGCTGATTCTTGGAACTCGGCCGGGTGTAGTTTTCGATCAACAACCGGGTCAGCGTCACGAATTTGTCCCTTGGCGAATCCGACGTATTCAATGCAGTGTCGACAATGTCGCTCACCGAACTGAGGTGATCGGTGAGCATGGTTCTGAGAATGTCGGTCTTGGAGTCGAAGTAGTGATAAATCCCGGCCTTCGACAGACCTGCGGCTTCGGCTATCTCATTGATAGAGGTGACTTCAAAGCTCTTCTCGGCGAACAACTTCGCAGCGGCATCGAGAATCGACTGCCTGATCGAATCATAGTCTTGGGATCTTGTTCTGGCCATTTACCTACCGCTCCGATCATTTTTCGATACCGCACGGTCTCCAAGACAGCTCGACAGGGCAGCGGATTACGTGTCTCGGCTGCATTCGATCTTAGCACGGGTCCGCACATAGCTCGTCCGGGCGGAAGGTAAAAGCCAAGCCGCAGGCGCGGGCATTGTGATCAGCCACCCACGGATAGCGCTATCCACAACCTGCAATACAACCGAGAAATAATTAGTTGACCGTCCGGTCGGCCGTTGTTAGTCTGGCGCTTCGCATTGGCTGTGTGCCACTCGGCCTCAATTGCGGCAGGCCTCGCCGGCCGGACGTAGTCTTCACCCATCATGGAGGATTCGGATATGAATTTTCGCAAGCTGTTTGTCGCTGCCGTACTCGCAGTCCTGTCGCTCGGTTCATCAGCCGCCGATGTGACCATCGGCGTTATCTACTCATCGACGGGGCCGGGAGCATCGATCGGGATAACTCAGCAACGAACAATACCGATCCTGCCAGCCACACTGGGCGGACAAAAAGTCACTTACATCGG
This sequence comes from uncultured Rhodocyclaceae bacterium, assembly GCA_964475635.1. GTDB lineage: Bacteria > Pseudomonadota > Gammaproteobacteria > Burkholderiales > Rhodocyclaceae > Desulfobacillus. The sequence goes on from CAYYXS010000022.1 coordinate 33,636, forward strand.
GCTGGACGATGGGTCCGACACCACGACTGCCGTAAAAAACGTCCGGAAACTGGCCAGCGAAAATTCGATCGATGTCCTGATCGGGCCGTCACTCACGACGAGTTCACTGGCGGTGCTCGATGTAATTGCCGAAACAAGGACGCCCATGATCAGCATGGCAAGCGGTGCTGCCATCGTCGAACCGATCGACGCAAAGCGCTTCTGGGCGTTCAAGACTCCCCAGAGCGATGCGATGATGGCCAGTATCATCGTCGAGCACATGGCCAGTTCAGGGGCCAAGCGCATCGGCTTCCTCGGTCTTGCCGACGGTTATGGCGATGGATGGCTGCGCGAGTTTACCCGCCTCGCCGCAGCGCAGAAACTCAACATCGTTGCCACGGAACGCTATGCCCGGACAGATACCAGCGTGCTGGGGCCGGTTCTGAAGCTCCTTGGCGCGAATGTAGATACCGTGTTCATCGCCTCGTTTGGTTCCCCTGCCGTTCTCCCGCAAGCGTCGCTTGTCGAGAGAGGCTTTAAGGGCAGGATCTATCAAACTCACGGCGTTGCCAACAATGACTTCCTCAGGCTGGGCGGGGCAAATCTGGAAGGAACCTTCGTGCCCGCCGGTCCGGTATTGGTTGTCGAACAGCTTCCCGCAGACCATCCATCGAAGAAATCCGGTCTGGAGTTCGTAACCCGGTATGAAGCGATACCGGGCGCCGGCGCCCGCTCGACATTTGCAGCCTACCTCTGGGATGCGGTGCAGATTCTGGATAAGGCCATCCCGCAGGCGATCAAGCTCGCTGCTCCGGGCACGCCGCAGTTCAGGGCCGCTCTGCGAGACGCGATTGAAAACACCAAGGGCGTCCACGGCCCGAATGGCGTGTATAACATGTCGACGACAGACCACATAGGGCTCGACAATCGTTCCAGGGTCATGACTCAGATTCGCAACGGCAAGTGGAAGTACATGCCGTGACCTGAAACACATCGAGGCCAAGGCAGTATCCGGGTGCGGCAGTGATGCCGGACGACCGATGCGGGATACCTGTCAGCTGCGGCTGGCCCGCTCCACGCCGCCGATCACGCCGATCAGTTTCAGCGCGCGCTGCAGCTGCGCCACGCCGCTCACCTCGATGGTGAAGGCCATGCGCGCGGCGCCGTGCTTCGACTGGGTGTTCACCGCCGTGACGTTGATCTTCTCGCGCGAGAGCACTTCGGAGATGTCGCGCAGCAGGCCCTGGCGGTCCTGCGCCTCGACGACGATGTCGACCGGGTAGAGGGCGTCCGCGCCGCTGCCCCACTCCGCGCTGATCGTCCGCTCGGGATTGCGCAAGATCATGTTGCGGAAGTTGCTGCAGTCGACGCGATGGATGGAGACGCCCTTGCCGCGCGTGACGAAGCCGGCGATGGCGTCCGGCGGCGCCGGCTTGCAGCAGCGGCCGAGCTGGGTCAGCAGCTTGTCCACGCCGACGATCAGCACGCGGCTGGCCGAGGCCTTGCTGCGCCGCGTCTGGATGGCGGGCTCTTCCGGCGCCGCCTCCGTCGTGCCGCGCAGCGCGATCTGCAGCTGGCGCTGGCCGACCTCGTTCCTCGCCGCCGCCAGATACAGCGCGTCGGCATTGGCCAGACCGAGCTTGTGCGCCAGATCGTCGAGGCCGGCGCCCGTCTGTCCCTCGCGCTGCAGCTCGCGCGCGACGAGGGCGCGGCCCTGCGCCAGGGTCTCCGCCTCCTCCTGCGCGGTGAACCACTGCCGCACCTTGGCGCGCGCCCGCGAGGTGGCGAGGTAACCCTGCTCCGCCTGCAGCCAGTCGCGCGAGGGGCCGCCCTGCTTGACGGTGACGATCTCCACCGTCTGGCCGTTTGAAAGCTCCGTGTTGAGCGGCACCAGCGCGCCGTTCACCCGTGCGCCGCGGCAGCGGTGGCCGAGATCGGTGTGCAGGCGGTAGGCGAAATCCACCGGCGTGGCGCCGCGCGCCAGGTCGATGACGCGGCCCTGCGGCGTCAGCACGTAGATGGTGTCGTCGAGCGCGGCGCGCTTGAACTGGCGCACCCATTCGGAGGAATCGCTGATCTCGTCGCGCCAGGAGAGCAGCTGGCGCAGCCAGGCGATCTTGTCGTCGTAGCGCGCATCCGAGCCGCTCTTCTCCTTGTAGCGCCAGTGCGCGGCCACGCCCAGCTCGGCATGGCGGTGCATCTCGTGGGTGCGTATCTGCACTTCCAGCGCGCGCCCGCCGGGGCCGATCACGGCGGTGTGCAGCGAGCGGTAGTTGTTGCCCTTGGGATGCGAGATGTAGTCGTCGAACTCCTTCGGGATCGGCTGCCAGATGTGGTGCGCGATGCCGAGCGCCGTGTAGCAGTCGCGCACTTCGTCGACCAGCACGCGCAGCGCCCGCACGTCGTAGACCTCGGCGAAGTCGATGCGCTTCGCACGCATCTTGCTGTAGATGCTGTAGATGTGCTTGGGCCGGCCGTACACTTCGGCCTTGACGCCGGCCTCCGCCAGCTCGGCCTTGAGCCGCGCGACGGCCTCGTCGATGAACTGCTCGCGCTCCAGGCGGCGCTCGTCGAGCATCTTCGCGATGCGCTTGTAGGTCTCCGGTTCGAGGAAGCGGAAGGAGAGGTCCTCCAGTTCCCACTTCAGATGCCAGACGCCGATGCGGTTGGCGAGCGGCGCGTAGATGTCGAGGCTCTCGCGCGCCAGCCCGGCGCGCTCGGCCTCCGGACGGTCGACCAGGTAGCGCAGGGTCTGCGTGCGGCTGGCCAGGCGCAGCAGGACGACGCGGATGTCTTCCGACATCGCCAGCAGCATCTTGCGCAGCACCTCGGCCTGCGCCTTGGCGCTCTGCGGGCGCTCGCCCGCGCCGGTCGCCAGCCGCAGGCCTTTCAGCCGGCGCAGGCCGTCGACCAGCTCGGCCACCGGTGCGCCGAAGCGTGCGGCCAGTTTTTCCGAGGCATCATCGAGGTAATCCGAGACGGCGAACAGCAGCGCCGCCAGGCGAGTCTCGATGTCCAGGCGCAGCGAGGCCGCCACCAGCGCCATGCCGAGGGCATGGTGCCAGACCGGCTCGCCGGTGCCGAGCGCCTGTTCGCCGTAGAGGTCCTTGGCGTAGTCGGCCGCCTGCGCGAGCTGCCCGCGCGCCTCGTCCGGCAGGCCTTCGGCGAGCAGCTCCAGCGGCGCTTCTTCGGCGCCGGCCTGGGCGATGGAATGGGTGACGGAGACCACGTGCGGGAAATGGATGGGGCCGATGGGCAATTATCGCCGAAAAAGCGCCCCTCACCCCAGCCCTCTCCCCGCATGCGGGGAGAGGGAGTAGGTTGCGGGAAAAGTCAGTCTCCTCGGCACGGCGGCAATACAGTTCCCCCTCTCCCCGCATGCGGGGAGAGGGTTGGGGTGAGGGGAAATCAGCGCCGCGCGGCCTTGCGCGCCGGCTTCGCCGCCACCTTGCCGGGCAGCTCGCCGCCGGCCTTTTCGACCAGGCCGTCGAGGGCGTCGCCCAGGGTCGGGCGCTCCTCGCGGTAGTAGAGGCCGAGCGCCGGCATGGCGTCGTCCATCGCCTCGCGCATGGCGGCCAGGCGGTCCGCCGGATCGTGCTGCGCCGGCAGGTCGCGCACCTGCATGCCGAGGTTCTGGTAGGTGCGGTGCGTCTTGTCGAAGGTGACGCAGGGCGAGAGGATGTGCAGATAGGAGAAGCCGCGGTGCGCCATGGCCTGGGTGATCATCCTGTGCAGGTGGTCGGGCCGGCCGGCGTAGGCCTGGCCGACCCAGCTCGCGCCGTAGGAGAGCACCATCAGCAAGGGGTTCAAGGGCCGGTCGGGGTTCTCGTAGGGGCTGGTCGGCGTGCGGAAGCCGACCGCCGAGGTGGGCGAGGTCTGCCCCTTGGTAAGGCCGTAGATGCCGTTGTCGAACAGCAGATAGGTGATGTCCACGTTGCGCCGCGCGGCGTGCGGCACATGGCCGCCGCCGATGGCGAAACCGTCGCCGTCGCCGCCCACCGCCACCACGGTCAGCGCGTCGTTGGCCGTCTTGACGCCGGTGGCCACCGGCAGCGCGCGGCCGTGCAGGGTGTGCATGCCGTAGGTGTTCACGAAGAAGGGGAAGCGCGAGGAGCAGCCGATGCCGGAGACCACCACGGCGTTCTCGTTGGGAATGCCCAGCTCGCACAGCGAGGCCGCCACCGCCTCGACGATGGAGAAGTAGCCGCAGCCCGGGCACCAGGTCGGCAGCGTCTTCGAGCGGTAGTCGAGCCGCCCGCTCTCCTCGATTTCCTTCAGCTTCTCTTCGAGATATACAGGTTTGATGTCGCCCATGATGGTTTTCCTTACGCCGCCTTCTGCGCGGCCTTTTTCCCCGCCAGGCGGCGGATTTCATCGAGAATTTCCTCGACCTTCATCGGCTCGCCCGGCACGCGATCAAGCCTTGTCACCGGCCGCGCGATGTGGGCCTGCAGCAGGTTGGCGAACTGGCCCTGGTAGTTCAGCTCCGGCACCAGCACTTCCCGGCAGTCGGCCATGAAGGCCGCCACGCCGTCCGTCGGGAAGGGCGAGAGCATCACCACCTTCATCGCCGCGCAGCGGATGCCCTCGGCGCGCGCCTTGAGCATGGCCTCCAGGCTCTCGCCGAAGTTGGAGCCCCAGGCAATCACGCCGACATCCACCGGCCCCTCGTCGCCGAAGCGCTTGAAGTGGGTGAAATCGGGGTGCTTCAAGGCCAGCTTGAGCTTTTCGTGGCGCTTGCGGCTCATCGCCGCGTGCAGCTCGGCCGAGTCGTTGGGCCGGCCGAGCTCGTTGTGCTCGAGGCCGGTGACGACATGCATGTTGCCCTTGTCGCCGGGTATGGCGCGCGGGCTGACGTTGTCGCCGCCCAGGGCAAAGCGCTTGTACTGCGCGCCGGCGGCCTGCTTGCCCGGCTTGCGGTTCATGTCCGCCTCGAAGGGCGGGCGCGCCGGGAACACCACCGTCTCGTAACGGTTGGAGAGGTAGAGGTCGATCAGCACGATCACCGGCGTCTGGTAGGCCTCGGCCATCTCGAAGGCCTTGCCGGCGCAGCGATAGCAGCCGTCGACGTTGGTCGGCGCGATGACGATGCGCGGCGCGTCGCCGTGGCCGCCATACACCGCCATGTGCAGGTCGGACTGCTCGGTCTTGGTCGGCATGCCGGTCGAGGGCCCGCCGCGCTGCGAGACGAAGACCACCGCCGGCACCTCGCCGATGACGCCCATGCCGAGCATCTCGGCCATCAGCGACAGGCCGGGGCCGGAGGTGGAGGTCGCCGCGCGCGCGCCGGTGTAGCCGGCGCCGACGACGGCGGAAATGGCCGAGATCTCGTCCTCGGTCTGCAGCAGGCGGCCGCCGCGCCTGGGCATCTCGGCGGCCAGCCGCTCCATGATCGAGGTGGCCGGCGTGATCGGGTAGCCGAAGAAGGTGTCGATGCCGGCGTCGAGCGCGCCGCGCACGATGGCGGCGTTGCCGTTGATCATCTCCACCGTGGCGCCGGCCACCACCGTCGACACCGGCGGGCCGAACACCACGTCGTCGAGCTTGAAGGTCTTCGCGGCATAGTCGAGGCCGGCCTTGAAGGCGGCCTCGGAGGCCTCCGCCGCCGCAGCCTTGCTCTTGAACTTCTTGCCGATGGCCTTGCGGAAACCCTCCGCCGGCAGGTTGAAGAGGCCGGCGAGGAAGCCCAGCACGACGATGTTGCGCGAGCGGTTGGCGCCGGTGCACTTCTCGGACAGTTCGCGGATCGGCACAGGGTAGGGCAATTGGCCCGGCCCGACGTGGGCGCTCATGTGGCCGCCTTCCGGCAGCCGGACGATGGAGCCCTGCTCATAGATGACGGCGCCGCAGTCGCGCACTTCATTGGCGTGCGGGATGGCGTGGCTGTCGTCGAGCGAGACCAGCACGTCGGATTTGTGCTTGAGCGAGTAGGCCTGCTCGGTGGTGATGCGCATGCGCGCAATGCACTTGCCGAAGCCGCGGATCTCCGGCGGGTAGACGTCGAAGCTGATCACCCTGTAGCCCATGCCGGCCAGGGCGTTGCGCAGGATTTCGCCGGCGGCGATGGTGCCGTCGCCGGCCGAGCCGACGATGGAAATCTGGATGTCGGTGGCCATTATTCGTACTCCCAGAAAGGCGACTGGATCGTGCCGTCGCTGCCGATGTGCAGTTTCTCGTCCTGCGCCGGCACCCACGGGTCGGCGCTGCCGGCGATGTTGCGCGCAGCGAGGTCGCCCATCGCCCGCACGTTCTTCCAGCCGTAGAAGAAGCGGTAGCGCTTGTCGGCGTCCGACCAGATCTGGCAGACGTCGCCGGCGGCCCAGATGCCCTCGCTGGTGGTGCGCAGGGCCGGGTTCACCAGCAGGCCGCGCTCGATGTCGACGCCCGAGCCGAGCATGAACTCGACCGAGGGCGACAGGCCGAAGAAGGGCATCACCGCGTCGCCGTAGAGCTCGCTGCCGTCGCGGAACAGCACGCGCCGCGCCGACAGGCCGCGCGCGCCCTGCTCGATCGAGGCGATGCCGCCGGCGTCGGCGGCCTCCACCACCTCGACGCCCATGTTCTCCAGCGCCGCGATGAGGCCGGGGCGCTCGTCATCGGAAACCTCGTGCGGCCAGAAGGTCTGCGGGCCGGCCACCAGGGTGACGCGGTGGCGGGTATCGACCAGGGTGCGCGCGAGATCGAGGCCGATCATGTCGCCGCCGAGCATGATGACGTGACCGCGCTCGGGCACCACGCCGGCGGCAGTGACGGCCTCGGTGTAGCTGGAGAAGGGATGCATCAGGGGCCGGTATTCGGCCAGTTCCTCGGGAATGTAGCCGCGCCCGCCGGAGGCCACCAGCAGGGTGTCGAAGCGGATCTCCTCCTTGTGCTCCAGCGCGATGCTGCGGCGGCTGCCGTCCACCCCGGCGACGCGGCTGCAGCGCCGCACCTCGATGCGGTGGTCGCGGTAGTACTCGGCCGGATAGGCAAGGAACTCGCGCCAGTCGCGATGCCCGCGGAACACCTTGGGCAGGTCGTAGCGGTTGTAGAAGAGCAGGCTGGAGAGCGTCAGGATGGTGATGCGGGCATCGGGTTCGAGATCGCGCAGGGTCTCGGCGGCCTGGCTGCCGGCGACGCCGCTGCCGATGACCACGTGGTGGCGTGCGTTCTTCGCGGAAGTCATGCTAGATCTCCACCTCGGTCAGCTCGCAGCGCGAGATCGAGATGCACTGTACCGGGCAGGCCTTGAAGCACTGGCCGCAGCGGATGCACTCGTTGTTGTCGATCCAGATGGCGCCGACCTGGTTCCATTCCTTGGTCTCCAGCAGCTTGCCGTAGGCGCCGTCGTCCTTCACCTCGACGCCGCGCACCAGCTTGATGCAGTTTCTCGGCGCCACCTCGATACAGGCGCGGCAGTAGATGCAGCGGTCGACGTCGATCTGGTAGCGCAGGTTGCACAGGTAGCAGCGCTTGGCCTCCTCGAAGGCCAGCTTGTCGTCGAGGCCGAGCTCGACCTCGTGCACGCCGTCCTTCATGCGCTCGGCGAGCTGCGCCGTCGGCATGTGCTGGCGCGGGATGAAGTCGAAGGCGCGCTCGCGCAGCGGCCTGTCCACCGGCACGATGCGCACCACCTGCTTGCGCCGCTCGCGGCCCATCAGCCAGGCATCGATGCGCCTGGCCACCTTGCGGCCGTGGCCGACGGCCTGGATCACCGTCGAGGCGCCATTCACATAGTCGCCGGCGGCGAACAAGCCCTTCTGGGACGTCATGCCGTCCTCGCCGACGCGCACGTTGCCCCAGCGGTCCAGCTCCAGCCCGGTGCCGAGGAAATCGTTCAACGTCTGCTGGCCGATGGCGATGATGAGGGTGTCGCAGGGCTCGTGGAATTCCGAGCCCTCGATGGGGATGGCCTGGCGGCGCCCGCCGGCACGCCAGCCGCCGAGGCGGTTCTGCACGAACTCGATGCCGGTCAGGCGGTTGCCCTCGGCGGCGAGTCCGACCGGGGTGCGCAGGCCCTTGATGCGCACGCCCTCGCGCTTGGCCTCGAAGATCTCCTCCTGCGTCACCGGGATGTATTCCTCGGCGGTGCGGATGTGGATGGTCACCTCCTGCGCGCCGAGCCGCGCCGCCACCCGCGCGCAATCGAGCGCGGTGAAGCCGGCCCCCACCACCGCCACGCGCTTGCCGACGGTCTTGTTCACGCCGCGGTGCATCTGCACGAGGAAATCGAGGCCGTACTCGACCCCCTCCATGCCGCGCAGCTCGCGCTTCGCCCAATCGCCCTGCAGCGGCAGCGGCGAGGCGGCCATGCAGCCGGTGGCGAGCAGCACGGCGTCGAAATCCTGCTGCAGCTTCGCCATCGGCACCTGGCCGGCGCCGTTGCCGATCTCGGCGCCGGTGCGGATCTGCACGCCGAGGCGCAGGGCGTTGTGCAACTCGATGTCGAGCGTGCCGCGCGGCAGGCGGAACTCCGGGATGCCGTAGCGCAGCATGCCGCCCGCGCGCTCCTCGCGCTCGAAGATCACCACGTCGTGGCCGAGCAGCGACAAGTCGTGCGCCGCCGCCACACCGGCCGGGCCGGCGCCGACGATGGCCACGCGCTTGCCGGTCGGCGAGTAGAGGCGCTCGGTGATGCGGTGGCCGGCATCCTTCAGGTCGGCGGCGACGCGCTTCAGGTGGCAGATCGCCACCGGCTCGCCGTTGCCGGGCCAGCCGTGGCGGCACTGATCTTCGCAGGGCCGCGAGCAGATGCGGCCGAGCACGCCGGGCAGGACGTTGGCTTCGCGGTTGGTTTCGTAGGAGCGGCCGAACTGGCGCTCGATGATTTCCCGGATGTAGACCGGGACGTTGGTGCCCGCCGGACAGGCCGTCTGGCAGGGAACGTTCTGCTTCACCCAGCCGATGTCGCGCGGATCGTCGGAGAGGTATTCGCGCTGCGCTGCCGCCGGTTCGCCCGGCACGCCTGTCGGCGGTTTGATCTCGCCCATTCCTTCCTCCATCATGGCCGGGCGCCGGAAGCGCCGCTCGATCCATTGAGAGGCATAATGGTGCCATAAATCGGGTGTCGATTTGACTTCGATCAAACCCGACGGAGACCGCGCGAAAAACGCCCGGCGAAAACCCCGGACAGAGGAGAACGAAGATGCAACCCAGCACGAATTGGCGCGAACAGGTCGCGCCCGACGAAGCCGCCCTCGCCTTCGACTTCCAGCTGCAGTTCTTTACGGACGAGGCGACCACCCCCATCGAGAACGCTTCGGTGGACTGGCCCGCGCCCTACGTCACGGTCGGCCGCCTGCATGTGCCGCAACAGGAGCCCTCGGCAGCGCTGCAGGACAAGGTGGAAGCAGCCGTCTTCGATCCCTGGTCGGCCCTGCTGGACCACCGCCCGCTCGGCGACGCGATGCGCGCGCGCAAGGTCGTCTATTACGCCAGCGAAAAAGCGCGGGGTGCGCTCTGACACGCCGTCCTGCAGCGGCTGACTTTTGGCTCCGGCGTAACGCTGGCGCGTTTTCCGCCGCGCCGCCCCCTTCGCACGCCTTCGCCTACCTGCTGCTGACCCTGACCGTGCTGTTCTGGTCGGGCAACTGGGTGGTCGGGCGCTGGATCCGCGGCGACGTGCCGCCCATCGCGCTGTCCTTCTGGCGCTGGGTGATCGCTTTCCTCTGCCTGCTGCCCTGGGCCTGGCCGCAGCTGCGGCGCGACTGGCCGCAGCTGCGCGCGCACTGGAAGGTGCTGGCGATGCTGGGTCTCTTCGGCGGCGCCTGCCACAACGCCCTCACCTACACCGGCGTGGCCAACACCACTGCCACCAACGGCGTGCTGCTCGCCTCGGCCACGCCGATCATGATCATCGGCCTGTCCTGGGCCCTGCTCGGCAAGCGCCTGCGCCGGCAGGCGTGGCTCGGCGTGGCACTGTCCTTCTCCGGCGTGCTGACCATCCTCGCCCGCGGCGAATTCGCGCGCCTGCTGGAACTGCGCCCCAACGCAGGCGACCTGTGGGTGCTGGCGGCGATGCTGTTCTGGGCGCTCTACACCGTGCTGCTGGTGCGCCGCCCGGCCGGGCTGCATGCCCTCTCCTTCCTCGCCGCCATTACCGTGTGGGGGCTCATCGGGCTGGCGCCCTTCTATTTATGGGAAATCGCCGCGGGCAGGCTGATCATTCCGGGCGCGCCGGCCTTCGCCGCCATCGCCTACGCCGGCATCTTCCCGGCAGCGCTCGGCTTCATCTTCTGGAACCGCGCCGTGGCCGAGATCGGCGGCAACCGCGCCGGGCAGTTCATGCACCTGATGCCGGCCTTCGGCACCCTCCTGTCGGTGATTTTCCTGGGCGAGGAACCGCGCGCCTATCACGCTGCCGGCATCGCCCTGATCCTGTCCGGGATTTTCGCCGCGACCCGCAGCCGTTCGGCCGATCGATGAAATCATCAAATCCGGCCGGACCGATCCGTATTTTTCATTAAATCATCGAACGCCGCTCCCCCGCGCCCCGTCCGCCCGCGCCGCGGAAACGGGCATTCCGCCCGGCAAAACAGATTGTTGGAAACTCACCATAGCCTTTCGGCATTTTTATTGCTTTCCCTGCAGCCACGGACCGGACAGGCACATCCGCCACCGGCCGGACAACTCATAAAACAGGAGGAGGATCGCATGAAGCATTTCATTCGCATCGGGGCGGCCATGCTCGCCGCGACGCTGCTGCCGGGCGCGCAGGCCGGAGCCAGCACGTCTCCCAAATCAGGCATGCCGATCAAGGTCGGGGCCATCAGTTCGCTCACCGCCGCAGCGGCCTTTCCCGAATCGGCGAAGGCAGTGCAGGCGTATTTCGAGAGCATCAACGCGCAGGGCGGCATCCGCGGCCGCAAGCTGGTCCTGCTCGCCGAAGACGACAAGGGCGACCCGAAAGTAGCCGGCGAAGCCGCCCGGAGACTCGTCGAGCGCGAGGGGGTCGTCGCCATGGTCGGCAGCGCCAGCACGGGGGAATGCAGCGCCAACGCCGAGTTCTACGCCCGCCAGCGCGTCGTGGCCATTCAGGGCACGGGAGTCGATACGGCCTGCTTCAATTCACCGAACATCTCCCCGGTCAACACCGGCCCGTATATCGGCCTCGCCGCGGCGCTCCAGTTCGCCTCCGAAGTCAGGGGACGCAGGAAGGTCTGCACCGTCCTGATGGACATCCCCGGCATGCGCAGCGGCTACGAGGAGGCCATCGCCACCTGGAAGCGCAATTTCCGGCACGAACTGCACCTGCACGACCCGGCCTACCCGCCCGGGGCGCCGACGCTGGCCTACGTGAAAAAGGTCGTTGACGCGAAATGCGACGCCGTCGTCTTCCTCGGCCTCGAACCCTGGGTGGTCGAGTGGATCAAGGATGCCAAGGCGGCGAATGCCGGCCCGATCGACTGGCTGTACCTCACTCCCGCCTACACCGCAGAGGTCGCGCGCAAGGTCGGCGCGGAAGGGGAAGGCATGTTCGCCATGTCGGAGTTCCTGCCCTGGTCCAGCCGCGCCCTGGACCTCACCGACTGGCGCGAAACGATGACGCGGGGCAAGGTGCCGCTCACCTCGTTCTCACAGGGCGGCTACCTGGCGGCGCAGGTGTTCGTCGGCGTCCTGCGCCGGATACCGGGGGAAATCACGCGCGAATCGGTCTTCAACGCCTTCCGCGAGCTGGAGCGCTTCGATTCGCCGCTGATCGGCACGCCCTACAGCTTCGGCGCGAAGCCGCGGCACAACGCCAATCACGCCATCATCCCGATGGTGCTGCGGGACAAACAATGGCGCGTCGCGCATCCGGACTGGATCATCGTGCCGACAAAGTAGCCCGGCCTGTCCCCGGCGCGGCAGCCGCCGCGCCGGCGGCGTCCTCGCCAGGGGTTCAACCCGGCTCCGGTTCGTGCCTTGCCCGACCACGATTTCGCCGCTTTCCTGAACCCGCAGCACCCGGTTCCGCTCAGATCGACGAATTACCGATCCGGCAAGAACAAACAGCATGGCCCCTGCAAACTGCCCGGCCGTCGATTTTTTCATCGTATATCCGCCCTTGAACTGACTCTGCCGGCGTCAGTCTAGCGCAACCTCGGCGGGGTGTTCGCGGCGCTCGACGATCAAGCGCGCCTGGCCGCGCCGTGCGATGCCAGGAAGGATGGTGGCTGGAACATGGATATGGCAGTATGGACAGGGTGCCGGGCCGTCCCGCGCCGGCCGAAGCCCGCTTACCCTGAACCGATGCTGCGCGCCTTCAAACAATTCTTCGGGCAGGCCGCCCAGCCCGCGCCCGCCGTCGCAACCGCGCTGTGGACGCGCGTGGAGGCCGGCCTGCCTTTCCTCGGCCACCTCTCCCCTGCCGACCGCGGCCGGCTGCGCGAGCTGGCGTTGACCTTCATCGCCGCCAAGGAATGGCACGGCGCGCAGGGCCTGGAACTGACGCCGGAGATCCAGCTCTCCATCGCCCTGCAGGCCTGCCTGCCGGTGCTCAAGCTCGGGCTGGATTCCTATCGCGGCTGGGTCGGCGTGATCGTCTATCCGGGCGACTTCGTCATCCCGCGCCGGCAGATGTCGGAAGACGGCGTGGTGCACGAATTCGACGACGAGGTGGCCGGCGAGGCCTGGGAGGGCGGCCCGGTGCTGCTGTCCTGGTTCGACCGGCCGGAAGAGACCGACGGCATGAACGTGGTGATCCACGAATTCGCCCACAAGCTGGACATGCTCAACGGCCCGCCCGACGGCCTGCCGCCGCTGCACGAGGGCATGAGCCGCCAGGCCTGGGCAGACGCCTTCGGGCCGGCCTACGCGGATTTCTGCGCGCGCCTCGACGCCGGCGAGGAGACCTTCATCGACCCCTACGCCGCCGAGCATCCGGCCGAGTTCTTCGCCGTAGTCAGCGAGGTGTTTTTCGAAGCGCCGCAGGTGCTGCGCGCGGAATACCCGGTGGTGTATGAACAGCTGCGGCAGTTCTACCGGCAGGATCCGGCCGCAGGCCTATCGCCGTGAAGCGCCTGCTCATCATTTACCACACCCAGGGCGGCCATACCGGCGCCATGGCCGAGGCCGTGCTGCGCGGCGCAAGGCGCGCGACGGAAACCGAGACGGTGATGAAGCGCGCCGGCGAGGCGTCGCTGGATGATCTCCTTGCCTGCGACGGGCTGATCATCGGCACGCCGGAGAATTTCGGCACCATGGCCGGCATGGTGAAGGACTTCTTCGACCGCACCTACTACCCGGCCGAAGGAAAAACCGTCGGCCTGCCCTACGCCCTGTTCGTCAGCGCCGGCAACGACGGCAGCGGCGCCGAGGCGCAGATCGAGCGCATCGCCACCGGCTACGGCTGGAAGCGCGTCGCCGCGCCGCTCATCGCGCGCAAGGAAGTGACCGACGCCGACCTGACCGCCTGCGAGGAACTCGGCGAGGCGATGGCGAGCGGCGTGGCGCTGGGGATTTTCTAGTGAGCGGCCTGCCGGCGCGCGCGCAGCACCGCCATGGTGTCGCGCAGGCTGTCTTCCAGGCTGAACTTCGGCGCCCAGCCGAGCACTTCGCGAGCCCGGCGGTTGCTCGCGTTGAATCGCTTGCCGCGCAGGGTGGCCAGCGCCTCGGGCGAGGCGATGCGCGGCGTCCCGAGCATCTTGGCGAAAAGCCAATCGAAATAGATCAGGTAGGGATTCATGAAGTCCGGCAGGGTCATCAGCGATCGCTTCACGCGCGGATCGATGCCGTGCATGACCTCGATCATGCGGCGCCAGCTCGGCGCCTCATCGCCGGCGGCGATGAAGCGGCCCTGCGCGTCGTGCTCGGCCGCCTGCACATGCATCGCTGAGACATCGCGCACATCGACGTATTGCATGTTCATGTCCGGCACGCCCATGAAAAAGGCGTTCTTCATCATGCACTCGATCTGGTCCAGCGTCGGCGTGTTGCGCACGAAGCCCGGCCCGCCGATCTGGCCGGGCAGGATCGTCGCCAGGTTCAGTTTCAGTTCGCCGGCCAGCCGCCAGGCCAGCCTTTCGGCCTCGGTCTTGGCGCGGAAATAGACGATGCGCATGTCGGCGGTCCAGTCCGCCTCGGTGCTCGGCGGCGCATCCGGCGCGGTCAGCGGCAGGGTGACGATCGAGGAGGTCAGAATCACTTTGCGCACATGGGTGTCGGCCGCCGCGCGCAGGACCGCATCGGTGCCCCGGACCGAGGCGCCGATGATTTCATGCTCGCGCCCCGGCTCGGCCACCGAGTACACCGCTGCGGCATGGAACAGCACCTCGACGCCCTCCATCGCCGCGCGCAGCTGTTCGGGACGGTCCAGCTCCGCCTCGACCAGCTCGACTGCGCCGAGCTTGCGGAGCGGCGCCGTCTTGGCGGCATCGGAGAGGGAGCGCACGCTGGCGCGGACCGTGTGGCCGCCGTCGCTCAGCGCCTTGACCAGGTTGTAGCCGAGATGCCCGTTGCCGCCGGTGACGAGTGCGCGCATGGCCGCCTCCCACTAAAATTTCAGCATTCTTGCAATACTTTAAGCTTTAATCTTTACGCTTACAAGGCAGCCGCCATGCCCTTCGCCTACTACGCCCGCCTGCCTGCCGCGCGCCGCCGCATCTACGACCGCAGCGACGCCATCGAGCGCATCGACCTGCCCGACGCGGCGGCGCTGCGTTCGCTGGCGGCGCCGCTCGCGGCGGCCCTGCAGGCGGAGAACCGCACCGAGGCAGGGCGCCTGTGCCGCGCCATCGCGACGGGAATAGTCAGTCAGCTCGGCACGGCGCCTATCCGAGTCTCGGTGCTCGCGGTGCGTCCGAGCGACGACTGGGGCGAGCTGCACGGCCTCTACCTGCCGGAGGACGACGGCAAACAAGCCATCATCAAGCTGTGGATGCGCACGGCGAAGAACAAGCGCGTGGTGGCGCACCGCACTTTCCTGCGCACGCTGCTGCACGAGCTGTGCCACCACCTCGACTACGAGCTGTTCAAGCTGGAGGAAACCTTCCACACCGAGGGCTTCTACAAGCGCGAGTCGAGCCTGTTTTACCAACTCGTGCCGAAGGCGGAATCCCACGAAAAGACATGACGCCCCGAACCCCGCAGGCGAAAAACGGATCGGCACGTAAGTTATCGGCGTCTTCACCGGTCTCTTCGCTTGAATGCCGCATCCGCAATGGACATGCGAAGGAGAGCCGATGACCCGACGCAGTTGGCTGACCGCACTCGCCGGCCTGTTTGCCGCCGCCGCCCTGCCATACGCCAGGGGCAGCGCAGCCGCAGCCGCCCTGAACAAGTCGAAAGCCGAATGGAAGCGCCTGCTGCCGCCAGATCGCTACGAAGTGCTGTTCGAAGAGGGCACCGAGCCGTCCGGCAGCAGCCCGCTCGACCGCGAGAAGCGCGACGGCACCTTCGTCTGCGCGGCCTGCTTCCTGCCGCTGTTCGACAGCTCGCGCAAGTACGACAGCGGCACCGGCTGGCCCAGTTTCTGGGAACCACTGCCCTCGGCGGTGGCAACCCGCACCGACTACAAACTGATCTTTCCGCGCACCGAATACCATTGCGCGCGCTGCGGCGGGCACCAGGGCCATGTTTTCAAGGACGGGCCGAAACCGACCGGGCTGCGCTACTGCAACAACGGGCTCGCGCTTCAGTTCGTCGCGCGCGGCGACAAACCGCCGGGGCTGCGCGTATGATCGGCGCGGCCTTCACCGGCAGGCGGTCGTACGCCGGCCCCAGCCGCAGCAATTCGTCGAAGGCGATGGCGGCAGCCTTGCTGGCGGAGTAGTCGGCCAGGCGCGGCACCGCCGCGATGCCCGAGGCCGCTGGCGTCGCCGGTGATCAGCACGCGTCGTTCTTGAAGTCGGTCAAGTGGCACTCCCCGGCGTCATCGCTGCCTGGTCGCATTATGGCGAAGGTTCGGCGCCGTACTGTGGAGACTGACTTTTCTCGCTGTCACCCCAGAAAGAGTAAGGCCCGACAGGCAAGCCTGTCGGGCCGGATTCGGTCGCTACCCGAGGGTAGCCACCTTATTGTAGCAACGGCTCTCACCCCGGAAGGCTACAATGGAAGCATTCTATCCGCATGGGACGGCGTCATGCAACCGGAAAAACTTTCCTATACCCTCGGTCTTGACATCGGCATTGCTTCGGTCGGCTGGTGCGTTCTGGGCGAGAACCGCATCATCGATCTCGGCGTGCGCGCCTTCGACAAGGCGGAAACCGCCAAGGAAGGCGACTCCCTCAATCTGGTGCGCCGCAACGCCCGCCTGATGCGGCGCCGCCTGCGCCGCCGCGCCTGGCGCCTGACCAAGCTGACGCGCCTGCTCAAGCGACATGGACTCATCGAGGATGTCAGCTTCTTTCAGCCTCAGAACCCGTTTCAGGGTTCCCTCTGGCAACTGCGCGTGGAAGGGCTGGACCGTGCTCTGGACCGGGAGGACTGGGCGCGAGTGATCTACCATCTATGCAAGCATCGTGGTTTCCACTGGATCAGCC
The DNA here is from genome assembly GCA_964475635.1 of uncultured Rhodocyclaceae bacterium. Taxonomy (GTDB): domain Bacteria; phylum Pseudomonadota; class Gammaproteobacteria; order Burkholderiales; family Rhodocyclaceae; genus Desulfobacillus. The sequence goes on from CAYYXS010000022.1 coordinate 50,054, forward strand.
GCGCCGAGGAAAAACAGGCTGAAGCCGACAGCAAGGGAGAAGGCGGCAAGGTCAAGCAGGGGCTTGCCGGCACCAGGCGGCGTATGGCCGAAAAGGGCTACCGCAGCGCCGCCGAGATGGTCCTGGCCGAATTCCCGGACGCCCAGCGCAACAAGCAGGGCGATTATGGCAAGGCACTCTCACGCATCCTGCTGGCCGATGAGCTTGCACTGCTGTTCCGGCGGCAGCGGGAGCGCGGCAACCCCCTCGCCTCCACGCAACTTGAAGCGGCCATCCTCGGCAGCGGCGACCGGAAGTCCGGCCTGTTCTGGGAACAGAAGCCACCGCTGGCGGGCAGCGATCTCCTCAAGATGCTCGGAAAATGCACCTTCGAGGAGGACGAATACCGCGCCCCGAAAGCCAGCTTCACGGCCGAACGTCATGTCTGGCTGACGCGGCTCAACAATCTGCGCATCGTCGTCGATGGCGTCACGCGCAGCCTGAACGAGGCAGAACGCCGCGCAGCTCTTCCGCTTCCCTACAGGCAGGCCGGAGATTTCACCTACAAGCAACTGCGCGCCGCCATGGTCAAAGCCGGCCTGCTGCCGGATGCCTTCAAGTTCGCCGGTCTTTCCTACCCTACCGCCGCTCAACTTGCCGAAGGCAAGGCCAAAGACCCTGAAACGGAGAAACTTGTCCGGCTCCAGGCATGGCAGGAAATGCGAAAAACCTTGAAGGACAAGGGACTGGAAACCGAATGGGAAGGCATGGCCGGCGCCGCCACGAGCGGCAACCCCGAATTGCTCGATCAAATCGCCTGGGTACTGAGCGTCTTCAAGGACGACGAGGAAGTCGCCGCCGAGTTGCGGAGACTGACTTTGCCCGGTGGCAAAACAATGATCGACGCCCTGCTGGACATCCGTTTCGACAAGTTCCATGCCCTGTCGCTCAAGGCCCTGCGCAAGATCGTGCCGCGCATGGAAGAAGGCCTGCGCTACGACGAGGCCTGCGCAGCGGCCGGCTATCACCACAGCCAGCTAAACAGCGCTGGCAAAGGCAAGCACAAGACCCTGCCGCCGCTCTACGCCAGGCGCGACAAGGATGGCCGCATGGTGTTCAGCGAGGAGCTGGACGCGCCGCGCAACCCCGTCGTCCTGCGTGCGCTCAACCAGGCCCGCAAGGTGCTGAATGCGCTGGTGCGCCGTTACGGCTCGCCTGCCGCCGTTCATATCGAGATGGCGCGCGACCTGTCCCGTCCCCTGGACGAACGCAACAAGGTCAAGAAAGCGCAGGACGAATACCGCGAGCGCAACGACAAGGACAAGGCGGCTTTCGAGGAAGAATTCAAGATGCCTGCCAAGAGCCGCGAGTTCGAGAAATTCCAGCTCTATCGCGAACAGCAGGGAAAATGCGCCTATTCCCTCGAAGCGCTCGATCTGCACCGCGTGCTGCACGATATCGGCTACGCCGAAGTCGATCATGCCCTGCCCTACTCCCGCAGCTTCGACGACAGCAAGAACAACAAGGTGCTGGTGCTGGCCCGCGAAAACCGCAACAAGGGCAACCGCACGCCCTACGAATACCTCGACGGTGCGAAGGAGGGCGAGCGCTGGCGGCAATTCGTCGTCTTCGTCGAATCGAACAAGTCCTACCGCCTCGCCAAGCGCAGCCGCCTGCTGCGCAAGGACTTCGCCGGCAAGGCCGCCGAGGAATTCCGCGAACGCAACCTCAACGACACGCGCTACATCTGCCGCTTCTTCAAAAACTACGTCGAGGGTTACCTGAAGCTGGCCGAGGACAGCGACGCGAAGCGTTGTGTGGTGTTGAGCGGCCAGATGACCGCCTTCCTGCGTGCCCGCTGGGGACTCGTCAAGCTGCGCGGCGAAAGCGACCGCCATCACGCGCTCGATGCCGCAGTAGTGGCCGCCTGCAGCCATGGCATGGTGCAGCGCTTGGCCTCCTATGCCAAGAACAAAGAACTGGAAAAAGTGCGCGAAGGTTTCGTCGATGCGGAAACCGGCGAGATCATTAACCCTGTCATGTTCCAGCAGCTGCATGCGCACTTCCCCGATCCCTGGCCGCATTTCCGCAACGAACTCGATGCGCGCCTGCATATCGACGATCCCGCCGAGTTGCGGGCCAGGATTTCGGCGCTGGACAGTTGGCCGCCGGAGGCGCTGGAAGCGTTGCGCCCCCTGTTTGTCTCCCGCGCGCCGCAACGGCGCAACGGCGGCGCGGCGCACAAGGACACCATCTACGCCCAGCCTGAGCGATTGAAGGCACAGGGCAGCGTCACGCAAAAAGTGCCGCTTGCCAACCTGACGCTCAAGGACTTGGACAAGCTGATCGACCCGCAGCGCAACGAAAAGCTCTACGCCGCGATCCGCGCCCGGCTGGAAGTCCATGGCGGCAAGGGCGAGAAGGCCTTTCCGCCGGGCGATCCTCTTCGCAAGCCGGACCGTGACGGCAACCCAACCGGCCCAATCGTTCGCAGTGTCACCATGGTGATCGACAAGCTCTCCGGCATCCCGGTGCGTGGTGGCATCGCCAAGAACGACTCCATGCTGCGGGTGGATGTGTTCAGGCACAAAAAGGACGGCAAGTACCATCTTGTACCGGTCTATGTGCATCACGCGGTCGCGAAGGAGCTGCCGAGCCGGGCGGTGGTGGCGTTCAAGGATGAGGACGAGTGGACGCTGATTGATGACGGCTTCGATTTTTGCTTTTCGCTGCATCCGAATGATCTTGTTCGCGTCACATTGAAAAGAGAGACGCACTTGGGCTACTACGCAAGCTGTAATCGTTCGACAGGCGCCATCAGCTTGTGGGTGCATGATCGCAACAAGCGCTTTGGTAAAGACGGATTCATCGAGGGGATCGGCGTGAAAACCGCTGTCGCTGTCGACAAGTTCCACGTTTGCACTCTCGGCAACATCTACTCTGCCCCTCCCGAGGTGCGCGGTGGTCTGGCGTAGCGTGATGATCTCCCGTCCCGCCAAACTGAGGCGGGAACACTACTCCCTCGCCATCGAGCAGGAGGAAACCGCTTTCGTGCCCTTCGAGGACATCGCCGTCATCGTCCTCAACCACCGGGAAATCACTCTCACCCACCCGGTGCTTTCGGCCTGCGCAGAATACGGCATCGGCCTCTACGCCACCGGCAACAACCACCAGCCGGCCGGCGTGTTCCTGCCGTTCCTCTCCCACTCACGCGCGACGCGCATGATGCGCAAGCAGTTGGGCGTCGCCAAGCCGGCGGCCAAGCAGGCCTGGGCTTCCATCGTGCGCCGCAAGATCGAGAACCAGGCCGCCTGCCTGCGGCTCTGCGGAAGGCAAGGCATTGATCGCCTCGAATCCTATGCCCGGCGCGTACGCTCCGGCGACCCTGACAATCTCGAAGGACAAGCCGCCGCCTTTTACTTCACGCAGCTCTTCGGCCAGGAATTCCATCGGGCGGAGGAGCGCTGGGCCAATGCCGCGCTGGACTACGGCTACGCCGTGCTGCGCGGCGCCATTGCCCGCGGCCTGGTCGCCCACGGCCTGCATCCGACCGTCGGTCTTTTCCATGACAGCGAGCAGAATGCCTTCAACCTCGCCGACGACCTGATCGAGCCGTTCCGCCCCCTTGTCGACCTGCATGTCGCCAAGCGGCCGGCAACAACCGAGGGCGAGCTGATCCCGGCGGACAAATCCGCCCTGGTCGCCCTGCTCAACGTGGATGTCGCCATGCCGCAAGGCAAGATGTCCGCCCTTTCGGCCATCGAATATGCCGTGGAAAGCCTGGTGCGCGTCTACGAGGAAGACGCCAGGGAACTGGATTTGCCCGTCCTGATCGGCTTGCAGCCCCACCGGCTGGAGTGCTGAGGTGGGCGTCGAGACGAGACGATACATGCGCTTGCTCGTCTTCTTCGATCTGCCCATGGTCACCAAGGCCGAAAAGCGCGCCTATGTGCAATTCCGCCGCTTCCTTCTCAACGACGGCTACGACATGATCCAGTGGTCCGTCTACGGCCGGCTGCTCAACGGAGCAGACGCGCAGCAGAAGCATCTCAGGCGCCTTGTCGAGAGCCTTCCCCCAGAAGGATCGGTGCGCTGCATGACCGTCACCGAAAAGCAGTATGCCGGCATCCAGCTGCTGGTCGGGATGCCGCTTTTTCAGGAAAAAAAGGTCACGGCAAACCAGATGCTGCTTTTCTGAACATCAAAACGGACAAAAAAATCCCCGTCCAGCCAAGGCCAGACGGGGAGTTACGCGATACCAGATTGTAGCCTTCCGGGGTGAGAGAGGGAGCTACAAC